>JADCGQ010000006.1 GCA_020248945.1 Rubrivivax sp.
CGCCGCTACATGCAGCTTGAAAGCCTGCAGACCCTCAGCGATACTGCCCCAGCTCGCCTGCCAGCAGTGCAGCGCTGAGCACAGCGTGCATCTCAGCCCGTCCGGGCTGTGGAGTTACACCACGCGTTGGGACACGATCCTGTTGTGGCCGGAAAGAAACCGGTAAGTCTTGATGGCCGATCCTGAAGGCCCCGCGAACTCATCCCCAGTCAACATGACCATCTCGCACCTCTACGACGCCACTTGCACCACGAGCGCAAGACCGCGTTCTCTCGCAATACGGACCATGCTCTGTTTCGCATGTGCCGCCACGGCTTCATGGGCCAACGCTCAGGAAGACGCTCAAGGGAAGACGGCCCAGTGGGCTCTTGGGGCCGCAGTACGGGCTGAGCAGGAGCTGTACAAGGGTACCGGGCGCGAGACGGTTCTGCTGCCTCTGGTTCGCTTCGAGAACAGATACGTTTCGGTTCAGCTGCCCACCGTCGAGCTGAAGCTGCCCCAGCTTTCGCTAGGCCGGTCAAGCGGCCTTGACTTCCGACTGATGGCGACCTATGAGGGCGATGGCTACAAGGCCTCCGACTCAGCATTCCTCGCCGGCATGTCCGCGCGCAAGGCCAGTGTCTGGGCGGGTGCCAAGGCGACCTGGGAGACCCCGTGGGCAGAACTCAGCGTCGAGTGGCTTCGCGATGCATCGGGCAACAGTGGAGGCCGCGTTGTCAATCTGGAGCTGGAGACGGAGTTCGACGTCGGCGCGAGTCTCGAGATCAGCCCTCGCGTCGGGGTGAGCATGCTTGACCAGAGGTACGTCGACTACTACTACGGCGTACGACTCGGCGAGGCATCCCTTTCGCGCCCGGTCTACGCAGGCCGATCGGCTCGCAACTACGAGCTGGGTGTGCGTGCCACCTATGCCTACAGCAGGCAGCACCTGTTCATCTTCGACGCCAGCAGGACGAAGCTGTCGCAGACGATCACGGCCAGCCCACTCGTCGATCGGTCAAGCCAGGCCGAGTTCTCGCTGGTTTACGCCTACCGGTTCTAGTCGATGCGCTGTGGCGCGGCCGACGGCTCGCGAGCTTCGGCGACATCATTGCGTTGCCGCCTGTGTGGCCGCGCAAACTCCTGCACCGGTCCCTGCGCTTCTCCACCTTACTCGGTTCACATCGAGTGATACGGACGACTCTGCACGCGCAGCGTCAACACATGCTTCCGCCAGCCATGCGACCACTTATCGTTCGACTGCGCAACTATGTGGGTGACGTGGTCCTGAGTCTTCCAGCATTGGAACTCTTGCAGCTCGCGGGATACACACTGCATCTGGTTGGCAAGCCCTGGGCGGGAGAGTTGTTGGCAGCCTATGGCTGGAGTGTCTATCCACGGCCGGGTCCGCTCCCGTACAGGATCCGCCAGTTGCGTGCACTCCGCAGAAATCTCTCGTCCCTTGACCCTGGCTTCTCGACACGCGAGAACATGTTGGTGTTCCCGAACGCCTTCTCCGGGGCACTGGAGGCGCGGCTGGCGGGGCTGAGGGCGGTCGGCCATGCGACCGAGGGCCGCAGCTGGCTTCTTGCGCGCGCAGAGCCGCCTCTGTGGGGTCACGCCTTGCAGCACTTCTGGGCCTTGAGCTGTCGCTTTCTCCGGCTTGACCTGCCTGTGCCGGAGCAGATCGGACTCCGAGTCAGCATGGCAGACCAGCAACTTGCCGACGCATGGCTGCGCCGGCACGGGGTCCGGCAGGGGTTCGTGGTTGTCTGTCCATTTGCCGGCGGTGTCTTCGAAAACCAGCCAAAGGTGTGGCCCCACTTCGCCTCGTTCGTACAGGAACTGACCGCCACGGATCGAGACGTGGTCTGCTGCCCTGGCCCCGCCGACGTGGGGGCGGAACGCCTCATCGGCGCGACACTGATCCGTGATGTTGACCTTGGGGTTTACAGCGGCATCCTGAGACGTGCCGCCATTGTGGTTGCAAACGACACCGGACCAGGCCATCTGGCAGCAGCGGTGGGAGTTCCTACGGTCAGCGTCCTGGGACCAACGGTTCCCGAGCAGTGGGCACCCTGGGGACCCACCGTAAAGATCGTCCGGAAGTGGCCACGCTGGCCAACGATGGATGAGGTCATGTGCGCGGCTGGGTTGAGGTGATCGCCTTGGCATCCCGTTCCTCCGCAAACCGCCAGTGAAGAGCGCCCGTGAAGAGCGCTTGTGACGAACGCCCGCCAGCAGACTCGTGCCAGTACGGCCTGTTGGTCCGAGGGCGAACTGCTCTTCTCCTCCGCTCAACGGCCCTCGGACTCAGATGAACGACCGGCTTCGCACTCCAGGTATCGCGGGCGCCAGTCCAGTTTCGCCCGCGTTGCGCCGTCGCCCCGCCAGACTTCCTCGCTTCAAGGATACGGACCCCCATGCGTGCCCTCCCGACCTGCCCACCGCTGTCGCTGCTCCACCACCGGCCAAAGTCCGTGCTGGCCCGCGCCGCGATCGCACTGACCGCCTCCGTCTCGGCTGTGGCCTGGCCCTGCCATTCTTCGGCGCAGGACCTCCAGACGCTTTACGAGGCGGCACACAGCTACGACGCGATCTACCGCGCTGCCCTGGCGCAAGCTGAGTCAGAGCAGTTTCGCGCCGCACAGGCTGCGGCCCTGCTGCGCCCGTCGGTCGGGGTCACGGCCAGCGGTGTCGTGGAACGCACCGACCAGCCCGGGCGCAGCGCGACCGAGACGAACAGCCTCGGAGCGTCCCTCAGCGGCCGAATGCCGCTGTTCAACCGGGCCAACGGGGTGAGCGTGCAGCAAGCACGGCGATCCCTGGTCGGTGCCCAGGTCGAACTGGAGGCTGCCGAGCAAGACCTGATCGTGCGCGTGGCTCAAGCCTACTTTGACGTGCTGGCCGCGCAGGATGGACTGAACACCGTGCGCTCCAGCAAGAGGTTCATCGACGAGCAGCTGGCCTCCGCGCGGCGTGGCTTCGAGGTTGGCACCGCTACCATCACCGACACGCGCGAGGCACAGGCACGCTTCGACCTCGCGGCGGCGCAGGAGATCGCGGCCGAGAACGACCTGCTGGCCAAGCGCATCGCGCTGAACCAGCTGGTGGGCCGCTCCGACGTGCAGCCCAACCCGCTGAAGATGCTGGTGGTGATGCCCACGGTGGTTCCGGCCAACCCCGAGGAGTGGGTCACGCTGGCCGACCGCGACCACCCGAGCATCCGCCGCGCCCGCGTCGGGCTGGAGGTGGCGGAGCTGGAGGTCGACCGCGCCCGTGCCGCCAAGCTGCCGACAGTAGACGCGACCGCGTCGCTCGGGCCCGCGTACGCCCGCGGCAGCGGCGTGCCGCGCACCGGTACCACCACCATCGCGAATCTGGGCGTGCATCTGAACTGGCCGCTGTATAGCGGCGGTGCCACGCAGAACCGCATCAAGGAAGCACTGGCGCTGACCGAACGTTCGCGCAACGAGGTCGAGGCCGCACGCCGGGGCGTGGCGCAGGCCACGCGCGTGGCCTACTTCGGCGTGCAGAGCGGCGCGGCGCAGGTGCGTGCTCTGGAGGTGGCGGAGTCCTCCACCCAGCTGGCGCTTGCGGCCACGCAGCTGGGCTACAGCGTAGGCGTTCGCGTCAACCTGGACGTGCTCAACGCCCAGACCCAGCTCGTGCAGACGAAGCGCGACCTGGCACGGGCGCGCTACGACTTCATCGTCGGCGGGCTGCGGCTGCGTCAGGCTTCTGGGCAGTTGACGCCCGCCGATTTGTCGGTAGTCAATGCGCTGCTGGAGCCCTGAGCGTCACGGTCAGCGCGATCGAGCTCGACGAGGTAGCGCTTGATGCTGTCCTCGAGTTGCTCGATGCGAGCCTGCAGCTTGCCGTCGGTGAAGTTCTTGTCGCGGTTGTTGACCTCTCACGGCCGTGCGCTCGGTAGAGGCTCGGCTCGACCGTCAACGGGGGGCATCCCGCGCTGCGCTCAACGCATAGTTGCCCAAGCGTGCGACTTCGCTGGCCGGCAGTGCTTGTGAGTATCTCGACTCGACACACCGTCGCGACGCTGGAACCAAGCTAAGTGCTTGATTCGCTTGGAAGTCGACGTCGACACTATGTTGCAAGCTCCCAGCACCCGGCGGCGTGCGCGGGCGTGGCAGCATCGGCGGCGTGGACGCTCCTACCTACGACTACCTCATCGTCGGCGCCGGCACCGCCGGCTGCCTGCTGGCCAACCGCCTGAGCGCCGACGGCCAGGCGCGGGTGCTGCTGCTCGAGGCCGGCGGCCCCGACACCTACCCGTGGATCCACATCCCGGTGGGCTACCTGTACTGCATCGACAACCCGCGCACCGACTGGCGCTACCGCACCGAGGCCGACGCCGGCCTCAACGGCCGCCAGCTCATCTACCCGCGTGGCAAGACGCTCGGCGGCTGCAGCAGCATCAACGGCATGATCTACATGCGCGGCCAGGCGCGTGACTACGACGCCTGGGCCGCCGCCACCGGCGAGCCCGCCTGGGGCTGGCAGCAGGTGCTGCCCGACTTCGTGCGCCACGAAGACAACGCGCTGCACGAACCCGGCGCCCACCACGGCCAGGGCGGCGAATGGCGCGTGGAGCGCCAGCGCCTGCGCTGGGACGTGCTCGACGCCTTCGCGGCCGCGGCCGTGGAAGCCGGCATCCCGGCCACGGGCGACTTCAACCGCGGCAGCAACGAAGGCGTGGGCTACTTCGAGGTCAACCAGAAGAGCGGCTGGCGCTGGAACACCAGCAAGGCCTTCCTGCGCCCCGCGCGCGGCCGCGCCAACCTGCAGGTGCTGACGGGCGTGACGGTGGAGCGGCTGGAACTCGAACCCCAGGCCGACGGCGGCTGGCGCTGCACCGGCGTGCAGCTGCTGCAGGGCGGCCAGCGGCGCACCATCCAGGCCGCACGCGAGGTCATCCTGAGCGCCGGCGCCATCGGCACGCCGCAGATCCTGCAGCTCTCGGGCCTCGGCCCCGGCGCGCTGCTGCAGCAGCACGGCATCGCGGTGAAGCACGATCTGCCGGGCGTGGGCGCCAACCTGCAAGACCACCTGCAGATCCGCGCCGTCTTCAAGGTGCAGGGCGCGAAGACGCTCAACACGCTGGCGAACTCGCTTGTCGGCCAGTTGCGCATCGGCCTCGAATACGCGCTCACGCGCAGCGGCCCGATGAGCATGGCGCCGTCGCAGCTGGGCATCTTCACCAAGAGCCGGCCCGACAAGCCGGGCCCCGACATCCAGTTCCATGTGCAGCCGCTGTCGCTGCCGGCCTTCGGCCAGCCGCTGCATCCGTTTCCTGCCGTCACCGCCAGCGTGTGCAACCTCGAGCCCACGAGCCGCGGCACGGTGCACATCGCCAGCGCCGACGCGCAGGCCGCGCCGAAGATCGCGCCCAACTACCTGAGCACGGCCGAAGACCGCAGCGTGGCCGCCGACTCGCTGCGCGTGGCGCGGCGCATCGCGCAGCAGCCGGCGTTTGCGAAATACGCGCCCGAGGAGTTCAAGCCCGGCGTGCAATACCAGGCCGACGACGAACTGGCGCGCCTGGCCGGCGACATCGCCACCACCATCTTCCACCCCGTGGGCACGGCGAAGATGGGCCGCGCGAGTGATGCGCTCGCCGTCGTCGATCCCCACCTGCGCGTGCACGGCGTGTTGGGCCTGCGCGTGGTGGACGCCAGCGTGATGCCGACCATCACGCACGGCAACACCAACAGCCCGACGCTGATGATCGCGGAGAAGGCGGCGGGCTGGATCCTGGCGGGGCGCTAGGAGCGTGGGCGGCAGGCCGGCCAGCCCGCTGCGCCTACCGCGTTGACGGTAGGCCGCGACGCCCTCGCGGTATCGCGCTGCCGGGCCCCGCTTCCTACAGTGCATCCATCGCAGGCCCACCGGTCTGCAGGACACGAAGGAAGCCCCTCATGAACACCGCGAGCCCAACGCCTTTCATCGCGCCGCCCCAGGACCTGTGGGCCACGCCGCGCGCCTGGGCACGCGCCTTCGTGCGCCGGCTCGCCGAGCCCGGCCGCGACACGCGCCCGATGGCATCGACCGAGCCGCTGAGCCCCGGCGCCACGCGCTGGATCGCCAAGCCTCTCGGCCGCCGCGTGACCTGCGAGCGCGGCGTGCTGTGGCTGTGCTTCGACGGCGAGCCGCAGGACATCGTGCTCGAGCCGGGCGACACGCACCTGTGCACCCAGCGCTCGGCGCTGTCGATCCACGCGCTCTCGCCCAGCACGGTGCGGCTGGCGTGACTCCTGTCTTCAGCCCCACCACCCTGAGAGGAACCGACCATGATCGCCTTCTATCGCAACGCCGCCATCGCCCCCGGCAAGGTCGGCAGTGCCGTCGCCTTCGCCCAGCAGGTCGCCGCCCACATCCATGACAAGCACGGCGTCACGCTGTCGATCGCGATGCCTGTGGCCGGCAATCCCAACCGCATCGGCTGGGCCGCCCGCTACGAGAACCTCGCCGCGTTCGAAGCCAAGATGGCGGCCATCACCAGCGACCCGCACTACAAGGAGATGGCCGCCAAGGGCGCCGAGAACTTCATCGCCGGCTCGATCCACGACGAGCTCTGGCGCACCTTGTGAGCAGGCAGCGGGCGGGCGGTCGCTGAGAAGGCGGCGGTCTTCCGCCGGTCCACCCCGCCCCGATCACGTCCCCGATCACGCCCGGATCACGCCCTCGTCCTAGCCTGCGGTGCACGGCGCCCGTCCAGGGCCGTGACACCGAACGAGGGACGACAACGATGAGTTGCTCAGGAATGGCCCACCGGGCCGGGCCGGACACGGCCGAATTCGTGCGCCCCGCGGGGCTTTGGAAATGGGCCGGCAGCTTGCTGATGGGCCTGGCCTTGCTGGCCGGCTGCAGCAAGAACGACCCCGAACCCGCGCCCGCGCCCGCGCCGGCCGCCGTGCTGCCAGCCGTGGCCACGCAGCCGGCGGCACAGACCGTCGATGCCGGCCAGCCCGCGGTGTTCACGGTCACGCTGTCGGCCGGCACGCAGCCCGTCAGCTACCAGTGGCTGCGCAACGGCACCGCCATCGCGGGCGCCACCAGCGCCAGCTACACGCTGGCCGCCACGGCGCTGGCCGACGATGGCGCGCGCTTCCAGGTGCAGCTCAGCAACGCGGCCGGCAACGTGACCAGCGCCAACGCGCTGCTCAACGTGCGCCCGCCGCCTGCGCCACCCGCGCTGCAAACGGCACCGCAGGCCCTGACGGTGAACGAAGGCCAGAGCGCCAGCTTCACCGTGGCCGCCACCAGCAACGCCGGCGAGCTGCGCTACCAGTGGCTGCGCGGCACCGAGCCCATTGCCGGGGCCACGGCCGCCAGCTACACGCTGGCCGCGGCCACACCCGCCGACGACGGTGCGCTGTTCTCGGTGCAGGTCAGCAACACCGTGGGCCTGGTGCCGACGCCCGGGGTGGCGCTCACCGTCGTCGTGCTGCCGCGCATCACAGCGCAGCCCACGCCGGCCGCGCTGGTGGTGGGCCGGACGGCCACCTTCACCGTGGCCGCCACCGGCGCCGGCCCGCTGCAGTACCAGTGGCAGCGCAACGGCGTTGCGGTGGCGGGCGCGACCGCCGCCAGCGTCACCACGCCGGCCCTCACGCTGGCCGACAACGGCAGCGAGTGGCGCGTGGTGGTGAGCAACGCCGCCGGCAGCGCCGCCAGCGACACGGCGCGGCTGAGCGTGAGCGAGCCGCCCGTGGCGCCTGCGATCAGCGCCCAGCCGGCCGATGCCAGCACGCTGTCGGGCCGCAGCGTGCGCTTCACCGTGGCGGCCACCGGCACCGCGCCGCTGGCCTACCAGTGGCTGCGCAACGGCGTGGCCATCGAGGGCGCCACGCAGGCCAGCCACGACACGCCGGCGCTGCCCTTCACCGACAACGGCGTGGTCTACAGCGTGCGCGTCAGCAACGTCGCCGGCACCGCCACCAGCCGCGACGCGCTGCTGCGCGTGACGCCGCGCGCGGTGCAGGTCAGCGCCGGGGGCTCCACGGTGAGCGCGCGGCTCGAAGACGGCAGCGTGCGCACCTGGGGCTGGCGCGACTACGGCGGCGACGGCCAGCGCGACACGTCTGGCACGCGCCAGGGCCTGAACATCACCGCGCTGAACACCGACGGCACACGGCTGACGACGGTGCAGGTGTCCAGCGGCTCCAGCCACACGGCGGGCCTGAAGGCCGACGGCTCGATCTGGTCATGGGGCGACAACTTCTACGGCCAGATGGGCACGGGCTTCAGGGACGGCACCCGGGGCGGCCAGCTGTTCCCGCTGCCCGTGCGCGACGCCAGCGGCAACGTGCTCGGCAGCTGGGTCGAAGTGTCGGCCGGCTGGGGCCACACGCTGGCGCTGCGCAACGACGGCACGGTATGGGGCTGGGGCTATGCCCTGAGCGCGCAACTGGGCAACAACTACGACGTGAACGCCCGTCCGGCGCCGCCGAACGAGTACCTGAACCCGGTGCAGACCCTGGGCTCAGGCCGCGTGCCGCTGAGTGGCATCGCGAAGATCGCGGCACGAGAGAGCACCAACATGGCCCTGGCCACCGACGGCGCGGTCTGGATCTGGGGCAGCGGCAGCCGCGGCCGGCTGGGCGACGGAGCTCGTAACACCGGTGCCATCGTGGCCCAGCGCCTGACCAGCAGCGTCGGCATCCCGATCGCCAACGTGACCCGCGTCGCCGTGGGCTACGACGTGGGCTTCGTGCTGCGCAGCGACGGCACCGCGCTGTGCTGGGGCGCCAACGACTACGGCCAGTGCCCCAGCGGCGGCGCCGGCGAACGCCTGTGGCCGACGCTGGTGCAAGACGCCGCCGGCAACGGCTTCGGCAACATCGCCGACATCGCCGCCGGCCAGGAGGTGACCGCCTTCCTGCGCACCGACGGCACGGTATGGATGGCCGGCCGGAACATCAGCGGCGTGCTGGGTAGCCCCAGCCTCACGCTCACCGCCGTGCCGGTGCAGGTGCGGCTGGCCGACGGCAGCCCGCTCACGGGCGTGGTGCAGATCGCGCTCTTCGACCGCACGGTGTTCGTGCTGCGCAATGACGGCAGTCTGTGGGGCTGGGGCGTCACCACCTGGGGCCAGCTCGGCATCACCAACGCCTCGGGCGGCTTCGTGGCCACGCCGGTACGGGTGGGCTATGGCGACTGAGGCCGCCGCGCCGCGCGGCAGGGGTGGCCTCAGCCGCGCAGCAGCGCGGCATTGACGAGGTTGCGCTGCAGAAAGCTCTCGTGCCAGGGCGTGCCCGCAAGCCCCTCGGCGGCACGCTGCACCCATTGGCGCGCGACCTGCAGCACCGGCTGCGCGGCCAGCGGGTGGCCCAGCGTCTGGCACAGCGCGGCCAGCCGCAGCAGCAACTCGGGCCGGTAGGCCGCCAGGCAATGCCGCTGTTGCACGTCCTGCCACAGAGCCTGCACCGCGGCGGCCAGCTCGCCGGGCGGGGCGGCCGACAGCTCGGCCTGCGCTTCCAGCCACTGCAGCTGCACCCAGGTGGCGCCGCCGAGCAGGCCCTCGCGCTGCAGCCGGCCGTGCAGGGCCTGCAGCGCTGGCGCACGCTCGGCCGCCGGGCGCCCCGCGAGCACGGCCAGCTGATACACCGTCGCCAGGCCCGCCTCGGCCGGAACCTCGGCCGGCGCCGGCGGCAGCGGCCCGGCGATGCCGTTCAGGCGCTGCACCTCCACGCGCAGGGCCCAGCGCCGCATGTGCTGCATCGGCTTGAGGTCGGCCTGCTGGGCCTGCAGCAGTTGCAGTGCGCGCGCCGGCTGGCCCAGCTGCACCCACAGCCAGGCCAGGTGGCCCTCGAGCAGCCGCAGCATGTGGCGCAGCGCCGGTTCTTCCGCGCGCTGGCGGGCGCCTTCGAGGCGCTGCAAGGCCTCGCGGAAACGCCCCAGCATCATCAGGTGCAGGCCCACGTGGAGCTCGGCATTCAGGCCGGTGATGACGCCGCCGCCTGCGGCCTGAGGATGCGCCAGCATCGCCGCCTGGCTGGCGCGCTGCAGGCCCATCTCGGGCAGCCCCCACTGCACGGCCAGCGCCGCCGCATTGGCGAGGAAGGCCGCGTGCTCGGGCCGCGCCTCGGGGCGGTCGCTCAGCTGCAAGGCTTCTTCCAGTGCCTCGCGGGCGAGCTCGGGCTGGCCGAGGCTCGAAAAGACCACCAGCCGCGTGCTGCGGCGGCTGATCTCGCTCTTCCAGCCGCCATCACCTGCAGGCACGGCCTGCTCGCGGGCCAGCCACTCGCGGGCTTCGTCGCGCCGCCCCAGGTTGGCGGCGGCCACCGCGGCCAGGCCGGCGGCGTCGGCCTGCCAGCCGGTGTGCTGCAGCGCCAGGGCGCTGGCATGGGCCTCGGCGGCCCAGCGCAGCGCCGGCTCGTGCTGGTAGCCATAGGTGTGGGCCATGGCCAGCAGCCGCTGCGCCCCCGCGCGCTGCTGCGGCGACTGGGCGGCCGCCAGCAGCGCCTGGGCCTGCTCCAGCCCGGCCTGCAGCTGCTGGCTGGTGATGCGCACTTCGGCCGCCTGAGCCTGCGCGTCGAAGGCCCGCGCCGGCTGGTGCGCCAGCGCCCACTGCGCCGCGGCGCGGTCGAGCTGCTCCAGGCGTTCGCTCACGCGCGACAGGCGCTGCGCCTCGGCAGCTGCACGCAGGTGCAGCCGCGCGGCCCGTTGCGGCTCGCCGGCCTGGGCCCAGTGCTGCCCCAGGTGCGCTGCCGGCACGTGGCCCAAGGCCTTGAGGTCAATGGCCAGCTGGCGGTGCAGCTGCGCCGCGCGGGGTGCGGGCAGCGCGCCCCGCACGGCCTCGGCCACCAGATCGTGCAGCCGGCCACGGCCGAACTCGGCGGTGACGAGGTAGCCGCAGGCCTGCAGCTCGGCCCAGGCATCACCTGCTGCCTGCGCGTCGGCCTGCAGCGCCGCGGTGGCCAGCCGCGCCTGGAAGTGCTCGCCGGCCAGCGCCGCCACCTCGGCCAGGCGGCGCGCCGGCACCGACAGGGCGCCCAGGCGCTGCTGCAGCAGCTCCAGCAGCCGTGGCGGGGAGGGCAGACGCTCAGGGGGCTCGGTGGACGCGGGCTGCGGCCCACGCGCCAGCAGGCGCAGCGTCTCAAGCAGAAGGAAAGGGTGGCCGCCGGTGTGGCGCCACAGCAGCGGCGCCCAGTCCGCCGGCACCATCCCGGGCAGGCCGATCTGCGCCAGCAGCTCGGCCACGCCCTCGGGGCCGAAGGGGCCGAGCTCGACGCGCACGACCCCGTCGCCGCCAGCCACCAGCCAGGCCTGCAGCGGCGCGCCGGCCTGCTCGGGCCGCAGACCCAGCAGCACGCAGCGCAGCCCCGCCAGCACGGCCGGCAGCAGCTCCAGGCTGGCGGCGTCGGCGTGGTGGAGGTCGTCGATCCACACCACGTCGGGCACCGGGGCCTGCGCCATCAGGCCCACCAGCGCCTGCTGCAGCGCCAGCGGCTGCAGCGGCGCCGCAGGTGGCGTGCCGAGGCCAGGCACCAGGCGGGCCAGTTCGGCGCGCGAGCCAGCCGGCAGGGCCTGGGCTTGCGCCAGGCGCTGGCGCACGCAGGCGGCCAGCAGCGCATAGGGCACGGCTTGCTGGCCGGGCGGGCAGGCCAGGCGCAGGGGCGCGGCCTGGGTCTCACAGAAGTCGTGGGCCAGTCGCGTCTTGCCCACGCCGCCAGGCCCCAGCAGCCAGGCCGTGCCACCGGCCTGCGCCAGGGCCACAAGGTGCTCCCAGGCGGCCTCACGCTGCACCCGCTGCGGCGGACGGCCCAGGAGCGCCCAGTGCGGGTGATGGACCGGCAGCCAAGACGCCGGCCCTGCTCCGGGCGGCCGGGCCGATGGCGACGTGGCCGCGCGGGCAATGGTGTCGGCCAGCGCGGCCGTGAGGGCGTCGGGCTCGTCGCCGGAGTCCTTCTGCAGCCGCCGCGCGTGCGCCTGGTAGGCCTGCAGCGCCAGGCCGGCTTCGCCGCGTGCATGGTGCAGGCGCATGAGGCTGCGCAGCGCGTCGGCGTCATCGGGATCATCGGCCACCAGCCACAGCGCCAACGGCAGGGCGGCTTCGGGATCGTGGGCCTCTTCGAGCTGCCGGATGCGGGCGGCGCCCAACTGCCGGCGCTGCCGGCGCAGGGTGCCGCGTGCGGCCTCGAGCCAGGCGCGGGCGGGGCTGTCGTCCTCATCCGCCCCCGCAGGCCACAGGCCCGGCAGCAGGGCCTGCCATGACTCCGGCGCGTCCCGGCTGGGCAAGACGGGCTGCAGCCCATGGCCCACGCCACGGGCCAACGCCACCTGGGCGCCGTCGAACACCAGCAGCGCCGCGCCGCTGGCGTCTTGCAGCCGCTTGAGCCGCTGGCGCAGGTTGGCCAGCGCACCGGCCGGCGTGGCTTGCGGCCACAGCCAGGCGGCCAGCGTCGGCCGGGCCTGCGGCCCGTCGAGCGCCAGCCTCGCAAGCAGCAAGGCGTCGCGCGGCGGCAGCGCCAGCCGCGCGCGACCCGGCAGCAGCAGGCCCGGGTGCGCCCCGAGCTCGATGTGCAGCGTGCTCGCTGCCGATGTGTCCACCGGTCCCCCCACCCCATCCCATCTGAAGCGGCGCCCACCCGGCGCCAGGATGCGAGGCTAATGGGGGCGCTGTTGTCCCTGGCAGACAACAGCCCGGCTCGGCGGCGTCAGCCGACGCGCCGCCAATGCATGACCCAGTCATGCCTCCAGTTCTTGCCCCCGTCGGCCGAGTACACCTGCCGCCAGCGGCACACGCCGTCGCCGATGCGGTCCCAGATGCCCATCGAGTGCATCGTCTTGCCGCTGTCGTCGTAGGTGCTGGCAAAGAGCCCGGCGCCGGCTTCGAAGCTGCCGGTCTGCCCAGGCGTGGTGACGACGCCGCTCTTGGCGTTGACCCAGTGGTCGGACCATTGCCGCTTCTCGACATCGAGCATGCGCAGGCCCAGGCCGCTGAAGTCGCGCGCCGGGATCAGCAGTTCTTCGACGTGGCCTATGCCGGCCAGGATGCTCCAGCAGCGGGCCTCGCCGTCGAAGCGGTCCCACTTGTCGCCGCGGCGCTTGAGGTGGCGGATGCGCCAGCGGCCGTCGAGAAAGCCGAAGTCGCCGGGCTTGCCGGGCGTGGCGGTGGCCGGCGGCGTGGGCACGGGGTCGAAGCGCGGGACTTCGGCGTCGATCATCGAGTCGTCGAGCATGGTGGTTCCGGGGGCGCGGGTATCGGCCCGCAAGGTTGACGGGGCCAGCCACCAGCCGGCGCTGGCCAGCAGCAGGTGGCGACGGAGCGGCAGCGTGGACATGCCCGGCATGCTGCCGGCTCAAACCTGACACCGGATGTCAGCTAATCTGCGGCCATGCGTTCGAGCCGGCTGCTGTCGATCCTGCTGCGCCTGCAGCTGCGCGGTCGCGTGCCGGCGGCCGAGCTGGCGCGCGAGTTCGAGTGCTCGGTGCGCACCGTCTACCGCGATCTCGATGCGCTCAGCGCCGCCGGCGTGCCGGTGCACGCCGAGCGCGGGCGCGGCGGCGGCATCGTGCTGGCGCCGGGCTGGCGCACGCAGCTCACGGGCCTGACGGGGGCCGAGGCGCGCAGCCTGCCGCTGGCCGGCCTGGCGGGTGCCGCGCGCGACCTGGGCCTGGGCAGCGAGGCCGCCGACGTGCAGCTCAAGCTGCTGGCCAGCCTGCCGGCGGATGCCGCGGCCGATGCCGGGCGCATTGCCGAGCGCTTCCATGTCGATCCGCTGCCCTGGTACCACCGGCCCGAGGCGCTGCCGCTGCTGCCGGCACTGGCCGCCGCGGTGTGGCAGGGGCAGCGCGTGCGCATCGCCTACGACAGCTGGCAGGGCCACGCCGAGCGCACGCTGTCGCCGCTGGGGCTGGTGCTGAAGGGCGGGCTCTGGTACCTGGTGGCGCGAGCGGCCGGGCGCGGCCCGAAGGCGGCGCCGCGCACCTACCGTGCCAGCGGCATCCGCAGCCTGCGGGTGCTGCAGCAGCCGGCGCAGCGGCCACCGGGCTTCGTGCTGGCAGCGCACTGGCCGCAGGCGGTGGCCGACTTCGAGGCGCGGCTGATGGCCGGCCGCGCGACGGTGCGGATCTCGCCCGAGGGCCTGGCCATCCTGCGCGCCGAGCAGCCCGCTGCCGCCGAGTGGGCCGAACGCACGCAACGCCCGGCCCACGGCGCCGCCGGGCTCGCCGGCTGGGTGGAGGCCGAGCTGCCCACCGAGCCCGACGCCTACGCCGCGCGCCAGCTGCTGCGGCTGGGCACCGAGGTGGAGGTGCTGGCGCCGGCGGCGCTGCGGGCGGCGGTGGCGGAGGAGGCGGGGGCGGTGGCGCGGCGGCATGGGCCGCTCAGGAAGCGCAGCCCCGCTCGCTAGACCGCCGCTGCTGCGGCCGCCGGGCCCGCGGCCAGCTCGTCGGCCGCGTTCTGAAAGGCCTCCAGCGCCGCCTGCAGGTTCTCCACGATCTCAGCTGCGATGACATCAGGCGCGGGCAGGCTGTCCACGTCGTCCAGGCTGTCGTCCTTGAGCCAGAAGATGTCGAGGTTGAGCTTGTCGCGGGCCAGCAGGTCTGCCACCGCAAAGCGCTTGAAGCGCTCGGTCTCCTGCCGCTGCTCGCGCGCGCCCACGCGGTAGCTGGCCACGAAGTCCTGCAGGTCGGCCACGGCCAACGGGTTCTTCTTCAGCGTGAAGTGGCAGTTGGTGCGCAGGTCGTAGATCCACAGCGCCTGCGTGTTGGGTTTGCCGTCGGCACGTGGCGGGCGCTTGTCGAAGAACAGCACGTTGGCCTTCACACCCGGCTTGTAGAAGATGCCGGTGGGCAGGCGCAGCAGCGTATGGAAGTCGAACTGCTCCAGCAGCCGGCGGCGGATGCCTTCACCCGCACTGCCGGCCTCGAACAGCACGTTGTCGGGCAGCACCACGCCGGCGCGGCCGCTGGCAGCCATCACCGTCATGATGTGCTGCATGAAGTTCAGCTGCTTGTTGCCGGTGGTGAACTTGAAGTCGCTGCGCTCGTAGTCCTCGCGCTCGGAGTCCATCTCGCCGTCTTCGCCCACCACGCGGTAGCTGCTCTTCTTGCCG
>JADCGQ010000060.1 GCA_020248945.1 Rubrivivax sp.
GCCAATTGCGCGAACTCATCGGAGGCAATTCGATCGGAGACATCCAGCATGAGATGCTGGATGAATTCACAGTACTTGCATTTCCATCTCGGTCACTCCGTCAAGCGAAAACTTCAATTAATTCAATAACTTACGCGGTCAATTCTAGCGTGCTTCGCTTAAGTTCGGTGGATTGGCTCCGCCTGTTCCGCCTCTTTGGCACCGTGGCGCATGCTTCCTCCACCGGCCTCGGACTGATGGTGCCCTTCATGCCTGAGGAGGCCTTTGAGGCGCTGCAGGCGGCGGCCCGGTCCGAGCCCACCCAATCCCGATCGGAGCCTGCGACACTGAACGCAGCCGACCCCCGGCAGCGTTGCTCGGCGCTGTTCAAGGCTTGCCTGCGCCGGGTGCTTGACGAGTTCCTGCATGGCTTGGAGGCAGCCTTGAACGAGGTGGCCGACAAGGCGGGCGTCATGCCGGACAGGCTGCTTACGCGTGAGGCAGCTGTCGCTCTGAAGGCTGGGCGGGCCGGTGTCGAGCGGCGCTTCCTGGCTCGTGCCATGCAGGGCCTGGTACCGCACGCCCCAGTCGGTGCGCACGCAGCCTGCGGCGGCAAAGAGCAGGTCCTGGCCCTGCTGGAAGAGTCGGAGTTCGAGGACTGGCTGCGCCTGGCCGCCGTGATCAATCGGCTCGACTCGGACATTGACGGCATGAAGCCGTTGATGCGCGTGGAGCGGCGCTACGGGCAACTGACCGGCCAGCCCATCGATCGCCAGAGCAACCCGTTCGGTCCGTCCATGATCTGCCGGGCCTTCCAGGCGGCCGTACGGGAAGTGCCGCTGTCCGATAGCGCCCGGACGTTCGCTTACAAGGGTTTCGGGCGAGCGTTGGGGCTTCACCTGCCTGCTTTGTTCGAGCAGTTGGACGAGGCGCTATCGGTGCTCGGCGAACCCGAGCCCGACCACAGGGCGGCAACCCCGAGCGACACGAACGCTTCCTCAGTACCGTCGCAGGATCGGCCCGAGGCCACGGCAGACGATCGGCATGGACCCGGCGCGCCCACGCTGCCCGAGGGCACCAACCGCGCCCCCGACTCCCCCCGCCAGGGCGAGCCGCTGTCGGGGCGGGAATACAGGCTGGACAGCGTGCTCGCGACGCTGAAGCGGGCCCCCAACGTCAGCCCCGGCTTGGCGGAACGCCCGGGCAGCGGTGCTGCGCAGGGGCCCCGCATCGAGCTGCTGTCGGTGGCCCAGGATCTGATGCGCGCGAGCGCGTCGGCGCTCGGCCAACGGGCCCAGCCTGGCCACGCTGCGCCCGCGCAAGCGGGCTCCGCCGTCGCCACCGCGGGAGACCTGGCCCGGCTGATCGAAGCCGCGCCGGCGTCAGGCTGGATGGAGGCCCCAGGCGCGGGCCGGCAGCCGTTGAGCGAGCGCATGTCCTTGGTGGCGGGTGGCCTGAACATCGGCGCCCCTATGCGGCAGGCTCTGGACAATACAGGTGCCCTGCTCGGCAAGGCCCTGACAGTGTCGGGCGGCGGAATGGGCATCGACGGCCTGCTCAAACGACTAGAGCAGCCGCTGCTCAAGCTGAGCCTGCGCGAGGGCGGCTTTCCGGACTCAACCGACCACCCCGCGCGGAAGGTGGTCGACTCGTTGGAGCAGTACGCCATCGCCGTCGACGACGAGGGGCGGTTCTTCGATTCCAAGCTGCAACGCTACCTGCAGCTCGCGGTGGACCGCATCTGCCGCCATGCCGACCATGACCCCGAGGTGTACGTCAAGGTGCGGGACAGCCTGTTGCGCCTCTTGCCGCCGCTGCAGCAGACCCGGCAGTCGCGCGTCGAACAGCTCCAAGAGGCCTGTGAGGGCCGGCAACGGATACGGCTGGCCCGGCGGCGGGTGCAAGAGGAGTTGCACCGGCGGCTGACCGGCCGCGAGGTCCCGACGGCCGTGCTGGGTTTGCTGGATGCGGGGTGGCGCCAGGCCCTGGTGATGCTGGAGTCGCGCGTGGGCGCGCAGGATGCCCGCTGGACAGACGCCCTGGCGCTGCTCGATCAGGTGCTGTCTCTCCTGTCGCCGGAGTCGACCGACACACCGGCCGCGCGCCGGCAAGCGGCACTGACGGCGACTGACCAGCTCGACGGCCTGCTGGCCAGTGTCAACCCGATGGCCGACGCCCGCGAGGCCGCGCTGGCCGAATTGCAACGCAGCCTGGACATGGTGGCGCAAGGCCGGGCCGCGCCGGCCGCGAAGCCCGACGAAGCGCTGTTTGGTCCGGCGGGCGATGGCGGCGACGCCGCCGATGACGCGTTGGCAGGGCTGGCGCGGCGACTGCGCCTGGGCGACTGGTGGGAGGTGAGGAGATCGGGCGCCTGGGTGCCGATGCAACTGGTCTGGTACAGCAAGCAAGCGGCCGAGTGCGCCTTCACGAACCGCTCGGCCACCCGCAAGCTGGAGATCTCGCTGGACAGCCTGGCCCGGCAGCTCAGCGAAGGCACGATGCGCGAGGCGACCGATCAGGGGCAGCCGCTGCTGGAGCGGTCGGTGCAGGCCCTGGTGGACGAGGCGACAGGGCAGATGCTGCAAAGGGCGTATCACGACCCACTGACCGGGCTGCTCAGCCGCAAGGGGTTCCTGCAGCGGCTGGCGCAGACCGCGCTGAACTGCAGCGACGACCTCACGCACCTGGTAGGCGTCATCGAGTTCGACCAGTTGCGCGTCCTTTACCAGGCCTGTGGGGTCGCGCACGGGGAAGCCCTCGCGCGTACGCTGGCCGAGATGGTCAAGGCCCGCTTGGGGCAGGACGTGGTCCTGGCGAGCTTCCGAGACGACACGATTTGGCTGATGCTTCCCGCGTGCCGCCGGGACGAGGGCCTGGCCAGGCTGGACCAGCTACTCGTGCACCTCAACGAGTTCCGTTACCAGACCGAGGGCCAGAGCTACAGCGTCGGGGCCAACATGGGGGTTGCCGAGTTCATGCCCGGCGTCGACAGCCCCGACGTGGCGGTGCAGCGGGCCGACATGGCCTGCGTCGCCGCCAAGTCGCGGGGCCGCAACCGCATGCAGTGTTATGCGTCTGAAGACCGCCAGTTCCGCAGCCAGCAGGACATGGTCTCGTGGATGGGCCGCATCGACAGCCTGCTGGCTGGCAAGGGCCTGTACCTGCGCTGCCAGCTGATCATGCCGATCGCTGCCGACTCGGCCTTGAAGCCCTACCACGAGGTGCTGCTGGGTTTGGATCAGGCGCCAGGGCAGCCGTCGAGCCCGCTGCCCTTCATCCTGGCGGCGGAGGGCCTGCGCCGGGCCCATGAGGTGGACCTCTGGGTGCTGCGCCAGACCTTCAACTGGATACGCCTGCACCGCAGCGAGTTCGCCCGTCATGGCGGCGTGTCCATCAACCTGTCGGCCACCTCGCTGGCCCATCCAGGCATGATCGAGGCGCTGCGCCATGAACTTCGGTCGGGCGATATCCCCACGGAGCTCATTGCGTTCGAGATCACAGAGACCGCGGCCATCGAAAGCTATGCCGCGGCTGAGGACTTCATCCGCCAGATGCGGCGCTATGGCTTCCGATTTGCGCTGGACGATTTCGGTAGCGGCCACACCTCTTACAGGCACCTCAAGAACCTGCGCTTCGACGCCTTGAAGATCGACGGCAGCTTCATCAAGGACATCCTGGACAGCCCGGATGACTTCGCCATCGTGAAGTCCATGAACGACATCGCGCACTCTCTGGGGATGCGCACGGTGGCCGAGTACGTGGATTCGCCGGCCATTCTGGCCAAGCTGCGCGAGATTGGTGTCGACTATGCGCAGGGCTTCGCTATCCTCAAGCCCTGCCGAATCGAGCAGTTGCTGGCTCACGAAGCGGCCTGACCGCAGCGGCCTCAAGGCTGCTGCTCGCCGCACCGCGACAACGCCAAGCCGGCCGGCGCAGCCCTGGCCTGCACGCTCATGATCAACCTCAGGCGGCTGGCCTTGGTAGGCACCGAACTGCAGCAGGCCTGCACGGCCACGATCCGCACGCGGCTGCTCAAGATCGGCGCGGCGATGCTGCGCAACACGCGCCAGCATGGCAGACGCCAGCGCCCGGCGGCCTCCGTGCAAACGCGGTTGCCGCCCCCGGCACCGCCGCGCGCCGGCTCACCCCGCGGATGCGGCGAACAGCTGCCTCAACGACACCGTCAGGTGGTCGAACACCCGCCGCATCCGCAGGCTGCGGCGCAGGTCCTCGTGGGCGCAGAGCCAGATCGACATGGGAATCGCCACCAGCCCGGGGAACACGCGGACGAGCGACGGGCGTTCGGCTGCCAGCACGGCGGGCAGCCCGGCGAAGCCGATGCCGGCCTCCACCGCGTGCAGTTGCGCGACGCCCGACACGGACCGGAACCGGAAGTCGGAGCGCTGCAAGGAGTGGCCCGCGGCTGCCGCGATCTCGATGGCCTGCTCCACCGCGATGCCGCCGACGTAGCGGCCCTCCAGGTCGGCAGGCGTGCAGTCCTCGGGCAGGCTGGCCACCAGTTCCTTGCTGCCGAAGAGCCCGATCTCCGTCTGGCCTACCGAGATGGCGATGATGTCGTCCTGCTCCGGCCGGAAGAAGCGGATGGCGATGTCCGCCTCCCGGCGAAGCAGGTTCTGCACCTCGTCGGAGGCCTGGACCTCGACCTGCAGCAGGGGCGCTTCCCGCATCAGGGGGGCCAGCAGCCGCGGCAGCACCAGCGCGCCCAGGATCTCGCTGGTGGTGACGCGCACCGTCCCGGCAACCACCTCCCCGCGGTCCCAGATCGCGTGCTCGATGCGCCCCACCCCCTCGCGCAGCGGCCGCAGGCGGTCCAGCAGGAACTCGGCGCGCTCGTTGGGCTTCATCCTGCCGGGCAGGCGGTCGAACAGCGTCTCGCCGGCCAGGGCTTCCAGCTCCCTGATGTGCCGCCCGAGCGTGGGCTGGCTCAGGCCCAGCGCGTCCGCCGCGGCAGTGAGGGTCCGGGTCTCGCAGACCGCGATGAAGGAACGCAGCAGGTTCCAGTCATCCAGCCGGGCTCCCGGCGGCATCACCATGTTCGTCGGCATCGGTTCCGGGAGTCGTTGGAGGTCTCGAAGGTCGCCACGGCCGCGCCCGCGGCTGAGGTCACTGCGACGCCACTGTATCCCCGCGGCGGGGATCGACCGTGTCCAGGAATCGACCGATCCGTCGCTCCAGGTCCGGGTAGTGGGGGTTGAAGGTGGCGCGCGCGCCGGCCTCGCCGGCAGGAGGCGACTGCCCACTGACGCCGTACCAGACACGCTCGGCCTGCCGGCAGGCCTGGATCTCGTGTTCCTGGCGGAACGGCACGCTGCCGCAGTTCCGGTAGGAGCCTGTCACGCCGTAGTGCGGGTTGTCCGGCGCGATGTGGACCGAGAGGTGCGAAAGCCCCACCACCCGCAAGGGCGCGTCGGCGGCCGGCAGCCAGACCACGCGGTCGCCGGATGCCGGGGCGGGCGTGGGCGCGGCGGAGGTGTAGTTCAGGAACACGCTCCGGGCGTCGCCGGCGCTGGCCGTGAAGAAGCGCCGGTTGCCGGCGACGTCGACCACCTCGTCGTCCTCGCTCTGCACGACCAGCCAGGGCACCCGCAGCGCGCCCCGGCCGTCGATGCGCGCGTCCATCCTGCCCAGGGTCGCCATGGTGGAGGCGATGCCCCGCGTCGGCATCGCGGCATAGCGGGCGAACTCCACCCGCGGGCCTGCGTTCAGCCACGGGCGGAATGCCGCGACCCACCGGGCCTGCCGCGCCAGGAAGGTCGAGCGGATGCGATAGGCCGGCGACAGGCCGATCACCGCGTCCACCTCGCCGGGAGAGTCCGCCGCCACGGTCAGCGCCAGGGCTGCCCCCAGCGAGAAGCCGGCCGTGACGACGAAGTCGCTCTCGCGCGCGGCCTGCGAGACCGCGGCCTGCACGTGGCCCAGCCAGTCCTCGTGGTCGACGGCCATGAGGTCGGCCGGCCGCGTGCCGTGCCCGGGCAGCAGCAGCACGCGCGACTCGAAGCACTGCCGCGCGAGCGAGGCCGCCATGTCGCGCATCGCGAAGGCGCTGTCGGACAGCCCGTGGACGAGGACCGCGATGCCGCGCCGCTCGCCGGCCTGGCAGGCCGGGCCCGGCGGCACCCGGAAGGGCGCCACCTGGCCCAGCTCCGCGTCCGCCCTCGACGGGTCGAAGGGCAGTCGGTGGCTGCGCAGTTCCTCGGTTACGCCGCGGACGTAGGCGTCGAAGTCGGCGACGGGCGCGAGCGCCGCCGGATCGCTCCAGCCGCTGCTCGCGAGTTCGGGCGCCGGCGCCACCCGGCCGTTGACGGCACAGCCCGTCAGCAGCGCGGACAGCGCCGCCGTGACGAGGATGGTGGGCAGGAAGCCGCGGCCGCGGCCGGGGGCCCTTGGGTGCGGCGCGTCCATCAGAAACGGTAGCCGAGCGCCAGGCCGAGGGCGGTCGAGGTGGCGTCGCCGCGCAATCGCACGATGGGGCTGTCGCTGGCGTCGCCGGCCAGGCGCGACACGCCCAGCCGGCCCACCAGCGTCCACTGCCGGGCAAGGTCGACCGAGGCGGTAAGTCCGATGCTGGTGCTCTTCAGGCCGCCAGAGGCCTTGTAGACCGGCAGTCCGCTGCGCAGGCTGTTGTCGGCGTCCACCGAGAAATAGGTGTCCATGTACCGGTCGTCCGCGTAGGTCGCGCGCAGGTCCACCCCGTACTGGAAGGCGCCCGTCCGGGCCGCCTGGTACTGCAGGCCCCAGGTGATCTGGGTGCCCTTGCCGCCCCGGGCCTCGAGGCCCACGCTCAGGCGGTCGCCCTTCGTCAGGGTGTCGCCGAATCCGTACTCGACGAAGCCGCCGGCCTCGCTGGTGGCGTCGACCTTGCGCAGCCGGCGCACCACCGCGTCCTCGACGCCATCGTCCCGCGCCGGGCGCATCGCCAGCACCGGGCCGAAGGCCCAGGGGCTCTTCGGGCCCATCACGTTCCACTGCGCGCCCAGCCCCGCCAGCCGCAGGCTGCCGTACCGGCCGAGGGACAGTCGACCCAGCACGAACGGCCGCACGGCCTGGTCGGCGGAGCCCTCGAAGTCGGCCAGCGAGATGGCGCCCAGACCCAGCAGGTTGCGTGCGGGTTCCTGGGCCATCGCCAAGCCGGCGGCGCCGGCCAGGGCGAGACCGGCCAGCAGGGCCCGGCTCGCCGCCGGCCCGGGCCACCGCGACTCTGTGGAAAGAAGGTTGGATGGGTTCAAGGCATGCCTTTCAAAGTGTTTGGTGTCTCGATCCGCGGGGATGGCGTTCGCGTCCGCGCTCCGCACCGAGTGTGTGGAGGGCCCCGTCGATCACCAACCCCTGCGGCCGCATGCGTCGCATGCGTCGGTGAATGGAGCCGCGCGTGGCAGGGCCGCGGCGTGGCGACGGGGTGACCCCGTCGCCCCGGTCGTCAGCCGGTGGTTCGTCGCGGTGGCGCCGCAGCCTGCGGCGATGCGGCGCGCAAGGCGTCGACGGCCGCAGCGCCCATGGGCAGGCCGGGGTCGAGCACGAGACGACCCTCGACCTCGCCCGCCTCGATCAGGCGATGCGCCTCGACGGCCTCGTCGAGCGCGAAGACGCGCTGCACGCGAGGGGCGATCGCGCCGTCGTCGAGCAGGGTGAACAGCGCCGCGAGATCGGACCGGAACCAGTCCGGATGCCGGGCCCGGCGATCCGCGATGTCGTAGAACGCCACGCGCCCCGAGGCACCCGGGCGCGAGGACAACCACTTGATCTGCAGGAAGTCCAGTCCCAGGCGCAGCAGCGCCAGCAGGCCCGGCCGCGCGTGGCCGGCCCGGCCGGCGGCCCTGAAGGGCGCACTGAAGCCCAGCGCGACCAGCCGCCCGCCGGGCGCGAGCCGTGCCAGCACGGCGCCGAGCGCCTCGCCCCGGGCAGCGTCGACGATGACCTTGAAGCCGTGCCGTTCGCTCGCCAGGCGGTCCAGCCGGCCGGCGGCGTCGGGCTCGTCGTAGGCGACGAAGGTCGCGCCCAGCCCGGTCACGGCCTCCTCCCGCCGCGCCGAGGCCACGCCGACCGCGCGCAGCCCGAATGCGCGGCACAGGTCGAGCGCGGCCTGCCCCACGGCGCCGCTGGCACCGTAGACCAGCACCGCGTCGCCCGGCATCGCCTCGGCCTCGCGGAACAGCGCCTGGTAGGCGGTCAGGTAGCTGAGGATCAGCGGCTCGACACGGGTCGCGTCCAGGTCCTGAGGCACCTCGACGAGCGTGGCGGCCGGCCGCACCACGTGGGTGGCGTTGCCGCCGACCTGGACGAGGTCGGCGACCCGGTCGCCACTGCGCCACCCCGTGACGCCCGGCCCGACGCCATCGATGCGCCCGACGAGGTCGTAGCCCAGGGTCACGGGCAGGGTCGGCTTCAGGACGGGGTAGAGGTTGCGGCGGATCAGCGTGTCGGTGAAGACAAGGCTCGACGCCTCCACCCGGATGCGCACCTCGCCCGGGCCCGGCTCCGGGAGCGCCGCGTCCTCCACCAGCCGGATGACTTCGGGCCCGCCGAAGGCCCGGATCTCGAGTCGCCTCACCGTCACGGCCGTCATCCTCACGCGGGCCGTCGCAGCGCGCGCCAGAGCAACAGCAGGCCCAGCGCCAGGAACCAGAGCTGGATGCCCGTCGTCGAGATCACGATCGAGACTGGCGGCGCGATGCCGAAGAGTTCGAGGGCGGGCGAGGCAACGAGGACGCCGGCCAGCAGCCCCGTCAGGCCCGCCCACGCGGGCAGGCGCCGGTCGCGCAGGATCACGAGGCTGGCCGCGATGGCCCAGATCGCGGCAAAGGCCGCGACGCCCAGCGTCTCCCCGATGGCGCCGCCCCAGGCGTTGATGGCGGCCTGCATCGACTCGACCGCGGCGCGGCCCTCGGCAGACAGGCCGGGGGCGGCATGGGCCTCCGCCAGCGACACGCTGCCGGTCAGCCAGCGCAGGATGCCGATGGCGCGCGCCAGCGCCGAGGCCGCGGCCGCCCCGATCGCGATGAGCGCCAGCGCGCCCAGCGGGCCGGGGCGCGACGCCAGGCGGACCGTCAGCACGCCAGTCACCAGGAACAGCAGCGAGTAGCCGAGGTAGAGCCCATACCCCAGCCGCACGGCGTCGAGCTGCTCGCGCAGCAGCGGCAGCATCCGCGAGGGCGGGTAGTCCAGGCTGTCCGGCCACTGGATCGCGCCGCCAAGCACCGCCATGGGCGCGAAGATGCTAAGTCCCTGCACGAGCAGGACCAGCCCGGCTGCAAGGAGAAGGCTGCGCGACGGCGCGGCGTCGGTGCTGGAGGGGTCACGTGGGGTCATGCGGTGCTCCAAGGGCTGGGGTCGGGGGATGGCGTGCGGGCCGGGGCGCCCGGCGCACGTCCGGTCTCCACGGGGAGTGTCCGGAGGGCCACAGCCCGCGCCAACCCCTGCATCCGCATGCTTGGCATTCATTCCTGAATGGGCTTTCCCGCCCGCCCCGGACAACCGGCGCGCGGCTTGCGTCAGAGGTACTTCCGCCAGAGTTCGTTGGACAGCTTCCCTGCGGGGTCGAGCTGCTGCTTGATCCGTCGAAGCCGGTCAGCCTCGGGGTAGGCCGCGTTGAACTGCTCGACCGTCTCGTGCAACGGGTAGGGCAGGCAGTAGCGGCCGCCGTGCCGCAACGCCAGCGCGATGAGCTCGCGGGTCCACGCGCCGAACTCGGTTCTCGCGCGCGTGGGCAACTCAGATACGTCGCCGGCCAGAGCGGGGTGCGGGGCAAGAACAGCTACTTAACATAATATACATCGTACGCCATTTATGAAGTCAAAGAGAGGGCGCACGAGGCGCCCTGACGCGACCCTGTTTGCTCAATCTGCCGCAGGCTCGGCGGCATCATCCAGATCGTCGTCGGGCACGCCCGGGCGAGCCGAACTCGAGGCCGGCGTCGGTCGGTCGAGCGGACGGCACAGATGCCGATTCAACTGTCCGAGTCGCTCCGACTTCTCGACCGCGGCCAGAACGACCTCGGGGCTGATCATCAGCAGGAACGGGTTGCGGGCTTGGGCCGGATGCGACATGCGGGACTCCTCGAGCGGTGCCGAACTGACACTGCGGACCACTCTACGCTGGCATCGGGTCATTGCGAAGAAGGTGGGCGCCGATCTGCAGTGTCAGGAGACTTCTGACACGCCGTCATCCAGACAAGCGTGATTTCCCTAACGTTGCGCAGGTGCGGCAGCGGCGAGCGCCGCCAATTGCTGCGCCATGCTGTCCCGGCCCGCACTGCGGGCGAAATCGGCCGCGTTCATGTCGCGGTCGTTTCGCAGCCGGGTGTCGGCGCCGCGTGCCACCAGCCAATCGACCGACTCGCTGGCCCCGTAGCGGGCCGCCATCATCAGCGGCGTGCTGCGGTTCGGCGAGCGGGCGTCGATGGCGGCGCCCTGTTCCACCAGCCAGCGCACCACGTCCGTGGCGCCGCCACTGGCCGCGTAGTGCAGCGGCGTCCAGCCTTCGCGGTTGATCGCCGCACCCTTGGCCACCAGGCGCTGCACCCACTCGCCTTGACCCCGCAGCGCGGCGAGCATCAGCGCCGTCTCGCCGGCGGCGTTGGGCGAATCGATCTTGAGCGCCGGTTGCGCCAGCAGCACCGCCGCCACCTTGAACGCTTCGTCGCGGAGAGCCAGAGCCAACGCGGGCTGGCCTTGCGGGTTGGCCTTGTTCGGGTCGCCGCCGGCGTCGAGCCAGCGCTTCACACCGCGTTCGTCGTCCACGCTCACGGCCCTGAAGAAGGCCACCTCATCCTGAGCGAAAGCCGGCAGAACTGCTGCCAAAACAACCAGATGGAGCAGGATGTGAAAGCAGCGCTTGAGCATCGTCATCCCCTTGGAGCCGGCCCCAGACGGGTGAACAGGCGTTCGCAGTTGGCACTGGTGGCCGCCGCCACCGTGGCCACGTCCAGGCCCTTCAAGGCCGCGAGCTGCGCCGCCACGTGCGGCACATAGGCCGGCTGGTTGGTCTTGCCTCGGTACGGCACGGGCGCCAGGTAGGGGCTGTCGGTCTCGATCAGGCAGCGGTCGAGCGGCACCCAGCGCGCCACGTCGCGCAGCTCTTCGGCGTTGCGGAAGGTCAGGATGCCGGAGAACGAGATGTAGAAGCCGAGGTCCAGCGCGGCCCGCGCGACTTCGGCCGTCTCGGTGAAGCAATGGAACACGCCGCCGACCGCGCCACGGCCTTCGCTGCGCAGCATCTCGACGGTGTCAGCGCTGGCGCTGCGCGTGTGCACCACCAGCGGCAGACCGGTGGCGTGGGCGGCCGCAATGTGGACGGCGAAACGCTCGCGCTGCCAGGCCATCTCGGCCACCGAGCGCCCGTTGAGCCGGTAGTAGTCGAGCCCGGTCTCGCCGATGGCCACGACGCGCTCGCGGCCGGCCCGCGTGACGAGATCGTCGAGCGTGGGCTCCTGCACGCCTTCGTTGTCGGGGTGGACGCCGGCAGTGCACCAGAGCTCGGCGTGGTCGCGCGCCAGCGTGTGCACCGTCTCGAACTCCTCGAGCGTGGTGCAGATGCAGATGGCGCGGTCGACCTGCGCGGCGGCCATCGCGTGGCGCAGCTCGGGCAAGCGCTCGTGCAAGCCGGGGAAGCTGAGATGGCAGTGCGAGTCGACGAACATCGGGGCGGTGGCGGCCGGGTGCGGCCCGGCCTGAGGACTCAGATCGTCTGCGTCGGCTTCTGCGACTGGATCGAGGTGCCCAGGATCTCTTCGATCTTGACCTTCAACTGCCGCGACTTCTCGTCGTTCGGGAAGCGCACGCCCACGCCCTGCGTGCGCCCGCCGGAGGCGTTGGCCGGCGTGATCCACGACACCTTGCCGGCCACCGGAAAGCGCTGCGGATCGTCGGGCAGCGACAGCAGCAGGTAGATGTCTTCGCCGAGCCGGTACTCGCGGGTGGTCGGCACGAACAGGCCACCGTCGGTGAAGATGGGGATGTAGGCCGCGTACAGCGCGCCCTTCTCGCGGAACACCAGCTGGATGACGCTGGGCCGCCCGGTGGCCGCCGCCGCGCCGGGCACCACGGGGGCGCCGAGGCCGCCAACGCGGGTGGGGGTGCGGTCGTTCATGTGGGCAGTGTATCCAAGCCCGGGCGGCGCGGGCCGGCAGCTGCGGCTCGTGCCGGTGCGCTGCGCAGGGCCCGGCTGGCCGCGGCCACCAGGCTGTCGACCAGCACGCCCTCGTTCCACGGATGCGCAGCGTGCCGTGCCACACGCTGCAGCTCTTGCGACCACTGCCGCAGCGCCTCGATCGACGCTGCCTTGGGCACGCTGCCAGCCACGAAGTAGCGCGGGGCCGCGCCACCGGCCACCGCCAGCGCGTCGTGGCACAGCTTGAGCAAGAGGTCGAGCAGCTGCGGCAGCGGCCAGCCCTGCACGGCTGCGCCCTGCCCTCGTGCGATGGCCTGCGGCAGCTGGCGCCAGTGCTCGGCGCGCAGGCCGCGCTGGTGCAGTTCCAGCGCGTCGAGCGGTCGCCCGGCACAGGCGGCGAGCAGCACCTCCGGCTCGTCCACCCCCTGCCCCGCCAGCCAGGCCGTGGCCTGGGCGCTGTTGGGTTCGGCCAGCCGCCAGGCCTGGCAGCGGCTGCGCACGGTGGGCAACAGCCGCGCGGGGTCGGGCGTGGTGATGATCAGCCGCGTGCCGGCCGGTGGCTCTTCGAGTGTCTTCAGCAGCGCGTTGGCCGCGCTGAGGTTCAGCGTCTCGCCCGGGGTCAGCACGGCCACCTTGCCGCGGCCGCGGGCCGACGTCTTGTAGGCCCAGTCGATGAGCAGCCGAACCTCGTCGACACGGATCTGCCGGCTCGGCTTCTTGCTGCTGTCGGCCTCGGGTTTGTCGCTGGCCAGGAGCCAGCCGCGCTCGCGCCGCTGCAGTTCGGGCATCAGCAGGAACAGGTCGGGATGGACATGGCTCTGGACGAGCCGGCAGCTGCCGCAGCGGCCGCAGGCCAGACCCGGGCCGACGGGCGCTTCGCACAGCCACGACTGCGCCAGGCTCACGCCGAAGGGCAGCACGCCCGCGCCGGCCGCGCCCTGCACCATCAGCGCATGGCCGCGCTGCCGCGTCAGCACTTCGGCCAGCGGCAGCGCCAGCCAGGGCAGCGGCACCTGGCCGTCGTCGGCGATCAGCACCGCGTCACCCGAAGCGCCGCACGAGCGCGGCCTCGACCTGCTGCCACACGGCGGCCGGCTCGGCCCGGGCGTCGATGTGCTCGAAGCGGCGCCGGTCGGCGGCCTCGCGCGCTGCGTAGCCGGCGATCACGCGCTCGAAGAAGGCCACATCCTGTGCCTCGAACCGGTCGGGCGCGCGCGCGGCGGCGCGGCGGCGCGCGGCTTCGGCGGCGGGCAGATCGAACCACAGCGTCAGATCGGGCTGGCGGCCTTGCTGCACCCAGCCTTCGAGCGTGAACAGCACGCCGGCGTCGAAGCCGCGACCGCCGCCCTGGTAGGCAAAGCTCGCGTCGGTGAACCGGTCGCAGACCACCACCGCGCCTCGCGCCAACGCAGGCTCGATCACCTGCACGAGGTGGTCGCGCCGCGCGGCGAACACCAGCAAGGCCTCAGTCAGCGGGTCCATCGAGCGGTGCAGCACCAGTTCGCGCAGGGCTTCGGCGAGCTCGGTACCGCCCGGCTCACGCGTGCCCACCACCTCGTGGCCGCGCTGCTGGAACCAGGCCCGCAGCGCGGCCAGGTGCGTGCTCTTGCCCGCGCCGTCGATGCCTTCGACGGTGACGAAGAGTCCGGCGGCCATCAGCGGCGCAATTGGTAGCGGGTCACGGCGCGATTATGGTCGGCGAGGTTTTCGCTGAAGGCGCTGCGGCCGTCGCCCTTGGCCACGAAGTACAGCGCCTTCGTGCGCTCGGGCCGCACGGCCGCGCGCAGCGACGCCAAGCCGGGCAGAGCGATGGGCGTCGGCGGCAGGCCGCCGCGGGTGTAGGTGTTGAACGGGCCGTCGGTCTCGAGGTCGCGCCGGCGCAGGTTGCCGTCGAAACTGGCACCGAGCCCGTAGATGACGGTCGGGTCGGTCTGCAGCGGCATGCCGATGCGCAGCCGGTTCACGAAGACGCCGGCGATCTGACCGCGGTCGGCATCGAGCCCGGTTTCCTTCTCCACGATGGAAGCCAGGATCAGCGCCTCGTCGGGCGTCTTCAGGGGAACGTCGGCAGCGCGCTGCTCCCAGGCCTGCTGCAGCTGCTGCTGCATCATGCGATGCGCGCGCCGCAGCACGGTGAGGTCGCTGACGCCGCGGCTGTAGACGTAGGTATCGGGGAAGAAACGCCCTTCGGCCGGTATGCCCGGCGCGCCGACGGCGGCCATCAGCGCGGCCTCGTCGAGCGCGGCCGTGGTGGGCTTCAAGTGCGGCGCGCGCGCCAGCTCGGCACGCAGTTGGCGCAGGGTCCAGCCTTCGATGAAGCGCACCCGTTCCCGCAGTTCGTCGCCCTGCACGAGCTTGTCGAGCAGCGTGCGCGGCGTCGTGCCCTCGGTGACTTCGTAGCTGCCGGCGCGGATGCGGCGGGCCTGGCCCGACCAGCGGAACCACTCGTAGAGCAAGCGTGGCGAGGTCATCACCCCAGCGCCGACCCAGGCCTGGGCCACGGTGCGTGGGTTGTCACCCGGCTCGATCGACAGTTCCACCGAGGGCGTGGCCAGCGGCAAGGGCCGGTCGATCCACCACCATGCGGCTGCCGCGACGCCCCCCGTGGCCAGCAAGGGCACCAGCAGGAGCGCCAGGCCGATACGAATCCACGAAGCTCGAAACGCCATGACCTGCTCATGATAATCAGCGCATGTCGCTCACCATCGCCGCCCTGCCCGTTTCGGGCGCCCTGCCCCTCGCTGACTGGGGCCTCATCCGTGCCCACGGCGCGGAGGCCCGCAGCTTTCTGCACGGCCAACTCACGCAGGACACGAACTCGTTGCAGCCCGGCACGGCGCGGCTGGCTGGTTACTGCACGGCCAAGGGCCGGCTGCTGGCCACCTTCGTGATCTGGGCCGAGGGCGACGACGCCGTGCTGCTGGCCTGCAGCGCCGACGTGCTGCCCGCAGTGCTGAAGCGGCTGCGCATGTTCGTGCTGCGTGCGAAGTGCAAGCTCGACGACGTGAGTGCCGAGCCTGCATGGGCGCCGGTGCGCGGCCTCGTCGGCGCCGCGGCGGGCACGGGCCTGCCGTGGTCGGTGAGTGCCTCGAACGGCGGAACCTGCGTGATGCTGCCGCAGGCGCTGGCGGGTGGCCAGCCGGTGGCGCGGGCGTTGCAGTTCGGGGGCGAGGCGCCCGCTGCGCCGGCGCTGGACGCCGAGGTGTGGCAAGGCCTAGAGGCCGCCAGCGGCGTGCCGCGCATCGTGGCGGCCACGGTCGAGCAGTTCGTGCCGCAGATGGTGAATCTCGAGCTCGTGGGCGGCGTGAACTTCCAGAAGGGCTGCTACCCCGGCCAGGAGATCGTGGCGCGCAGCCAGTACCGCGGCACGCTCAAGCGCCGCGGCGTGCTGGTGCAGGGGCCGGTGCCGATGACGCCCGGCCAGGAGGTGCTGCACAGCGCCGACCCCGGCCAGCCTGCCGGCATGGTGGCGCTGGCGGGCGTGTTGCCCGGCCTGGGCGCCGTCGCGCTGGTCGAGCTGAAGCTGTCGGCGCTGGAAGGCGGCAGCCTGCACCTGGGCAGCGCCGAAGGCCCGCTGCTCACGCCCACGGCCCTGCCCTACGTCATTCCGGCCGACGCGGCCTGAACGAAGACAGCAGCGGGCGGCCATGCGCGAACTCTTCGTCTACTGGCGCCTGTCGCGCCACGATGTCGGGGCCGCACAGGCCGAGATGCAGCGCCTGCAGACCGCCCTCGAGGGCGAGTGGCCCGGGCTCGTCGCCCGCCTGTACCTGCGGGCCGACGCCGACGGCAGCGACGACGCCACGCTGATGGAAACCTACGCGCGCGACGGCGGCATCGCGCCGGGCCTGCAGGCCGACATCGTGACGCGCGGCACCCAGGCCGCAGCGCGCTGGTGCCGCGGCGCCCGGCACGTCGAGGTCTTCGAACCGGTCGCTCGCTGAGCGCGCGGCCCCATTGCGGCCTGCGCCTCAGCCCAGCGACAGCCGCATCGTCTGGTGCGGCACGCCGGCTTCCTCGAACACCGCGCCTGCGGCCTGCCAACCGGCGCGGCGGTAGAAGCCCTCGGCGCTGGTCTGCGCGTGCAGCACCAGCTCGCTCAAGCCGCGTTCGCGGCCGGCCTGAATCAGCGCCTGCAGCAACTGCCCTCCCACGCCCGCGCCGCGCACCCCGCCAGCCACGGCCATGCGGCCGATCTTGCCCACGCCATCGGGCAGGCTCACGAGCCGCCCGCTGCCCACGGCCAGGCCGGCGCGGTTGACGGCCAGCGCGTGCAGCGCGTCGGCGTCGTGCGCATCCGACATCAGCTCGGCCGCGATGCCCTGTTCAGTGGCGAACACCGACGTGCGCAGCGCCATCGCGGCGCTGTGCTGCGTCGCCCAGTGGCCCAACTGCACCTCGACCATGCGTTCGCCGGCCTCGAAGGCCTGCAGCCACTCGCGCAGCGGCGCCGGCACCGGCCGGCTGGTCTGCGTGTGCGGATCGGCGAACACGTAGACGAGCTCGCCGTGCACCAGCGCCTGCTCGCCGCGGAACACCGCGGCAGCGAACACCATCGACGAGTTGCCGATGCGCGTGCAGCGGATGCCGACCTCGAGCCGCTCGTCGTAGCGCGCCGAGCCTTCGTATTCGAGCGTGGCCTTGCGCACGTAGAGATCGCCCTGCAGCTGCTCCATCGTCTCGTGGTACGGCAGCGCCAGCGCGCGCCAGTAGCCCGCCACGGCGGTGTCGACGTACATCAGGTAATGGCCGTTGAAGACGATCTTCTGCAGATCGACCTCGGCCCAGCGCACGCGCAGGGTCTCGAGGTGGCGGAACTCGGCTCGTTTCATGTCTGGGCGGCCTCGTGGATGGCGGCCGCCGCAGCGGCCAGGGCAGGCTGGGCCTCGCGCAGCGCGCGGCCCATCTTGATGAAATCATGCGTCACGCCGCGCACCAGCTCCAGCGCCACCGGCACGCCGGCGGCGCGCAAGCGGTCGGCATAGGCCAGGCCTTCGTCGACCAGTGGATCGCACTCGGCCAGGATGACGCAGGCCGGCGCCACGCCGTCGACATCGGCCTCCAGCGGCGCGAAGCGCCAGTCGCGGCGGTGGGCGTGTGGGATGGTGTGGTCGAACATCCAGGCGATGGTGGCTGCATCCAGCAAGAAGCCGTCGGCGAACAGCTTGTGCGATGCCGTGTCGGTGTGCGCCGTCGTGCCGGGCGTGATGAGCAGCTGCAGTGCCAGCGGCCAGCCCCGGTCACGCGCGTGCAGGGCGGCCACGGCGGCCAGGGTGCCGCCGGCGCTGTCGCCGCCGACGCCGATGAGCCGTTCGATGCCGGCGCTGGCCGGGTGCTGCAGCAGCGCCTCGAGCGCCGCCCAGGTGTCGTCGACGGCGGCCGGGAACGGGTGTTCGGGCGCGAGGCGGTAGTCGAGCGAGACGATCGCGCAGCCGCTGCGCAGGGCCAGCTGCCGGCACAGGCTGTCGTGCGTTTCCAGGCTGCCGATGACGAAGCCGCCACCGTGCAGGTACAGCAGTGCGGGCAGCGGCTCTGCTCGCACCGCGTACAGGCGCGCCGGGCGGCCGGCCAGCAGCAGGTCGCGGACATGGGCCAACGGCGCGCGGGGCAGGTCGAGCACCTCGGCACCCGCCTCGTAGGCCAGGCGGGCCTGGGCGGGCGTCAGCGCATGCAGCGGCTGCCGCTGGGCGCGCCGGATGCGGTCGAGCAGGCCGGCCATGGCCGGCGTGAGCAGGTGGAGCGACATCGCGGCCGAAGGATACGGTCGCACGCCAAGGCCGCCGAAACGGCCGGCGCCGGAGGTTGGTTCAGCCGCCGCAGGCGCTGCGGCCCCAGTCGAAGCGATCCGAGCCGCGGCAGGCAAACACCTGCACGCCGGGCGGCACGGGGATGCACGCTCCAGCGTTCACCGCCAGCGCATTGGTCGCGCCGTTGGCGAAGCGCACGTGGTACACGACTGGCTGGCCGCAGCTGTTCTGCGCACACACGCCTCCGGCTCGCTGCACGGGCTGCACGCATCCCAGCGAGGAGTAGCCCCCGCCCTGCCCCTGGTTGGCCGCCGGCTGTGTGCCGGTCTTGGCCGCCTTGTACTGGCCGCGGGCCTCGACGGCCGCGGTGGCCACGCTGGACAAGGTGCCCAGCAGGCTGTGCAACTCTGCGTCGGACATCGTGCCGCAGCCCGCGGTGGCCGCCGCGAGCGCGAGGACGAGGCCGACACGCCGGCCCCGACGGCTGGCACCGGTGATGCGGGTGATGCGGCGATTGACGATGGGAAGCATGGAGCCCTCGCTCGTTCAATGAATGGCCGCTCGGTGGTGCAGCTGGCGGCCTGCGGGCAATGGTATCTCCGGCCCGGGCGCACAAGGCGGCACGACGCCACGCAACGTCCCATGAAGCGCGTATGCCGCACCCCGTATCCGGGCCCGCTGCGCCCTGTCGGCCCCTGATGCGGCCCGTCGCAGCCGACGGGCGGCCATGGCAGGTGGACTGATATGGTGTCCTACTTCAGCAACACACCCCGCCCGACCGGCGCCTGCGCCGAGCCGGACAGGAGGGCCCCGATGACCACCTGGGACGACCGACAACCCATCTACCAGCAGCTGGCCGACCTGCTGGCCGCGCGGCTGCTCGACGGCGATCCGCCCGAGGGGCAGGCCATGCCCTCGGTGCGCGCACTGGCCGGGCAGCACCTGCTGAACCCGCTGACGGTGAACCGCGCGCTGCAGGCCCTGGCCGATGCCGGCCTGCTGGAGAGCCGGCGCGGGCTCGGGCTGTTCGTCGTGCCCGGGGCCAGCGACAAGCTGCGCGCCGCCGAACGCCGGCGCTTCCTGGCCGAGGAGTGGCCGCGGCTGCGCGCCAAGCTGCGCCGCCTGGGCATCGGCTCACAACAGCTCGACTGGGACACCGACACCTTTGAGGAGAAGCGGGCATGACGACCCCCGACCTGGCCCGCGCGGCCGCTGCAGCCCCGGCTGCGTCCACCGAGCCGCTGATCTCGGCGCGGAACCTGAGCGTGCTCTACGGCCGCAAGAAGGCCGTCGACGATGTCAGCTTCACGATCCCGAAGGGCCGCGTCGTCGGCCTGCTGGGCCACAACGGCGCCGGCAAGACCACGCTGATGAAGGCGCTGGTCGGCCTGGCCGCACCGCAGGGCGAGCTCAGCGTGCTGGGCCTGCAGCCGCAGCGTGACCGCGTGGCGCTGCTGCAGGGCACCTGCTACATCCCCGACGTGGCCATCCTGCCGCGCTGGGCCCGGGTGAGCGAGCTGATCACGCTGATGTCGCGCCTGCATCCGCGTTTTTCGGCCGAGCGCGCGCGCCAGTTGCTGGCGCGCACCAGCGTGGGCCTGAACGACAAGGTCAAGGCCCTGTCCAAAGGCATGGTGGCGCAGGCGCACCTGGCGTTGGTGGCCAGCATCGACGCGCGGCTGATGATCCTGGACGAGCCGACGCTCGGCCTGGACGTGCTGTCGCGCAAGGCCTTCTACGAGATGCTCATCGACGAGTGGTGCGATGGCGAGCGCAGCGTGCTCGTCAGCACGCACCAGGTCGAGGAGGTCGAGTCGCTGCTGTCCGACGTGCTGATGCTCAACGAGGGCAAGCTGGTGCTGTCGATCAGCCTCGAGGAGGTCGACCGCCGCTTCGTCGCGCTCAGCCACGACCCCGCCGTGGCCGACCAGATGGCCGCCGCCCACCCGCTGCTGAAGTACCGCGTGCAGGGCGGCTCGGCCGCGCTCTTCGACGGCGAACCGCCGGCGGACGTGCAGGCCCTGGGCCGGCGCGTGCGCCCGAGCCTGGTCGACCTGTTCGTGGCGCTCACGCGCAAGCCCGAACTCGACCGCCAGCACTTCTGACACCGCGCTCTGGAGAACAACGATGAACAACCTCCTGCCCCTGATGCAGCGCGAGTGGCTGCAACACCGCTTCGCCTGGGCCATGCTCGTGCTGGTGCCGCTGGCGCTGTCGCTCTCGGTGCTGACCGTCGGCACCATCCAGCTCGACGACGACATGATGGCGATGCAGCCGCGCGAGCTGTCGCTGATGCTCGCGATGCTGTCGATGGTGATCACGGCCGCGGTGATGTTCCTGCTGCTCGGCATCACCTCGCTGTTCATCGCGCTGGGCTCGCCCCGGCGCGACGACGGCGACCGCTCCATCGAGTTCTGGCTGTCGCTGCCCAGCGGCCATGCCGAAAGCCTGGTGGCGCCCATGCTCGTGCACCTGTTGCTGGTGCCTGCGGCAGCGCTGCTCGTGGGTTTCGTGGCGGCGGTGCCGGTGTCGATGGTTGTCGTCGGCCGAGTCGTGGGCTTCGGCGAGTGGCTCACGCTGCCCTGGGGGCAGATCATCACCAGCGTAACGGCCTTGATGCTGCGTGGCGTGGCCGGCGTGCCGCTGGCCTTGCTGTGGCTGTTGCCGCTGGTGCTGGCCGCGATGCTGTCGAACGCCCTCTTCCGGCGCTGGGGGCTGCCCTTGCTGGTGGTGGCATTGGGTCTGCTGGCGCAAGGCCTGGAGCGTGTTTTCGGCCAGCCGCTGCTGACCGAGGCCCTGAGCGCGCTGCTGGCCCATGCCGCCACCTCGATGGCCGGCGCCAGTGGCGGCGCCAGCATGCAGGTCGACGGCAATGCCGTGCTGATCGAATCGGTGTCCAGGCTGCCGGGCTGGGCCCTGCGCGACTTCGGCGCCGCATTGCGCGACCTGGCGCAACCGCTGCTCGCGGGCAGTCTGGCGCTGGCGGGCGCGCTCTTCGCGGCGCTGCTGGTGTGGCGGCGCCGCGGCGCCTCGGTGGCCTGACCTGGCCCTGAAACCGGCCACGAAAAAGGCCCGGCAATGCCGGGCCTTGTCTCCCCCACAGGGTCTCGCCGCAGGTCAGTGGTGCGTGCCGTCGAGGAACTGTTCGTCCTCGGTCGAGCCCTTCAGCGCGGCGGTCGAGGCTTCCTTCTCGATCGTCGTCGTGACGGCGTCGAAGTAGCCGGTGCCGACCTCGCGCTGATGCTTCACGGCGGTGAAGCCCCGTTCGGCGGCGGCGAATTCCTTCTCCTGCAGCTCCACGAACGCGCTCATGTTGTTGCGGGCGTAGCCGTAGGCCAGGTCGAACATGCCGTAGTTCAGGCTGTGGAAGCCGGCCAGCGTGATGAACTGGAACTTGTAGCCCATGGCGCCGAGCTCGCGCTGGAACTTGGCGATCGTGGCGTCGTCGAGGTTCTTCTTCCAGTTGAACGAGGGGCTGCAGTTGTAGGCCAGCAGCTTGCCCGGGAACTGGGCGTGGATGGCGTCGGCGAAGGCCTTGGCGAAGGCCAGGTCGGGCTTGCCGGTTTCGCACCAGATCAGATCGGCGTACGGCGCATAGGCCAGGCCGCGGCTGACGGCCTGCTCCAGGCCGTTGCGGGTGCGGAAGAAGCCTTCGACGGTGCGCTCGCCGGTGCAGAAGGGCTTGTCGTTGTCGTCGACGTCGGCCGTCACCAGGTCACCGGCTTCGGCGTCGGTGCGCGCCAGCAGGATGGTGGGCACGCCCATGGTGTCGGCCGCCAGACGTGCCGCCACCAGCTTGGCCACGGCCTCGCGGGTGGGCACCAGCACTTTGCCGCCCATGTGGCCGCACTTCTTGGCGGCGGCGAGCTGGTCTTCGAAGTGCACGCCGGCGGCGCCCGCTTCGATCATGGCCTTCATCAGCTCGAAGGCGTTGAGCACGCCACCGAAGCCGGCTTCGGCGTCGGCCACGATGGGCGCGAAGAAGTCGCGGTATTCAGCGTCATCCTGGTTCTTGCCTTCCGCCCACTGGATCTCGTCGGCGCGCTTGAAGGTGGCGTTGATCTTCTTCACGACCTTCGGCACCGAGTCCACCGAGTACAGGCTCTGGTCGGGGTACATCTCGCCGTTGCTGTTGGCGTCGCCGGCCACCTGCCAGCCGCTCAGGTAGATGGCCTTCAGGCCGGCCTTCACCTGCTGCATCGCCTGGTTGCCGGTGAGCGCGCCGAGGCTGTTGACGAAGGGCTCGGTGTTGATCAGGTTCCACAGCTTCTCGGCACCGCGCTTGGCCAGCGTGTGCTCGATGGCCAAGCTGCCGCGCAGGCGCACCACGTCGGCGGCGCTGTAGCCGCGCTTGATGCCCTTCCAGCGCGGGTTTTGCGCCCAGTCGGTTTCGAGGGCGTCGATCTGCTGTTGGCGGGTGGGGTTGCTCATCGCAAGGGCTCCTGAAGTGCGGGGAGGAAAGAGGCCGGATGTCTCCGGCGGCTGGCCTCAGTGTCGCGCAGCAAGAGGCATGTCAAACAACTTATGTCTTATAAAAGACACGAGTCGAGTTCCAATGAAATCAATGAGTTGGAATGGTCTTTCCTCCATGCGGAATGAACTCTTTCATTGTGCGATGCTGTTGCGGCAGCGCAGCATCGCCCCTTCCGCATCGTGAAAGGCGGACTTCACTTCGCAAAACGCAGCCACTGCGCGTAGACCTGCGCGGCCACGGCCTGGCTGGCCGCCAGGCAATGCGCCGTGTCGCCACGCATGCGCGCCCCGCCATGCCAACTGCCCAGCGCGTCGCGCGGGCCGGGCACGGCGGCGTCGGCCTCGTCGGCCCAGGCCGCCAGCTTGGGGGCATCGACCTCGACATGGAACTGCATCGCCAGATGGGGCCCGAGCGCGAAGGCCTGGTGGGCACACACCGCACTGGCCGCCAGGCCCACGGCACCGGGCGGCACGGTGAAGGCATCGCTGTGCCACTGGAACAGCGTGAGCGTCGCGGCCGTGCCGAACCAGTCATGGGCCGCCGCCGCTGGCTCCAGGTCCACCGGATGCCAGCCGCGCTCGGGCACCGGCGTCGGCGCCACCGAGCCGCCGAGCGCCCGGCTCATCAACTGGCCGCCCAGGCAGTGCCCGAGCACCGGCACCCCGGCGGCCACGGCCTGCTGGATCAGCCCCTCGGCCAGCCGCAGCGAGGGCCGCTCGTCGTTGGCGCTCCACTCGCCGCCCAGCACCGCCAGGGCACCGTAGCCCTCGATGCGATCCGGAAAGGCATCGCCTGCCGAGGTGTGGCGCAGGTCCATGGGTCGGCCCTGGGCAGCCAGCCACGTGGCCAGGAAGGCCGGGCCGTCGTCGGGCAGATGCTGGAGAACCAGAACAGGCTTCATGGGTGGATGGGCGGATGCGTGGCAGCGTGCTCTCTATGATCGGCAGCGAGTGTGCCCGCGGCGGGCACAACACCCACTGAACTCCCCCGATGTCCGACCTCACTGCCTTCTCCGATGCGGCCTTCGCGTACCTGTCCGACAGCGGCTTCCTGAAGGTGCCCGCGCCCAGCGCCGACACGCCCTGCGCGGTGGCCGGCGTGGCCTGGGACGGCTCCACCACCAACCGCAGCGGCGCGCGCATGGGGCCGCGCGCCATCCGCGAGGCCAGCCACATGCTGGTCGACGGCACACACCCGGTGTTCGACCTGTCGCCGCTGGGCATGCTCGGCGATGTCGGCGACCTGCGCCTGCCCAACACCTCGCTCGAGCGCATGCGCGAGGTGCTGCAGCGCGAGGCCGCCGCGCTGATCAGGCGCCACCACATGCTGTGGCTGGGCGGCGACCACTCCATCACCCTGCCCTTGCTGCGCGAGTACCGCAAGCAGCTCGGCCGGCCCCTGGCGGTGATTCACTTCGACGCCCATTGCGACACCTGGGCCGACCACATGGGCGAGCCCAGCGGCCACGGCACCTGGGTCTACGAGGCGATGCAGGAGGGCCTCGTCGTCGACGCCTGCTTCACGCAGATCGGCATCCGCTCGCCCGGCGAGCGGGCCGCGCGCGAGTACGTGCGCGAACGCGGCGGCCAGATCTTCGGTGCGCGTGATCTGCGCGGGCTCGTCTCGGCCACGCAGCTGGCGCCTGTGCTGCAGAGCATCCGCAGCCGCCTGGCCGAACACGGCCACCCGCCGCTGTACCTGAGCCTGGACATCGACTGCCTCGATCCCGCCTACGCCCCCGGCACCGGCACGCCCGAGCCCGGTGGCCTGAGCACGGCGCAGGTGCTGACGATCCTGGAGGAGCTGTCCGACCTGCGCTTCGTGGGCATGGACTGCGTCGAGGTGTCGCCACCCTACGACCACGCCGAGCTCACGAGCCAGGCCGCCGCGCACTTCGTCTGGACCTACCTGTGCGGCCAGCTGGCCCACCACCCAGGCGCCGGCTGAACAACCCTGCCCCGCCCGCGGTTGCGGCGGCGGGGCCACGGTCATGCCGGCTTCCCGGGCCCTCTGCCGGTAACGGGGGCCCGGTTTGGCGACAGCTCCTGCCCCGGGGCAGCCGCGCTTCCTAGTCTGCGAGCAACCCGCCACGGCACCTGCCGGGCCGGTTCAACCCTCGCCACAAGGAAGCCCTCATGAAGAAGCCATTCATCGTCCTCGCGCTCGCCGCTGCCGCGGCCACCTCGGCGCAGGCGCAATCCACCGCCGTCACGCTGTTCGGCATCGTCGATGCCAGCCTGCGCCAGGTGAAAAACGGCGGCGACTCCGTCAGCTCGCTCGCCAGCGGCGGCATCAACTCCAGCCGCCTGGGCGTGCGCGGCGCCGAAGACCTCGGCGGCGGCCTGCGCGCCGGCTTCTGGCTCGAGCACGGCTTCAACCTCGACACCGGCACGCAGTCCGACGCCAGCCGCTTCTGGAACCGCCGCTCCACCGTGTCGCTGATCGGCGGCTTCGGCGAGGTGCGCCTGGGCCGCGACTTCACCCCCATCTACACCGGCTGGTCCGACTTCGACGCCTTCAGCGACAACGGCGTGGCCGCCGGCGGCAAGTTCAGCGACCGCATCGGCAGCAACGTCGACACGCTCACGCGCTCGGACAACCAGCTCACCTACCTGCTGCCGGCGATGGGCGGCGTGTACGGCCAGTTGTCCGTGGCCGCAGGCGAAGGCGCTGCCGGCCGCAAGATGATCGCCGGCCGCGTGGGCTACTCGGCGGGGCCGCTGAACGTGTCGGTGGCGCTCGGCCGCACCGAGGTCACGCCCACCGCGGGCAGCGACGAGCACGAGGTCATCACGCTCGGTGGTTCGTACGACCTCGGCGTGATGCGCGTGCTGGCCTACTGGCGCCAGAACGAGTTCGGCGCGGGCAAGGTGACCGTCACGTCCATCGGCGCCACCGTGCCGCTGCGCAGCGGCACCTTCCGCGCCTCGTTCACGCGCGCCGACGGCTCGGGCCGCACGCCAGCCGGCACGCTGATCGGCGACAACGACGCCGACCAGTTCGCGCTGGGCTACGTGCACAACCTGTCCAAGCGCAGCGCGCTGTACGCCACCTACGCGCGGGTGGCCAACGACGGCCGCGCGACCTACGCCACCGGCACACCGCCCGCGCTGGCCGCGGGTGCCACGTCCACCGGCTACGAGTTCGGCGTGCGGCACTCGTTCTGACACCGTCGTGACAGGCGCGTGAAGCTTCGATGACCTGCAGCGCCCCACGGGGCGCTGCCTTACGAAAAGGTAATCCACGCGCCATCGATGCGATCGACGGGCTCCTGAGCATGGCGGCAGCACAGCCTGCACCTGGAGAACCTTCGATGCGACGACAAGACATCCCCCTGCTGGCCCTGGCGCGCCAGGGCGACCTCGCGGCCCGCTGCGAGGTCGGCCGGCGCTACCTGCTCGGGGTCGACGGCTTCCCGCAGCACCTGGGCACGGGCCTGGAGCACCTGCGCCAGGCCGCCCGGCAGGACGCCGGCCGCGCGGCCCGGGTCTTGGCCGAGTGCATGCCCCTGCACGACTTGCTGCAGGCCGGCGAACGGCCGATGCTGGAGCGCGCGGCCGCGCACGGCAGCGCGATTGCGCAGATGCGCCTGGCGGTGGTGAAGTTCGGCCTCGGAGGCGATGAGTCCGAGGCGGGCGCAGGCGATGCGTGGATCTGGCTGCAGCGTGCGGCGGCCGGCCATGCGGGCGCGGAACGTGTGCTCGATGCCGCCTGGGCGGCCAGCCGCTCGCAGCGCCTGTCGGCGATGCTCGCCGCCGCCGCCCGTGAAGACCGCATCGACGCCCAGGCCGTGGCGCTGTGGGCGGCGATGCAGTCGCAGGCCGCCGGCCGGTTCGACGCCTTGGCCTCGGCACTGGCGGCCGCCGTGGCACTGCACCCGGCCGATGCGCCATGGCCGGAGGATCTGGCCAAGGGCTTCGTGGCGCTGCTGCAGGGCAGCGACGCCGCCCGGCGCAGCTGGCCACCGGTGCCGGCCGACGCCTTGCGCCATGCCCTCGAACTGCGTGCCGCCGCGGGCGACCAGGGGGCGATGTCGCTGCTCGGGCGCGCGCTGGCGGGCCTGCCGGCCGGTGGCGTGCCGGCCGCCGTGTTCGAGGGCCAGCACAACGTGCGCAAAGGCGCCGCCTGGCTGCTGCGCGCCGCCGATGCCGGTGACGGCGAGGCCTGGCTGCACCTGTACCGGCTGCATGCCGATCACCGCCTGTCGGTGGCCAACCCGCAGATGGCGCGCTTCTTCCTGGAGAAGGCGGCGCAGGTGGGTCTGGCCGAGGCCCAGCGCAAGCTTGGTGCCTTGTTGCTCAAGGGCGCAGCAGACGTGGCCGAGTCCGAACAGGCCATCGCCTGGTTGCACGCCGCCGCGGCGCAGAACGATGCCCATGCACGCGCGCTGCTGCGCACGCTGGTGCTGCCCGTGGGCGGCACCGACGCGGAGGCCGCCTGGGCCTTGTCGATGGTGCAGGAGCACGACGTCGGCCTGGCCGCGCGCCTGGCACTGGCGCGCGCCTTCGGCCTCACCAAGCTCGAGGCATTGAGCGTCGATCCGGCTGAAGGGCTGCGCACCTGGGGCCTGGTGGTGGGGCGCAACCCTTTCGTCGTGCAGGCCCGTCTGTCGGCGCCACGTGCCGTGCCGGCGCTGGATGCCGCCGCGCAACAGGTGGCCGAGCGCGCGGCGACGCTGTTCACGCAGATCCCCGCGGGGGGCGACCTGCGCGTGCGTTCGCTGCGCCAGCGGCGGCTGTTCGAACGGCTCGGCTTGTCGGAGGCGGTTTTCTTCGCCGACGCCAGCGCCAGCGTGCTCGACACCCTGCGCCTGGGGCCGAAGTGGGCGCACCGGACGCGTGCGCCGCTGTCGCTGGCGCTCGCGGCCTGAGCGACGGCCGCGTGGGCGTCAGTCGGGCAAGGGCAAGGCCGTCGTGCGCTTGACGGTGCGCAGCACCAGCATCGAGTTGCTGCGCACCACGCCCGGCAGGTGCGCCAGCACGTCGGCGTGGAAGCGCTCCAGGTCTTCGGCGTCGCGGTACGTGAAGCGCACGAGGTAGTCGTTGGCGCCGGCCACGTAGTGGCAGTCGAGGATCTCGGCGGTGTCCTGCACCGCCTGCTCGAAGGCCTGGCGCACGGCCGGCTGCGTGCTCTCGAGGTTGATGATGGTGTAGCTCGTGCCCGGCCGGCCCACGGCGCGCGGGTTCAGCAGCGCCACGTAGGCGGCGATGACGCCGGCGTCCTCGAGCGCCTTCACGCGGCGCAGGCAGGCGCTGGGGCTGAGATGCACCCGTTCGGCCAGCGCCTGGTTGGCGATGCGGCCCTCGCGCTGCAAGGCCGTCAGGATGGCCCGGTCGATCGAATCCAGTTGCACGGTGGAGCTTGAGGGTTGCATGTTCTTGCGCCAGAGGCCCGGGTTGACCGCTATCGATTGTGCCGATCAGGGTCAGCCCGGTCCAGCGAGAGTGGCACATTGCGTCCCGGGCTGGCTAGACTTCGCGAGCCGCGATGTCTGATTGAACGCCACCACTGGAGGCCCTGATGAACAAAGCCCTCGATCCCGCCCTGATGCAAGCCGCTGAAGCCGTGGGCAGCCAGTTGCCGTCCTCGATGGAGGCCTACTGGATGCCGTTCACGGCCAACCGCCAGTTCAAGAAGGCGCCGCGCCTGCTGGCCCGCGCCTCGGGCATGCACTACTGGGACGTGACCGGCCGCGAGGTGCTCGACGCCGTCGCCGGCCTTTGGTGCGTCAACGCCGGCCACAACCGCCCGCGCGTCACCGCCGCCATCCAGCAGCAGGCCGCCGAGATGGACTTCGCGCCGCCTTTCCAGATGGCCCACCCCAAGGCCTTCGAGCTGGCCGAGCGTGTGGCCGCCATCGCACCGGCCGGCATGGGCAAGGTGTTCTTCGCCAACAGCGGCAGCGAGGCCGTGGACACGGCGCTGAAGATGGCGCTGGCCTACCATCGCGTGCGCGGCCAAGGCACGCGCACCCGGCTGCTCGGCCGCGACCGCGGCTACCACGGCGTCAACTTCGGCGGCATCTCGGTCGGCGGCATGGTCGGCAACCGCAAGACCTTCGGCCTGGCCGTCGCCGGCACCGACCACCTGCGCCACACGCACGACCCGGCGCGCAACGCCTACAGCCAGGGCCAGCCAGCCCACGGCGCCGACTTCGCCGACGATCTGGAAAAGCTCGTCGCGATGCACGACGCGAGCAACATCGCGGCGGTGATCGTGGAGCCCATCGCCGGCTCCACCGGCGTGCTGGTGCCGCCCGTGGGTTACCTGCAGCGGCTGCGCGAGCTGTGCACCAAGCACGGCATCCTGCTGATCTTCGACGAGGTCATCACCGGCTTCGGCCGCACCGGGAACCCTTTCGCCGCGCAAACCTTCGACGTCACGCCCGACCTCATCGTCTGCGCCAAGGGCCTGACCAACGGTGCCGTGCCGATGGGCGCGGTGATCGCGAAGAACGAGATCCACGACGCCTTCATGACCGGCGCCGAGCACCTGATCGAGTTCCCGCACGGCTACACCTACTCGGGCCACCCGCTGGCCTGTGCGGCCGGCCTCGGCACGCTCGACACCTACGCCGAAGAGAACCTGCTCACCCGCGCCTCGGGCGACATCGCGGCCTACTTCGCGGCCGGCGTGCACTCGCTCAAGGGCGAGCCGCACGTCATCGACGTGCGCAACTTCGGCCTCGTGGGTGGCGTCGAGCTGCAAGGCATCGCGGGCGAGCCCACGAAGCGCGCGTTCTCGGTGTTCCTCGACTGCTGGGAACAGGGCCTGCTGATCCGCACCACCGGCGACACGCTGGCGCTGTCGCCGCCGCTGATCATCGAGCGTGCCCACGTCGACCGCGTCATCGAGACCATCCGAACCTGCCTGCGCCGCGCCGCGTGAACCTGTCGCCTTGCGCATGCCGCTGCTGGACACCGACCAGGCGCTGACGAAGAACTCGTACTACGACGCCACCGCGAGCCCGGCGCCGGCCCACGCCCCGCTGCTCGGCGAGCACGCGTGCGACGTGGCCGTGGTGGGCGGTGGTCTCGCCGGCCTGAGCGCGGCGATCGACCTGCGCCGTCGCGGCTTCGATGTGGTGCTGCTCGAGGCGCAGCAGATCGGCTTCGGCGCCAGCGGCCGCAACGGCGGCCAGGCCATCCACGGCCTGGCCTGCGACCCGGACACCATCGAGCAGCAACTCGGCCTGGCCGAGGCTCGGCGGGTCTGGGACATGTCCATCGAGGCGCTGGACCTGCTGCGCGAGCGCATCGCCGAGCACGGCATCGCCTGCGACTGGCAGGACGGCTACCTGGGCGTGGCCACCACGCCGCGCAAGGCTGCCGAACTGCACGCGCAGGCCGAGCGGCTGCAGCAGGTGTACGGCTACCCGATGCAGCGCATCGCCGCCGCCGACATCGGCCGCTGGATCGCCAGCCCGCGTTACCACGGCGGGGTGCACGATCCTCGCTCCGGCCACCTGCACCCGCTGAAGTACACGCGCGGCCTGGCCGCTGCCGCGGCGCGGGCGGGCGTGCGGCTGCACGAAGGCACGCAGGCGCACGCCCTGCTGCAGGGCGAACGGCCGCAACTGCGCACCACCAGCGCCCGCGGCACGGGCCTGCTCCGGGCGCGCCAGGTGCTGCTCGCCGGCAATGTCTACCTGCACGGGGCTCCGACGCCACTGGCGCCGTCGCTCGCCCCGCGCGTGATGCCGGTTGGCACGTACATTGCCTGCACCGAGGTCCTGCCCAAGGCCACCGCCGACGCGCTGATCCCCGACCGAAGCGCCGTCTGCGACACCAACTTCGTGCTCGACTACTTCCGCACCACCGCCTGCGACCGCATGCTCTACGGCGGCCGCGTGAGCTACAGCACCGTCACGCCGTCGCGGCTGGCCGAGAGCCTGCGCGAGCGCATGGTGCACACCTTCCCGCAGCTCGCCGGTGCCAAGGTGCAGTACGCCTGGGGCGGCTTTGTCGACATCTCGATGAACCGCGCGCCCGACTTCGGCCGCCTGCCCGCGCCCGCACCGGGCGTGCCGGCCAACGTGTACTACCTGCAGGGCTTCAGTGGCCATGGCCTGGCGCTCACCGGCCTGGCCGGGCGCCTGGTGGCCGAGGCCATCAGCGGCGACAGCGGCCGCTTCGACGTCTTCGCGCGACTGAAGCACCGGCCGTTTCCGGGTGGCAAGCAGCTGCGAACCCCGGCGCTGGTGCTGGGCATGGCCTGGTACCGCCTGCGCGATATGCTCGGCTGACATGCCCGTGACGCCCCGCCACTCCCCCCCTCTGCCGCCGCTGGTGCTGGTCACCAGCTGCAACAAGCTGCTGGCCGGCCACGCCTCGCACACCGTGGGCCGCAAGTACGTCGACGCGGTGCGCCTGGCCGGCGCGCTGCCGCTGATCGCGCCGCCGTTCACCGAGGCCCAGCTGCCCGCGCTGCTGAGCCAGGTGCACGGCGTGCTGCTCACCGGCTCGCCCAGCAACGTGCACCCGTCGCACTTCGGCCAGGCGGTGCACGACGAAACCCTGCCGCTCGACCCTGAGCGCGACGCCTGGACGCTGCCGCTGGTGCGCCTGGCCATCGAACGCGGCGTGCCGCTGCTGGCCATCTGCCGCGGCGCGCAAGAGGTGAACGTGGCGCTGGGCGGCAGCCTGCACCAGGCCGTGCAGGAGGTGCCGGGCTACGCCGACCACCGCGGCGCCAGCGCGCTCGACGAATCGACCGTCGACGAGATCTACGCCCCGGCGCACGAGGTGGCCGTGGAGCCCGGCGGCCTGCTCGAGCAGATCGTCGGCGAGCGCCGCTTCACCGTGAACTCCATCCACGGCCAGGGCGTGCACCGCCTGGCCGAGGGCTTGCGCGTGGAAGCGCGCGCCCCGGACGGCTTCATCGAGGCCTTCACGCAGCCGGGGGCCGAAGGCTTCAACCTGTGCCTGCAGTGGCACCCCGAGTGGCAGGCCGCAGGCAACCCGCAGTCGATGCGCATCCTGCGCGCCTTCGGCGACGCCGTGCACATGTACCGCGACCGCGTGCGCGGCCCCTTGCCTCGGCCGCAGCCTGCCACGGCCCGCTGAAGAATCCAGCCGCGAACCGGGCCCCGCGGCGCCACCGAACACCAGGTGCCCCATGAGCTCCAAGCTTTCATTCACGTTTTCCGACCTCGAGCAGTGGCTCGACCAGAACCGCGTCACCGAGATCGAGTGCCTCGTGCCCGACCTCACCGGCGTGGCCCGCGGCAAGATCCTGCCGCGCCAGAAATTCACCGAAGACCGCGGCATGCGGCTGCCCGAGGCCGTGGTGGCCATGGGCGTGACGGGCGAGTTCCCCGAAGAGGGGCCGTACTACGACGTCATCAAGCCCACCGACCGCGACATGCACCTGCGCCCCGACCCGAGCACGGTGCGCATCGTGCCCTGGGCCACCGACCCCACGGCGCAGGTCATCCACGACTGCTACGACCGCGAAGGCTCGCTGGTGCCCTTCGCACCCCGCAGCGTGCTGCGCCACGTGTGCGACCTCTACGATGCCCAGGGCTGGGCGCCCGTGGTCGCACCCGAGCTCGAGTTCTACCTCGTGGCCCGCAACACCGACCCCGACGTGCCGCTGAAGCCGCCGGTGGGCCGCAGCGGCCGCAGCGAGACCAGCCGCCAGGCCTACAGCATCGACGCCGTCAACGAGTTCGACCCGCTGTTCGAGGACGTCTACGCCTACTGCGAGAAGATGGAGCTGAACGTGGACACGCTGATCCACGAGGTCGGCGCCGGGCAGATGGAGATCAACTTCTTCCACGCCCACCCGCTGGGGCTGGCCGACGAAGTGTTCCTGTTCAAGCGCACGGTGCGCGAGGCGGCGCTGCGCCACAACATGTTCGCCACCTTCATGGCCAAGCCCATTGCCGGCGAGCCGGGCAGCGCCATGCACATCCACCAGAGCGTGGTCAGCAAGGCCACCGGCGAGAACATCTTCAGCAACCCCGACTTCACGGCGAGCAAGGAGTTCTACTGGTACATCGGCGGGCTGCAGAAGTACATCCCGGCGGCGATGGCGCTCTTTGCGCCCTACGTCAACAGCTACCGGCGGCTGGTGCGCAGCAACGCGGCGCCGATCAACATCCAGTGGGGCACCGACAACCGCACCGTGGGCATCCGCAGCCCGGTGGCAGGTGCCGCCGCGCGGCGCGTCGAGAACCGCGTCATCGGCGCCGATGCCAACCCCTACGTGGCGCTGGCGGCCACGCTGGCCTGCGGCTACCTGGGCATCATGAACAAGATCGAGCCCGCGCCCGAGTGCAAGGGCGACGCCTACCTCGGCGACTTCCAGCTGCCGCGCAGCCTGGGCGAAGCGCTGACGCTGCTGCGCGACGAGGCCGACCTGGCCGCCGTCCTGGGCAAGGCCTTCGTCACCGTGTACACGGAAGTGAAGGAGATCGAGTACGCCGAGTTCATGAAGGTGATCTCGCCCTGGGAACGCGAGCACCTGCTGCTGCACGTCTGAAAGCCCCGCCATGGCAACCCCAACCCAACGCACCACCGCCGAGTGGCAGGCCGCCGACTCGGCCCACTTCCTGCACCCCTTCACCGACTTCAAGGGCCTGGCCCGCAAGGGCTCGCGCATCATCGAGCGCGCACACAACATCTACCTCTGGGACAGCGACGGCGCCAAGATCCTCGACGCCATGAGCGGCCTGTGGTGCGTGAACGTCGGCTACGGCCAGCAGGCGCTGGTGGACGCGGCAGCGAAGCAAATGCAGCAGCTGCCCTTCTACAACGCCTTCTTCCAGACGGCGACGCCGCCGGCCATTGCGCTGGCCGAGTTGCTGGCCGAGGTGGCGCCGGGCTTCGGCCACGTGTTCTTCAGCGGCAGCGGCAGCGAGGGCAACGACACCATCGTGCGCATGGTGCGCCGCTACTGGGACGTGCTGGGCCAGCCCGAGCGCACGGTGATCATCAGCCGCCACAACGCGTATCACGGCAGCACGATGGCCGGCGCCTCGCTGGGCGGCATGGCCGGCATGCACGCGCAAGGCGGGCTGCCGATCCCGGGCATCACGCACATCGAGCAGCCGTACTGGTGGGAGCACGGCCGCCTGGCCGGGCTGACGCGCGACGAATTCGGCCTGCAGGCCGCACGCTGGCTGGAGGACAGGATCCTCGAGATCGGCGCCGACAAGGTGGCCGCCTTCATCGGCGAGCCCGTGCAAGGCGCCGGTGGCGTGATCATCCCGCCGGCCACCTACTGGCCCGAGATCGAGCGCATCTGCCGCCGACACGGCATCCTGCTCGTCTCTGATGAGGTCATCACGGGCTTCGGCCGCACGGGCCGCTGGTTCGGCAGCGAGACCATGGGCTTCAAGCCCGACCTCATGACCTTCGCCAAGGGCGTGACCAGCGGCTACATCCCGCTCGGCGGCGTGCTCGTGGGCGACCGCGTGGCCGAGGTGCTGATCGAGCGCGGTGGCGAGTTCACCCACGGCTACACCTACAGCGGCCACCCGGTGGCCTGCGCGGTGGCGCTGGCCAACATCGGCCTGATCCGCGAGCTGGGACTGGTGGAGCGCGTGCACGACGACGTCGGCCCCTACCTGGCTGCCCGCTTCCGCGAGCTGGCCGAACACCCGCTGGTCGGGGACGCCGAGACCTGCGGCCTGATGGGGGCATTGCTGCTCGTCAAGGACAAGGCCACCGGCGAGCGCTTCCCCGACGAAGCCGAGATCGGCATGGTCTGCCGGGCGCACTGCTTCCTCGAGGGGCTGATCATGCGCGCCGTCGGCGACCGCATGATCATCGCGCCGCCCCTCGTGATCACCCACGAGCAGATCGACGAGATGGTGGCGCTGATCCGCCGTTGCCTCGATCTGACGCTGGCGCAAGCCCGGAGTGAGGGCTGGGCCCGCTGATTGCTAGACTGACCGAACATGTCCGGAGGATGACCGCATGAAGACGAAGATCGCGCTGACCGCCCTGTCTGCCTTGTTCACCAGCCTGTCGGTGGCCCTGTTCGCTGCGCTGCCCGCCTCGGCGCAGGAGGAAGACAAGGTGCTGAACATCTACAACTGGTCGGACTACATCGCCGAAGACACGATCCGCAACTTCGAGCGCGAAACGGGCATCCGGGTCCGCTACGACAACTTCGACAACAACGAGATCGTCCACGCCAAGCTGGTGGCCGGCAAGACGGGCTACGACATCGTCATGCCCAGCTCCCACTGGGCCAAGCTGCAGATGGACGGCGGCCTGCTGCAGCCGCTGAACAAGGCCCTGCTGCCCAACCTGCGCAATCTCGACCCCGCCGTGCAGGCGCAGCTGGCGCGCATGGACCCCGGCAACCAGTACATGGTGAACTGGCTCTGGGGCTACACCACGGTGGGCATCAACGTCGAGAAGGTGCGGGCCGCGCTGGGCAACCTGCCCATGCCCGAAAACGCCTGGGACCTGGTCTTCAAGCCCGAATACATCAGCCGGCTCAAGAGCTGCGGCGTGAGCTTCCTGGACAGTGCGACCGAGGTGGTGCCCGCCGCGCTGCACTACCTGGGCAAGCCCTCGTTCAGCAAGAGCCCTGCCGACTACGCCGCGGCGGCGCAGCTGCTGCGCAGCGTGCGCCCTCACGTCACGCTGTTCAGCAGCTCGGGCTACATCAACGACATGGCCAGCGGCAGCATCTGCGTGGCGCTGGGCTGGAGCGGCGACATCGGCCAGGCGCGCCAGCGCGCCATCGACGGCAAGACCGGCCAGAACGTCCAGACGCTGATTCCCCGCACCGGCGGCCTGCTGTTCTTCGACGTCATGGTGATCCCGGCCGACGCACCAAGACCGGGCAACGCGCACAAATTCATCAACTACATCCTGCGCCCCGAGGTGCATGCCAGCCTCACGAACAAGGTGCTCTACGCCAACCCCAACGCCGAGAGCCGCAAGCACGTGAAGCCCGAAGTCGCGGCCAACCCGACGGTGTTCCTGAGCCCGGCCGACATGGCCCGGATGGTGCCGCCCGACGCCATCAACAACGATCTGCGCCGCCTGATGACGCGCACCTTCACCTCGTTCAAGACGGGCTTGTGAACGTCGTGAGCACCGAGAAGCCGGCGTTCCTGCAGATCCAGGACGTCGTCAAGGACTTCGACGGCTTCAAGGCCGTCAACCACGTCAGCCTGGACATCGCCAAGGGCGAGATCTTCGCGCTGCTGGGTTCGTCGGGCTGCGGCAAGAGCACGCTGCTGCGCATGCTGGCTGGCTTTGAGCTGCCGACCTCGGGCCGCATCGTGCTGGAGGGCGAAGACCTCTCCGGCCTGCCGCCCTACCGGCGGCCGATGAACATGATGTTCCAGAGCTACGCGCTGTTCCCGCACCTCACGGTGTGGGAGAACATCGCGTTCGGCCTGAAGCGCGAAGGCCTGCCCGCCGCGCAGGTGTCCGAGCGGGTGGAGTCCATGCTCAAGCTGGTGCAGCTGTCGCAGTTTGCCAAGCGCAAGCCACACCAGCTGTCGGGCGGCCAGCAGCAGCGTGTGGCGCTGGCGCGCAGCCTGGCCAAGCAGCCGCGCCTGTTGCTGCTCGACGAGCCGCTGGGCGCGCTCGACAAGAAGCTGCGCGAGCAGACCCAGATCGAGCTCGTCAACATCATCGAAAGCGTCGGCGTGACCTGCGTGATGGTGACGCACGACCAGGAAGAGGCCATGACCATGGCCTGCCGCATCGCCATCATGAGCGAGGGCCGCTTCCTCCAGGTCGGTGCGCCCGGCGACCTGTACGAGACGCCGGCCACGCGCTTCGTGGCCGACTTCATCGGCAACGTCAACCTGATGGACGGCACGCTCGACGAAGACGAGGCCGACCATTGCGTGGTGGGCAGTGCCGATTGCCGGCACTACGTGGGCCACGGCATCACCGGCACCCAGAACATGGCGGTGACGGTGGCCTTGCGCCCCGAGAAGATCCACCTCTCGCGCAACCGCCCGCTCGGCTACGATGGCCAGCCCGACCCGTACAACACGGCCCAGGGCACGATCAAGGAGATGTCGTACTTCGGCAGCTACACGGTGTTCCACGTGCAGCTGGGCAGCGGCGCCATGCTGAAGGTGAGCATGACGAACACCCAGCGCCACCGCGACGACGAGTTCACCTGGGGCGATACCGTCTGGGCGCACTGGTCGCGTTCCGCGCACGTGGTGCTGACGCAGTGAGCCGGGCATGAGCAACGCCCCGATGACCGGACTCCACCGCCTCGTGGTCGATGCGTTCAGCGGCCGCGTGCTCGTCATCGCGGCGCCGTTCCTGTTCTTGCTGGTGTTCTTTCTCGGGCCGTTCTTCATCGTCGGCAAGATCAGCGTCTCCGAGATGGAGGCGGTCACCTTCAAGGACCTGGTCACCTGGTCCGAAGGCGTGCTGACGCTGTCGCTGAAGTTCGGCACCTACCAGTTCATCGCGCAGGACCCGCTGTACTGGCAGACCTACGTCAACAGCGTCAAGTACGCCGGCGCCACGACGCTGCTGTGCCTGTTCATCGGTTACCCGTTCGCCTACTTCATGGCGCGCGCCAAGAGCAGCATCCAGCCGGCACTGCTGATGCTGGTGATGCTGCCCTTCTGGACGAGCTTTTTGCTGCGGGTGTACTCGTGGCGCGGCCTGCTCACTGAGGGCGGCTGGGTGGCCGAAGTCATCGTCGGCCTGGGGCTCGATCAGCTGCTGTATTCGCTCGGCCTCATCACCGCGCCGGGCAAGCTGATGCACACGCCGTTTTCGCTGGTGCTGGGCATGACCTACACCTACCTGCCGTTCATGATCCTGCCGCTGTACAGCAACCTCGCAAAGATGGATCTGCGGCTGCTGGAGGCCGCGGCCGACCTCGGCGCCACGCCGTGGACGGCGTTCTGGAAGATCACGGTGCCGCTGTCCAAGGCCGGCATCATCGCCGGCAGCATGCTGGTGTTCATCCCGTGCATCGGCGAGTTCGTCATCCCTGAACTGCTGGGCGGCCCCGAGACGCTGATGATCGGCCGCGTGCTGTGGGACGAGTTCTTCAGCAACAACGACTGGCCGATGGCGTCCAGCGTGGCCGTGGTGATGATCCTGCTCATCATCGTGCCGCTGGCCATCTTCAACAAGTACCAGGCCGAGGCGAGCGACAAGCGATGAAGGCCGCGAGCTTCAACCGCTGGTTCGGCCGGGGCTGGCTTGCCGCCGGCTTCGTGTTCCTGTACCTGCCGATCGTGGCGCTGATCATCTTCAGCTTCAACGACTCGCCGATTCCGAACGTCTGGCGTGGGTTCACGCTCAAGTGGTACGAAGCGCTGATCCGCGACGAGGAGATGCTCTCGGGCCTGTGGCTCAGCCTGCAGATCGCGCTGCTCACCGCCTGCGGCTCGGTGGTGCTGGGCACGCTGGCGGCGTTTGCACTCGTCAAGTACAAGCGCTTCAAGGGCCGCACGCTGTTCTCGGGCATGGTCAGCGCGCCGCTGGTGATGCCCGAGGTGGTGGTCGGCCTGAGCCTGCTGCTCATGCTCGTGAGCGTGCAGCGCGCGCTGGGTTTTCCGGAGCGCGGTCTGTTCACCATCTGGCTCGGCCACCTGCTGCTGGGCATGGCCTACGCCACCGTGGTGGTGCAGGCGCGGCTGCAGGACCTGAACCCGCAACTCGAAGAGGCCGCGATGGACCTGGGTGCGAAGCCGCACCAGGTGTTCTGGCTCGTCACGCTGCCGATGATCGGCCAGAGCCTGATCTCGGCCTGGCTGCTGACGTTCACGCTCAGCCTGGATGACGTCGTGCTGTCGGCCTTCCTGTCGGGCCCGGGCTCGACGACGATGCCACTGGTCATCTTTTCAAGGGCGAGGCTGGGCCTGAATCCGAGCGTCAACGCCATCGCCACCATCATCGTCATCGTCGTGGCGGTGGGCGTGGTGCTAGCCAGCTACCTGATCGCGCGCGCCGAGCGGCGCCGCCAGCAAGAAATGGCCTCGGCCACGCGCGCCTGAGGCGCATTCGAGAACTCACCCTGAGCGAGGAGAAACCATGACCCGCCCTGCCAAGCCTTCCCTCAACGCCATCGCCCTGGCCGCCGCAGCCGCGGCCTGCCTGAGCCTGCCGGTCGCCGCCCAAGGCAATGACGAGCTGCTGAAGGAGTTGAAGGCCCTGCGCGAGCGGGTCGAACAACTCGAGCGCCAGGTCAAGGCCCAGCCGGCGGCACCGAAGCCCGGTGAGTGGGGCATGACGCCGGAGCAGGCGCGCGAGCTCAACCGCATCGCCGTCAAGACCGAGGCGCTGCAGGACAACTTCACCGACCAGGGCTACAAAGGCCTGAAGATCAGCGGCCAGATCGACCCCGCGTACATCATCAACCGTCGCCAGAACGACCGCACCTTCGTCTTCCTGAACAACGGCGACGCGCGCTACACCTACGACAACAGCTACTTCGGCATGGCTGTGATCGACTTCGAGAAAGAAACCGAAAGCGGCGCGCGCTGGAAGCTGACCTTGGCGCCCGAGCGTGGCACCGGTGCCGTGGCCAACAGCCGCTCGATCGTGCACGAGGCCTCGGTGTCGCTGCCGCTGTCGGACCTGCAGACCCGCCTGTGGCTGGGCCAGATCCCCGACTGGACGGGCTACGAGATCACCTTGCCGGCCGGCAACAAGCTGATCACGCACAACCTGCTGTTCGACTTCACGGCGCCCACGTCCTACACCGGCGCGGTGCTCGACATCACGCGCGGCAAGTGGTGGAGCCGCGTCGGCCTGGCCAACTTCAACAGTGCGCGCCAGAGCCCGGGCAACAACACGCCGGCCCTCATCTACCGCGTCGACTACTCCAAGGGCGAGTTTTCGGGCTTCGGCTTCAGCGGTGTGCACGGCAAGATTCCCAACTTCGCGGCTGACGGCGTCTACAACGATCCGGCCACCGGCGACGAAACCCCGTTCCCTAGCGCAGGCAAGAGCACGACGGCCAACCTTTTCGAGGTCGATGCGTTCTTCACCCGCGGCGACTGGAGCCTGTTTGGCCAGATCAGCGTGGGCCAGCAGAAGGGCGCGGCCATCTTCAACAGCGACGGCGTGCTGCGCAACGCCAAGTGGTGGGGCCTGTCCAGCACGGCCGCCTACAAGCTGACGCCGCGCCTGGAGGGCGTGCTGCGTGCCGACTACATCAACAACAAGAGCAACGGCGGCGGCCTGCTCGGCTACAGCGGCGATGACAAGGTCAACGGCATCGGCCGGGGTTTGGTCCCTAACGTCGATGGTGAGTACGTCGACTTCGCCAAGGGCGAGAGTATCGGCAGCAACCGCTGGGCCCTCACCCTCGGCATGAACTACCTGTTCGACGAAAGCACGATCTTCAAGTTCGAGTTGCGGCAAGACAGCGCCAGCCAGCCGGTGTTCTATGACACCAAGAGCAGCCGCTACTACAAGAGCAACACCCTCCTCGGCGCCTCGGTGGTGGTGAGCTTCTGATGGGCGCGCCCGCCGTCGACCGGCCGGCGAACTGGACCCAACGGGCCGCCGCGCTGGCGATCGACGGCCGCGCGCTCATCGACGGCCAACGGCGCGACGCCACCAGCGGCGAAACCTTCGACTGCATCAGCCCCATCGACGGCCGCGTGCTGGGGGCCGTGGCGCGCGGCACCGCGGCTGACATCGACGCCGCCGTGAAGAGCGCCCGCGCCGCGTTTGAAGACCGCCGCTGGTGCGGCAAGGCGCCCGCGGTGCGCAAGAAGATCCTGCAGCGCTTTGCCGACAAGATCCTCGGCGCCCGCGAAGAGCTGGCGCTGCTCGAGACGCTGGACATGGGCAAGCCCATCCAGCACGCGCTGTCGGTCGACGTCCCCAGCACCGCGCGCACGATCGCCTGGTACGCCGAGGCCGTGGACAAGATCTACGACGAGATCGCGCCCACACCGGCCACGGCACTGGCCCTGATCACGCGCGAGCCCGTCGGCGTGGTGGGCGCCATCGTGCCCTGGAACTACCCGATGATCATGGCCGCCTGGAAGCTGGGCCCCGCGCTGGCGGCCGGCAACTCGGTGGTGCTCAAGCCCAGCGAGAAGAGCCCGCTCACCGCCATGCGCCTGGCCGAGCTGGCCATCGAGGCCGGCTTGCCGCCGGGTGTGTTCAACGTCGTGCCCGGCTACGGCCCCGAGGCCGGCGAGGCGCTGGCGCTGCACATGGATGTCGACGCACTCGGCTTCACCGGCAGCACACGCACCGGCCGCCGCATGCTCGAGTACGCCGGCCGCAGCAACCTGAAGCGCGTGTTCAACGAGCTTGGCGGCAAGAGCGCCTTCCTCGTGTTCGACGACTGCGCCGATGTCGAGCGCGCCGCCAAGACGGTGGCCGCCAGCCTCTTCTTCAACCAGGGCGAGAGCTGCAACGCGCCGTCGCGCGTGCTGGTGCACGAGAGCATCGCCCAGCGCTTCACCGAGATCGTGGCCGCCGAGGCGCCGAAGTACGCGCCCGGCCACCCGCTCGACGCCGGCACCGTGCTCGGCGCGCTGGTCGACGAGCCGCAGATGGCCACCGTGCTGCGCTACATCGAGGCCGGCAAGGCCGAAGGCGCGCGCGTCGTCAGCGGCGGCCGCCGCGTGCGGCAAGACACGGGCGGCTACTACGTCGAGCCCACGGTGTTCGACGGCGTCGTCAACCACATGACGATCGCGCGCGAGGAGATCTTCGGCCCTGTGATGGGCATCCTTACCTTCAAGACCGAGGCCGAGGCAGTGGCCATCGCCAACGCCAGCGCCTACGGGCTGCAGGCCAGCGTGTGGAGCGATCACCTCAGCCGCGCCCACCGCGTGGCCCGTGCGCTGCATGCGGGCACGGTGCACGTGAACCAGTACGACGAGGACGACATCACCGTGCCCTTCGGCGGCGTCAAGCAAAGCGGCAACGGCCGCGACAAGAGCCTGCATGCCTTCGACAAGGTGACGGAGCTGAAGACGACCTGGATCCGCATCGATCCGGCATGACAGCGCCCTCCGTTCGGGCTGAGCCCTTCGACTCCGCTCAGGACAGGCCTGTCGAAGCCCTGTCCGCCCGCCTCGCCGCCGCCGGCATCCATACCCTGCTCGTCCAGTTCGCCGACGTGCACGGCGCCGCCAAAGGCAAGCTCGTGCCGCTGGCGCAACTGCCCGAGCTGCTGGCCACCGGCGCCGGCTTCGCCGGCCCGTCCATCTGGGGCACCGGCCTGCCGCGCACCGGCCCGCGCTCCGAGTACTACGCGCGCGGCGATGCCGCCACGGCCCAGCCCCTGCCCTGGCTGCCCGGCGTGGCGCGACTCGTGGGTGACGGCTTCGTTGATGGCCAAGCCTTCGAGGCCTGCCCACGCCAGGTGCTGCACCGCGCCCTCGCCCGGCTCGAGGCCGCCGGCCTGACGATGCAGCTCGGCATCGAGCCCGAGTTCTTCCTGCTCAAGCGTGATTCGGCAGGGCGCATCGTGCCCGCCGACGACGCCGACCGCCTGGCCAAGCCCAGCTACGACCTGGCCTCGCTGCAACGCCCGATCGCGCTGCTGTACGAGCTGCAGCACACGCTGCAGGCCTGCGGCTTCGAGGTGCAGCAGATCGACCACGAAGACGCCCACGGCCAGTACGAGCTGAACTGGCGCCATGCCGATGCGCTGACCAGCTGCGACCGGTTGATGCTGTTCAAGCTGGCCGCGCAGACGCTGGCCGAGCGGCACGGCATGCTGTTCTCGATGATGCCCAAGCCCTTCGAGGGCCAGCCGGGCAGCGGGCTGCACTTCCATGTCTCGCTGTGGCAGACCGACGGCACGCTGGCCGACGGCGTGGCACGCGCCTTCATCGCCGGCGTGCTGGCCCATGCGCGGGCGTTGTGCGCGCTGGCCGCCCCGACGGTGAACTCCTACAAGCGACTGGGCGCCGCGGCCTCGATCAGCGGCACCACCTGGTCACCCGGTGCCATCGCCCACGGGCCCAACAACCGCACGGCGCCCGTGCGCACGCTGCCCGGGCGCTTCGAGTGGCGCGTGCCCGATGCCTCGGCCAACATCTACCTCGCGGTGGCCACGCTCATCGCCGCCGGGCTCGATGGCATCGAGCGCCGGCTCGACCCCGGCCCGGCCTGCACCGACGACCTGTACGACACCCCGCACCCCGAACTGCCGCGCCTGCCCAGCTCGCTCGACGACGCGCTCGACGCGCTCGAGGCCGATGCCGTGGTGGCCGGCGCGCTGGGCCCGGAGCTGCTGGCGAACTTCGTCGCGCTCAAGCGCGAGGAGTCGCTGGCCTGGCGGGCGCACGTGTCGGACTGGGAACGCGCGCGCTACGCCACCGCGTTCTGAAGCTGCCCCGTGAACCCCAAGCCCCCCGCCTGGGCCTACGCCTGCCTGGCGGCCAGCATGGCGCTGGTGGGCAGCTACGTCGGCCTGTCGAAGCTGCTGGTGGCCGTGTTCCCGGTGCTGCTGCTGGCCTGGCTGCGTTTCGGCATCGCAGCGGTGGCGATGGCGCACTGGGTGCGGCGGCGCGAAGGTGACGCCCCCCTGAGCCCGCGCGACCGCGTGCTGCTGTTCTGGGAGAGCTTCCTCGGCAACTTCCTCTTCAGCATCTGCATGCTGTACGGCGTGGCGCTCACCTCGGCGCTGGCCGCGGGCGTGACGATGGCCGCCATTCCGGCCGCGGTGGCGCTGCTGTCGTGGTTGTTCCTGGGCGAGCGCATCAGCGGCCGCGTGGCAGCGGCCATCGCCTGCGCCGCACTCGGCATCGCGCTGCTGGCCTTTGCCCGGAGTGGTGATGCGAGCATGGTCGCCTCACCTTGGGGTTATGCACTGCTGCTGGCCGCCGTGCTGTGCGAGGCCAGCTACGTCGTCATCGGCAAGCGGCTCACGGGGCAGGTGTCGGCGCGGCGCATCAGCGCGATCATCAACCTGTGGGGGCTGGCGCTCGTCACGCCCTTCGGCATCTGGCAGGCGTGGTCGTTCGACTTCTCCGCCGTGCAGCCGCCCACCTGGGCCTTGCTGGTGTTCTACGCCGTGGCCGCGAGCATGGTGACGGTGTGGCTGTGGATGAAGGGGCTGCAGCACGTGCCGTCGTCGCGGGCCGGGGTGTTCACGGTGATGCTGCCGGTGAGCGCGGCGCTGGTGGGCGCGCTGGTGCTGGGCGAGCGCTTCGGCATGGCGCACGTCGCGGCCTTCGCGCTGGCGATGCTGGGGCTGCTGCTGGCCACCTGGCCCTCGACGAAGGCCGGTGCACAGGCATGAAGACCCGCGATCTCGACCTGGTGGTGTTCGGCGCCACCGGCTTCACAGGGCGGCTGGTGGCCGAAGTGATGGCGCGGCACGGCGGCGGCGAGGGCCTGCGCTGGGCGCTGGCGGGCCGCAGCCTCGCGCGGCTGCAGGCGCTGCGCGACGAACTCGGGCTGCCCCCCGACCATCCGCTGATCGAGGCCGACTCGGCCGATGCCGGCGCGCTGCAGCGCCTGGCTGAGCGCACCCGCGCCGTCATCACCACCGTCGGCCCGTACCAGTTGCATGGCGAGCCGCTGCTGGCCGCCTGCATCGCCGCCGGCACGCACTACCTCGACCTCTGCGGCGAGCCCGCCTGGATGGCCGCGATGATCCGCCGCCACGAGGCCCAGGCGCGTGCACGCGGTGCGCGCATCGTGTTTTCCTGCGGTTTCGACTCGGTGCCCTTCGACCTGGGCGTGCGGGCCCTGCAGCACCTGGCGCAGCAGCGCACGGGCCCGCCCTTGGCCGAGGTGCAGTCGCGCGTGCTCGTCATGAAGGGCGGTTTCTCCGGCGGCACCGCGGCCAGCCTGCTGGCCACGCTGGATGCGATGGGCCGCGACCCGCAGGCCGTGCGCGACATGGCCGACCCGTTTGCGCTGACCCCCGGCTTCAGCGGCCCACCCCAGCCCGCGCTGGCCGCCGCCACCTACGACGAGTTCCTCGGCCAGTGGAGCGCGCCCTTCGTGATGGCGCCGATCAACACCAAGAACGTGCACCGCACGCATGCGCTGCTCGGCCACCCCTGGGGCCGCGGCTTCGTCTATGGCGAGCGCATGGCCTGCGGGGCTGGCGTCGACGGCGAGTTGCGCGCGCGCGGGCTGGCGCGGCAGGAGCGGCTGCAGAACGGCGTGCTGGCCTTCGGCCTGGGCCGCGCGCTGGTGCGCCGCTTCGTGTTGCCCAAGCCCGGCGAGGGGCCGAATGCGGCCGAGCGCGAAGCCGGGCGCTACGAGATCGTCTTCAGCGGCACCGACGCCTCGGGCCAGCGCCACCAACTGCACGCCCGCGGCCGCCGCGACCCCGGCTACGGCGCCACCAGCCGCGTGATCGTGGCCTGCGCACGCACGTTGCTGCAGCAAGGCGATGAGGCGCAAGCGGGCATCACGACCCCCGGCGCGGCGCTCGGCCTGGCTGCGCTGCCGGCCCTCCAACAACTGGCCGAGCTCCGCTTCGAACCCGTGGCCGCCTGATTCGCTGGCTGCGCGCGGGGCTGATGACGCACCGCATCTGCTGGGTTAGATTGCCTGCCGCGCGTGCGGCACCGCGATCGCGCATCAACCCCACCGGAGGAATCACCCTAAATGCTGCAGTTACCCAGGTGCCGAGAGCCTCGGCGGCGGGGTTGGCAGGCCGATCTGACCGACGATGCGCTGGCAGATGTAGGCCAGAAGCGTGCGCCAGCGGTCAAGCTTGGGCAACTGCTCCGCAGCGGC
>JADCGQ010000061.1 GCA_020248945.1 Rubrivivax sp.
ACAGCGTCCAGCAGGGCGTCAAACGAGGCCCCTGTGCTCAAAACCGGCCGAGTAGCCGCGTCGGTGCCGATCTTGGCTAACTTGATGTGCTCGGCGAAGTTCTGCCGCCCACGCTCCTAGCCGTCGGGCTGCGTCCACGCGCACTGCGAACTCACTGGGCTGGCGATGTACGGGAGGTCTGTTCCGGAAACTGAACGAGAGCTACTGTTTAGGTTTGTGGGACACCTGCCCGTCGCCGGCACAAGCGCGTCGAACTGCCATTTGACTGAGGGCAGGTGTCCCACAAAGCTCGGGGGAGGAAACCGCGGCGAGTGCCGAGGTGGTGATCGCAGCCTACGGCGCTATGGCGATTTGGTGGCGCGTACCGGGGCTGGTCTGGATCGCGGTGGTGCCCGACGGGGCACTCGCTGTCGGCCCGTCCGTGGCCGCACGATGATTGCGCCCGGTCTGCACGATGCGCGCAGGCACTGCGGGGCACGCGCAGCCGGACCTGGCCATGCGGTGGCGCACCGGTCGTGAAAGATGCTCAACCGATGTCGGCGGCCGAACGCTGCGGCGCCGGATGCTCATGGCCCGCCTGCGCAGGGTGGTGGGGCGCGAATGGCTTGCCCGCGCGCCAGGGTCAGCAGGATCGTCAACGGCTGGCCGCAGTGGTGACACACGAAGGGGGGCGCCTTCGGCGAGGTCGCCGCTGCCGCGACATCGCCAACGTCGGCGGCCATCAACGGCGCCTGGCCCTGCGCCGACGGCATCAGCAGCTCGCGCACCCTGGCCAGGGCCTGCTTGCGGCTGCCGTTGGCCAGCAGACCGTAGTGGCGGATGCGGTGCAAGCCGCCGGGCAGCACGTGCAGCAGGAATCGGCGCATGAACTCCTCGGGCGCCAGGGTCATCGCCTTGTGGCGCGTCTTGCCCTTGGCTGCGTCCTTGACCCGGTAGTCCTTCCATCGGAAGGTCACGCCGCGCTGGTCCAGCGCGAGCAAGCGGCTGTTGGAGATCGCCACCCGGTGCGTGTAGCGCGACAGGTAGGCCAGCACCGCCTGCGGTCCTGCAAACGGCCGCTTGGCGTAGACCACCCACTCGCACCTGCGCAGCGGCACCAGCCAGGCCTTGAACGCCTGGGCGTGCGCCAGCGCCGCGTGCTCGCCGAAGAACTGCAGCTTGCCCGCCTGGTGCAGCCGCAGCAGCTCCTCCAGGAAGCGCCGCCGGAACAATCTGGACAGCACGCGCACCGGCAGGAAGAAGCCCGGCCGGCACGCCACCCAGGTCTTGCCGTCGGCACTGAGCCCGCCGCCGGGCACGATGCCGTGGACGTGCGGGTGGTGCGTCAGCGCCGAGCCCCAGGTGTGCAGCACCAGCGTGGCGGCGATGCGCGCGCCCAGATGCTTGGGGTCGGCGGCGATGGTCTGCAGCACCTCGGCGGCCATGTCGAACAGCAGCCCGTAGACGACGGCCTTGTTCTGGTAGGCGATGTCGGCGATGGGCGCTGGCAGCGTGAAGACCACGTGGTAATACTGCCACCGGCAGCAGATCGGCCTGGCGGGCATCGAGCCAGCGCTTGGCTGCACTGCTCTGGCACTTCGGGCAGTGCCGGTTCCTGCAGGAGTTGTAGGCGAGCTGATCCGTGCCGCAGCCGCCGCAGCGCAGCACATGTCCACCGAGCGTCGCCGTGCGACATTGCGCGATGGCCGACATCACCTTGAGCTGACCCAGGCTCAGATGGCCGCGCTGGGCGGCACGCCAGGCCGGGCCGTGCTGACGGAAGATGAGCGCTTGAGGAAGGCGCTGAGCTTGAGGACGGCGCGGATGTAAGCCTGCTGGGTCTTGGCCTCCAGCTTGCGCATGCGCATGTCTTCGATCATGCGCTGGCGCAGCGGCGAGACCGCCGGGGTCGTGATGTCCATGGTTGCGGCTCCGTTGATGAACGAGGCGGATTGCCTCGCTCGTCAACTTCGCAGAACCGCAACTGCCACGCACCACCACGACGCAGCCGGAGCGTCTACCGCGCGAGCGGTTTAGTCCCCCGCTGCATAGCAGCCCTCGCCGGCACACCAGTCGCCGGCAGCGGTGGATCGATACTGCGAGGCCAAGGCGCAGGGAAGGGTTCACCCGACCAGTCGATATCAACTCGTCAGGCGCCTGCGACGACGCCGATCGACCCACGAGGGTCCGCTCAGACCGACCCGGTGCACCGACGGGGCAAGCCGGTGCACACGCTGGTCAGGCGTCGCCGAACTCGCTCATCGGCACGCAGCTGCAGAAGAGGTTGCGGTCGCCGTGGACGTTGTCCACGCGGCCCACGGGCGCCCAATACTTCTGCCGCTTCAGGCAGGCCACCGGGTAGGCGGCCACCTCGCGGCTGTACGGGTGCGCCCACTCGCCGGTGATCAGGCTGGCGGCGGTGTGCGGCGCGTTTTTCAGCGGGTTGTCGTCCTGCGGCCAGAGCCCTTGCTCCACCTTCGCGATCTCGCCACGGATGGCGATCATCGCGTCGCAGAAGCGGTCCAGCTCCGCGAGCGGCTCGCTCTCGGTGGGCTCCACCATCAGCGTGCCGGCCACCGGGAAGCTCAGCGTCGGCGCGTGGAAGCCGTAGTCGATGAGCCGCTTGGCCACGTCTTCGGCACCCACGCCCGTGGTCTTGGCCAGCGGGCGCACATCGAGGATGCACTCGTGCGCCACGCCGCCGCCCTTGAGGCCAGGCACGCCGCCGCTGAAGTGGATCTCGTAGTGCTCGGCCAGGCGCGCCGCCACGTAGTTGGCCGACAGGATGGCCGTCTCGGTGGCGTGCGTCAGGCCTTCGGCGCCCATCATGCGCACGTACATCCAGCTGATGGGCAGCACGGCCGCATTGCCCAGCGGCGCGGCGCTCACCGCGCCCACCGGCGTCTTCACGCCCGTGGCCGTGGCGTGGCCGGGCAGGAAGGGCACGAGGTCCTCGACCACGCACACCGGCCCCACGCCGGGGCCGCCGCCGCCGTGCGGGATGCAGAAGGTCTTGTGCAGGTTGAGGTGGCTCACGTCGCCGCCGAACTCGCCCGGCGCGGCCACGCCCACCAGCGCGTTCATGTTGGCGCCGTCCACGTACACGCGGCCGCCGTGCGCGTGCACGGTCGCGCACAGCTCCTTCACCTGCGGATCGAACACGCCGTAGGTGCTGGGGTAGGTGATCATCACCGCGGCCAGGTCGCCGGTGTGCTTCTCGCACTTGGCCGTCAGGTCGGCGAGGTCGACGTTGCCGGTGGCGTCGCACTTCACCACCACCACGCTCATGCCCACCATCTGCGCGCTCGCGGGGTTGGTGCCGTGCGCGCTTTCGGGGATCAGGCACACGTGGCGGTGGCCCTGGCCGCGCGCACGCTGCCAGCCGCGAATGGCCAGCAGGCCGGCGTATTCGCCCTGGCTGCCGGCGTTGGGCTGCAGGCTGATGCCGGCGTAGCCCGTGGCCTGGGTGAGCCAGCCTCGCAGCTGCGCATCGAGCTCGGCATAACCCGCCAATTGGGCTGCCGGCGCGAACGGGTGCACCTGCGCGAACTCGGGCCAGGTCACCGGGATCATCTCGCTCGTGGCGTTGAGCTTCATCGTGCACGAGCCCAGCGGGATCATGCTGCGGTCGAGCGCCAGGTCCTTGTCGCTCAGGCTGCGGATGTAGCGCAGCATCTGTGTCTCGGAGTGGTGCGTGTTGAACACCGGGTGCGTGAGGAAGGCGCTGGTGCGGCGCAGCGCGGCCGGGATCAGCGGCTCGATGCCCTTCTCGAAGGCCTCGAACCTGGGCAGTGCCTGGCCCGGCGCGGCAAACACGCGCCACAGCGCGACGACGTCGTCGCGCGTGGTGGTCTCGTCGAGCGTCATGCTCAGGTAGGCGTCGCCCCACTCGCGGTAGCGGCGGATGTTCATGCCGGCGGCCAACGCGCGCTCGACGAATTCGCCCGTGCGGCCCTCGGTCTTGAGCGTGAGGGTGTCGAACGCCGAAGTGCCGTGCGGCTTGAAGCCCAGCTGCGCCAGGCCTTCCGCGAGGATGGTCGTGTAACTGGCCACGCGCCGCGCGATGCGCTTCAGGCCCTCGGGGCCGTGGTAGACGGCGTACATGCTGGCGATCACCGCCAGCAGCACCTGCGCCGTGCAGATGTTGCTGGTGGCCTTCTCGCGGCGGATGTGCTGCTCGCGCGTCTGCAGCGCCAGGCGGTAGGCAGGGGCGCCGTGGCTGTCGACGCTCACGCCCACCAGTCGGCCGGGGAGGCTGCGCTTCCATTCGTCGCGGCAGGCCATGTAGGCGGCGTGCGGGCCGCCGCCGCCCATGGGTACGCCGAAGCGCTGCGTGTTGCCCACCACGATGTCGGCACCCCACTCGCCGGGCGGCACGAGCAGCGTCAGCGCCAGCAGGTCGGCGCAGGCGATGAAGGCCGCGCCTTCGGTATGCACCCGTTCGACGTCGGCACGCCAGTCGGTCAGGCCGCCGTGCGTGGTCGGGTAGCCCACGACGACGGCAAAGAAGTCGCGGCTGGCGAGCAGCGCTTCCCATTCGGCGTGGGAGTTCGCCAGCTTGACCGTCAGGCCCAGCGGCTCGGCGCGCGTCTGGATGACCTCGATGGTCTGCGGGTGGCAGTCGCCGGCCACGATGATCGTGTTCGACTTCGACTTCACGCTGCGCTTGGCCAGCGTCATGGCCTCGGCGGCGGCGGTGGCCTCGTCGAGCATGGACGCGTTGGCGATGGCCATGCCGGTGAGCTCGCAGACCATGGTCTGGAAGTTCACGAGGGCTTCCATGCGGCCCTGGCTGATCTCGGCCTGGTAGGGCGTGTAGGCGGTGTACCAGGCCGGGTTCTCGAGGATGTTGCGCAGGATGACGCCCGGCGTGTGCGTGCCGTGGTAGCCCTGGCCGATGAAGCTCTTGAGCACACGGTTCTTGGCGGCGATGGCTTTGAGCTCGGCCAATGCCGCGGCTTCGCCCACGGGCGCCGGCAACTGCATCGGCTGCGCCCGCGCGATGCTGCGCGGCACGACGGCTTCGATGAGCGCGCGGCGGCTGGCCGCGCCGATGACGCTGAGCATGTGGCGCTCGTCGTCTTCGTACGGTCCGATGTGGCGGGCAACGAACTCGGTGGGGTTCTCGAGTTCGCCGAGGGGCTTGAGGGCGGACATCAGCATGGCGCGGGCCTGTGTTGCGAGGTTCGTGCGGTGTGCGTGGGGGGTCAGAGCGTCTTGAGCAGGGCGTCGTAAGCCGGTGGGTCCATCAACTGGTCGAACTCGCCCATGTCGGCGATCTTGACCTTGAAGAACCAGCCGCTGCCCAGCGGATCGCTGTTGGCCAGCGAGGGGTCGTCCTTCAGCGCGGTGTTGACTTCGACGACCTCGCCGCTGACCGGCATGTACAGGTCGGCGGCGGCCTTGACGCTTTCGACGACGCCGGCGACCTCGCCTTTCTTGAGGCTCTTGCCGACCTCGGGCAGGTCGACGAAGACCACGTCACCCAGCGCGTCCTGCGCGTGGTGCGTGATGCCGACGACGGCGGCTTCGTCGTCTTGGGTGGTGATCCACTCGTGGTCGGGGGTGTACTTGGTGGTCATGGCAGGGGGCTCCTGAAAGGCAAAAGAGAGTTCAGCGCTTGTAGCGGTGAGGCTGAAACGGCATGGCAGAGACCGTCATCGGCACGCGCTTGCCGCGCACCTCGGCGTGCAGTGCGCTGCCGGCATCGGCGAGCGCGGCAGGCACATAGGCCATGGCGATGCACTGGTTGACGCTCGGGCCGAGCGTTCCGCTGCACACGGTGCCAGCGGGTGCGCCGGCGGGGTCGAACAGCGCGGTGCCTTCGCGCACCGGCACGCGCTCCACGCCGACCAGGCCCACGCGGCGACGCGGCGGGCCTTCGGCGAGATGGCGGTCGATCACGGCCGCACCCGGGTAGCCACCAGCCCGAGCGCCACCGGCACGGCGCACCTTCTGGATGGCCCACTGCAGCCCGGCCTCGATGGGGCTGGTGGTGGTGTCGATGTCGTGGCCGTACAGGCACAGCCCGGCTTCGAGCCGCAGCGTGTCGCGCGCGCCCAGGCCGGCGGGCTTGACCTCGGGCTGAGCCAGCAGCGCCTCGGCGAGGGCCGTGGCCTGCGCCTCGGGCACGCTGATCTCGAAGCCGTCTTCGCCGGTGTAGCCGCTGCGCGTGACGAAGCAGTCAATGCCCGCCAGCGTGAAGCGCCCGCCGCTCATGAAGACGAGTGCCGCCACGCTCGCGTTCAGCCGCGCCAGCGCATCCACGGCCTTCGGGCCCTGCAGCGCCAGCAGCGCGCGCTCGGGCATCGGCACGACGCGGCAGCGGCCGCCGATGTGGCGCTGCAGATGGGCGATGTCCTCGGCCTTGCAGCCGGCGTTGACGACGAGGAACAGGTCGCCGAAGCCCGCGGCCGCGTCGGCCGGCGTGGGCCGCACGATCATCAGGTCGTCGAGCAGGCCGCCGGCCTCGTTGGTGAAGAAGGCGTAACGCTGGCGGCCTTCGGCCAGGCCCAGCACGTCCACTGGCACCAGCGTCTCGAGCGCCGCGGCAGCGTCGACGCCTTCGAGCCGCAACTGGCCCATGTGCGACACATCGAAGAGTGCCGCCGACTCGCGGCAGTGCTTGTGTTCGGCCATCAGGCCGGCGGGGTACTGCACCGGCATGGCGTAGCCGGCGAAGGGCACCATGCGGGCGCCCAGGCGGGTGTGCAGCGCGTGCAGCGGGGTGTGCGCGAGGGAATGGGGCAGGGTGTCGGCAGACATGTCAGGCGGGTGGCAACCCGAGGCGGGGGCAGACGATGGTTCGCCGCTTGCGCGGAGAACCCGTGGCCCTCGCTGTCCGCTTTACCTGAGAGATTCGGCCACCGCCGGTTCGGTGGGCCTTGCCCCTTCGGTGGGCTGCCCTTGCGGGCAACCTCTCTCCAGTGAGGTGGGAGGTGACTCCCTGACGTGCCAGTCCTTCTGCCTGAGCGTTGTGCAGCGCCTTCGGCGGCCGCTGCGGCATGCTGCTGAGCGACTCTCTCCTGACCGACTCAGTGTATCAGCGCTGGCATCATCACCCGCCATGAACACACCCGCCCAGTCGTTTTCGGCGCTGATGGCCGCCCACCGCTCCATCCGCGACTACAAGCCCGATCCGCTGCCGGCCGGCCTGGTCGACCGCGTGCTCGAACAGGCCCTGCACGGCAGCTCCAGCAGCGGCAACCTGAACCTGATCTCGGTGGTCAAGACGCAGGACGTGGCGCGCAAGGAGCGCCTCTTCGAGTTGCACGGCGGCCAGCCCATGGTGCGTCAGGCGCCACTGGTGCTGACCTTCTGCGCCGACAGCTTCCGCACGCGCGAGTGGCTGGCGCGGCGCGGCGCACGGCTGGGCTTTGCCGACATGGTGAGCTGGCACACGGCCGCCTTCGACGCGATGATCCTGTCGCAGACCGCCGCGCTGGCCTTCGAGAGCCACGGCCTGGGCATCTGCTACATGGGCACGACGCTGTTTTCGATGCGCGGCATCGCCGACTTCCTGGAGCTGCCCGAGAACGTGCTGCCCGTCACCAGCCTGGTGGTGGGCTGGCCCGCCGAGGCCCCGGCGCAGCGCGACCGCCTGCCGCCCGCGGCCTGGATCCACGACGAGCGCTACCTGCGCCCCAGCGGCGAGGACATCGACGCACGCTTCGGTGAGCGCGAACGCCGCGGCCGGGCACGCTACATGGAGTCGAGCCCCGAGATGGCGGCGCTGTGGGCCGAGCACGGCATCACCTCGCTGGCGCAGTACTACACGAGCAAGATCAAGTACGACCCCGACCGCTTCGAAGGCTTCTCGGCCGACATCGACGCGCTGCTGGCCGAGCGCGGCTGGCGCCGGCCGCCACGCTGAACCGGCCAGCCGCGGTCAGGCCGCGGGCGCGACCTCTTGCGCGGCCAGCTGCAGCCAGAGCGTGACGCGGGTGCCGCGGCGCGGGGTGCTCTCGATGTCGATCTCGCCCTGGTGCAGGCTGACGATCTCGTTGACGATGCTCATGCCCAGGCCCGTGCCCGGCACGGTCCCCGACTGGTCGGCCCGGTAGAAGCGTTCGAACACCCGCTGCAGCTGGTGGGGCTCCATGCCGATGCCCGGGTCGGCCACGCGCAGGCCGACCCTCTCGGCGCCCTTGCGCACCTCGCGCAACAGGCTGATCTCGACGTCGCCGCCAGCGGGCGAGTACTTGTAGGCGTTGGACAGCACGTTGAGCATCGCCTGCCGCAGCTTGTCCGCGTCGCCCACCACCAGCGCGGCGTCGGCCGGCTTCTGAAAGCGCGGCGCACTGCGGTGCGGGGGCGCCTGGTAGTTGCGCACCACGTCCTGAACCAGGGTCGCCAGACAGAGGCGCTCGCGCCGGAAGTCGCGGCCGCGGCGTGCCTCCATGCGGGCCAGGTCGAGCAGTTCGTCCAGCATGCGCGCCATGCTGCCCGACTGCTCGAGGATGATGCCGGCGAACTCCTGCCGCTCGGCGTCGCTCAGCGTCTGCGTGGCCAGCACTTCGGCAAAGCCGTGCACGCTGGCCATCGGCGTGCGCAGCTCGTGCGCGGCAGTGCTGAGGAACTCGCTCTTCATCCTGTCGACCTCGGTCTCGTGCGTGACGTCGCGCAACACCAGCGTCGGCGCCGCCTGCGCGCCGGAACTGCCCCGAACCTGCAGCACCTTGCGCCCGGCGCGCAGCACCAGCTTGTCCTTGATCGGCTGGCGGCTGACCGGCTGCAGCGCCATGCTCACCAGGTCGGTGGCCGAGAACGGCGCGTCGGGCATGCAGCGCGCGTCGAGCCACTGGGCCAGCTCCTGGGCATCGAGGCCCTCGACGTTGCCGGGCGACGCGTTCAGCATGCGCCGAAACGCCGGGTTGACGTGGCTGACCTTGCCGGCCTCGTCGAAGGCGACAAAGCCGTCGGGGCTGAGGGCAAAGAACGTCGCCAGCTTCTCGGACTGTGCACGCAACTGCCGCTGTGCGCCCTGGCGAGCCAGGTTCTCTCCGCGCATGCGGATCAGGAAGCGCGTGGCCACCGCGGCCAGCAGCACCGTCAGCAGACCGGCCACGAGCCCCTGCAGCACCAGCGCCGAGCGGCTGCGGGCGTGGTTGGCCAGGATCTCGTCGATGCCCATGCCGCTGACCACGACCAGCGGAAACCGCGCCAGCTTGCGAAAGTGCATCAGCCGCTCGACACCATCGATCGGCGACACCGCACGGCAAGAGCCGCTGGTTCGACCCTCGCGCACCAGCTTGATGAGTTCGGAAGACGACAGGTCGGCGGCCATGCCCGATGGCGCTTCGGGGTGGCGCGCGCGCACCACGCCGTCGAGGCCGACGAGCGTGCTGATGCCTTGTTTGCCGAGTCGAAGCTCGCTGTAGGCGCGCGTGAAGTAGCCAGGGTCCAGCGACAGCACGGCCACGCCGCCGAAGCCGCCGTCGAGCCGCGCGATGCGCCGCGTGAGCTGGATCGACCAGCGCCCGGTGGCGCGCCCGAGCACCGGCTGGCTGACGTAGAGCCCCTGGGCGGCACCGTCGCGGTGGACACGGAAGTGCTCGCGGTCCGACAGATCCAGCCGCGTCGTGATGGGCCGGTTGGCCAGCGCGTAGATGCCGTCGGCATCGATGACGCCGATCTGCGGGAAGCTCCCGGTGTCGATGATCCCCTGTTCCGTGAGCCGTATCAGGTCGAGCTGGCGCCCGAGCTCGAGGTAGCGGGCCTGCACGAAGCGCAGCACCTGGTCGGCGCTGTGCAGCGTGCGGTCGGCGTGCTCCTGGTTGACGCGGGTGAGGTTTGCCAGGTCGCGCTCGGCGGCCTGCAACTCGCGCTGCCGGCTTTGCACCGTCTGGGTCGCCACGTGCCAGGCGATGGCGCCGATGAGCAGGGCCGCCAGGGCCCAGATCGTGCCGACGGTCCAGCGCAGCTGGCGCTCGCCGGCGCGCGCCGCGGTGTCGGCCCCGTGACGCTGGGGCCGGGTCTCGTGGTCTGCCGTGCTCATCGGGGGCCGGGCGGCGGCGGGGTGAAGTCGAACGCCGTGCTCTGCCCGGCCAGCCGCGCCGTCACCCAGTCGGCCAGCTGCACGGGGCTGAAGGGCTTGATGAAGTACGCGTCGGCACCCCGGGCGCGCGCTTCTTCGCGGTCGACCACCTGGCCGCGGGCCGAGATCATGGCCACGGGGATGTGGCAGCGTCGCAGGTCGGCCTTGAGCAGGTCGAGCACCTGCAGCCCATTGATCTCGCCGGGCATCATGATGTCCAGCAGGATCACGTCGGGCATGAAGCCTCGCAGCACCAGCAGCGCATCGGGGCCGCTGTGCGCCAGGCGCACCTCGTGCTCGTCGCGCAGGGTGACCTCCAGCAGACGGCGGATCTCCGCCTGGTCGTCGACCACGAGGACACGTGCCATGCAGCCCTCAGGCGCGATCGGCCGGTTCGGCCAGGGCACTCTTCCAGAGCGCCTCGAGACGGTCGAACGGGATGGGCTTGGCGAAGACGTCGACGTCGCCGGGAAGTCCGCCGCGGTCCTCGATGGCGCCGGCGTCGAGACCGGTGACGACGGCGATGACGGTCTCGTCGACGCTGCCCGAGTGGCGAAGGTGGTGCAGCATGCCGAAACCGTCCATGCCGGGCATGTGCAGGTCGAGGATCAGCATCTTCGGGGCCTGGCGGCCGATGCGCAGCAGCGCCAGCACCATGTTGTTAAGGCACAGCACCTGCGGCTGCCCGGGCCAGCGCGAGATGCGGGCCTCGTACAGCCGCAACAGGTTCGCATCGTCCTCCACCACCACCACGGTGGGCCGCTGCGCAGCGACGGCGCGGCGCCCGTCGGCACCCGGCTGCGGCTGACCGAGCAGCCGCTCGACCGATGCGCGCTCGATGCGCCGGTGGCCGCCGCCGGTACGCCAGCTGACGAGCAGGCCGCTTTCGCACCAGGACTGCACGGTGGCGACCGACACACGCAGCAGGGCGGCGGCCTCGGTGGTGGTGACGAGGCCGCGCTGCAGCGTGGCAGGCCCCTCTGGCAGCCTGAGGGAGGAGGTGTCCATGAAGTCACTGTTCATCGCCGAATTGGAACCCGGAATCCATTGGAATTCGATGGAAATCAATGGATTTCACCCGCATTTGCGGGACTCCTGTTGACCTGCGCCGGTCAACGAACACCCAGGCCCGTCACGCCTGGGGTGCGCGGGCCGTAGGATCTGCGCATGAGCCCAGACCACGCGTCGCTTCGGCGCCTTCTTGACCGCTGCCGCACGATCGCCGTCGTTGGCCTGTCGGCCGACTGGAACCGGCCGAGCTACTTCGCCGCCAGCTACCTGCAGGGCAAGGGCTACCGCATCGTGCCGGTCAACCCGAAGGCCGAGCTCATCCTCGGCGAGCGTTGTTATGCGCGGCTGGAAGACATCCCGTTCGCCATCGACATGGTCGACGTGTTCCGCAAGCCCGCCGACGTGCCGCCCATCGCCGCCAGCGCCGTGGCCATCGGCGCCAAGTGCCTGTGGCAGCAACTGGGCGTGATGAACCTGGAGGCCGACGCCATCGCCCGCGCCGCGGGGTTGGAGTCGGTGATGGACCGCTGCGTGAAGATCGAGCACGCGCGGCTCTTCGGCGGGCTGCACTGGGCGGGCGTGAACACCGGCGTGATCTCGTCGAAGCGGAGGACCGCATGACCCAGCGCCGATTCCGCCCCGAGACCCTGGCCATCCACGCCGGCCAGGTGCCCGACCGCGAGACCGGCGCCCGTGCGCTGCCGATCTACCAGACCACGAGCTTCGTGTTCGACAGCGCCGAGCACGCGGCGGCGCTCTTCAACCTGCAGACCTTCGGCAACGTCTACTCGCGCCTGAGCAACCCCACGGTGGCCGCGCTCGAGGAGCGCGTGGCCGCGCTCGAAGGCGGCCGCGCCGCGGTGGCCAGCGCCAGCGGCATGGCGGCCGAAGCGATGGCACTGATGACGCTGCTGCAGGCCGGCGACCACGTGGTCGCGGCCGGGGCGCTGTACGGCGGCAGCGTGACGATGCTGTCGGTGAACCTGGCCAAGTTCGGCATCGAGACGAGCTTCGTTGACGCCACGAACCGCGACGCCTGGGCCGCCGCCGTGCGACCGAACACGCGCGCCTTCTTTGCCGAGAGCCTGGGCAACCCCAGCCTCGTGGTGCTGGACATCGCCGCCGTGGCCGAGGTGGCGCACGCGCACGGCGTGCCGCTGATCGTGGACAACACGGTGCCGAGCCCGGCGCTGTGCAACCCCATCGAGCACGGCGCCGACATCGTGGTGCACAGCGCCACCAAGTACCTGGGCGGCCACGGCACCACGCTGGCCGGCGTGGTGGTGGAGGGCGGCCGCTTCCCCTGGGACAACGGCAAGTTCCCGGGCATGACGGAGCCCAGCCCCGGCTACCACGGCGTGAAGTTCTACGAGACCTTCGGCGAATTCGGCTTTTCCATGCGCTGCCGCATGGAGACGCTGCGCGTGTACGGCGCCGCGCTCAGCCCGATGAGTGCGTGGCAGGTGCTGCAAGGCATCGAGACGCTGCCGCTGCGCATGGAGCGCCACAGCGCCAACGCGCTGGCCGTGGCCAAGTTCCTGCAGGCCGACCCGCGCGTGAGCTTCGTCAACTACCCCGGCCTGCCGAGCCACCCGCAGCACGCGCTGCTGATGCGGCAGATGAAGGCGGGCTCCGGCCTGCTCGCCTTCGGTGTGAAGGGAGGCGCCGAGGCGGGTGTGAAGTTCATCGAGGCGGCGCAGTTCATGAGCCACCTCGTCAACATCGGCGACACGCGCACGCTCGTCAGCCACCCGGCCAGCACCACGCACCGGCAGCTCAGCGAGGCGCAGCAACGCGCCGCCGGCGTCACGCCCGAGATGGTGCGCCTCTCGGTGGGGCTGGAGCACATCGACGACATCCTGTGGGATGTGGATCAGGCGCTGGCCGCAGCCAGCCGCTGAACGGCTCTCCACCCACCCACGCAGCCACCGGGGTCGTGCACCATTTGTGATCGTGTTGCACCAGGATGGCGCCATTGGAGCCCTCTCTTCCCGGCACGCAAGCTGCGAACACCGCCGCCATGAACGCCAGCCCGAACATGCCGTCGCTGCTCATCCTCAATCCGAACACGAGCCCGTCGGTCACCGCCTTGCTCGAGGCGGCCGCGCGGCGTGCGGCGTCGGGCCTGCGTCAGCCCGTGCACGTGCGAGCGGCCACCGCGGCCTTTGGTCCGCGCTACATCACCGGTGAAGTGGGTGCCGCCGTGGCTGCGCACGCCGCAATGGAGGCCTACGCCACGGCCGTGCGGCAAGACGGGCCGCCCTCGGCCGTGCTGCTGGGCTGCTTTGGTGACCCCGGCCTCTTTGCCCTGCGTGCGCTCAGCGCGGCGCCGGTGCTCGGCCTGGCCGAGGCCTCGATGCGGGCCGCCGCGGCCCACGGCCCCTTCGTGGTGCTCACCGGCGGCGCGGCCTGGGTGCCGATGCTGCAGCGGCTGGCCCAGGCACTGCCGCTGCCTGCGCCGATGCTGGGCGTGCACGCGCTGCCGCGCAGCGGCGGCGAGATGGCGGCGCAGCCGCAGCAGGCTGGGGAGTGGCTGGCTGAAGCCGGCGCGCAGGCGCTGCGCCGCTGGCCCGACGCCCGCGCGCTGCTGCTCGGCGGCGCCGGCCTCGCCGGCCTGGCCGCACCGCTGGCCGGCCGGCTGCCGGTGCCCGTGCTCGACAACGTCGACTTGGCCCTGCACGAAGCCCTGCGCGTGGCCCTGGCCGCCGAGACCCACGAAGTGGCCGTGGTCGAAGCCGGCCCCTGGACGGGCCTGGGCCCAGGCCTGGCCAAGACTCTGCCGAGCCCTTCAATCGACTGATGGCACGGGCCTTGCAACCGCTGTCGCGTCGTCTTTCACAACCCACCCACAGCGCCCATGAGCACCAAGCCCTCGTTCACTGCCCAACGTCACGGCGGTCGCCTCGCTGCCACGGGCCTCGTCGCCCTGGCCCTGGTCACGCTGGCCGCGCCCTCGCAGGCTCAGGAGAAGGTGCTGCGCATCGCCATGACGGCCGCCGACATCCCGCGCACGCTCGGCCAGCCCGACCAGGGCTTCGAGGGCAACCGCTTCACCGGCATCCCGATGTATGACGCGCTCACGCAGTGGGATCTGTCCAAGGCCGACGCCCCCAGCGTGCTGATCCCCGGCGTCGCGCTGAGCTGGGCCGTCGACGCGAAAGACAAGACCAAGTGGGTCTTCAAGCTGCGCCCGGGCGTGAAGTTCCACGACGGCAGCGACTTCAACGCCGACGCCGTGGTCTGGAACGTGCGCAAGGTGCTCGACAAGGACGCCGTGCACTTCGACGCCAGCCAGGTGGGCGTGACGGCCAGCCGCATGCCCACGCTGCGCACGGCCCGCAAGATCGACAACCTCACGGTCGAACTCACCAGCAGCGAGCCGGATTCCTTCCTGCCCATCAACCTGACCAACCTCTTCATGGCCAGCCCCGCGCACTGGCAGAAGAAGTTCGATGCGGCGCCGGGCGCGACGCCGGCCGACAAGTCCAAGGCCGCTTGGACGGCCTTCGCGTCCGATGCCAGCGGCACCGGCCCGTTCAAGATGGCCCGTTTCGTGCCGCGTGAGCGCCTCGAGGTGGTGGCCAACAAGGCCTACTGGGACCCCAAGCGCACGCCCAAGATCGACCGCGTCGTGCTGCTGCCCATGCCCGAGGCCAACGCCCGCACGGCCGCGCTGCTGTCGGGCCAGGTCGACTGGATCGAGGCCCCGTCGCCCGACGCCATGGGTGCCATCCAGAGCCGTGGCAACAAGGTCTACTTCAACCAGCAGCCGCACGTCTGGCCCTGGCAGCTGAGCTTTGCCGAAGGCTCGCCCTGGCTCGACAAGCGCGTGCGCCAGGCCGCCAACCTGTGCGTGGATCGTCTGGGCCTGATGAAGCTGCTCGGCGGCATGATGGCGCCGCCCAAGGGCACCGTGGCTCCCGGCCACCCGTGGTGGGGCAACCCCAAGTTCGACATCCGCTACGACGTGGCTGCCGCGCAGAAGCTCATGGCCGAAGCCGGCCACAGCGCCGCCAAGCCGCTGAAGGTGAAGGTGCAGATCAGCGCCAGCGGCTCAGGCCAGATGCAGCCGCTGCCGATGAACGAGTTCGTGCAGCAGAGCCTGAAGGCCTGCCACTTCGACGTGCAGTTCGACGTCATCGAATGGAACACCCTGTTCACCAACTGGCGCCGCGGTGCCAAGGACCCCACGGCCAACGGCGCCAACGCCATCAACGTGAGCTTCGCGGCGATGGACCCGTTCTTCGCGATGGTGCGTTTCGTCAGCACCAAGACTTTCCCGCCGGTGAGCAACAACTGGGGCTACTACGGCAATGCCACGGTCGACAAGCTCGTGGCCGACGCCCGCACCTCGTTCGACGAGAAGTCGCGTGACGCCGCGCTGGCCAAGCTGCACGCCCACATCGTGGAAGACGCGCCCTTCGTCTGGATCGCGCACGACGTGGGCCCGCGTGCCATGAGCCCCAAGGTGAAGGGCGTGGTGCAGCCGCGCAGCTGGTTCATCGATATCGCGACCATGTCGATGGACTGACCGTCGGCACCCAGCCGCCGCGCGATGCTGGCCTACCTCTTGCGGCGTGTGCTGTACACGCTGCCCATCATGGCCGGCGTCGCGCTGGTGTGTTTTGCGCTGGTGCACCTGGCGCCGGGTGACCCGCTGGTGTCCATCTTGCCGGCCGACGCCAGCGAGGACCTGCAGAACCAGCTGCGCACGCTCTACGGTTTCGACCGCAGCCTGCCGGAGCAGTTCTTCAGCTGGGTCTGGCGCGCGCTGCAGGGCGATCTGGGCACCAGCATCGCCAGCAACCGCCCCGTCACCACCGAGGTGATGACGGCAGTGGTGAACACGCTGCGCCTGGCGGTGGTGGCCACGCTGATCGGCTTCTTCTTCGGTTGCCTGTTCGGCTTCGTGGCGGGCTACTTCCGCAACAGCTGGGTCGACCGCGGCGCCTCGCTGTTGAGCGTGCTGGGCGTGAGCGTGCCGCACTACTGGCTCGGCATGGTGCTGGTCATCGTGTTCGCGGCGCAGCTCAACTGGCTGCCGGCCACCGGCGCCGGCCCGGGCGGCAGCGACAACTGGGTCTGGAACTGGGAGCACGTGAAGCACCTGCTGCTGCCGGCCATCACGATGAGCGTCATCCCGATGGGCATCGTGGCGCGCACGGTGCGCGCGCTGGTGGCCGAGATCCTGGCGCAGGAGTTCGTGGTCGGGCTGCGTGCCAAGGGCCTGACGCACTTCGGCGTCTTCCGCCACGTCGTCAAGAACGCAGCGCCCACAGCACTGGCCGTGATGGGTCTGCAGCTGGGCTACCTGCTCGGCGGCAGCATCCTCATCGAGACGGTGTTCGCCTGGCCGGGCACCGGCTTCCTGCTCAACAGCGCCATCTTCCAGCGTGATCTGCCGCTGCTGCAGGGCACGATCCTCGTGCTGGCGATGTTCTTCGTCGTGCTCAACGTGGTGGTGGACATCATCCAGTCGCTGCTTGATCCGCGGATCGCCAGGTCATGAGCGGCGCGCCGACCGGAGCTGCCACCGTTCGGGCTGAGCCTGTCGAAGCCCCCGCGGGCACTTCGACAGGCTCAGTGCGAACGGATGGGGCGGGCACTTCGACAAGCTCAGTGCGAACGGAGGCGGCCGAGCGTTCACGCGGCTACTGGGGCAACGTCGGCGCGCGGGTCGTGCGCGATCCGGTGTTCTGGGTCGCCGCCGGCATTGTGCTGGCGCTGCTGGCGATGGCCCTCTTCGGCCCCTGGATCGCCCCGGCCGACCCGCAGGCCAGCAGCATGCTGTCGCGCCTGAAGCCCATCGGCACCGACGGCTACCCGCTGGGCAGCGATGAGCTCGGCCGCGACATGCTCAGCCGGCTCATCGTGGGTGCGCGCTTGAGCCTCTTCATGGGCATCACGCCGGTGATCCTGGCCTTCTTCATCGGCTCGGCCATCGGCATCCTGGCGGGCTACGCGGGTGGCATCACCAACACCGCCATCATGCGCACGGTCGACGTGTTCTACGCCTTCCCGAGCGTGCTGCTGGCCATCGCGCTGAGCGGCGCTTTAGGCGCCGGCATCGGCAACGCGCTGCTGTCGCTCACCATCGTGTTCATCCCGCCGATCGCCCGCGTGGCCGAGAGCGTGACGACGCAGGTACGCAACCGTGATTACGTCGAAGCCGCACGCGCCAGTGGCGCCGATGCCTTCACCATCGTGCGCGTGCACGTGCTGGGCAACGTGCTCGGGCCCATCTTCGTGTACGCCACCAGCCTGATCGCGGTGAGCATGATCCTCGCCAGTGGCCTGAGCTTTCTGGGCCTCGGCGTCAAGCCGCCCGAGCCCGAGTGGGGCCTGATGCTGAACACGCTGCGCACAGCCATCTACGTGCAGCCGTGGGTGGCTGCGCTGCCGGGCGCGATGATCTTCATCACCTCCATTGCCTTCAACCTGCTGAGCGACTCGCTCCGCGCCGCCATGGACAACAAGTGATGCAGGCGCCCGTGAGCAAGCCTTTGCTGCAGGTGCAGGGTCTGGTGAAGCACTTCCCGCTGAAGAAAGACGTGCTCGGCCGCGGCGGCGGCGTGGTGCGCGCGGTCGACGACGTGAACTTCCAGGTGCTGCCCGGCGAGACGCTGGGCGTGGTGGGCGAAAGCGGCTGCGGCAAGAGCACCACGGCGCGCCTCTTGATGCAGCTGATCGATCCGACCGCCGGCGAGGTCATCTTCGACGGCGCCAAGGTTGGCAGCCGTGATCTGCCGCTCAAGGAATACCGCCGCCAGGTGCAGATGGCGTTCCAGGACAGCTACGCCAGCCTGAACCCGCGCCTCACCATCGAAGACAGCATCGCTTTCGGCCCGCAGGTGCATGGCGTGTCCACGGCCGAGTCGGTGGCGCGCGCTCGGGCGCTGCTGAACAAGGTGGGGCTGGAGCCCTCGCGCTTTGGCGGGCGCTACCCGCACGAACTCTCGGGCGGCCAGCGCCAGCGCGTCAACATCGCGCGCGCGCTGGCGCTGCAGCCGCGCATCGTGATCCTCGATGAAGCCGTGTCGGCACTCGACAAGAGCGTCGAGGCCCAGGTGCTGAACCTGCTGCTCGACCTGAAGGACGAGTTCGGCCTGACCTACGTCTTCATCAGCCACGACCTGCACGTGGTGCGCTTCATCTCCGACCGCGTGATGGTGATGTACCTCGGCGAGGTGGCCGAGGTCGGCAGCGCCGAGACGCTGTTCAACACACCGCGCCACCCGTACACCAAGGCACTGCTGTCGAGCATGCCCAGCATGGACCCCGACCGCCGCACGCTCGTGGCCCCGCTGGCCGGCGACCCGCCCAATCCCATCAACCCGCCCAGCGGCTGCCGCTTCCACCCGCGCTGCCCCAAGGCCGAGGCGGTGTGCGGCCAGCGCGTGCCTTCGCGCAAGGCGCTGGCGCTGCCAGGGGTGACTGAGGGCGTGGCCTGTCTGATCCATGAACCGGGCAGCGGCCACACGCTGGCCGCCCGCACCGCGGCGCAGGAGGCGGCATGAACGTGGCCGAGCACACGCCACCGCTGGTGGACATGCGCGATCTCACCGTGGCCTTCACCGGCGGTCGTGCGCCCGTCAAGGCCGTCAGCGGCGTGAGCCTGCAGGTGCGGCGCGGCGAGACCGTGGCGCTCATCGGCGAGAGCGGCTCCGGCAAGAGCGTCACGCTGCGCACGATGCTGATGCTGCATGCCGCGAAGCGCACGCAGCTCGGCGGCAAGCTCATGGTCGCAGGCCGCGACGTGCTGACCATGGCAGATGGCGAGCTGGCCGACTACCGCGGCAAGGTCGCCAGCATGATCTTCCAGGAGCCGCTGCTGGCGCTGGACCCGGTCTACACCGTCGGCGCGCAGATCGTCGAGAGCATCCGCCGGCACGAAGACGTGACCGCCGCCGAGGCCCACGGCCGCGCGCTCAAGCTGTTCGAGCGCGTGCGCATCCCGAGCCCCGAGCGCCGCCTGGCCGCCTACCCGCACGAGATGAGCGGCGGCATGCGCCAGCGCGCCATGATCGCGCTGGCCCTGGCCTGCAACCCGCAGCTGCTGCTGGCCGATGAGCCCACCACGGCGCTGGACGCCACGGTGCAGATCCAGGTGCTGATCCTGCTGCGCGAGCTGCAGCAGGAGCTCGGCCTGTCGATCGTCTTCGTCACGCACGACATTGGCGCCGCACTCGAGGTGGCGGACCGCATCGCCGTCATGTACGCCGGCCACATCGTCGAAGAGGGCACGGCACGCGAGCTGATCCGCGCGCCGCGCCATCCGTACACCATCGCCCTCCTGCGCAGCCGCGCGCATGGCGCCATGGACAAGGGGCAGCGGCTCGTCACCATCGCCGGCTCGCCGCCCGATCTGAGCAAGCTGCCACCCGGCTGCGCCTTCGCCGAGCGCTGCCGCTGGGCCGACGAGGCCTGCCGCACGCAGCAGCCGCCGGCGGTGGAGCTCGCACCCGGCCACCGTGCGCGCTGCCTGCGCACCGACGCCACCAATGAAATGACAGCCGAGGCATCAGCCCCCGCATGATCGACGACCGACACGCCCATTGCTTCGTCCCGTACCCCGATGCGCCCGTGCCGCATGCGGCGCAAGGCCCGCTGGCCGGCCTGAGCTTCGCGGCCAAGGACCTGTTCGACGTGGCCGGCTATCCCACCGGCGGCGGCAACCCGATCGTGCTGGCGCTCAGCGGCATCAAGGCGCGCACGGCGCCGACCGTGCAGCGCCTGCTCGATGCCGGCGCGGCCTTCGTCGGCAAGACGGTCACCGACGAGCTGGCCTTCAGCATGAACGGCCAGAACGTGCACTTCGGCTCGCCCGTCAACGGCGCGGCGCCCGATCGCATCAGTGGCGGGTCGTCATCGGGCTCGGCCTCGGCGGTGTCGAACGGCCTGTGCGATGTCGCGCTGGGCACCGACACCGGCGGCAGCGTGCGCGCGCCGGCCAGCCACTGCGGCCTGTACGGCCTGCGGCCCACGCATGGCCGCGTCAGCCTGCAGGGTGCGCTCGATCTCTCGCCCAGCCTCGACACCTGTGGCTGGTTCACAAGCGATGCCGCCACATTTGCCCGCGTGGCCGATGTGCTGCTGGGCGCCGACGCCGTGGCCGCACCCACGCGGCTGCTGTGGCCCACCGACCTGTGGTCGCAGCTGGCGCCGGCGGCCGAGGCCAGCACGCACGCGGCGGCCGAGCGGGTGCAGGCCGTGCTGGGCCGCGCCTCGCCGGTGAACGTGGTGCTGGACTCCTTCGACGCGATGTACTGGCACTTCCGCTACATCCAGGGCCGCGAGGCCTGGGAAACCGATGGCCCGCTGATCGAGCGCTACGCCCCGCCGCTGGGCCCGGGCGTGGCCGAGCGCTTTGCCTTCAGCCGCGGCGTCACCGATGCACAGGTCACAGCAGCGTCAGCATTCCGCGAGCGCTTCACGGCGCACCTCGATGCGCTGCTGGGCAGCGACGGCGTGCTGCTGCTGCCCACCATGCCCGACATCGCGCCGCTGAAGGCCGATCTCGAGAGCGCGCTGGAGGACTACCGCAACCGCGCCATCCGGCTGCTGTGCGCGGCGGGCCTGGCACGCACGCCGCAGCTGAGCCTGCCGCTGGCCGGCCGCGATGGCGCGCCGATGGGGCTGAGCCTGCTCGGCCCCCGCGGCAGCGACCGTGCACTGGTGGCCATGGCCGAGCGGCTGGTGGCGGCTGGGGTGGGGCGATAGGCTGGGCTGGCGCTTTCGGCCCAGAGCGGCCGCGCGTCCCACCGCCTCCGTTCGAGCTGAGCCCTTCGACAGGCTCAGGACAGGCCTGTCGAAGCCCTGTCCTCAGCCTCGCGCGTCGCGGCAGGCGGTACACGGTGCAGGCGCTAGGTGTGGCGGTCGGTGCTGCGCACCGACTTCCATTGCGCTGCTCGACTTGAGGGGGCACCGCAAAACTCGCTGCGTTCGCTGCGCGAACTCCGCTCAAACAGTTGCGGTGAGTCAGTGAGTGTAAACGAAACAATGACCTCGCGCGTTGTGTCTTGACGAGGCAAGCGCGCGAGGCATGGCATGAAGAGCAAGGCTGGAGACATCGACCGCAAGGGCAAGCCCGGACGCAAGCCGTTGCTGGGCGCCGAGCATGGGGAGGTGCTTCGTGTCATCGTCGCGGAGATGCCGCACGCGTCGTTGGCTGAAGTCACGGCGGAGTTGGCCCGGCGCTGCGGTGTGAAGGTCAACCCGGTCACGGTGCGCAAGGCGCTGCGCGAGGCTGGCGTCGTGCGACTGAAGCCGCTGCGGCGCTCCTCGGCCGAGCGGGGTGAGCAAGGACGTGGCGCGGGGCCGCGCACCGGCTACAACGCCATGCACCGGCGCAGCAGCAGCCCCGAGGGTCAGCACACCGATCTGACCGACGCCGAGTGGGCGCTGGTGGCCGACCTGTTCGAGCGCGATGGGCAGCCGGGCGTGCCGCCTCGCTACCCGCGCCGCGTGATGGTCAATGCCTGCTGCTACGTGGTGCGCACGGGCTGTCCCTGGCGGCTGGTGCCCAAGAGCTATGCGCCTTGGCAGGCGGTGTACATGTCCTTCAAGCGCTGGGCTGCGGCCGGTACGTTCGAGGCCATGCAGGAGCGGCTGCGCCAGCAGTGGCACCGGCGCGAGGGCAAGTCCCCCGAACCTACGGCGGCCGTCATCGACTCGCAGAGCACGCGCAGCACGCCCCAGGGCGGCAACACGGGCTTCGACGCGGGCAAGAAGGTCAAGGGCCGCAAGCGCAACCTCGTGGTCGACTCGCTGGGCCTGCTGCTGGCGGTCACGATCACGGCCGCCAGCGTGCAGGACCGCGACACCGCCGCCGACGTGGTGGCCAAGGCCTATGCCAAGGCACCCACGATCAAGAAGCTCTACACCGACGCCGCATACGCCGGGCAGCGCGCAGCAGCCATCGAGAAGGCTCACGGCATCACCGTGGAGGTGGTGCGCCGCCCGGGCAACCGCGCCACCGGCACCTGGCGCGACGCCCAGCAGCCCTTGTGGCCCGAGGAATCCGCCAAGCCCTTCGTCGTGCAGCCCATGCGCTGGGTGGTCGAGCGCACCCACGCCTGGCTCGAGCGCGACCGCCGTCTCATCGCCCATCACGATCGCTCCGAATGGGCGCCGCTGGCCTGGGTCTGGCTCGCACAAGCACGTATGCTCGCAACGAGACTGGCGAACTGAACATTTCGTTCACACCCTCTCAGTCCTTGATGCGCGCTGCGCGCGCCCCCCTCAAGACTGCGCTGCTCGGCGCCCCACATAGCGCCCGCACCGTGCACCGCCTGCCGCTCATCCACCACCGTGGTCTTTGGTCCGAGAGCCAACCCCGGTTGTTGCGAAGGGCTGTGCGGGTGGGGGCTGCGGCGTGATCTTGAAGCGCCGAGCAGCGCAGTCTTGAGGGCGGCGCGCGCAGCGCGCATCAAAGACTGACTCACGGCAACTGTTCGAGCGTAGCGGGCGCAGCCCGCGTAGCGAGTTTTGCCGTGCGCCCTCAAGACGAGCAGCGCAGGGCAGTCGGCCCGCAGGGCCGACCGCTTCAACTCACGCCGCAGCCTCCGCCCGCACAGCCCTTTGCTCGCGCGGTGCGTCGAGTGGGAGCGGTGGTGCGCCACCAGGCTTCGACAGGCTCAGCCCGAACGGAGGGGGTGGGGCGACCGGCTGCAGAAGGCCGT
>JADCGQ010000062.1 GCA_020248945.1 Rubrivivax sp.
GGGGCAAATACGGCCATGCTCGCCCCGTCGCCTGCACCCTGCGCAGCAATCGCCTCATTACTGCGCCCGTGGGCTCAAAAAGCCTGCAGATCGGCGTCGCAAACGCATCCAGTACAACGCTCATGAAATATCCGGGCTAGCCCTCTACCCGTCGACGTACGGGCGGCGCTATGTCATACAAGGGATCTGGTTGCTCGGCCAGGTGTGCCGAATCTGGACGAGTCGCTGGACCTCAGGCACAGGGCGCAGTTCGGTCGACCTCGACCTCGACCGCACGCCGGGCAGGCCGGCTAACGGCACCGGCGACTGAAGCGCCAAACGACATCCACCACTGCATCAGTAGTCGCCGGCAACCAGTCGCGGCAGTATGCGCAGCACCCGAACCAGCCGTGGCAGGCGGCGGGGTTGTTGACAGACCCTGTAGAGCGCCTCGACGCCGAGCGATCGCATCCAAGGTGAGGCCCTGCGCACTTCGCCTGACACCATGTCGATCGCCCCACCGAAGCAGAGCATCCCGGTGACGCGGCCGTCGAGTAGCGGTGACAACCGGAGTGCGAGGCGCTGCTCTTTCTCGGCACCCAGCCCCAGCACGACGTAGTCCGGGCGGTGCGCCTCGATGGCATGCAGTGCTGCAGCCTCCGCGGCACCGGCATGCTCGGCGCGGCCCAGTTGATAGGAAGGCGGCGAAAAGCCACTGACCGCCAATTCGGGGTGCAGGTCGCGCAAGCGCCGCACGGCCAATGCGTTGACCTCGGGCGTGCTGCCCAGCAGAAGCAGGCGCTGTCGGCGCCGTGCGCAGAGCGCCGCAAGCTCGTACACCAGATCGGAGCCGGAGAGCTTGACCAAGGCGCGTGTCCGGTACTTGCGGCGTAGCGCCCACCACAGCCACTGGCCGTCGATGCTGACGCGGGCACGTGGCAGACGCACCAGTTCGTGCAGCGACGGGTTGCTGGACATCGACAGCGCGATCTCGGCGTTCAGGGTCAGGTAGACCCAGCAGTGCGCCGCGTTTGGTGGCGGGAAGCCGCCCGTCTCTGTGATGGGCACGGCGCCGAACCATATGTCGATGTCGGTGGCGGCAACATCTCCTCCCTGCCGCGATCGAGCGATCTCCAGCCGATGCTTTTCGGCCAGTGCGCAGGCAGCAGCTGACGGTGGCATGACAGATGTGAGATGAGGTGCTCCTCTGACTATGCGGAGCGAACGTGTCCGCGTTCCTTCAGACCCCACTCGCCCAAGGCGCCATTCGGATCATGTCGTCGTTGCTCGATCGAATCCGAGGCACCCCGAGACACAGGGGTCTGATGCCTTCGGCTCATGCGACATGACGCTTTGTCAGCGCTCCTTCAAGCCGCGGACATCAGTGCTCCGTAGTCTGAAGAGTCCATGCCAGAGCCTTCGCCCATCGCTTCGACCGCCGCCGCCCGAGCGGCTGCGCCGTCTGGTCCGTCACGCCTGTGCCGCATCGGTCATCGCGGTTTCACCCTCCTCGAACTTCTGGTGGTGATGGTCATCCTCGGGCTGCTGGCGGGCTACGTCGGCCCGAAGCTCTTCGCGCAGATCGGCAAGAGCGAGGCCAAGGTGGCGCGTGCGCAGATCGACGCGCTGGGCAAGGCGCTCGACCAGTACCGCCTCGATGTCGGCCGCTACCCCAGCACCGCCCAGGGCCTGGCCGCGCTCACGCAGCCTCCGGCCGGCGAGCCGCGCTGGGCGGGCCCCTACTTGGCGCGTGCGCTGCCGCCCGACCCGTGGGGCCGGCCGTATGGGTACCGGGCACCGGGCGAACACGGCGACTACGACCTCTGGTCCGAAGGCCCCGACGGCGCGCCAGGCAGCGAAGCTGCCACCGGCCTGCGGAACTGGTAGCGGCCATGCCGTCCTATCACGTGCAGCTGCACGAGCCCGGTGCGGCGCCGCAGTGGCGGCTGGTGCAGGCCCCCGACGAAGCGGCCCTGCCGGCCGTGCTGGGCCTGCCGGCCTCGCGCCTGCTGGCGGTGCGGCCCAGCTCGGATCGCGCCCAGGCCTCCGCTGCCGGGCCCGGCCTCGGCTGGCCCCGACAGCGCGGCCCCAGGGTCGATCCACGCGCCTTCGCGCAGGAACTGGCCGTGCTGCTGGCCAGTGGCGTGCCGCTGCTCGAGGCCGTGGAGACGCTGGCCGAGCGCAACGGCGATGCCGCCGTGCCGCTGGCCCGCGTGCAGGCCGGGTTGCGCGAGGGGCGCACGCTGTCGCAGGCCATGGCTTCGGCGGGTGAGGCCGGCGCGCCCGCCTTCGACGACGTGCTGCTGGCCCTGGTGGCTGCCGCTGAACGTGATGGTCAGCTCTTCGGCGTGCTCAAGCACCACGCCGAGTTCCTGGCCTGGAGCGGCGCGCTGCGCGACCGGCTCGTCGCCGCGGCGCTGTACCCCGCCTTGCTGCTGGCCACCGGCGTGGCCGTGATCGGCTTCCTCGTCGTCTTTGTGCTGCCGCGTTTTGCCGGTGTCTTCGAGGGCATGGCGGTGGAGCTGCCCTGGGGCTCACGCGTGCTCATCGCCGCCGGGCAGGCGGCGTCGCGCGAGCCCTGGCTGGCAGCGCTGGTGGCCCTGCTGCTGCCGCTGTCGGTGCTGGCGGGCCTGCGCGCCCCGGCCGCGCGCCGCTGGTGGCAGGCGCAGCTGTGGCGGCTGCCGGGGCTGGGCCCGCGCCTGCGCACCGTGGCACTGGCGCGGCTGTACCGCGCCGTCGGTCTGCTCGGCGCGGCGGGTGTGCCGCTGCCGCGCGCGCTGGCGCTGGCCGAGCCCGTGCTCGATGCGCCGCTGAGGCCTGCGCTGGCGCGGGCGCGCGCCGATGTGGCGGCGGGCGGGCGCCTGTCGGCAGCGCTGCAGGGCCATGGCCTGCTCACGCCGGCGGCACTGCGCATGCTGCGCGTGGGCGAGCGCAGCGGCGAGGTCGCCGCCATGCTCACGCGCGCCGCAGCTTTCCACGACGAGGAGGTGTCGCGCCTCGCGGACTGGGTATCGAAGGTCGTGAACCCGCTGCTGATGCTGGTGATGGGCGCGGTGGTGGGCGGTGTCGTGGTGCTGATGTACCTGCCGCTGTTCACGTTGATGGAGCAGGTGCCATGAACGCCGCCGGCTGGATGGCGGCGCTGGGCGAGGTCGATCTCGGCTCCTGGGACCTGGCCCGCGCCGTGCGCCACCGTGCGCTGGTGCTGCGTGGCGCGCAGGGCACGGCCACCTTGCTGGTGGCCGTGCCACCCGAACCGCTGCTGGTGCAGGCCGTGCAGGTGCGCCTGCGCGAGCCCCTGTCGGTGGTGGTGGACGCCGTGGCGCTGGCCGATCGCCTGGCGGCCTGCGAGCGCGGCTTCCGCGCCGTCGACGACAGCGATGCCACGGCCGCCGGCACCGAGGTCGACCACGGCGGCGTCGGCGTGCACGAGCTCTCGTCACCTGCCCGCGCCGCCGCTGGCGCGGGTGCCGTGCCGCTGCTCGACGGCCTGCTGCACGACGCGCTGCAGGACGGCGCCAGCGACATCCACATCGAGTGCGACGCCCGCGGCGCCGCCGTGCGCGTGCGCATCGACGGCGTGCTCGTGGCGCGCCGCCGTCTCGAGACGCCGCTGCTCGCCGAGCAGCTGGTGTCGCGCCTGAAGGTGATGGCCGAGCTCGACATCGGCGAGCGCCGGTTGCCGCAGGATGGCCGCTTCCGGCTGCGGCTGGCGTCGTCGAGCGGCGGGCGCGAGGTCGACTTCCGGCTCTCGGTGATGCCCACGCTGCACGGCGAGGACGCCGTCGTGCGCGTGCTCGACCGGGCGTCGCTCGACCAGGGCGATGGCCTCACGCTGGCTGCGCTGGGCTTTGCGCCGACCCTGGCCGAGCGCATCGCCCAGCTCGCCCGCTTGCCGCACGGCCTGCTGCTCGTCACCGGCCCCACCGGCAGCGGCAAGACGACCACGCTGTACGCCGCATTGGCCGAGACCATGCGGCCCGACGAGAAGCTCGTCACCATCGAAGACCCGGTTGAATACCGACTCGCGGGCGTCGTGCAGATCCCGGTCAACGAGAAGAAGGGCCTGACCTTCGCGCGCGGCCTGCGCTCGGTGCTGCGCCACGACCCCGACCGCGTGATGGTGGGCGAGATCCGCGATGCCGAGACGGCGCAGATCGCGGTGCAGGCGGCGCTCACCGGCCATCTGGTCTTCAGCAGCGTGCACGCCAACCACGCGCTCGACGTGCTCGGCCGTTTCCTGCACATGGGGCTCGATGCCTGGCAGGTGGTGGGCGCGCTCGAGGCCGTGCTCGCGCAGCGTCTGTTGCGCGTGCGCTGCACGGCCTGCGGCGGCCGCGGCTGCATCGCCTGCAGCGGCAGCGGCTGGCGGGGCCGCCGCGCCATCGCCGAGCTGCTGCGCCTGGACGACGAATTGCGTGACCTGCTCGTGGCCCGCGCACCGCTGGTGCGCCTGAAGCAGGCGCTGGCCGAACGCGGCCATCAGACGCTGCGCGACGCGGCCCACGCGGCGCTGGCCGAGGGCTGGACCACGGCCGACGAGGTGGCCCGTGTCACGGCCGATGTCTGAGGCCCTGCTGCTGGGCCACGGCCCGGGTGCCACGCCGCCCGCGCAGCTGGCGGCCGAATCCGTGCGCGCGGCAAGCCACGGCTGGCTCGATGCCACGATGAGCGTCACGCTGCTGGCGCCGGCCGGGGCGCGCTGGGCCGACGAGGCCGCCGTGCGCGACTGGGCGCGCCGCGCCTGGCTCGAGCTCGCCGGCCCGGCCGATGACGGCGGCGCGCCGCCTGCACCCGTGGCCTGGCGCGCCGGCCGCGGCGCGGCGGCGGCGGTGGGCGCCACCTGGGGCGTGGGCGAGGCGCTGGAAGGCGCCGCGGCGCTGCAGGGGCTGCGCTCGCTGGCCCCGCTGTGGGCGGGTGTGCTGGCGCACTGGTCGGCGCTGCCGGTGGCCGCGGGCGCCGCCAGGCTCATCGTGGCCGAGGGCCGGGCCCTCACGGTGATCGACTGCGCCGACGGCGTGCCGCAGCAGTGGTCGACGGCGGCGCCGATGGGCGGTGCCGCCCCGGGCTTGCTGTCGCTGTGTGCCGGTGCACCAGGCGGGGTGTGGGTGGCGGGGCACTCGCTGCCCGGTGCGCTGCCGGCGGGCGTGCAGGCCGTGCCGGGTCTCGGCGTGCCGTCGCAAGCTCCCGAGGCGCTGCTGCAGGCTCTGCGCGAGCAGCTGCCCGACGCCGGGCGCGTGGAGCCGGCGTTGCGGCGTGCGCCGCCCTTGTCGCCGCGCGTGGGGCTTGCGCTGCTGGGCACGGCCCTGCTCGTGCTGCTGGTGGCGGGGGCCACGGCCTGGGACACGCGCCAGGCCTGGCAGGCGGCGCAGGCCCGTGCCGACGCGCGCCAGCGTGTGGCCGACACGCAGGCGCGCCAGCGGCAGGGCGGTGACGCCGCCGAGGCCGCTGCGCGCCAGCGTCTGCAGCAACCCTGGGGCGCGCGCTGGGCGGCGGCCGAAGCGGCGCAACCCGACGGCGGCGGCTGGCTGCGGCTCGAGCAGCGGCGCGACGCCGCGCGGCTGGTGCTCGTGGGCGAGGCCGAGTCACCGGCCGAGGCCCTGGCCGTGGCGCGCCGCATCGCCGCGCAGCCCGGCGTGGCCGAGGCTGCGGTGCTGCGCAGCGAGACGCAGGCCGCGGCGTCGCGCGCCCGCTTCGAAATCGGTGTGCGACTGGCGGAGGCCTTGCCATGACGGCTGTGCGCGGCAGCGGCGGACTCGTGCTTCGGCCCTTCGATCCGACCTGGCGCCGCCTCGCCGCCAGCCCGGGCGGGCGTGCCGCCGTGGCCGCTGCCCTGGTGCTGCTGGCCGCGCTGGCGGTGGTGGCGGTGCTGGAGCCGCACTGGCGCGCCGCGGCGGCGCAGCTCGACGCGCAGCGCCCGACCCTGCGCACGGAGCCCGTGGCGCCCGCCTGGCCGGCGGCCAGCGACCACGCCGCTCGCGTGAGTGCGCTGCTGGGCCTGGCGCGGCGCCACGGCATCAGCGTGCGGGGGCTGCGCGAAGACGTGGCCCCTGCCAGCGCCGCTGCCGGGCCAGCGGTGGTGTGGCGCGCCGTGTCGCTGAGTGCCGAGGGCCGCTACGCCGATCTGCGCGGCTTTGCCGCATCGGCCTTGGCCAGCGACGCCGCGCTGGCGCTCGACAGCCTGGTGCTGCAGCGCCCCGATCTGGGCCAGGCCTTGCTGCGCGCCGAGTTCGGCTTCGCCTTCGGCCATGCCGCCCCCGAACCCGCGGCCGGCGCAAGCCCGGCGCGCTCACCCGGCAGGACGCGATGAGCCCTGGCGGATCAACGCGCCTGCCCCTGCGGCACCAGCTGCTGGTGGCAGCGGCCTTCGTCACGGCCGTGGGCACCGGCTACGTGGCCAATCTCGACGAATCGCCAGTGGCGTTGGCCGACGACGCGCTGCTGCCCGTGGTGCGCCATGGCCGCCCCGCGGCAGCGGTGGCGAACCCGGGCCGTGCCGCTTCTCTGGCGCGCGGCGACTGGCCCGAGGCGGGCACCGAGGCCCTGCAGGCCTGGGGTGCGGCCTTGCCCGCGGCAGGCCCGCGCGCCGAGCCGGCCCGGCCGCGTGATGCGGCCGTGCAGGCGCGCGCCAGCGCCGCGGCAGCTGCACCGGCGACCGTGGCCACGCCCGAACTCCTGCCGCCCCCGGCGTGGCGCTACATCGGCCGCATCAGCGACGACGGCCCGGCGCGCGCGCTGCTCGCCACCGCGCAGCAGGTGCAGGTGGTGGCCGAGCGCGACACGCTGGACGGCCGCTGGCGCGTGCAGCGCATCGATGCCGTCGGCGTGGAGCTGCGCGCGCTGGGCAGCGAGCAGCCCGTGATGCTGGCCTGGGAGGCGCCATGAATCGGCCCTCGGCCTGCCACCCCATCCGCCGCGCCTGGGCCGCGTCGCTGCCGCTGTTGCTGGCGGTGCTGCTGCTCGCCGGCTGCGCCACGCCGCCGCATGAAGAAGCCCGCCAGCTGGCGCGCCAGGGCCGCGGCATCGAGGCGCTGGCCCTCATCGACCGCAGCCTGCGCGAGTCGCCGGCCAACGCCCCCTTGCTGCGCACCGAGCGCACGCAGCTGGCGCAGACCCTGGTGCTGCAGACCCTGGCGCAGGCCGAACGTGCCCGCACCGCCGGTCGCGTGGCCGAGACGCGTGCCCTGGTGCAGCAGGCGCGTGCGCTGGTGCCCGACCACCCCCGCGTGGCCGAGCTCGAGCGCGAGCTGCAGCGGGGTGAACGCGCCGACGCCGAAGTGGCCGCCGTGCGCGAGGCGCTGGCCGGGGCCGCGCGCCAGGCCGCGCCGCTGGGCGAGCCGGCTGCCGAAGCCCTGCGCGATGCCACGCGCCGCAGTGCCCGCGAGCGCCTGGCCGCCGTGCTGCGCGAGCAGCCGCAGCACGCCGCGGCGCGCGCGCTGATGGGCCAACTGATGGCCGCGGCCGCCGCGGCCGACGCCGCCCCGGCACCGATCTCCGGCGCGCTGGCCCGGACGGTGTCGCTGGAGTTCCGCGAGGCGCCACTGCGCCAGGTGTTCGAGGCCCTGGCGCGCACGCACGGCCTGAACTTCGTCTTCGACAAGGACGTGCGCGCCGACCACCGCGTGACGCTGGCCTTGCGCGACATGCCGCTCGCCGAGGCGCTGCGTGTGCTGCTGGTGACGCAGCAGCTCGAGCGCAAGTGGCTCAACGAGCGCACGCTGCTCGTCTACCCCGCCACGGCGGCCAAGCAGCGCGAGCACGCCGAGCTCGTGACGCGCACGCTGTACCTGACCAACGGCGACGCCAAGACGCTGGCCGCGATGGTGCGCACGATGGCCAAGACGCAGGACGTGCATGTCGACGAGCGCATCAACGCCATCGTCGTGCGCGACACGCCCGCGGTGGTGCGCCTGGTCGAAGACCTGGTCGCCGGCCTCGACCTGCCCGAGGCCGAGGTGCTGATCGACGTCGAGGTGCTGGAGGTGAGCTCCTCGCGCCTGACGGAGATCGGCCTTCAGTGGCCGCAGGAGCTGGCGGTGGGCGAGTTCAACCAGTTCGGCCAGGCCCGCGACACCTTGCGCATCACGCGCGGCATGGAGCCGCTGCTGCAGCTGCGCGCGGCCAATCCGCTGCTGCTGGCCTCGCTGCGTGCCAACGACGGCGACACTCAGACCCTGGCCAACCCGACGATCCGCACCCGCAACCGCGAGAAGGCCCAGGTGCACGTCGGCGAGAAGCTGCCGGTGTTCACCACCACCTCGGCGGCCAACGTGGGCGTCAGTGCCTCGGTGAGCTACCTCGATGTCGGCATCAAGCTCGATGTCGAGCCGACGGTGCAGCTCGACGACGAGGTCACGATCCGCGTCACGCTGGAGGTGAGCAACCTCGTGCGCCAGGTCGGAGGGCCGGCGGGCAGCGTCGGCTACGAGCTCGGCACGCGGCGCACCAGCACCACGCTGCGGCTGGCCGATGGCGAAACACAGGTGCTGGCCGGCCTGACCAAGCACGACGAGCTGCGCAACGTCAACGGCGTGCCGGGGCTGGCGCGGCTGCCCTGGCTCGGCCGCCTGTTTGGCGTCGACACCGACCAGCGGCGCAAGACCGAGGTCGTGCTGCTGATGACGCCGCGCATCGTGCGCAACCTGCCGCTGCCCGAGGCGGCATTGAGCCTGCGGCCCGGTGGCACGGCCTTGAACCCGGGTGCGGAGCACCTGCGCGTGAGCGGTGGCGGACAGGCCACGCTGGCCGCTGGCCGTGGTGCTTTGCAGCCCGCGACGGCCTCTCCGGGCCGGCGTGTTGCCGGCGATGCCAGCCCGGCCACAGCGGCCGAGGCGCCGCGTCTGGTGGTCGAAGCGAGCGACAGCGCTACGCCTGGCCAGACGGCCACCGTCACGCTGCGCAACCCCGGCAGCCACCGCATCAGCGGCGAGCTGCAGTTCGACCCCGCGCTGCTGGCGAACGCCGCCGCCGGCGCCGCCGAGGGCCAGCGCGCCTGGCCCTTCGATCTGCCCGCAGGCGCCTCGGTGGCCTGGGTGTTGCGCGTGTTGCCGGCCGCGGCCGGCGTGGGCGCTGAGCTGTCCTTCGTCGGGCTGTCGGCGGTCGATGCCGCAGGGCTGCCGGCGGCCACCGCGCCCACGGTCGAAGGCCGCATGCGGATCGAGGTGCGCGATGCGCCCCGTTGAAGCGGGCAGGGCGCCTGCCAAGGGCCGCCGCGGCTTCACGCTCGTGGAGCTGCTGGTCGTGCTGGCGGTGATGGGCGTGCTGGCGGCTGCGGCAAGGCCGCTGGTGGAGCTGGCGGCGCAGCGCCACAAGGAAGCCGCGCTGCGCCAGGCGCTGCGCGAGGTGCGCCTGGCCATCGACGCCTACTCGCTGGCCGTCGAGCAGGGGCGGGTGCTGAGGCCGCCCGACGCCGCCCCAGGGCGGCCGGTGTACCCGGCCACGCTGGAGCTGCTGGTGCTAGGCGTGCCCGAATCGGCCGAGCCGGGGGCCGCGCGCCGCCACTTCCTGCGCCGCGTGCCACGCGACCCGTTTGCCGACCCCGCACTGCCCGCCGCCGCCGGCTGGGCGCTGCGTGCCAGCGACAGCCCCCCCGATGCGCCCCGACCGGGCCGCGACGTCTTCGATATCGCATCGCGCCACGACGCCAGGGCGCTCGATGGCACGCGCTACAGCGAGTGGTGAGCCGGCGATGACGCGATTGCATGGCCATGCCTCCCGGGGCTTCACGCTGATCGAGCTGCTGGTCGTGCTGGCCATCGTCGGCCTTCTCGCCAGCCTGGCTGCGCCACGCTATCTGCGCAGCCTGGAGGTGGCCCAGGAGCGCGCCCTGGCGACCTCGCTGGTGACGATGCGCGACGCCATCGACCAGTTCGCCGCCGATCGCGGGCGCTGGCCGGCCTCGCTGGCCGAACTGGCCGAGCTGCGCTACCTGCGCGCGGTGCCGCCCGACCCCATCACGGGCACGGCCGAGGGCTGGATCGAGGTCGCCGCGGCCACGCCCCCGGCCGGCGGCAGCGCGGCCGGCGGCATCGACGACGTGCGCAGCGCGGCGGGTGGCCGCGGCAGCGACGGGAGGTTGTATGCCGAGTGGTAGCCGCGAACGCGGCCTCACCTGGTGGGGCCTGATGGTGGTGCTGGCCTTGTCGGGCGCAGCCCTGGCGGCACTGGGCCGCCAGTGGAGCCTGCAGACGCAGCGCGAGCGCGAGGCCGAGCTGCGCTTCCGGGGCGAGCAGATCAGCCAGGCCGTCGGCCGCTACCGCGCCGCACGCCAGCCGGCGGCCTGGCCGCAGGGTCTGCAGGACCTGCTCGAAGACCGCCGCGGCAGCCTCGAGGGCGAGCCCCGGCACCACCTTCGCCGCCTGTGGACCGACCCCTTCACCGGCCGTGCCGACTGGGAACTGCTGCCCGCCGCCGAGCCCGAGCGCGGCTTCGTCGGCGTGCGCAGCCGCTCCGACGCGCGACGGCTCTCGCACCAGGGCGCCATGCCGCAGGACGAGCCCCGCGTGTCCGATTGGCGCTTCGTTCACCACGCCCCGGCTGCGCCTGCGCCCAGACCCACAAGACCCGCACGACGAGGAGCACCACCATGACGGCCACCGATGCCCACACGGCCCGATCCGGCGACGAGCTCGACGCCGCCACGCTGCCGCTGCCGCTGGCGCGTGTGCTGCTGCGCTTCGTCGAGGAGTCGCCCGAGGTCTGCCGCAGGCACCAGTTCTACACACTGCTGCAGAACCAGTTGATGCCGCTGCTGCCGCACTCGGTGGCCGTGTGCGGGGTGTACGACCGCCGGCGCCGCGATCTCGTGTTCGATGTCTTCAACAGCGTGGTGCTGCCGCCCTGGCTGCAGGTGCAGCTGGCGCGTGCGGACTCGCCCCTGCTCGCGCGCCTGCTGCAGGCCTGGATCGACGGCGCCGGCGAGCCGCTGACGCTGCCTTTGCTGGGGCGGACGGCCGATGCGATCGACGCCGAGGTGGCAGCCCTGCGCGACGCCGGCGTGCAGCGGCTGCTGGTGCACGGCGTGTCGCGCCCGGAACGCCTGCACGAGGTGAGCGGCTTCTACCTGCTGGGCGGCCCGCTGCCCGGTGGCGATGTCGAGGAGCGCCGCCTGCTGCGCCTGGTGGTGCACGCGCTGCACGCCGCCTACCTGCGCACCCTGGGTGTCGAGCGCGAGGTCGGCGTCACTCAGCCGTCGCGGCTGGCGCCGCCGGTGGAGGCGCGCAGCAGCAGCCAGGGGCGCATCACGCCCCGCGAGGCGCAGATCCTGTCCTGGGTGCGCGAAGGCAAGAACAACCAGCAGATCGGCGAGGCGCTCGGCATCAGCGCGCTCACGGTCAAGAACCACATCCAGAAGATCCTGCGCAAGCTCGGCGCCAGCAACCGCGCCCACGCGGTGGCGCTGGCCATGCAGCTGCGGTTGCTCGACGAGGGCAAGGCCCGCTCATGACCAGGCCCTTGGCGCGCCTGGTGTCGCTCGAGGCCGACGGCGGTGCCGCGGCCCTGGTCCGTTTGGATCAGCTCAGGGGCGCCGGTTGTCGTGGGCGCTCCGAAGAATGCGACGTTTTCCACGAAGCCCACCGCTGATCCGGACCCGACGATGCCGCCCAACCGCCTGAGATCCCTGCGCACCGCCGCGTTGCTGATGGCCGTCTGCCTGCCCATGGCCGCGCAGGCCTGGTGGGACGCCGCCTGGAGCCAGCGCACGCGCATCACGCTGAACACCAGCGCCGAGGGCGTCGAGACCCGCGAAGCCTTGTCACAGGTCGCGGTGCCGGTGCGGCTGCACTCGGGCAACTTCGACTTCCTGGCGGCCAAACCCGACGGCAGCGACTTGCGGGTTGTTGCCGGTGACGACAAGACGCCGTTGCCGTTTCGCGTCGAGCGTTTCGACGGTGCCAACGAGCTGGGCGTGTTGTGGGTGCAGGTGCCTTCCTTGGTGCCGGGCAGCGACAAGAACCAGCTCTACGTGTATTTCGGCAATGCCCAGGCCACCGCGGCGGCGCCTGCGGTCGTGGCGGACGCGGGCACCTCGGCGGCGATCCGCTTCTCCGAACCCGACGGCAGCGCGGCCGATCACACAGGCACGTTGAAGGCCACGGCGGCCGCGGCGATCGAGCTGAACGGCCTGATCGGGCCGGCGGCACGACTCACCGGTGAGGCCGTCGCCTGGCCTGCGTCAGAACGTCTCCGAGCTGCCGCGGGCGCGCCTTACTCGGTCTCGTTGTGGGTTCGGCCGCAGGGAGCCGGCGGCGAACTGTTCGTTCAGGGTCCGCTGTCGATCGTGTTGGATGCGGGCCAGGTCGTCGCTCGAGTGGGGAGTGTCAGCGTTCGCGGGGGTGCGCTTCCCGTCAACGCCTGGGCCCAGGTCGCAGCCGTGCTCGCGGGTGAGCAACTGACCCTGTACGTGAACGGCCTGCCTGCCGGCTCCTCCGTGGTGGCGGCTGCGCGTGCCATCGAAGGCCCTGTCAGTGTCGGTCGCGGCTACACCGGTCTGCTCGACGAGTTGACCGTGGCCAGCGCGCCACGCAGCGCTGACTTCATGAAGTTCAGCCATGCCGCGCAGGCCGCCGATGCCAAGCTGGTGGCCAGCGTGCTCCAGCCTCAAGGCGCCGTGTCGGCCGAAGAGGGCGGGCACGGCGGTTACATGGGCGTGCTGGTGAAGAACCTCACCGTCGACGCCTGGGTGGTGATCGTGTTGTGCGGGGTTCTCTTCGTCATCGCCGCGTGGGTGATGGTGGACAAGTTCATGCTCGTGCGCCGCACCGACTCTGCCAATCAAGGCTTCCTGGCGAGCTTTCGCAACGTACGCGATGCGATGCAAGCCGAAGGTGCGGCGGCGCACCCGCAGTCGAGTCTGGCCCGCATCTACGAAGCCGGTCTGCGCGAGCTGAAGAAGCGCGACGTCGGGCAGGCTGGAGCGCCTCGCCTGTCGGGGGCGTCGATGGACGCCGTCAGGGCGGCTGTGGATGCCGACGTGGTGCGCGAGAACAACCGCATGAACAGCCAGATGGTCTGGTTGACCATCGCCATCTCGGGCGGCCCGTTCCTGGGCCTGCTGGGCACGGTGGTGGGCGTGATGATCACCTTTGCGGCCATCGCCGCGGCTGGCGATGTCAACGTCAATGCCATCGCGCCGGGCATCGCTGCGGCGCTGCTGGCCACTGTGGCGGGCCTGGGCGTGGCGATCCCGGCGCTCTTTGGCTACAACTACCTGGCCTCACGCATGAAGACGATCTCGTCGGACATGCAGATCTTCGTCGACGAGTTCGTGACACGCGTCGCCGAGTCGTACGGCGAGCGCTGAACAGGCGAGCCCCGGGAGCACAGCCATGGCCGCCGAGATCAAGGGCGAGAACCAGCTCTACGACGACATCAACATCGTCCCGATGCTCGACCTCGCCTACGTGCTTCTGGTGACCTTCATGATCCTCACCACCGCCAGCGTGCAGGGCGTGCGCGTGAAGTCTCCCGAGACCGGCGCCACCAGCAACCTGGCCAAGCCGCAGACCCGTGCCGTCACCGTCACCGCCGATGGCAGCGTCTACCTTGACGCCTTCCCAGTGACGATCGAGCAGCTCAAGACCAGCCTGGGTCAGTACAAGGCTGCCAACCCGAACCTGCCGGTGGTGCTGAAGGGCGACGCCGAGGCTCAGTACGACACCATCGTGCAGGTGCTGAACGTCATCAAGTCGCTCGACATCGCCGAGGTCGGGCTGGTGACCAAGAAGGCGGCGCCCTGAACGGGTCGCGAAGGAACTTCGATGCAGGTCCAGACCGAATCCAAGCCCTACGACACCATCAATGTCACGCCGATGCTCGACCTGGCCTATGTGCTGCTGGTCGTCTTCATCCTGATGACGACGGCCTCGGTGCAAGGCATCACGCTGGCGCTGCCCAAGCCGTCGGCTACGCCGCCTGTCGAACGCAACGAGGTGGTGGTGTTGCGTGTGGAGTCCGATGGCTCCCTCAAGCTCAACGGCGCGCCACGCACCGAAGAAGCGCTGCGCGCCGATCTCTCCGCCGTGAAGGCGCGTGACGCCAAGGCCACCGTGGTGATCCAGGGTGATGGCCGCACGCAGTACCAGCGCGTGGTGGCGATGATCGATCTGTGCAACGAGTTGCAGATCGGCCTGAGCCTCGCCACCGCACGCATTGGCTTCTGAAGGCCCGAGTCCGCAATGAATCTCTCCTTGTCTACCTGGACCTTGCGGTCCAGTGCCGCCATCGTGGCCCTGGCGCTGACCTTGGTCGCCGGCTGCGGCGACGAGCCACCCCAGCAGCGCCGGATGCAGACCGTCAAGTTGCTGCCGGACACGCCGCCCCCGCCTCCGCCGCCTCCACCCAAGGACAAGGCACCCGAGCCGCAGAAGGAAGCCAAGCCGCAGCCGCAGACCCCCGACAACAAGCCGCCGGAACCCGACCAGCAAGCCGCACTGAAGAGCGACGAGGCCGCAGGCGATGGCCCTGGCAGCGGGTTGACGGCCGGCAACGTGACGAAGGACTACACCGACCAGAAGCTCGGCAACCAACCGCAGATCGGCGGCAGCGGCTTCGACGCGGCGGCGCGGCTGGCGGCGACGAGTTTCGCCAACACGACGACGCGCTCGCTGAACGAGTACCTGGCGCGAGATCGGGCACTCAAGCGCAGCGACTACCGGGTGCGCGTCAATCTGTGGCTCGGGCCGAACGGCTCGGTGCAACGGGCGGAGCTTGCAGACAGCACAGGTGACCCCGAGACCGACCGTGCCCTGAACGAGGCACTGCGGCGCTTCCCCGGCGCATCGACGCCCCTGCCTCAGGCACTGCAGCAGCCGCTGCGCCTGCAGGTGACCAACCGGATGTTGGGATGAAACCCGAGCATGTGTGGAGGCCGGCCCTGGCCGGCGGATTGGCCCTGTGCCTGGCGATGCCCGCGGCCTGGGCACAGACGCCGCCAACGGCAGGCGAGCGCGAGTCGCTCGAAGCCTTGCGCGAGACGACGCTGGCGCTGATCGAACTGCTGGTGGCCAACGGCACACTCACGCGCGAGAAGGCCGACCAGCTGCTGGCCGAGGCTCGTCGACGCGCTGCGGCACGCCCGCCGCCCGGGCCGGGCGAGTGGGGCGCGCCACCACCGGTTGCAGCCGCCCCGGTGGTGCGCGTGCCCTTCGTGCCGCAAGTCGTGCGCGACCAGATTCGCAACGAGCTGCGCGAGGAGATCGTGGCCCGCGCCCGCGCCGAGCGCTGGGGCGTGCCCAACGCCACCGCGGAATGGACCGATCGCATCGTCGTCAACGGCGATCTGCGCGTGCGGGGGCAGGGCGACTTCTACCAGGACGACAACCTCTCGCCCTTGGGCTTCGTCACGGCTGCGGCCGCGACGCTGGCGACGCGAGCGCCCGATCTGGCCGCCGCCACGTCGGTGGGGTTGCCCACGGCCAACACCGAGGTCGACCGCAACCGCAGCCGCGTCCGCGCCAGGTTGGGCTTCACCGCCCGCGTCAACGACTGGGTGACTGGCGGTCTGCGGCTGGCCACCGGCAGCAGCACCGATCGCACGTCGACGAACCAGACGCTCGGGCAGAACTTCAACAAGTACAGCTTCCTTGTCGACCAGGCCTACATCCGGCTCACGCCCTACGACTGGGTCAGCGCCAGCGCGGGCCGCATCCCGAATCCCTGGTTCAGCACCGATCTCGTCTGGAACGACAGCCTCGGCTTCGAAGGCGCCGCGGTCACCTTGCGGCGACCTGAAGCCGGCAACTCCACCTGGCTACCCTTCGCCACCGTGGGCTACTTCCCGGTGCGCGAAAGTGCGCCTCCGCGCCGCGGGCGCGGCATCCTCGGCGCGCAGGTGGGCGTGCAGTGGGAAGCGAGCGAACTGACCCGTGTTCGCGTGGGCTTCGCGCGTTACCGCTTCCGCTACTTCGAGGGCCAGGTCGACGGCGACTACAGCGCCGTCACCGGCCCCGGCGCCAGCTACGGCCAGTATGAGTACGAAGCCGGTCTTCGCCAGCGGGGCAACACGCTGTTCCTCACCAACAACCCGCTGGAGATCGCAGCCGGGCTGACGCTGGACCGCGCACGCTGGGGCCTGGCCTCGCGCTTCGAGCCCTGGACGGTGACGGTGGCGGCCCAGTGGTCGCATTTCGCGCCGGTGTTCGTGGGGCTGACCGGTGAAGTGGTGCGCAACGAAGGCTACGACCGGGGCGAGATCGCGGGCCGCACGGGCGGCCTCTTCCTCGACGATGCGCGTGTCTTCGGCGTCGGCGGGCGCCTGACGGTGGGCGCCGTGGAGGTGCGCAGCCAGAACGACTGGCAGGTCACGCTGGCCTACAAGTGGCTCGGCAGCGATGCGGTACCCGATGCCTTCGTCGACAGCGACATCGGCCTGGGCGGCACCAACGTGCGCGGCCTGTCGGTGGGCTTGAACTACGGGCTTGCCCGCGACACGGCGCTGGGTGTGCGCTGGATCACCGGCCGCACCATCAGCAGCCCGACGGTGCGCGGGGGCAGCGGCGACAGCTTCGCGGTCGACAGCTTGCAGGTGGACCTGAATGTTCGCTACTGATGGCCGACGCCGCCTCGCAGGCCTGACGGCACGCTCGCTGGCTGTGCTGTGCCTGGCGGTGCTGTGCCTGGCTGTGTCGCTGGGCGCCGCAGCGCAGCAGCCGTCGCGCGAACAAGAGCAGATACGCCGGCTGCGTCAACAGCTTCAGCAACTTCAGCAAGAGCTCAGCACCGCCCAGCAGGCGGCCCAGTCGGGCAAGGCCGATGCCGATCGGCGTGCAAGCGCCGCGCAATCCGAGGCCACCCGAGCCAAGCGCAGCGCGAGCAGCAGCGTGGCCCGCATCCAGGAGCTGGAGGCGGAGCTTACTTCTCTGCGCACCGAACAGGCCGCGCTGCAGTCGCGCCAGGCGGAGTTGACGTCCGAGCTCGAACGCGACCGCACGGCGCTCGCCCAGGTGCGCGCCGAGTTCGGCGGCGGCAGCATGCGCCTGGCACGGCGCGAAGGCGAACTCGAAGCCTTGCAGGCCCGTTTCCGCAGCCAGAACGCCGCGCTCGACCTGTGTTCACGGAACAACCAGGCCCTGCGTGCGGCGTCGCTCGAGCTGCTGCAACGCTGGCAGCGCATGGATTGGCGCGACGCCCTCGCCGCCAAGGAACCTTTCGTGCAGACCGAGCGGGTGCGCGTCGAGAACCTGGTGCAGGGGTACGAGGAACAGATCGATCGTGCGTCGCTCGTGGTGCCGTCGGCGGCGCCAGCCCCCGCAGCCGTGCCGGCGGCCAGGCCCCGCCCATGAAAGCCGGCCGCCGCAGTCGGACCCTGCTGACCCTGGGCGCCGCGGCCGTCGGCCTGCTGGCGGCGCACCCGGCCTTGCTGAACACCGCCCGAGCCGACATCGGCGACGCCGACCCAGCCCTGCGTTCGTTCGCGAGGCCGGCCTCGGCGCCTGTCGCCCGGCAGGGGCCGGCCGACCCCCAGGCATGGGAGCGCCGAACGCGCGGCCCGGACCGGCTGGGGCCCACGCCCTTGCGCGATGGCGACTTGGCGTTGCTCCAGGCGCTGCGGGGCGGCCTTTGGGCCGAGGCCTTGCAGCGCGTCAAGGCCGGTGCAGCGGTGAACGCACGCGACGAACGGGGCAGCCACCCGCTGGCACTGGCCGCAGCGGCGGGTCAGGACGAACTGGTTCGCGACATGGTCCGTCGCGGTGCGGTGCTCGACCGCATCGGGGAAGACGGGTTCACGCCGCTCGGTGCAGCAGCCTGGCGTGGCCACCGCACCACGGCACAGTTGCTGTTGAGGGCTGGAGCCGACCCCGCGGCGTGGGGCCACAACGGTCATCCGCCGATGCACCTGGCGGCCCTGGCCGGGCATGCCGAGCTCGTCGAGGACTTTCTGCGCCTGGGTTCGCCCATCGAGTTGCTGAATCGCGCCCGCGAAACGGCGCTCGATGTGGCGGCGAACGCGAACCAGGACCGGGCAATGGACCTCCTCATTCAAGGGGGGGCCGATATGACCAAGGCCGGCCGTCGATGAGCGGCGCATGGTCCGAAGAGACCACAAAGAGGGCCGAAAGCGGCGCCTTGCCGGCTGACTTCGGCCGGCGTGCGCCGTCGGCCAAACGCACCGTTACAAGCCCCTATCCCTTCGGACTATGGGCGAGTGGATCCCGGCTTTGGGCTGAAACCGAGCGCTCCTAGCATTCATCGCAAGGGTGGCCCAAGGGCATCTGGAATTTCCTGCAACGCATCTTCAAGAGGAGTGGACACATGAACTTCAAGTTTCGCGCTTTGGCCCTCGCGGCCACGGCAGTCATCGCTGGTGGCGCACAAGCCGCCATCGACAACGTCGCCACCGGCAACAGCTCGCTGCTGTTCGTGGCCGTCGACGCCAACAGCAACATCTCGCTGATCATCGACCTGGGCATCAACGTCAACGCCTTCGTCACCGACAACGCGCTGACCAGCGGCCTGACGACCGCGCAGACCTGGAACTTCGCCACCGACAGCTCCACGCTGTCCGCCACGGGCAACGCTTGGTCGGCTGCCTACAACACCTTCGTGAGTACCCAGGCCGGTGGCGACTTCACCTGGGGCGTGATCGGTGGCGACAACGTCTCCGGTGGCGCTGCGCCCACCCTCAACCGTAGCCTCTACGCCACGGGCAACGCCACGCAAGCCGAAATGCTCGGCATGAACACGTCGACGCCGCCCAGCACAGGCCTGGGGACGATGGCGAACTTCATTGCCGAGGTCAACAACCTGGGCACCCACCAGTCCGCCGCCAACGGCGCCGCCGCCACCACGGCCGCCAACGGCCTGGCCTACGTGCCCGAGAGCGTTCGCGAGAACTTCGGCGGCCAGCTCACCTGGAGCTACCTGCTGTCCAACGGCCAGACCTCGACGTTCCAGCGCGTGCAGCAGTTCACCAACCCGCTGGTGTTCCAGTTCGGCAACCCGACGACGCAGGATTCGCTGTCGGCGGCGCCGATCGGCTTCACCTTCGACATCAGCACCAACACGCTGACGCTGGCCCCGGTTCCGGAGCCGGGCACGTACGCGATGCTGCTGGCCGGTCTGGCTGCGGTCGGCTTCATGGCCCGCCGCCGCAAAGCCTGATCGACTGACTCCTCCTTCGCCGACGCCGTTCGCCCGGGCCTTGTCCCGGGTGAACTGGGCCGGCTTTTGCCTTCACTTTCTCTGGAGATAGACATGCACTTCACCAAGATCGCCCTCGCCGCGGCCGCCCTGTGCGCCGCTGCGGCCGCCACCGCCGCCCCTAACACCAGCCGCATCGCACTGAGCGCCGGTGCGTCCGCCATCCAGGGCAACATCACCCTCGCCATGGTCGCGCTGTGCACCGCCAACAGCGGCACCGCCACCAGCTTCGTTTCGGGCAACTTCACGACCGTGGTCTGCGCCAACAGCCCGGTGGTCGGCGGCGCGGGCAACAGCTACGTGACCAAGCCCAACGCCGACTTCATCAACTTCAGTGGCATGCCCTTCGCCGAGATCCGCTTCAACGTGGCGAACGGCTCGTTCGGCAGCGTGCAGATCCTCAACGGCACGGCCTTCACCTTCCGTGACCCGGCCACGCTGACGCAGATCGCCGCCCCGGCCGGCGCCGTGATCATCGGTGGCGTGAGCGACGTGGAGACGAACCGCTTCCCGTCCGGCACGATCGGCACCAACACGCTGTTCCCCAACGCCAAGCTGGGTGCCGCCCAGACCTTCGGTGTCGCTGCGTCGACCGCGCTGTACACGAAGATGTTCGATGCCCAGAAGGCCGCGGGCCTGATCCCGGCCAGCTGCCTGGTCGGCGACACCGGCCTGAGCTATTGCATCCCGAACATCGCCAAGGCTCAGATGGCCACCATCATGGCCAACAACGAGTTCAACGCTGCCTACAGCAAGGGCCTGGGCTTCCTGACGGGCGTTCCCGCCGACGACGGCATCGAGCTGCGCTACCTGCGCCGCGTGAGCACCTCGGGCACGCAAGCCGCCGCCCAGAACTACTTCCTGGGCCTGCCCTGCTCGCGCGACACGCTGACGATCGTCGACGAGCCGACGTCTGTCGATCCGGCCGGCTTCTCGACCTTCAACAACGCGCTGATTGGCGCCATCCGCGTCTTCGGCCTTGGTGGCACGGGCGACGTGCGCACGGAGCTGAACAAACTGGATCTGGACCCGGGCGTTCCCGTGGTGGCCAACTATGCGCTGGGCGTGGTGTCCGGCGAGAACAACCAGACCAGCCAGAACTGGCGCTGGCTGCGTGTGGACGGCGCGCCGATCGGCGAAAACGCCACCCCGGCCACCGCGGGCAACACCAACGTGAACACGCTGAAGGACGGCTCGTACAGCTTCTACTTCGAGCTGACCTACACCGGCGGCAGCGTGACCAACCAGGGCTACTGGGCCACGATCTCCAACTCGGTGAAGAGCCTCGCCGCCCCGGTGGGCCTGCTGAACCAAAACGGCCTGGACGCTGGCTACAACAAGGCTGGCCTGACCTGCCAGGGCAGCTCGTCGAACTGATCGAGAGCACGGCTCGCCGGCAGGCCGACGGGCCTGCGGGCGGCCGCCCACCGGACGCCCGCCCCGCGCGGGCGTCTTTTCGTTTTTCCTCGCGCCGCCCATGACGCCACGCGCCCCGCCCGCCGAACCTTCGACTGCCCCACGGACCCGGCACGCAACGCCTGTGCGAGTCGTCGCTGCGGCGCTTTTCGCGCTCTTGACCACGATGGCCACCACGGCCATCGCCCAGGCGCCCGCTGCATCGGTGGAGCCCACCTTCGACATCCTGGAGTTCGTCGTCGAGGGCGACACGCTGCTCGGCGCCGCGACCATCGAACGCACGGTCTATCCGTTTCTCGGCCCCGGCCGGCGTGCCGCCGATGCCGAAGGCGCGCGCCGCGCGCTGCAGCGGGCCTACCAGGACGCCGGCTACCTGAGCGTGAGCGTGCTGCTGCCGCCCCAGCGCGTGGATGGCGGCGAGGTGCGCCTGCAGGTGCAGCAGGCGCCGGTGGAGCGCCTCAAGGTGACAGGCGCCGAGCACTTCCTGCCCAGCCGCATCCGCGAGGGCATGCCCAGCCTGGCGCCGGGCAGCGTGCCGCAGTTCGGTCAGGTGCAGCACGAGCTGGCGCTGCTCGCCGCCGCGGCACCGGACCGCCAGATCACCCCGCTGCTGGCCGCCGGCACACGCCCCGGCACGCTCGACGTGGAGCTCAAGGTCGAGGACCAGCGTCCGCTGCACGGCGCCGTGGAGTTCAACACCAAGCAGGCCCAGAACACCGTGCGCGGCCGCGTCGAAGCGGCCGTGAGCCACGACAACCTGTTCCAGCGTCAGCATTCGCTGGCAGCCAACTGGTTCGTCGCGCCCGAAGAGCCTTCTCAAGCCAACATCCTGTCGCTGCTGTACAGCCTGCCGCTGGGCGGCCCGGGCGACCGCCTGTCGCTGGCCTACACGTTTTCGGACAGCGACACGCCCACCCCGCTGGGTGGCCTGACAGTCTCGCGCGGCGAAACCTGGCGGCTGCGCTGGCGTGACAGCCTGCCCGCCACCGAGGGCCTGCGCCACGGGCTCACGTGGGGCTTCACGCACCGCAACCTGCAGGACCGCAACGTCGATGTCGCCGGCTTCGGCACCGAGAGTCCGTCGCTGGTCTACCCGACGTTCCACCTCGACTACGAACTCACGATCAACGGCACGCCGCCGGGCCGCGAGACGCGCCTCAACCTCGGGCTGGTGGCCAGTGTTCCCGGCCTGAGTTCGCGCACCGTGGACTGCTTCGGCACCCGACTCGACCAGTTCCGCTGCAAGCGGGCCGCGTCGTCGTCGCGCTTCCAGGTGCTGGCCTTCGGTGCAGGACACCGCGAGCCGCTGGGCCGCGGCGCGGACGGCTGGCTGCTGGAGGTGCAGGCGCAGGGCCAGTTCAGCGACACGCCCCTACCGAGTTCGGAGCAGGTGGTGTTGGGCGGCACCGACAGCGTGCGGGGCTACTTCGAAGGCGAACAGGCCGGCGACATCGGCCTGGCCGTGCGCGCCGAGCTGTGGGCCCCCCTGTGGAACCTGCGGGACGGTTTGTCGCTGCGGCTGCTGGGCTTCATCGATCGAGGCGGCCTGCGCCGCCTGTACGCGCTGCCTGGCGAAGACGCCACGGTGGCGCTGGGCAGCAGCGGGTTCGGGCTGCGCGTGGACACGCGCTTCGGCCTGACGGCGATGCTGGACTGGGCCTACCTGCAGCACGACACGACGCGGCTCGACCGCTTCGGCGCGCCCGAGCCGCTCAGCGGAGCGGCGGCGAGCCGGACGCAGCGCTGGGAACTCGCCGTCCGGCAAAGGTTCTAGGCGCTCGCCAGGCTGGCCGGCAGGCCATGGTCCGAACGGACGGGTTGGCGGGCCGTGCCGACACCATAGGTTCCGATCATCAAGTGTTCCCATTCCTCTTCTCGCCGAACTCATGAACCAGGGCCTGCACCGACTCGTGTTCGACCGCAACCGCGGCATGGCCGTGGCGGTGGCCGAGGGCTGCCCCGGGCATGGCAAGCCGGGCCGCACGCCCAGGCGCGCGGCTGTGTCGACCGCTGCCTCGGCGCTGCTGGCGGTCGCCGCGGTGCTGCCATTCGCCCCTGCTGACGCCCAGACACGCGCCCCGGTCACCTTTGCGCGGTCGCTGCCCGCCCCGGCCCAGCCGCTGCCCCAGCCCTACGGCACGCTGCGGGGCGCTGATGGCCGCCTGTTCAACGACCCGGCCCTGCGCAACTTCGTCGCCAACCCAGAGCACCGCGGCCGTGTGAACTGGAGCGTGAGTGCCGATGGCAAGACCGGCACCTTCAACCAGGGCGACGTCGACCGCGTCATCCTGAACTGGGACCGCTTCGACATCGGCGCCGGGCACCGCGTCGAGTTCATCCAGAACCCCGATCCCTCGCGCTACGTCTCGGCCCTGAACCGCATCTGGAGCGCCGACCCCTCGGTGATCCTCGGCACGCTGAAGAGCAACCGCGAGGTGATCCTCGTCAACGCCAACGGCGTGTACTTCGGCCGCGGCGCCCGCGTGGACACGGGCAAGTTCGTCGCCACCAGCCTGAGCATCGCCGACGCCGTGTTCGAGCGCGGGCTGCGCAACGTGCTGGACGGCAGCGCCGTGTTCAGCACCGCCGGTACCGACTACCTGCCCACGCTGCTGGACAGCGCCATCAGCGTCGAGGCCGGGGCCGAGATCCGCAGCGCCCCCGGTGGCGATGTGCTGTTGATCGCGCCGCGTGTCGTCAACCAGGGCCGCATCGAGACGCCGCAGGGCCAGGCCGTGCTGGCCGCCGGCGACCGTGTGTACCTGATGAGTTCGTCCGACCCGGCGCAGCGCGGGCTCATCGTGGCGGTCGATCCGGTCAAGCTCGCCGGCAGCAGCACCGTCAACGACCCCACGCTGGGCATCGTCGAGAACGCAGCCCAGGGCAGCTACGCGACCGTGGGCGGTGCCACCGTCGACGACACCCTGCCGCCCGGCACGGCGGGCCTCGTGCAGAAGCTCAACGAGATCCGCGCCGACAGCGGCACGGTCAACCTCGTCGGCCTGCTGGTACGGCAGGCGGGGCAGATCAACGCCACCACGGCGGTGAAGGGCGCCAATGGCGTGATCCACCTGCAGGCCATGGCGTCGACCTCGAACCTGGTCGGTGGCACGGCCAGCAACACCGCCACCAGCCTACGCGGCCTGGTGGTCGAAGACGGCGCCCGGGCGCGGGTGTCGGCCACGGGCGGCACGGTGGAAATCGCGGCGGGCAGCGTTACGCAGGTGTCGCCCAGCCCCAGCGGCGACACGCAACTCGCTGCCGAGGCGTTCAACCCCTCGCAGCTGCGGATCGAGGCCGAGACCATCACGGTGGCCGGTGGTGCCCGTCTTCAGGCCACGGGCGGCCGGATCGAGTTGCTCGCGGCCAGCACGCGCGCGAACAGTTCCCTCTTCAACAGCGCCGCCGGTTTCCAGACGAGCGCCGACAGCAGTCGCGTGGTCGTCGCGCCCGGCGCCCTGTTGTCTGCAGCCGGCGCGAGCGATGTGCCGGTCGACGGTTCCCGGTACCAGGGCGCGCAACGCCTGTTCCGCATCGAACTGGCCGACTCGCCGGTGCAGCGCGACGGGCCGCTGTACCGCCAGGAGCTGCGCTTCGACACCCGCGGCGCCGCGTCGATCAACGTGGCCAACGTGACCGGCGCAAGCGCGGGCACGCGCTTCTCGGCGACCGAGAAGTCCACCGCGGGGGGCAGCCTCCGAATCGCTTCCGAGGGCAGCGTGGTGCTGGGGCAGGACGCCACGCTTGACGTGTCGGGGGGCTCGATCCGCGTCTCGGCCACCACGCTGGAGAACTCGCTGCTCACGCGTGACGGCGCCGTGGTGCTGTTCCGCGACGCCCGGGCCGGCACGCGCTACGACGCTCTGCTGGACGAGACGCGCCGGAGTCCCTCGCCGGCCTACGTGGAGGGCGCCAACGGGGGCACGCTGGAAGTGTTCGGCCGCCGGCTCGCGCTGGGCAGCACGGGCGTGGGGCAGGTGGTGCAGGGCGAACGCCAGCGCGACGGCACGGCCACCTTGGCACGCCCGGCCAGCTTGCGCGTGGGCTTCCTGCGCCAGGGCGGGCAGTACCTCGCCGGCCTGGCGCTGCTGCCGACCCGGGCGCCTTCGATCGACCCCGGCGTGTTCGAGAACCCGGCCTCGGCCGACCTCTCCGGCCTGGCGGCCACCACGGCGCTGTCGCTCACGCAGGTCAGCGAAGGCGGCTTCGGCTCGCTGGTGCTGCGGGCCGCCACGATCACACAGCCCGTCTTCGGTGCACTCGCCCTGGGCGTCGGCGGCCAGCTCGACATGGCGGCGCGAACCCTCGCGCTCGATGGCGTGTTCACGCTGCCCGGCGGCACGGTGAACCTGCTCACCAACGAAGCCGGTGCCGACTCGGCGATCACGGGCCTCGGCGACATCCGGCTGTCAGGCCGCACGCGGCTGGACGCCGCGGGGCTGTGGACCAACGACACGCTGGCCGGTGGCGCTGCCGGACAAGCGCCATTGCAGCTCGCGGGCGGCACCGTCTCCATCGTCGCGGCCCACGACCTGCTGGCCCAGCCCGGGCTGGACATCGACGTCTCGGGCGGTGCGCGGCTGTCGGGCAGTGGTGGCCTGAGCCGCGGCCGGGCAGGCTCCATCAACCTGGGGTCCGGCCGCAGCGACAGCTTCCAGACGCTGCTGCAGATCGAAGGCGTCAGGTTCTCGGCCTTCGACTTCGGCAGCGGCGGCACCCTGTCCATCGCGTCGCCGGGCCTCTGGCTGGGACCCGCCGGCGCCAGCGCACCCGCGGGCCTGGCGGCGCTCCAGCTGGCGCCGGACTTCTTCTCGGGCAGCGGCTTCGGCAACATCAACATCAACGCCTATGGCGACGTCGTCGTGGCCAGTGGCACCGACCTTCGGCCGACGCTGTCGTCGTGGCTGCTGTCGCCTGCGCACCGGCTCACGCCCAGCGGCCGTGTACGTGACGGCGCCGCGGACCCGCAGCCCGTGGACGAGTCGTTGGCCGACCGCCTGCCGGTCAACCTGAGCCTGGTGGCCTCGCGACCGCTCAACCCCGCGCTCGGCGCGGCAGACCAGGGCGGACGGCTGGTGGTGGAGCGCGGAGCCCGCATCGAGCTCGAGGCCACCGGCACCCTGACGCTGGGCGCCACGGCCCAGATTCGCATCGGCGCCGACGGCAGCAGCCTCGACGACACGAAGCTGGCCGCGCCGGCCGGCACGATCCGGCTGAACCTGAGCGGGGTGCGCGGCGTGTCGTCCGTGCCCGAGGCGACGGCCGATACGAACGGCTTTGTCGCCGGCCAGAGCACCTGGATCGGCGCCGCGGCCGAGCTGTCGGTGGCGGGTACCGCCGAACTGCGCGCAGACCGCTCCGCGGCCGTCTTCTCGACCTTCGGGGCGCCCACCGCGGCCACGTCGGAACGCACGGCCGGCTCGGTGCTCGGTGGCGGCCGCATCGACATCGACAACCAGCGCGGCTACGTGGTGCTGGAGCAGGGCGCTCGGCTGAACCTCGACGGCGCTGCGGCCACCGCGTTTCCGCGCGGGGCGGCCGCGCCACTGACCTTGGCCCAGCCGCCCGGTCGGCTGAGCATCACCAGCCCTGAGGGCGCGGTGCTGGACGGGCAGGTCTCGGCCGCCGTGCCCAGGGACGCCGCGGGCCGGGCGCTCACCAGCGGCGGCAGCCTGGCGCTGTCGCTGGGTGTGGGCGGCGTCTACACCATCACGTCGGGAACGCCTTACCCGAGCGGGCCGCGCGAGTTGCTGATCGGCGACTTCGCCCCGGCCTGGGCGGCCGGCAGTGTGCGTCCCGGCGACGACCTTCTCGCCGTGCTCGGCAACGGCGTGACCCGCCTGTCCACCGGGTGGCTCGCGCAGGCCGGTTTCGACAACCTGCAACTCGGCGCCGGTGATCGCATCGCGTTCCTGTCGTCGGCATCGCTGCGCGCGGACACGTCCATCGTGCTGGACAGCCCGGTGCTCGCCGCCAGCCCGGGGGCGCGCGTGGACCTCGAGGCGCGCACGGTGGCCATCGGCGACCGCACGCCGACCCTGTCGCGCCGAAGCTCGCCGGCCAGCACTCTGGCCGAGGCCGACCGCTCGACCGATCGCTCCACCCACCTCCAGGCGCGCGCCCAGACCATCGAGGTGGTGGGCCGTTCGGCCCTGCAGGGGTTCTCGAACGTGGCGCTGGATGCGGGCGCGTCGTCCTTGGGTGAGATCCGCTTCTCCGCCGTGTCGGCCTTCGACGTGCAGCCGGACGACTTCCTGAGGTTCGCCGGCGAGCTGGTTCTCACCTCCGGGCAAACCTTCGCCACCACGGCGGCGAACTTCCGCGTCGAGGGCCGGGCCGCGGTGGACGAGGCCGATCCAGGCAGCCGCATCACCTTGCGCACCGGCTCCGCGGGCGCCGCCACGCAGCCGCCGCTGTCGGTGTTCGGTCGCCTGGCGCTGCAAGCCACCGACATCGACCACCAGGGCGTCCTGCGCCAGCCCTTCGGCAGCTTGGCGCTGGAGGCCGCGCGCACGCTGACGCTGGGCGACGCCAGCCTCACCAGCGTGGCCGGCACAGGGCAGACCCTGCTGTACGGCAGCACCGTCAACCTGACGCAGTGGCAGCAGCCGCTGACCAACGACTACGGAAGCGAGTTGCCGGTCGACAAGGCCATCAGCCTGTCGGCGGCGCGCATCAGCACCTCGGCGGGCGCGCGCGTCGACGCCTCGGGTGGCGGCACCATCCTGGCGTCGGAGTTCTTCGCCGGCGTCGGTGGCAGCACCGACTACTTCGACACGGCGGGCCTGTATGCCGTTCTGCCGGACTTCGGCACGCGGGCGCCGGTGTCCCTGACCGGCAGCATCGAGGGGGTCGACAGCCCGGGGCGCGAACTCGTGGTCACGATGCCCGGGTCCGGGCTCGCGCCGGGTGCATATACCCTGCTGCCGGCGCGTTATGCGCTGCTGGCGGGCTCGCTGCCGAAGGGCGCGTTCCTCGTGCGCCGCGCCGCGGACCAGGGTTCGGTCCTGCTGGGAGCCCCGCTGGTGCAGGACGACGGTGGCATCGTGGTCACCGGCAGCATCCGCGCATCCGGCTCGCGGGACCCGGGCACGCCCGGCGAACGCTTCGTGGTCGAGCCGCCGGCGGTCTTCACGCAGCGCAGCGAGGTCCGGCTCACCGACACCGGCCAGCTGCTTGCGGGCCGGGCGGCCTTGTCCGACGCCGCGGCCCCGCCGCTGCCGCTGGACGGTGGCGCCATCCGCATCGCCACCACCGGCGACGAGCGCTCGACCTGGCAGGCCCGGCTCAGCGCCGGCGCGCTCGGTGGGCGGGCCGGCACGCTGGACGTCTCGGCCAACCGCCTGGCGCTGGTGGACGACCTCGACAAGACGCCGGCAGCTGCACTGGGTGTCGCCGCCGCCTCACTGGCCGGCAGCGGTGCCGGCAGCGTGCTGATCGGTGGTCTGCGCACGCCCGGCGGCACGACCGACGGGGGCGTGCCGATCAGCCTGATCGAGACCGGCGGCACCACGGCGCTGAAGGTGGACCTCGACCCGAGCGCCCCGCTGCGCCTGGAGGAACTGATCCTCAGCTCGTCGGGCACCTTGGACATCGCCGCCGGCAGCCGCCTCGAGGCGGGCAGCACGGCCACCTTGGGCGCACGAACCCTGCAGCTCGCCGGCGACGGCGCACTGGCCTACGTGTCGGCCAACGCGCTCGACAGCAGCCGCAGCGGCGCCACCGGTGCCGTCGGCGTGCTCACGGCGGGCGCGGCGAGCCGCCTGCAAGGCTCGGTCGTCGGGCTCGACGCCACGGCCCGACTGTCGATCGCTGACAGCGCGCAGCTGGCCGCGGGTTCGCTGGCCCTGACGGCACCGCGCATCGCCGTGGGCGCCCTGGTCGAGCCCGACGTATCTGCGACGACGCTGGACGGCGCGCTGCTGGCCTCGGTGCAGGCGAGCGGGCAGATCAGCCTGCGCAGCTACGGCAGCATCGACTTCAGCGGCCGCCAGGACTGGGCCGCGCGTGCCGCGCCCGATGCCGAACCGACACGCGTGCTCGATCGGCTGGTGCTCGACGCGCCGGTGATCCGGGGCCTCGACGGCGCGCAGGTCGACATCGCGGCGCGCGAGGTCGTGCTCCGCAACACCCTGGTCGGCCCGACGCCGGCCCTGGCTGCGGGCACCGGCGTGCTCACGCTGCAGGCACTGCCGGTGGCGCAGTTCGGGCGAACCGGGGGCATCACGGTGGGCCCGGGGACCACGCGGCTGGCCTTCGACCAGGCCCGGCTGCTGTCGTTGGGCGACCTGGTGCTCGATGGCACGGGCGGCCTGACGGCGCAGGGCGATCTCGAACTGGCTGCTGCGCGTTTGACCGCCACCACCGCGGCGGATCACGCTCTCCGAGCCGATGGCGGCAGGCTGTCGCTGGCCGCGCCGGCTGCGGCGCGCACGCTGGGCGAACGCGTCGGGCAGGGTGCGTCGTTGCTGCTGTCGGCGCAGCGCGTGCAGCAGGACGGGCGCCTGGATCTGCCGGCCGGCGTGCTGACCGTGGCCGCCGCCGGCACTGTGGCCGACGCGGCGGCCGTGCGCTTTGGCGCCGGATCCAGCACCTCGGTGGCCGGCTTCTCGGTGGCCGGGCCCGAGGGCTTCGTCGTCGACGGGCCGGCCGGCCGCATCGAGGTGACCGCGCGCACAGGGGCGATCGAGCTGCTGGGCCGGCTTGACGCCAGCGCGGCCCTTCGCAGCGACGGCCGGCGCGGCGAGGGCGACGCCGGTGCTGTCGTGCTGCGCGCCGCGGGCGAGGGTGGCACGGTGGTCATGGCCGCTGGCGGCCGTGCGGGCGAGGTCGTCATGCATCGCGGCTCGCGCACCGATGACCGCGGTGGCTCGCTGAACATCGACGTGCGTCGCCTCGGCGACAGCACGGCCCTGCTGGCCGCCGCGGCGGCAGGGGGCGTCGACCACGAGCTCGTGCTGCGCAGCCGCGAGGGCGACCTGGCGCTGGCCGGCAGCATCCGGGCCGAGCGCCTGCGCGCCACGGCCGACGCGGGCAGCCTGCGCCTCAGCGGCACGGTGGACGCACGCGCCGCCACGGGCGGGGTGGTTCAGCTGGCCGCCGGCCAGGACGTGATCATCAGCGACTCCGCGCGCATCGACGCCCGGTCCACCGGTGCGGGCGCCTCGGGTGGCGACCTGCTGCTGGCAGCGGCCACCGGCCGCGTGGCCATGGCCCCTGGTGCCGAGGTCGACGCCGGTGGCGACGACGCTGGCGACGGCCGCATCGTGCTGCGCGCGCTGCGCAGTGCCGACGGCAGCACGCTGCAGGTCGACCCGCTGGTGAGCAGCCGGCTGCGCGCCGGCGAGGTGGCCCTGGAAGCCGTGCGGGTCTACCGCCAGGTGGCCGTCGGGGACACCACGCGCAACATCACCAGCATCGTCGGCGGCGCCAGCGGCATCAGCGGCGTGGCCGGCAACCTGGGCCAGATCACCATCAACAGCGACAGCGCGGCGTTCATGGCCAGCGCGGCCGGTGCGCTCGATGCGCTCGGCATCACCGCCACCGAGCGTGAGCGCTTCCGCCTGCGGCCCGGCGTTGAGGTGCAGGCCGCGGGCAACCTCGCCATCGCCGCCGACTGGGCCCTCAATGGCGCCCGACCCGGCGGCGAAGCCGGGGTCCTGACCCTGCGCGCCGCGGGCAACCTGGCGATCAACGGCTCGATCAGCGACGGCTTCCTGAACGCGACGGCGACGGCCGCGCTGGGCAACGACGCTCGCGCCTGGTCGTACCGCATCGCGGCGGGCGCCGATCTGGCATCTGCCGATCCGCTGGCCGTGCGCGACACCGGCGCCACCGGCAGCGGCTCCATCACCATCGCCGCAGGCGAATCGGTGCGCACGGGCGCCGGCTCCATCGAACTCGCCGCCGCCCAGGACCTGCGCCTCGCCGCGGGCAGCGGCACCACGGCGCCGGGCCAGGTGATGGTGGCCGGCACGCGTTGGACTGGCGCCGAAGCCGACACGGCGAACGCGCTGTTCGCCGGGCACGCCGCCAGCAACCGGCCGAGCTTCACCGTGCGCGGCGGCCGCCTGGAGGTGAACGTGGGCCGCGACGTGGTGGCCCCAGAGGCCACGCAGCTGATCAACAACTGGCTGTGGCGGACCGGCATTCTGGGCACCAGCGTCGCGGACGCCGGGCTGTACGCGAGCACGTCGCAACTGGCGTGGTGGGCGGAGTTTTCGCGCTTCCGGCAGTCGCTGGGCGCGTTTGGAGGCTCCGCGGTCCGCGTGCGCGCGGGGCAGGACATCCTGAACCTGCAGGTCATGGCCCCTACGACGGGTTGGGCCGACAGCCGTGATCCGTCGAGCGCCCAGGTGCGGACACTGGGCGGCGGCGAGGTCGACATCGCCGCCGGCCGCGACGTGCTCGGCGGCCAGTTCCTGGCCGGGCGCGGCACGGGCCGCATCGCCGCGCTCGGTCGCGTGGCCGAGGCGGCGTCCAACAACGGCGTCGGCGAGACCATCCTGGCCCAGATGGGCGGGGCCTCGTGGCGGCTGCAGGGCCGCGAGTCGATCCGGCTGGCCGGCAGCTTCAACCCGACCGCGGCGGCGGTCTCCGCTGCCGACAACCGCCTCAACCTGTCGGCCCAGTACTTCACCTGGGGTGACTCCGCGGCGCTGAGCCTAGTGTCGGCTGGCGGAGCTGTCGACTTGACTGGCCTGGCGGGGCTGAATCTCAGGGCCTCCTATGGCCTGGTCGATGTGGAGACGAACTTCCGCATCATGCCGTCGTCGCTGGAGATGCTGGCCCTGGGTGGCCATGCCGACGTGCTGTCGAGGAGTTCCGCCGTGCTGTTCCCGTCTGCGGCCGCGCAGTTGCGGGTGTGGGCGGATGGCAGCGTCGGGCTCGGCGGCCCCAGCAGCGCCACGACACTGGCCATGCCCGATGCCGATCCAGGCCTCTGGCCCAGCGCTGCGGCGCCTTTGAGGGAGAGCAACACCATCGTGGCCGAACGGCTCGCGAGCAGCCTGGCCGGCACGCTGCCGCGCGAGGCTCTGCACGCCGCATCCACCGAGCCCGTCCGGGTGCACGCCGGTGAGTCGATCGTCCAGGTCGCGGGCAGCTTCTGGCGCCTGCCCAAGGCCGCGGCGCTGTCGGCAGGCCAGGACATCGTCAACCTGCAGTTGGAGACCCAGAACCTGCGTGCCGATGACCGCACCACGGTGACGGCCGGCCGCAACCTCAGCGCCGGGCTCGCGGGGCTGGTGGAGGTGGGCGGGCCCGGCACGCTGGATGTGCGTGCCGGCCGCCAGGTCGACCTGGGCGACTCGCCAGGCCTGCGCACGATCGGCAACGAGAAGAACGCGCAGCTGCCGGCCACCGGCGCCGGCATCCGGCTGGCGGCCGCCACGGCGTCTGCCCTCGATCTCGCCGGTTTCGAGGCCGCCTACCTGGGCGCGGGCGCCGCCCGCAGCGGCACGTACCGGGACATGCTGCGGGACTTCGTGCGCGAGTCACTGGCCGAACCCGGGCTCGACTTCGAGCAGGCCTGGAGCCGCTTCCGGGCCTTCCCCGCGCCGGCCCAGGTGGCTCTGGCGCAGCGCGTGATGGCCGCCGAGTTCGGGGCCGTGTACGTGGGAGACGCCACGGTGTCGCCCGCGTCCGTGACGGCGTCTCTGCAGGCGGCCTTCGAGCGACGCAAGGCCGACCTGCTGGCTGCCGGTGACGCAGCGCTGGCCGCCGGCACCGCGCTCGTGCTGCCGGGCCGCGCCGGTCTGGCCGGGGCCGAGCTCTCCGGCTACCTGGGCCAGATCCGCAACCTGGCGTTCGCGGCGCTGGACCTCGACCAGACCATCGCCCAGCGGGTGAGCAGCCTGGAGGCCGTGCGCAGCGGCTGGCGCGATGCGGTTGCCGCCAGCCTGGGCAGTGATGCCCGGGCACTGGACGAGCTGGCCCGCTCGAGCCCGGGAGACCCGCGTGTCACGGCCTGGGTCGAGGCCCTGAATCAGCGCAGCGGCAGCCTGTTCGAGCGCTACCGCGAACAGGTCCTTGAGGCCGAAACCACGGCCGCGGCGAAGGCGGCCTCCGACTTCGGGCGCCTGTCGCTGCCGATGCGGCTGGCGCTGTTCGACGAGGGTTTCCGGGCGGCCGAGTTGGCCGGCGCCGGCAGCTTCGTGCCGCAGCCGGTGTGGCCCGGCTCGACACCGGTGCTGCGCCGCGACGGCGCGCTCGAGATGACCCAGAGCGCGGTGATCACGCGACGTGGCGGCGACATCAGCCTGATCAACCCCGGTGGCGGCATCAACGTGGGCCTCAAGGTCAGCGGCACCAGCAGCACGCCCAAGGGCGTGATCGCACTGGGCGGCGGCGACGTCTTCGGCTACGCGCGTGACGACTTCCAGGTCAACACGCAGCGGGTGTTCATCGTCGGGGTCGGCGACATGGACATCTGGTCGTCCCGGGGTGACATCGACAGCGGACGCGGCGCCAACACCGCCGTCGGTGCGCCGCCCTTGGCGCCCCGCCGCTCGGTGGACGGGGTGGTGTTCGAGATCCCGGCCACGACCACCGGCAGCGGCCTGGGCATCGTGCCGGACATCAACGGCGTCGCCCGGGGCACCATCGGCCTGTATCCGGCCTTCGGCGAGATCCTGGCGCTCGATGCCTTCATCCGCGCGCCCAGCATCGTGCTCGGCGGGGGCGTGAAGGGGGCCGACAACCTGGGCGGTGGCAGCGTGGGCGGCGCCACGGCCGTGGTGACGCCACCACCGGCGGCGTCGGTCAGCACGCCGCCGGCCGCGGCCGAGGAGCGCAGCCCGGCGCCCGAGCCTTCGCGCACTGCCGAGGGCATCGCGCGCCAGTCGCTGCTGACGGTCGACCTCATCGGCATCGGTCCTGGCGAGCCCTGCGACGGCCTGACCGGGGCGCCGCTGGACGAGTGCCGCCAGCGGCTGGCCGCCGAGCCGCCACGGCCGCGGCCCTGAGCGCAAACCCGCCCCCTTGATCAAGGGGCGGTACCACCCGCCGCGATCGGCTCTGGACGCGCCGTCAGCCTAACGGCTCATGGTCGGGACGAGGGGCATGCACGGGCCTTCATCGACGCTGAATACGCTCCGTTTCGAGATTCATTTCTTCCGGCTAGTTCGGCACCGATTCGCCGTGGCGCCGGAAGCCACAGACCCCACACCCGCCAGGAGCCCCCGATGTCAAGCCGCATGCACCCTGATAACGACGAGACCATCAACCCGTCCGGCAACACGAGCATCCGCGACGTGATGGCCGAGTTCAGCGGCCGGAGGAACTTCCTCAAGGGTTCGCTGGGCATGGCGACCATCGCCACGCTCGGCGGTTTCGCCAGCCAGGCCCAGGCCTATGTCGGCAGCCCCGCACCCGGTGGCGGCGGCATCACCTTCACGGGCCTGCCGCCCAACCTGGCCGCGGGCTTCGTCGACGCCGTCTCGGTGCCGACGGGCTATACGGCCAAGACGCTCATCGCCTGGGGCGACGCCATCGGTGTGTCGGGCCCCGCCGCCCTGATCAACCACGACCATGCCGATCCGCTGCCGATCACGGCAGCGCGCCAGAACACCACGTTCGGCCAGCACAACGACGGCATGCACTTCTTCGCGTTCCCCGCCGCCGGCACGGGCGGTGTGTCGAACACGCGCGGCCTGCTCGTGGTGAACCACGAGTACGTGGACCCGGGCCTGCACGCCAACACGGCCACCTATGGCGCGATCGTCATCACCAAGGCTCTGGTCGATGCCCAGGTGGCCGCCCACGGCGTGAGCGTGCTGGAGGTGCGCAAGACCGGTGGCGAGTGGAGCGTCGTGAAGCCCTCGCCGTTTGCGCGGCGCATCACGGGTGAGACGCCGATGCGCATCAGTGGCCCGGCCGCCGGTGCCGACGCGATGAAGACCGCCGCCGACCCGACCGGCACCTCGGTGCTCGGCACCTTGAACAACTGCGCTCACGGCTTCACGCCCTGGGGCACCTACCTCACCTGCGAAGAGAACTGGAACGGCTACTTCGGCGCCGTCGGCAGCTTCACGCAGACGTCGGCAGAGCGCCGCTACGGCGTCACCGCGGGGGGCTTTGGCTATCGCTGGCACGAGGCCGATCCGCGCTTCAACCTCAATGCCGCCGGCAACCGCAACGAACCCAATCGCTTCGGCTGGGTCGTCGAGATCGATCCGTTCAACCCGCGTGCGATGCCGGTCAAGCGCACGGGTCTGGGCCGCATCAAGCACGAGAGCTGCGCCTTCGCGGTGGCCGACGACGGCACGATCTGCTTTTACACCGGCGACGACGAGCGCAACGACTACATGTACAAGTTCGTCTGCGCGGGCAAGTACAACCCGAAGAACCGTGGCGCCAACCGCGACCTGCTCGACAGCGGCACGCTGTACGTGGCCAAGTTCAATGCCGACGGCACCGGCACCTGGCTGCCGCTGGTGTTCGGCATGGGTGGCCTGACACCGGCCAACGGCTTCACGAGCCAGGCCGATGTGCTGATCCGCACCCGCCAGGCCGCCGACCGCGCTGGCGCGACGATGATGGACCGCCCGGAGTGGGTGGCGGTGCACCCGACCACGCGCGAGGTCTACCTCACGCTCACCAACAACAACCGCCGCGGCAGCAATCCGCCGTCGTCGAACAACCCCGACGGCAGCACCTCGGCAGGTGGCGCTCGCCCGCCGGTCGATACACCCAACCCGCGCCCCGACAACCGCTACGGCCACATCATCCGCTGGACCGAGACCGCCAACGACCCGGCAGCCACCACCTTCGCCTGGGACATCTTCGTCGAGTGCGGCGACCGGCTGAACCCGGCTGCGAACCTCAAGGGCAACATCAACGGCGACGACCTCGGCGCACCCGACGGCCTGTGGTTCGACCAGGACGGCCGCCTGTGGATCCAGACCGACCAGCAAGGCGACGGCCTGGGCGACTGGACGAACATCGGCGGCAACGCGATGTTCGCGGCCGACCCGGCCACCCGCCGGATCACGCGCTTCCTGACTAGCCCGCGCAACTGCGAGACAACCGGCGTCGTCAGCACCCCCGACGGCAAGACGATGTTCGTCGGCATCCAGCACCCCGGCGAGGACTGGGCGCCGGGCACGTACACCAGCCGCAGCACCTGGCCCGACAGCGGTGTCAACGGCCCGACGACCCAGGCCACGGTCAGCAAGCCGCGCTCGGGCCTGCTCGTCGTGACCAAGAACGACGGCGGCGTCGTCGGCACCTGATCCGGCGCCATCGCCCGGCTGAATCGCACACCCTCACGGAGAACCTTCCATGCACAAGCTCATCACCGCCTCCCTGCTGGCCGCCGCGGCGGCCCTGCCGGCGCAGGCCATGCTCATCAACGACCCCGCGATGATCCCGGCGCCGACGTCGGCGATCGACTTCGAGGCCTACGACGGCCTCATCACCACCGGCCCCGAGTTCTTGTCGGCCGATGTCATCTTCACCGGCGACACCGAATCGCAGCTCGGCGCCTTCATCGCCGACCTGGGCGCCAACGGTCTCTGGGGCGCCGGCAACAAGTTCGCCGCCACCGAGTTCTTCGGCGAGCTGCGCTTCACCTTCTCGAGCGGCCAATTGGTGCAGGGCGCAGGCGCGTTCGTGAACCACTACGCCGACGACGTGCTGCCCTTCGCGATCGAAGTGTCGGCGTACGGCCAGAACAACGAGATCATCGAGACGCACCGACTGACGATCGACACCGCTGCCGACAGCCTCAATGACGGCCTCTTCGTGGGCATCCTGCGGCCCACGGCCGACATCCGCTCCATCAGCTTCAAGGGCGTGACGGTGCTCGACAACTTCACGCATGCGGCGCCTGTGCCCGAGCCCGGTGCCTGGGCCATGATGGCCGCCGGCCTGCTGGCGATCGGTGCCATGGTGCGCCGTCGCACGCAAGGCTGATTCGTCGCCCTTGGGCTGAAGCTGCTGGCGGCGCATGATGGATCGTCGCCATGCGGCCCGACTGGCACTGGGAAGTGCCAGCCTGCTGTCCGTAGGGGCCGCGCGTGCGCAGTCGGTCACCGAGACCGTGCTGCCGGCTGTCGCCGACGCCACCATCTTTGCCGAGCAGGGCGGTGGCACGGCCTACGACGCCGTCGCCGATGGCCAGGGCGCCAGCCTGTGGACCTCGGTGCTTGCCGCGGGTGTGGTGCGGCGGGCGCTGGTGCGCTTCGACATGTCGGCGCTGCCACCTGGATCGCAGGTGCTGGCGGCGCGTGTCGAGGCCTTCATGATCCGGCTGCGGGAGCCCCAGCCGCTGGCGCTGCACCGCATCGACGCCGCCTGGAGCGAAGGGCCGGCCAATGGCGGTGACGCCGGGGTCGGCGCCCCTGCGGGCGCAGGCGACTGCACCTGGTCGCACCGCGTCTGGCCGAACGTTCCTTGGGCCTCGCGCGGGGGCGACTACCTGCTCAGTGCCAGCGCCACGACGCCGGTGAGCGGCTGGCCGGCGCCGGTGGTCTGGGCCAGCACGCCCGCGCTGGTGAATGACGTCCAGGGCTGGATCGAGAACCCCGGCAGCAACCACGGCTGGATGATGATCGGCACCGAGTCGGGCACACAGAACGCCTTGAGGCTGGGCAGCCGCGAGAGCAGCGACGCGGCCGGCCGGCCGCGCATTGTGGTGAGCTGGCTGCCGCCCCAGGCCGACGCCGAAGTGCCGCTGCCGGCGTGGGCACTGGCATTGCTGGGTGCCGCCGCCGCAGCCGCCTTGGTGCGACGGCGCCGCTGAAGCAGCCCGCCCTGGCCTTGCTGCAGTGAAGGCGGCCGCCGCTCCGTTGTTGCAAGGCCTCGCGTGGTTCGGGGTGCTTTACCTGCTGTATGGCGTGTCGCCGGGGCCGGCGATGTGGTTCATCGAGGACGCCACGGTGCGGCCGGCGGTCTGGCTTCTGGGCCTGGTGGCGCCCGACTGGCAGCCCCAAGCGGCCGGCGCCAGGCTGTTGGTCGAGGGCGGGGCCCTGCACGTGCTGCCGGGCTGTGAGGGTGCTGACCTGGCCCTGCTGTCGGCGAGCGCCATGCTTGCCGCGCCGCTGGCCTGGCGCTGGCGGCTTCTGGGGCTGACGGTGATGTTGATGGCCGTCTTCGTGCTCAACCAGCTTCGCCTGTTGTTGCTGCTGCTGGTGCACCTGCGCGAACCGGCCTGGTTCGATCCGCTTCACACCCTGTGGCTGCCGCTGGCCATGGTGATGCTGCTCGGCAGCCTGCTGCTGGCCTGGACCGCCCGTTTCGACAAGCCGTGAAGACGCTGCTTCGAGCCCTGCTGGCCGGGCTGCTGCTGCTGGTGCTGGCGGGTTGGCTGGGCTCGCCGCTGGGCGCCAAGCTGCTGCCGGCAGCCGGGGCATGGATGGCCTGGGTGGAGCCGGCGTTTTCGGTGCTCAGGCTCGAAGGGCAGAGCCGACCCGAAGGCGACCGCGTGCGCATGCAGGTGGCGCTCGCACAGCCGGTGTTCACCGGCGAGCGGGTGGTGATGCCGCACCCGCGCGGCCACGCCTGGGCCCAGGTGCCTGCGGCGCAGGTCTGGCAGGGGCCCGTGCTGCTGTTGTGGGTGCTGCTGGCGTGGCCTCTGGCGCGCGGTGGCGCTGAACTGCTGGGTCGGCTGGCGCTGGCGCTGCCGGTGCTGGCGGTGTGGATGCTGCTCGACACGCCGCTGGTGCTGCTGGCCGAAGTGTGGAAGCTGCTTCTGCAGGCCGACCCTGAGCCGGCGCTCAAGGCGCTGGTGCTGTGGTCCGACCTGCTGCGGGGCGGCGGCCGCCTCGGCCTGCCGCTGCTGGCCGGCGCCGCCGTGGTGCTGGCCGTGCATGCCATCAACCTGAGAGCCCGCTCCAAACCGGGCTGGCCCAGTTCAGTCAGGCGACTCTGAATTCGCTGTGGCTCACGCTGGCACCCGCGCAACGCCAAGGCTCAGGCTTGGGCACCTCATCGTCGGAGCCTCCCAGGGGATGCGGCTTGATCCGAGTCAAGGGCCACCCTGGCTTTACAGAACCGTCATGTGGAGCAGGTCCTTTGGATCAGGGCCAATGGAAGTCAGCCTGGTCAGTCGCGACCCTGCGTGACCGGCCGTTGAGGCAAGTCAATGCGTCACGCCGTCGAGCCACCAGACTGATGTGTGCATGGCCGTTCCCAGCGCCGGCAACACCAGGAGACACGCGTCATGGTCCTGTCCCGCTACATCCGATGGTTCAGCGAGCTGTCGATGAACGATCTGCCGCTGGTCGGCGGCAAGAACGCGTCCTTGGGCGAGATGTTCCAACAGCTGCGTCCGCTGGGCGTGCGCGTGCCTGACGGCTTTGCCGTCACTGCCGAGGCCTACCGCGAGGCGCTCGACGCCGCAGGCGCATGGCCGAAGCTGCATGCGCTGCTCGACGGTCTGGACAAGCGTGACGTCGCCGCGCTGGCGCAAGCCGGCGCACTGGCGCGCGAGATCGTGTACGCGGCACCGATGCCTGCTTCCGTCGAGGCCGGCATCCGCGCCGCCTGGCGCCAACTGCTGCAGCAGTCCGGGCCGCAGCTGAGCGTCGCCGTACGCAGCTCGGCGACGGCCGAGGATCTGCCTGACGCCAGCTTCGCGGGCCAGCACGACACCTACCTCAACATCCGTGGCGAGCAGATGCTGCTCGATGCCGTCAAGCGCTGCCAGGCCAGTCTGTTCACCGACCGCGCGATCGCCTACCGCATCGACCGCGGCTTCGATCACTTCAAGGTCTTCCTGTCCGTGGCCGTGATGCAGATGGTGCGCAGCGACCAGGCCGCCAGCGGGGTGATGTTCAGCATCGACACCGAGTCCGGCCATCCCGACGTGGTGTTCGTCACCGCGGCCTGGGGCCTGGGCGAGAACGTCGTGCAGGGCGCGGTCGATCCCGACGAGTTCTACGTCCACAAGCCCAGCCTGGCCGCGGGCCATCGCTGTGTGCTCAGCCGCAGGCTGGGCCGCAAGCAGATCCGCATGGTGTACAGCGGCGGCCGCACGCGGGAGCCGGTGGTCAACCAGCCGACACCGCCCGAAGACCGTGCCCGCTTCTGCCTGGGCGACGCCGAGGTGCTGGAGCTGGCCGACGCTGCGGTCAAGATCGAGGCCCACTACAGCCGCCTGGCAGGACAGCACAGGCCGATGGACATCGAGTGGGCGCAGGATGGACCCGACGGCCTGCTGTACATCGTGCAGGCCCGGCCCGAGACCGCGAGCGGTCAGCGCAGCGCCAACCTGATCGAGGACTTCGTGCTCGAACGAACGGGCCCCGTTCGCGTGCAAGGCCGCAGCGTCGGCGAGCGCATCGCCGCCGGTGCCGTGCGACGCATCGCCAACGCCAGCGAACTGCCCCGCTTCAAGCCGGGCGAGGTGCTGGTGGCAGACACCACCACCCCCGACTGGGAGCCGGTGATGAAGACGGCCGCGGCCATCGTCACCAACCGTGGCGGCCGAACCTGCCACGCCGCCATCGTGGCGCGCGAACTGGGCATCCCGGCCGTGGTGGGTGCCGACGGTGCCAGCGAAACACTGGCCGACGGCGAGCAGGTCACGGTCAGCTGCGCCGAGGGCGACATCGGTCGCGTCTATGAGGGAAGGCTGCCATTCCACATCGACCGAACCGACCTGACAGGGCTGAAGAAGCCGCGCACCGAGGTGATGGTGAACCTGGGGAATCCCGAGCTTGCCTTCAAGACGGCCATGCTGCCTTGCGACGGTGTCGGCCTGGCGCGCATGGAGTTCATCATCAGCGAGCACATCAAGCTGCACCCGCTGGCCGCGCTGCACCCGGAACGCGTCAGCGACCCCGAGGTGCGTGCCCGGGTTCAGGCGCTCTGGAAGAACGCCGGCCACGACAACGGCGCCGACTACTTCGTGCAGCGGCTGGCCGAAGGCGTGGCCACCATCGCGGCGGCCTTTCACCCGCGGCCGGTGGTCGTGCGCTTGTCGGACTTCAAGAGCAACGAGTACGCGGCGCTTCTGGGCGGGCGCGACTTCGAGCCGCGCGAGGAGAACCCGATGATCGGCTTCCGCGGTGCCGCGCGTTACATCCACCCGGCTTTCGAGGAGGCCTTCGCGCTGGAGTGCCAGGCGCTCAGGCGCGTGCGCGAGACCATGGGCCTGACGAACCTGAAGCTGATGGTGCCCTTCTGCCGCAGCCTGCGCGAGGCCCGCGAGGTGCTGGCAACGATGGCCCGGCACGGCCTGGTACGCGGTGAGCACGGGCTCCAGGTCTACGTGATGTGCGAGATCCCGAACAACGTGCTGCTGATCGACGAGTTCAGCGAGCTGTTCGACGGCTTCTCCATCGGCAGCAACGACCTCACGCAGCTGACCCTGGGCGTGGACCGCGACAGTGCGATCGTCGCCGCCGCCTTCGACGAGCAGGACCCGGGCATGCTGAAGATGCTGAAGCTGGCCGTCGAGGGCGCGCGCCGCAACGGGCGCCATTGCGGCATCTGCGGGCAGGCACCGTCGGACCACATCGAGGACGCGCGCTACCTGGTTCAGCTCGGCATCGACAGCATCAGCCTGACGCCCGACCGCGTGCTCAAGACGATGGCAGCGGTGCGCGAGATCGAAGCGTCGGCCTGAGGCGCCTGCTCATGGAGCCATCAAGCCCATCTCGCAACCTGAAGGCCGGAAGCCCGCTGTCCCGCCTGGGGCCCACAGCGACCCACGAAGAGACACCCACCATGCCGAACCACGCACCGTCGCGACCCAGTCACTTGTGTGATCAGACCTACGCGATGGTGCTGGCCGGCGGCCGCGGCAAGCGCCTGGGGCCACTGACCGATCGACGGGCCAAGCCCGCGGTGCCCTTCGCGGGCAAGCTGAAGATCATCGACTTCGCATTGTCGAACTGCGTCAGCTCCGGCATCCGCCACATCGGGGTGCTGACCCAGTACAAGGCGCAGAGCCTGATACGCCACATCGAGCGGGGCTGGGGCTTCCTGGCGGCGACGCTGGGCGAGTATGTCGATGTCGTGCCCGCGCAGCAGCAGCAGGGCGAGGCCTGGTACGCGGGCACGGCCGACGCGGTGGCACAGAACACCGATCTGATCCGCGAGAGCGGTGCGCGGTGGGTTCTGGTACTGGCCGGCGACCATGTCTACAAGATGGACTACTCGGTCATGCTGGCCGAGCACGTGGCACGTGGCGGTGGCCTCACGGTGGCCTGCACGGTAGTGCCGCGCGCGCAGGCGTCGTCGTTCGGGGTGATGCAGTTGGCCGAGGACGGCAGTGAACGCATCCTGGCATTCGATGAGAAGCCGGCCGAACCGGCCCCGCTGCGCGACCATGCCGACCGCTCACTCGTCAGCATGGGCATCTACGTGTTCGATGCCGAACTGCTGCTGGCCGAGCTCGCCCGCGACGCCGCCGATCCGGCCTCCAGCCACGACTTCGGCCACGACCTCTTGCCGACGCTGGTGCAGCGCGGACTTGCGTGGGCGCACCGCTTCGAGCGCAGCTGCGTCAACACGGCGCTGCAGGGGCCCTACTGGCGCGATGACGGCACCGTCGACGCCTACTACGACGCCAACATGGACCTGATCGAGGTCGTGCCGCAGCTGAACCTGTACGACGACGCCTGGCCCGTCTTGAGCCAGCAGCGTCAGCTGTCACCGGCGAAGTTCGTCTTTGACGACGACGCCCGCCGTGGCCATGCGCTGCAGTCGTTGGTGGCGAGCGGCTGCATCGTCAGCGGCGCGACCGTGCGGCGTTCCATCCTGTTCTCGAAGGTGCGGGTCGAGGAGGGCAGCCAAATCGATGACTCCCTCCTGCTGCCCAATGCCGCCTGCGGCCGCGGCGTGGTGCTGAGGCGCTGCATCGTCGATAAGCACTGTCGACTGCCGGACGGCTTCGTCGCCGGCCTGGACCCTGCACTCGACCGCGAGCGAGGCTTCCATGTCACCCCCGGCGGCGTGACGCTGGTGACGCCCGAGATGATCGGCCAGACCGGCCGTATCGGCTGAAGCGGGACACGCGAGCCATGCAACACCCGCCATCGCCTGAACCCTGGGACCGGCGCGAGTGCGGGCGCCTCATCGACCGCCAGGAGCGGCTGCAGGCGTGCATGCAGTCCGCCGCGCTGGCTGCCCAGGGCGCCAGCGCAGCGGTGCTTCCCAGCTATGCCGACAGCGCGGTCAACCTGCTGCACTACGTCGAGGCACGCCGGTTGGACCTGCGGGGCCTGCAGAAGCGTTTGGCGCGCCTGGGCCTTTCGTCGCTGGGCCGGGCCGAAACGCACGTGCTGGTCAACGTCCACAAGGTGCTGGGCTTGCCGCACCTGATGGCCGGCCGACCCTGGGCTGCGCGCGACGCCACCGAGCTCGCCGGCATGGGCCGCGCCCAGCGGCTGCTGCAGCGCCACACGGCCGCGCTGCTGGGCCCAGCGCCGGCCGGCATGGACGTGCCCCGCATCAACTGCGCTCACGACGATGCCCAGGTGCGGACGGCCATGGCAGCGCAGATCCGTCGCGCAGGAACTGCCCACGGGCGGCGGGTCCGCGTCCTCATGGAGCTGGGTGGCCCCAAGCTGCGCACCACCCGACTGGGGCCTGGGCCCCAGGTGCTGCACCTGCGTCCCGAGAAGGGGCTCGACGGCCGGGTGCTGGCACCGGCGCGCCTGACGCTGGCCCCACGCCCCCGCGCAGGCGCCCTGGGTGTCGATCCCGCCTGGTTCGAACAGGCCCGTCAGGGCGCCACGGTGACCTGCGTCGATGCCCGCGGACACAAACGCGAGGCCCGCGTGGCCCGCAAGAACCGCCACAGCCTGGTGCTGGAGACGGAGCAAGGGGTCTATCTCACGCCCGAGACCTGGCTCACGCTGAGAACCGCCGAAGGCGGTGTACCCACCGCGTCACGGGCCTGACCCCGCTGCTGGCACGGCTGCGCTTGCGGCCGGGCGACCGCTTCGAACGGGTGGAGTCGAGCGGCGAACCCGTGGTGGCTGGGCGCTGGCCTCGCATCGGCTGCGACTGCGCGGACGCGTTGGCACAGGTGCAGCCCGAAGACCCGGTCTACTTCGACGACGGCCGTCTCGCCGCCAAGGTCACCGACGCGGCCATGGGCGCACGCGCCGAGTGCGTGATGCTGAACAAGGGCGCCCACGTCGTCGACGCGGTGAGGACGCTGGACGACATCCTGCGCCGCATGCAGTTGCACAGGTCCAAGAAGCGCCCGCTCCTGCGCGCATTGCGCAGCTGGAACCGAAGCTCCCGCCGCCCCGCCGTGGACCCTGACGACCACCACGTGTTCGTGAGCATGGGTTGCGCCGCCGAGAACCTGGTGCAGGCGGCACGGGCCCATGGGCTGCTTGCAGCCCCGAGCTTCGACGCCACCCGCGAACGTGTGCACGTGGCACTGTCGCCAGCCGCCGCCCAGGCGTCGCCACTGTTCCAGGCCATCGCGTCGCGGCAGTGCACGCGTGGCGACTACGATGGCCCGCCACTCGCCCGGGAAGATCTGGCCCTGCTGCAAGCGGCCGGCACCTCGGGCGGCGCGCGCTTGTGGCTGCTGATGACCGATCGTCCCGCGATGGAGCAGGCCCTGGAGTCCATCGTGCAAGGCCACACAGCGCAGCCGGCAGACCCGGTCTTCGTCAGTGAGCTGAAGTCCTGGATCCGCTTCAACCCCGGCGACGCCGTGCACACGCGCGACGGGCTGTTCAGCCTGAGCTCGGGCAACCCGTCCATCCCGACCTGGCTTGGCGAACGGGCCTTCGGCCGGTTCTTCACCGCCCAGGGCGAGAGCGACCAGATCGCGCGGCAGCCGCGCAGCTCGGCCGGCGTGGCGGTGTTCGTTGGCGCAATGGCCGACAAGGCCCACTGGGTGGAGGTGGGCCGCGCCTACGAGCGCTTCGCGCTGCAGGCCACGGCGCTGGGCATCCGCAACGCGTTCTTGAACCAACCGGTGGAGGTGGCCGCCGTGCGCTCGCCGTTCGCGGCCGCGCTGGGGCTCCCGGGCCAACGCCCGGACCTCGTGGTGCGCTTCGGCCGCGGGCCGACGATGCCCAGGTCCTTGCGCCGGCCGGTCGACGCGGTGTTGGTGTGAAGGTCGCCATGGCCCGCGGCTGACGAGCATCGAGTTCGCGCCCTGAGGGCCCGATCACTCGACAGCGGCAGGCTCGTGTTCGGTGTGTCGCTCAGGCTCGGTGGTGCGCAGGATCTCGCTCAGCACCGAGGTGGCGTAAACCCCGGCGGGCAAGGAAAACGCCAGCACCAGTTGATCGGCTTGCGGCCATTCCCATGACATGTCCACCGGGCTCGCCACCAGCGCGCGGCGCTCTTGATCCAGACCGGCGTGTTCCATGCCGTGGCACAAGGCGGCATGACGTTCAGCCACAGCGCTTTCCAGGGCCAGCGCCGGCCCGCTGGACGTGAGGCGGCCGCGTCCCCAGAGGGGGCCGGTGGGCCGGCCTGCATCGTCCAGCACGTCACCGGGAAGGGCCTGGCCCCAGAATCCTTGCTGGATCCGCAGCGCCAGCACTTCGTTGAAGACGAAGGAGCGCGCCGCCGACAGGTAGATGCCTTTGATCTTCGGGTTGCGCACGCGGATCTCGCGCGCCAGCATGGCCCGGCCTTGCTCGACGTTGCCGCCGTCGTGGCCGAAGCGCTGAGCGCCGAAGTAGTTGGGCACGCCCTGTGTCGCCACGGCCTGGAGCAGGGCCGCGATGGCGTCGTGCTCGCCGGTCATGTCGCGCAGCACGATGCGGAACCGGTTGCCCTGCAGATCGCCGGGGCGCAGCTTCTTCACGTGGCGGCTCTGGCTCAGCACCTTGAACTCCGGGTGCTGAAGCGGGGTCAGGTCGGGTGTCTCGCCCTTCGGCAGGTAGATGCTGAACCACTGGCGGGTGACGGCGTAACGGTCCTTCAGGCCGGCATAGCCCACGTCCCGCTCCTGCACGCCGGCCGCCGCGGCCAGCTGCTGGGCGACGAAGGCCGTGTTGGCACCGTTCTTCTCGACGTAGAGCCAGACGTGTTCGCCCTCGCCGATGGGTGGCTGCAGCGGCAGCTCGGTCACGTCGAAGTCCTCGTTGTGGCGCTTCAGCGTGGCACTGGCGCCGCTGGCCGGATAGGCCGTGGGCCAGGGCGGCAAGGTCGTGTACGGGGCGTTGGTCATGAGCGGTCGGTCGGCATCAACTGTAGGGGGCGCACTGTCTGGTCGCCCCAGGGCCATCCAGACTGGCGCTTTTTCCCGCTTCCCCAGACACTCGGCCCGGCCCGTGTTGAAGCCCGGGCGCCCCTGCCGACGCAGCCCTCCACCCCATCGACACACCATGAAGAGGAGTCTCCCCATGCAGCTCAAGCCCACGACCGGCCCTTACCTGCTGATGGCAGGCGGCGGCGCCGTGCTCATCCTCGCCTTGATCAGCTTTCAGCTGCCGATGTTCGCCGCCGCAGCGGCCCTCATCGGCCTGGGCTTCTGGAGTCTGCGCAAGTTCGACACCCGCTTCCTGAGCGGCCCCAATCTGCTGTGGGCAGCAGGTGGCCTGCTGCTGATCGCGGGACTCATCAGCTTCAAGGTGCCGATGCTCGTGGCGGGCGCAGCCCTCATCGGCCTGGGCGTGTGGACGCGTCGCCTCGTCGCGGTTCCAGCGACCCTGGGGCCCTACCTGCTGTGGGCCGGCGCTGCCGCGTTGCTGGCGGCGGGTTATGCGAGCGCCACGGCGTTCCGGATGTTCGTCGCTGCGGCGTTTGCCGGCCTCGGCGGGTACGCGTGGATGCGCGAGCAGGAGCGCCGCTGATCGCGAACAGCCCCTTCTCGGCCGAAGCAGGCGTGCGCAGACGGGCAGCTTCTGCGCACCAAAGCCGGTCATCTTGCCGAGAAAAGAAAAAGCACCTGGGCTTGTGACCTGGGTGCTTGATCCTTCGGGCTTTTCTTGGCTCCCCGACCTGGGCTCGAACCAGGGACCTACGGATTAACAGTCTTCCGGTCCGCAGGGTCGCAAGCGCTGTGCCGGACTAAGGGCCAAACCTCACCAAGGGGGAGTTGGTTGAGACTTCTTCCCGAACCCGAAACCCACGGCCCGACTATAGGCCGCCACCGGGCAGCGGGTCAAACTTCCTGAACCAACAGTGCGGCGCACCTGATACGCGGGCTCCCCGCTCGGCCTAGGTACTTTGTAGCCACGTCACTACAATTCATGCCCGAAGCTCAGGAGTCTGCCCATGACAAAGACGATCGTCTCTAGCCGAGAGTTCAACCAAGACGCCAGCGGCGCCAAGCGGGCAGCCAGGAAAGGGCCGGTCATCATCACCGACCGTGGCCGTCCGGCTCATGTGCTGCTCACGATCGAGGCCTACAACAAGCTCACGCGCAAGTCGACCAGCATGGTCGACCTGCTGACGATGCCGGCTGCTGCCGATGCCGCCTTTGAGGCGCCGCGCCTGGTGCTCCCGGTACGGCCCGCCGATCTGCGCTGATGTTCGTCGTCGACACCAACGTTGTCTCAGAGCTGCGGAAGGCCAAGTCGGGCCAAGCCGATCGGGGCGTCGTGGCCTGGGCAGCCAGTGTTCCCGCTGACGCACTGTTCGTCTCGGCCATCACCATCCTGGAGCTGGAGACCGGCGTCTTGCTGGTTCAGCGCCGGGATCTGCGGCAAGGTGCGCTCTTGAGGGCGTGGTTGGATCGGCAGGTGTTACCGGCATTTGCGGGGCGTGTGCTGCCAGTGGACACCGAAGTGGCGCAGCGCTGTGCAGCACTGCATGTGCCTGACCCGAGATCCGAGCGTGATGCGCTGATTGCGGCCACGGCGCTCGTGAACGGCATGACGGTGGTCACCCGCAATGTGACGGACTTCGAGTCGACGGGTGCGCCATTGCTCAACCCATGGGCAGAGCGCACCAAGCCGCGCCGTCGCGGTGCGGGCTGATCGGTGTTGAGTGACCACAACGCCAGCAGCTTGGGATCATCTGTTCGAGTACGCCACCTGCTTGGCATGCATATCAGACAGCCCGGGCCTTGGTGCCGCCAAACACTGGCGGTAACCCTTCCCCTGTTCTAGTGTAGTGCGCGCCAAGTCGTAGAACTTAATTGCCCCGGCATACTCCAACCGCCCAGGAGGTGGGCGATGCGGGTTGCAAAGACGATCGAGTTGGATGCGCAGACGGACCGGGAGCTGCGGGTGCTGTCTCAGCGCA
>JADCGQ010000063.1 GCA_020248945.1 Rubrivivax sp.
AGGCCAGATGCCCCTTGGGCAGCCAGTCTTGCAGCGATGCAGGCAGCAGCATCTCCTGCTGCGGTTCGTACGGGCGATAGCTCATGTTCGATCAACGTCCATGAGGCATGCAGCGCTGTCAGGGACTTCCCTTCTGCCGCCGACGCTCCTAGGAGATCGACGAGCGGCGGTCAGGCGCCGTGGCTTCAGAAGGTACCAGGGTAGGCGCCGCCGTCCAGCAGGATGTTCTGCCCGGTGATGTAGCCGGCATGCACGCTGCACAAGAAGGCGCAGGCCGCGCCGAACTCGGCCGGCGTGCCGAAGCGGCGTGTGGGGTTGAGCGCACGCCGCTCGTCCATCAGCGCCTCGATCGGCTTGCCGGCCTTGGCGGCCGCGCCGGCCATCGTGGTGCGCAGGCGGTCGGTGTCGAACGGGCCGGGCAGCAGCGCGTTGATGGTCACGTTGCGGCTGGCGATGCGGGGCTGGCGCGCCAGGCCGGCGACAAAGCCCGTGAGCCCGCTGCGCGCGCCGTTGCTCAGGCCGAGGATGTCGATCGGCGCCTTCACCGCCGCCGAGGTGATGTTGACGATGCGGCCGAAGCCGCGCTCGGCCATGCCGTCGACCGTGGCCTTGATCAGCTCGATGGGCGTCAGCATGTTGGCGTCGATGGCCTTGAGCCAGGCCTCGCGGTCCCAGTCGCGGAAGTCGCCCGGCGGCGGTCCGCCGGCGTTGTTGACGAGGATGTCCACGCGTGGCGCTGCGGCCAGTGCGGCGGCGCGGCCTTCGGGCGTGGTGATGTCGCCGGCCACCGTGCGCACGCTCACGGCCGGGAAGCGCTCGCGCAGCTGCGCTGCCGTGGCCTCCAGCGCTTCGGCGCCACGCGCGGTGATGACGACGTTCACGCCCTCGGCGGCCAGCGCCTCGGCGCAGCCGCGGCCCAGGCCCTTGCTCGCGGCGCACACCAGCGCCCAGCAACCCGTGATGCCCATGTCCATGTGTCGGTGTCCTTGGTGGGAAGTGAAGAGTTCAGCGCGCCCGCGCCAGCAGCGCCACGCCGGCGAGCACGAGCACGGTGCCGGCGGCGATCCAGGTGTTGAACGGCTCGCCGAGCAGCCACACGCCCATCAGCAGCGTCGACAGCGGGCCGATCATGCCGGTCTGCGCCGTCAGCGTGGCGCCGATGCGTTCGATGGCCAGCATCACCATGATCACCGGCGCAAAGGTGCAGGCCAGCGCGTTGAGCACGCTGAGCCACAGCACCGGCGTGGCGACCTCTGCCGCCGACAGCGGCCGCAGCACGAGGAACTGCGCGATGCACAGCAGCGCCGCAATGCTGGTGGCCCAGCCGGTGAGCCGCAGCGCGCCGAGCCGCGCCACGTGCTCGCCGCTGAACACCAGATAGAGGGCATAGCTGATGGCGCCGCCGAACACCAGCGCGGCGCCGATGAACGTGTCGGTGCCGCTGAAGCGCACCTCGTGGCCAAACACCAGCAGCACGCCGGCGTAACTGACCGCCAGCGCCAGCAACTGCCGCGAAGTCACGCCGTGGCCGAAGAACAGCGCACCGAAGCCCAGCACCAGCGTCGGCGTGAGGTACAGGATCAGCCGCTCCAGGCTGGCGCTGATGTACTGCAGGCCCAGAAAGTCGAGAAAGCTCGCGAGGTAGTAGCCGCTGAAGCCCAGGCCGGCCACGAGCACCAGGTCGCGCCGCGACAAGGGCGGCTTGCCACGCCCGGCCCACCAGGCCAGCGCCACGAACAGCGGCAGCGAGAACAGCATGCGGTACATCAGCAGCGTGACCGCATCGACGCCGTGGCGGTAGGCCAGCTTCACGATGATGGCCTTGCCGCTGAAGGCGATGGCGCCCGCGGCGGCCAGCGCCAGGCCGGCCCAGGGCAATACTGGCGCCGTCATGCGGCGCGATCGCGGGCCGAGCGGCGCTCGAAGCACCACTCGCGCTCGAACTCCCGCCAGCCCAGCGAGCGGTACAGCTGGATCGCCACGTCATCGGGGTCGGCCACCATGATGACCTCGGCGGCCTGCCAGGCCTGCAGCGCATGCCGGCCCACGCTGTGCACGAGCGCGCGCGCCAGGCCGCGCCGGCGCCAGTCGGGGTGCGTGGCCACGCGCTGGAAACGCGCGGTCGCGCCGGGCGCGGCGCGGTCGCGCACGAGGCCGCAGTCGGCCGCCAGCACGCCGTCGCACCAGACGCCGAACCACTCGGCCAGGCCCTGCGCATGCAGCACGCGGTAGTGCCCAAACAGGCGCTCCCGGTAGGCGCGGTAGGCGACGGGCTCGAAGCCGTGCACGTCGGCGCACTCCAGGGTGATGATGTCGTCCACTTCGGTGGCCCAGTCGATGGGCCGCACGATCACCTCGTGCGCCGTCGATGCCTGCGGCGCCACCAGTTGTCCGGGCAGCAGCCGCATCACGGCGTTGACGTGCAGCTCCAGGCCCGCGGCCTGCCACGCGGGCAGGTGCTGGCCGGCGTATGGCTCGTTGATGCCGATGGCCACGTGGTCGGAGCTCGGCTGCCGGCGGGTGATCTCGCGCTCGAAACGGGCGACCCACAGACCCGCGTCGTCGTCTCGTGGCGCATCGCGCAGCAGCAGCAGGTTGCCCCAGTAGAACGTGGGATTCGAGGGCGTGCGCACGACGAGGCAGTCGTCGTGCGGCTCGACGACGCCGGCCACGCCGTGCATCGTGAAGTCGGTGCGCCAGCCCGGGCGCAGGTCGTCCACGCGCACCGCTTGTCCCTCAGTAGCCGGCGGCCTGGCCGTCGCGGCGCGGGTCGCTGGCGGCGGCGTAGCCGCGCTCGGCGGCATCGCCCTCGCCTTCGTCGAGGCGCCAGATGAACTGGCCGGCGCCGTAGTCCTGGTAGCTGTCGCTGAAGGCCTCGATGCGGTGGCCGCGCTCGGCCAGGCCCTGGGCCGTGGCGGGTGCGAAGCCCGGCTCGACGTTGACGGTGCCGCCGAAGTAGCGCCAGCGCGGCGCGTCGCAGGCGGCCTGCGGGTTCTGGTGGTAGTCGAGCATGCGCACGGTGGTCTGCATGTGCGCCTGCGGCTGCATGTCGCCGCCCATGATGCCGAAGCTCATCACCGGCCTGCCCTGCTTCGTCAGGAACGCCGGGATGATGGTGTGGAAGGGCCGCTTGCCCGGGCCGACGACGTTGTCGCGGCTTTCGTCGAGCGTGAAGCCGTGGCCGCGGTTCTGCAGGCTCAGGCCGTAGCCCGGCACGACGACGCCGCTGCCGAAGCCCATGTAGTTGCTCTGGATGAAGCTGACCATCATGCCGCTCGAGTCGGCCGCCGTGAGGTAGATGGTGCCGCCGGTGGGGCCGTGGCCAGGGCCGAAGTCCTGCGCGCGCGTCGGGTCGATGAGCTTGGCACGCACGGCCAGGTAGGCCGGGTCGAGCATCTGCGCCGGCGTCAGCCGCATCGAGCGCGGCTCGGCCACATAGCGGTAGACGTCGGCGAAGGCCAGCTTCATGGCCTCGATCTGCAGGTGCTGGCTGTCGGTGCCGTCGACCTTGAGCGAGGCGATGTCGAAGTGCTGCAGGATGCCGAGCGCGATCTGCGCCGCGATGCCCTGTCCGTTGGGCGGAATCTCGTGCAGCGTGTAGCCGCGGTAGCCTTGCGCCAGCGGCGTCACCCACTCGGGCTGGTAGGCCGCGAAGTCGGCCGCCGTCATCGCACCACCGTGCTGCCGCGCGTGGGCTTCGGCGGCCGCGGCCACCTCGCCGCGGTAGAAGGCTTCGCCCTTCGTGCGGGCGATCAGGCGCAGCGTCTTGGCCGCATCGGGCATGCGGAACAGCTCGCTGACGTGCGGCGCGCGGCCGTGCGGCATGAAGGTGTCGGCGAAGCCCGGCTGCGACGTGAGCTCGGGCAGCGCCGCGGCGTTGGCCCACTTCTGCTGCACGATCACCGGCACCGCGTAGCCGCGCTCGGCCACCTCGATGGCGGGTTGCAGCAGGTCCTCGAAAGGCAGCTTGCCGAAACGCTGGCTCAGGGCCATCCAGCCGGCGACGGCACCGGGCACGCTGACGCTGTCCCAGCCGCGCTTGGCGGGCGCCTTGGCGTCCGCGCCGTACTTGCGGCGGAAGTACGCCGGCGTCCAGGCCTGCGGCGCGCAGCCGCTGGCGTTCAGGCCGTGCAGTTGGGTGCCGTCCCAGAGGATGCAGAAGGCATCGGAGCCCAGACCGTTGCTGCAGGGCTCGACGATGGTCATCACCGCCGCGGTGGCGATGGCCGCGTCGACGGCGTTGCCACCCGCCTGCAGCATGCGCAGGCCGGCCTGCGCCGCCAGCGGGTGCGAGGTGCTGACCACGTTGCGGGCGAACACGGGGCTGCGCTGGCTGGCGTAGCCGGCGCTCCAGTCGAAGGTGTGGGTCATGGTGATCAGGCGGGGCGCGTGAAGCAGGCGAAGCCGCCGATCGTACCGACGCTACAGACCCGGTGGCGCCACTCGCCCATCGGCCACGTAGCGGCTCAGCGTCGGCGGCTCGCTGCCCAGGTGGAAGGCCAGGCGCTGTTCGCGCAGCTCAGCGTCGAAGGCGGTGAAGCGCTCCAGCCGGCGCTGGTGCTCGAGCCAGTTCTCGTCGACGAAGTACTCGATGCAGCGCCCCGGCTGGGCGACGTCGTGGAACAGGCCCCAGCTCAGCGCGCCCTGGCGCAGGCGCGCACGGCGGGTGCGCTCCATCACCTCCGAGAAGGCGTCGGCGCGCGCCGGGTCGATGAGGTACTCCACCGTCACCATCACCGGGCCGGCGTCGTCGTCCACCGGGGCGGAGGGCTCGGGTGCGGCCATCACCGGGGCCGGGCTGAAGTCGGGCGCGACCTCGCCGATGATGCTGGTGCGCCGCAATGCCACCGAGGCCAGCACGCCGAACACCGAGCCCGCCAGCACCGCGCCGTTGACGCCGATGAACGAGGCCACCTGCCCCCACAGCAGCGCGCCGGCAGCGGCGCCGCCCATCAGCGCCATCTGGTAAATGCTCATGCCGCGCGCCCGCACCCAGTCGGGCATGGTGCTCTGCGCGGCCAGCGTCAGCGAGTTGGCCACCGAGATCCAGGCCATGCCGGCCACCACCATGGCCGGCAGCGCCACCCAGACCTCGGGCACGCCGACGATCAGCGCCGCGGCGGCCGCGTGCACCAGCGTGCCGGCGACGACGAACTGGTTCGGCGTGTAGCGCTCCCGCCAGCGCGGGAAGTACAGCGCCGCGATCACGGCGCCGAGGCCCAGGCAAGACAGCATCACCGTGAAGAAGCCGGCGCCGCCGCCGTGCAGGCCCTGGGCCACCAGCGGCAGCAAGGCCAGCAGCGCCGTGCTCTGCAGGAAGAACAGGAACACACGCAACAGCACCAGCTTGAGCCGCGGCGCCTGCACGGCGTAGTTCAGGCCCACGCGCATGGCGCCGATGAAGCGCTCGCCCGGCAGCGCACTGGCCCGCGGCGAGCCCTTCCAGCGCACCACCATCCAGAACGCGAACAGCGCCAGCAAGGCGTTGAGCACGAACACCGCGGCCGGGCTCACGGCCGCCAGCAGCGCGCCGGCCAGCACCGGGCCGATGACGCGCGACAGGTTCATCGCGATGCCGTTGAGCGCCAGGGCCTGCGGGAACTGCGCCCGCGGCACCACCGTGGGCACGATGGCCGCGAACACCGGCCAGCGCATGGCCATGCCGACGCCGTTGAGGAAGGTCAGCGCCAGCAGCCAGCCAGCCGTGAGCCGGCCCGACACCGACATCGCCGCCAGCACCAGCGCGATGACGCTGACCCACAGTTGCGTGAAGGCGAACCAGCGCCGCCGGTCCACGATGTCGGCCAGCGCGCCGCTGGGCAGGCCCAGCAAGAAGACGGGCAGCGTCGACGCCGTCTGCACCAGCGCCACCATCACCGGACTGGTGGTGAGCGAGGTCATCAGCCACGCGGCCGCGACATCGTTCATCCACATCGTCAGGTTCGCCGCCAGCCAGGCGAACCACAGGCCGCGGAAGGCGGGGTTCTCGAGCGGCTGCAGCGAAGCGGGCAGTGCCATGCCCGTCAAGCGCCCAGCGGCCGCGAAGACCCCACCAAGCGGCCGCGGTGGACGGGCTCGGCCCGGCCACTCGGGGCGCCCCCCTGGTGGGGAGCACCGCAGGTGCTCCGGGGGGGGGGGTCAATCCGCCTCTTGGAACGCCTGCTCGCGCTGCTTCTTGATGCTGGGCAGCATCACGATCACGATCATCAGCACCGAGGCGATCAGCAGGCCCGCCGACAGCGGCCGCGACATGAAGGTGGTCCAGTCGCCGCGGCTGAGCAGCAAGGCTCTTCGCAGGTTCTCTTCCATCATCGGCCCCAGGATGAAGCCCAGCAGCAGCGGCGCCGGCTCGCAGCCGAGCTTGTAGAAGATGACGCCGACGATGCCGAAGATGGCCGCCATGAAGACGTCGAAGTTGTTGTTGTTGAGCGAGTACAGGCCGATGCAGCAGAAGCTCAGGATGGCCGGGTACAGAAAGCGGTAAGGCACCGTCAGCAGCTTGATCCAGATGCCGATCAGCGGCAGGTTCAGGATGATCAGCATCAGGTTGCCGATCCACATGCTGGCGATCAGGCCCCAGAACAGATCGGGGTTGCTCGTCATCACCTGCGGGCCGGGCTGGATGCCCTTGATCGTCATCGCGCCGACCATCAGTGCCATCACCGGGTTGGGCGGGATGCCCAGCGTCAGCATCGGGATGAAGCTGGTCTGCGCACCGGCGTTGTTGGCGCTTTCCGGGCCGGCCACGCCACGGATGTTGCCCTGGCCGAAGGGCACCTCGTCGGCACGACCCTTGGTCTTCTTCTCGAGCGTGTAGGCGGCAAAGCTCGCCAGCAGCGCACCGCCGCCGGGCAGCACGCCCAGCAGCGAGCCCAGCGTGGTGCCGCGCAGCACGGCCGGGTAGGCGTCCAGGAAGTCCTGCTTGGTGGGCCACAGGCCCTTGACGTCTTTCGTGAACACCTCTCGGTTCTCGGCGGGCCGGCCGAGGTTGAGGATGATCTCGCCGAAGCCGAACACGCCCATCGCGATGGCGACGAAACCAATGCCGTCGGTGAGCTCGGGGATGTCGAAGCTGTAGCGCGGCACGCCCGAGATGACGTCGGTGTTGATCTGGCCCAGCAGCAGGCCGAAGATGATCATCGCGATGGCCTTCACCAGCGAGCCCGAGGCCAGCACCACGGCGCCGATGAGTCCCAGCACCATCAGGCTGAAGTACTCGGCCGGGCCGAACTTGAAGGCCAGTTCGGTGAGCGGCGGCGCAAACGCGGCCACCACCAGCGTGGCCACGCTGCCGGCGAAGAAGCTGCCCAGGCCGGCCGCCGCGAGCGCGGAGCCTGCCCGGCCTTTTCTGGCCATCTGGTAGCCATCGAGCGCTGTCACCACCGAGGCACTCTCGCCCGGCACGTTGATCAGGATGGCGGTGGTGCTGCCGCCGTACTGCGCGCCGTAGTAGATGCCGGCCAGCATGATGAGCGCCGGCGTCGCATCCAGTGCGTAGATGCTGGGCAGCAGCATCGCAATGGTGGCCACCGGGCCGAGGCCGGGCAGCACGCCGATCAGCGTGCCGAGCACGGCGCCGCCGAGCGCGTAAAGCACGTTCTGCAGCGTGAAGGCGACGCTGAAGCCGAGCGCGAGATTGTTGAGAAGTTCGTCCATGCGCGGCTTTCAGGTCAGGTCAGGAAGGAGGGCCAGACCGGGATGGTCAGACCCAGGCCCTTGATGAACACGAGCCAGCATCCCAGCGTGAGCACCACGACGTTGATCAGCACTTCCTTCCAGCGGAACTCGCCGCTGGCAAAGCTGGAGATGGCGATCAGCAGCGGCAGCGTGATGATCATCCCCAGGCGCGGCAGAGCCAGCCCGAAGATGACGACCGCGCCCAGGATGATGAGCCAGGGCTTGAAGGGCCAGCCGCCGATCTTGTCGCCACCGGGGACATCGAGCGTCAGGCCCTTGAACAGCACGAAGAGGCCGAGCACCGCAAGGATGACGCCCAGGCCGAAGGGAAAGTACGCCGGGCCCGGCCGCGCCGCCGAGCCGAAGCTGTAGTTCGACGCGCCCCAGGCGAACCCCACGCCGATGGCGATGAACATCAGCCCGGACCAGAAGTCCTTCTCGCTCTTGATCTTCAAGCCCACGTCTCCCGCAGCTGGTTGCGCATGGCGCAGAAATGCGCATGCGATGGCGGGCGATTCTAGGAACCCCACCCCGGGGTCCCGCTGTGGTTTCCACGTAAGGGCACCCGGGCGCGCTGCCCGGGGGCCGTGCGGCCTGTCAGCCGTCGAACGCGGGCGTGCTGCGCAGCACTTCGTCGATCGTGGTCTGGCCCTCAGCCACCTTCATGGCGCCGGCCAGGCGCAGCGGGCGCATGCCTTCGCGCACGGCCACGCGCTTGAGCGCCGCGGCGTCGAGCGCCGGGTGCACGGCCGCGCGCGCGGCCTCGGTCATGGGCAGCAGCTCGTACAGGCCGGCACGGCCACGGAAGCCGGTGTTGCGGCACTCCAGGCAGCCCACGGGCTTGTAGGGGCGCACGCCGCCGCTCATGCGCCAGGGCGTGGAGATGGCATCGAGCGACTCGCGCGTGACGACCTCGTCGCGCACCTTGCACGCCGGGCACAGCGTGCGCGCCAGCCGCTGCGCCAGCACGCCGATGACGGTGGCCGCGATCAGGTAGCTCGGCACGCCCAGGTCCGCGAGCCGCGTGATGGCGCCGACGGCGTCGTTGGTGTGCAGCGTGCTGAACACCAGGTGCCCGGTGAGCGCGGCCTGGATGGCCATCTCGGCGGTGGCGAGGTCGCGGATCTCGCCGACCATGATGATGTCCGGGTCCTGCCGCATCAGCGCGCGCAGGCCCTCGGCGAAGCCCATGTCGAGTGCCGACTGCACCTGCGTCTGGTTGAAGGCCGGCTCGATCATCTCGATCGGGTCTTCGATGGTGCAGACGTTCACCTCGTCAGTGGCCAGCTGCTTGAGCGTGGAGTAGAGCGTCGTCGTCTTGCCGCTGCCGGTGGGGCCGGTGACGAGGATGATGCCGTGCGGCCGCGCGATCAGCTTGGCCCAGCCCTCGGCCTCATGAGGCCCGAAGCCCAGCGCCGGCAGGCCCTTGACCACCGTCTCGGGGTCGAAGATGCGCATCACCATCTTCTCGCCGAAGGCCGTGGGCAGTGTCGACAGGCGCATCTCGACCTCGCCGCCCTTGCCGCCATCGGCGCCCTCGGGCCGGCGCGTCTTGATGCGGCCGTCGAGGGGGCGGCGCTTCTCGACCACGTCCATGCGGCCGAGCAGCTTGATGCGCGCCGTCATCGCCGACATCACGGCCAGCGGCACCTGGTACACGGTGTGCAACACGCCGTCGATACGAAAGCGGATGGCACCCATGTCGCGCCGCGGCTCGAGGTGGATGTCGCTGGCGCGCTGGTCGAAGGCGTACTGCCAGAGCCAGTCGACGACCTGCACGACACCCTGGTCGTTGGCATCGAGCGCCTTGTTGGCGCGGCCCAGCTCGACCAGCTGCTCGAAGCTGGCGGTGGTGCTGGTCTCGCCGTTCTTCTGCGCCGCGCGCACGCTCTTGGCCAGCGCATAGAACTCGGTCGTGTAGCGGCGGATCTCGTCGGGGTTGGCCAGCACCAGGCGCACGGCGCGCTTGAGATGCGTTTCGATCTCCAGCACCCAGCTGGTGTCGTAAGGCTCGGCGGTGGCCACCACGACCTCGCGTTCGCCCACCTGCACGGGCAGTGCCAGGCGCATCTGCGCGTACTGCACGCTCATCACCTCGGCCACGCGGCCGACGTCGACGCGCAGCGGGTCGATGCGCAGGTAGGGCAGCCGGCAGCGCGTGGCCAGCCATTCGGTGAGCGCCTCGGTGTCGAGGGCCGCGCCGTGGCCCTTCTTCAGCAGCCCGGCGCCGCCCAGCCGCACCAGCGGGTGCAGGCTGCTGGCGCCGGCGCGAAAGCGGGCCGTCACGCGCTCGGCGTCGGCAGGGCCGATGAAGCCGTCCTCGCGCAGCCACTGCAGCAGAAGCGGCCACTCCAGCCGGCCCTTGACCGGGGCCTGCGCCGTGGGCGAAGCCGCCGGAGCGGGTGGTGTGCGGGCAGCGTTCACGGCAGACATCGGGAGGTGACGGGACCGGGTCAGGAAGGCGGTTGAAACGGCCGGATCATGCGCGGCCACTGCCGTGCCAGCAGCTTGAGCCGCCCGAAGCGCTGCTCCAGCTGCGCGGCCCGCAAGAGCAACTCCTCGCGCGGCGGCAGCACCACGCCTCGGCCTGCAACCGCCACGCTGTTGCCCTGCCGAGTGGGCCGCAGGCTCCAGGTGTGTTCGCTGCCGAAGACCCCGGCGATGCGGTCGATGCTCTCATGGAAGCTGGCGTCGCGACCGAACAAATTGACGGCCATCACACCGCCTTCTTGCAGCACCCGGTGGCAGGCGGCGTAGAAGCCGGCGTCGTCGAGCACCGGGGCCGCGGCCTCGTGGTCGTAGAGGTCGACGAACAGCAGCCGAACCGAACCCGCGGCCGCCTGCGCCAGCCAATCGGCCGCGTCACCCTTCACCACCAGCGCCTCGCGCGGCAGGTGGAAGTGGCGCTGGTTGGCGGCGATCACCTGCGGGTTGAGCTCGACCACCGTGGTGTCCATCTTCAGCTGCTGTGCGGTGAAGCGGGTCAGCGCGCCGGCGCCCAGGCCCAGTTGCACGGCGGCACCGTCGGCCAGCGCCTCGGACGGCAACCACAGCAGCGCCGCCAGCATGCGCTGGATGTAGTCGATCTCCACCACCTGCGGCGCGCGGATGCGCATGCCGCCCTGGATCCAGGGCGTGTCCAGGTGCAGGTAGCGCACACCGTCGTCTTCGGACAGCGTCACGCCGGGCAGGGGTTGCGGCTTGCGGGCGTTCACCGGGGGATTCTCGCCGCCGCGCCGACACGGGCGCGTGGGCTGGCGGAAGTCGCTGCCATGACGGCCCCAGAGCAGACCGGCTCGGCCCCGTTGCCCGGAAAGTCGCCAGTAAGGCGCACGCACCGATGATGGCGGCCAAGGCGGTCGGCGGCGCGGTCCAGTGCCTCGACGCCCCGCCTCAGCACCGCACCCGCGGTGGTTCATCCACCAACCCGAGCCTCATCGCGGCTGGAAACGCCAACCTGGAGCCCTTGATGTCACACCTCTTCCTTCTTCGCCTGGCCGGCCTGATCGTCGCCTGTGGCGCGTGCGGCGCCGCGTCTGCACAAGACCGCCCTTGGTACATGAGCCTCGATGCCGGCATCTCCCGTGCCAGCGATCCGGCGTTTGCCGGCGGGCGCCTGACCACACGACAGGGCGCGGCTTACGGCGGCGCCATCGGTCGGCAGTTCGGCCCGGACTGGCGCATCGAGGCGGCCTTGATGTACCGCGGCCACCCAGTCCGCCAGGTCAGCAGCCCCGGCTTCGACGCCCAGCCCGGTGACGCCGACTGGGCTTCGCTGCTCGTCACGGTCAACGTGCTGCACGACTTCGCGGCGTTCAAGTGGGGGCCTGCCAACGTCAGGCCCTATGTCGGCCTGGGAGTCGGGCGCGCCCAGGAGGTCGACGCCGACCTGACCGCAGGCGGCGCCGAACGCGAGTTCTCAGGCTCGGGCCGTGCGACGCAGGTGATGGCCGGGCTGCGCTGGGACTACGGCAGTCCGTGGACGGCCGACATCGGCGTGACGCTGGCCGATGCCGGCCGCATCCGCCTTGCCGCCACGGGCGGGGGCGCATCGGTCGAGGCGCGGTACCGCGCGACCACGGTGCTGGCTCGGCTGGGCTACCGCTTCTAGCCCCCCGACCCGCTTCCCCTGACCTCCCCCAACACCGCCACCACCGCCGACGAAGATGAACAAGTCCAACCTCACCCAGCCGCCCGGTTCCAGCACCCAGCTCGGGCTCCTGGCAGTCTCACTGATGTGGCTGATGGGCCACTGCCACGCACAGGCGCAGCCGCCGGACGACGACCGCACCCGCTACAGCATCGGTGCCGCCGTGCTGTTCGACAAGGATGGCTATCGCGGCGTCGGGACCGAGACACTGGTGCTCCCGGGCGTCTCGATCCAGAACAAGTGGGTCAACCTGTTCGGGCCCCAGATCGACCTGCGCCTGATCGGCAACGACAAACGCAGCTGGTGGATCGGACCGCGGATCGAGTATCGGTTCGACGGCTACGAACAGGACGACGGCGCCGTGTTCCGCGGCATGGCCAGCCGCAAGGGAGGCTTGTTCTACGGGCTGAGCGGCAGTGTCGAGCTCGGCGGCGAGTTCGAACTGGAGGCCGACTATGTGAAGGCAGCGAGCCGCGAGGCCGGCTTCGACCGCGGCGCGGTCGCATCGCTGCAGTTGAGCTGGAACTACCGACGCGGCCCATGGACCCTCGTTCCACGCATCGGCCTGGAGTACCAGAGCAGCCGCTACGTCGACTACTACTACGGCGTGCGCCCGGGCGAAGCCACTGCCGCCCGACCCGCCTACGCCGGCAGGAGCAGTTGGAGTCCGGAACTCGGGCTGCTCGTCCGTTGGCAGGCCAGCCCGCGGCAGTCTCTCTTTGCCAATCTCAACTACGAGCGCTATGCCCGGGAGATCAGGAACAGCCCCTTGATCGATGCCCGCGGCATTCCGCAGTTGGTGCTCGGTTATCAGCTCGACCTGAACTGAGGTGCACGGGCTGGGCACCGCACTGCGATACGCTGACGATCATGAATCGCATCCTTCTGGTCGAAGACCATGCGGCCATGCGCGAGCTGGTGGTGCTCGAGCTGCAGCACGCGGGCATTGCAGCCGATGCCGTGGGTCGCATCAGCGAGGCCGAAGCCTGCCTGACCCAGGTTCGGTACGCCGCGCTGGTGCTCGACCGCGGGCTGCCGGAGGGCGATGCCTTGCCGTGGTTGCAGCGCCTGCGCGCCCGGCAGGTGCGCGTGCCTTGCCTGCTGCTGACGGCGCGCGACGCGTTGCACGACCGCGTCGACGGGCTGGAAGCCGGCGCCGATGACTACCTGGCCAAGCCCTTCGAACGCGATGAACTGGTCGCCCGTGTGCGGGCGTTGCTGCGCCGGCAGAGCGCGTGGGTTGCCAGCACGCCGCAATGGGCCGGGCTGGTGGTCGACCCCATCGGCGCACGGCTGAGTCATCAGCGGTCGAGCGTGAACCTGGCGCCGAGCGAACTGCAGTTGATGCTGACGTTGGTGCGGGCCGAAGGCCAGGTCGTGCGCCGCGCTGCGCTGGAGGCCGCGGCCTGGGGCCTGACCGAACCGGTGACGCCCAACGCGCTGGACGTGGCCGTGCACCGACTGCGCCGCAAGATCGATCTGCTGGGCTGCCCGGTGCGACTGTCGAACACCAAGGGAGTGGGTTACTCGCTCGAGCAGCGCGTGGACACTGAAGGTGAGCAGGGTGACTGAAGCCAGCGAGCCTGTGGCGCCGGAACGGGCTGCCAGGGCGCGTCACACGCCGAGCCTGGCCCTGCGCCTGGCGCTGGGCTTCGCACTGGCGTTCGCGTCGACGGCCTTGCTGGTGGTGGGCGTGCAGGCCTTGCTGGCCGAGCGCTTTGGCCACCTGGTCACGCGCATGAGCATGCAAGGGCAGACCGAAGACATCTTCGACGGCTTCGTGCTCGACGCCGAGAAGCGGGTGGTGGGTGTGGCGCTGGAGCCGGACGACGCCGTGGGCTTCGATGACTTCTTCGCCAATCTCAAGTTCCGTGTGCTCGACGGTTCGGGGCAGGTCGTGGCCAGCAGCGAGGCGGACCGGAGGTCCTTGCTGGCCGGCCGCCACGTGAACGAGCAACCCGGTTTCTTCGGCGTGGTGCGGTTCGACGGTCGCGACTTTTTCGTCGGTGCCTGGCAGCGCGAGGTGCAGGGGCGGCCGTACGTGCTGCAACTCGCCCGCAGCGACCGATTCGAGTTGCTGGCGCGCGAGGCCGTCACTCCGGCCATCACCGACACGGTGGTGCTGCTGGGCGCCTTGTCGGCGGTGATCTTTGCTCTGGCCGGCGCCCTGGCCGTACGGTCGGTGCTGCGCCCCATTCGTGCCGCTGAAGAGGCGGCGCGCAGCGTTGGCGGCCGCAACCTCGCGGCGCGCCTGCCCGAACACGCCATGCCGGCCGAGATCCGGCCCCTGGTGCGGGCCTTCAACGGCGTGCTGCAGCGGCTGGAGCAGTCGTTCCAGGAGCAGGAGCGCTTCATCGCCAACGCGGCACACGAGTTGAAGACGCCACTGGCCTTGGCACGGGCCCGCATCGAGGCCGGGCTCGACCGCGAGGAAGACCGCACCCGGCTGCTGCACGACCTGGACTCCATGAGCCGCCAGGTGCAGCAACTGCTGCAACTGGCCCAGGTGGCCGATCCGCAGGCCTTGCGAAAAAGCCGGGTGCGGCCGCTGGAGGTCGCGCGGGAGGTTCTGGATCACCTGGCCTTCAAGGCCCATCGCCTGGACATCACCCTGCATCTGCAGGAGCCTGATGGCGAGGTGCAGATCGAGGCCGACCCGGGGGCACTGTTCGTGCTGCTGAAGAACCTCGTCGAGAACGCGCTCGACTTCTCGCCGCCGGGCTCGGATGTCAAGGTCCGTCTGGAAATCACCGGCATGAGCGTCGACGACCACGGCCCAGGCGTGCCTGCCGAGAACCGCGCGCAAGTGTTCGAACGCTTCTGGCGTGCACCGGGTCAGGCACGGGCAGGCTCGGGTCTGGGCCTTGCACTGGTGCGCGAGATCGCGCTCGCCCATGGCTGGACGGCAAGCTGCGGTGCGGCTGGCGGCGGAGGCGCCTCGTTCACCGTGCGCTGGCCACGGTGAGCGGTCATCCTGAAGCCGCCGTGGCCGCCGGGCTAACGCCGCACGCGGCGCATCGAGGCCATCTCGTCGGTCGCGTCCAGTTCCACCCAGCCACGCCCCATCGACGTGAAGCGGCGCACGTCACGCAGCGGCCACATGCTCTCGGGGTCGACCCACATCGTGGCCTTCAGCACGCTGGCATCGCCCGGCCGCATCGAGGTGTCCGTCATGGCCACGCGCCAGGCGCGGAAGCGGCCTACGGGCACCTCGATGTCCTCGAGGCCCTCGACCCGGTGGTCGACGACGACACGGGCGGTGACGCCGCCCGCCAGCGGCGTGTTGCTGTAGGCCGATCGCCAGCGGCGACCGGCGGCCAGTTCTGAGGGCACCATCAGGATGCCGGGGTCGCGGCGCCCGAGTTCGTTCTCGATGATGTTGCCCATCTGGTCCATCACCGCGCGGCCGTTGTTGGCCAGCACGCGCGTGCCATCCAGGCGCGTCACCTCGTAGGGCAGACGGCGGCGGGTGCCGCGCAGGTGATCGATCCACTCCATCTCCCAGGCATCGCCCACGCGGTAGCGGTCGGCGCCCGGCACCGGCGGGGCCACCTGGAGCGCCGCCGGGAGCTGCAGCTTCAGCAGCGGTGGCGCCAGGCGGTCGATGGCGAACTGCGCGAGCTCGGCGAACGGGCCGCTGGGGTCGCGCTCGACGAAGGCCACGGGCTCGTCGACCCACGCTGTGGTGCTGACGCGCGTCCAGGCCCTGCGCTGCGCATCGAAATCGCGCAGCCGCTCGGCCAGCGGCGCCGCCGCCACCACCCGGCCGGTGGCAGAGATGACATCTTCTTCGAGGTTGGTGCTCTCCCACGGAATCTGCCAGCCTTGCGTGGCCTGCCGCACCTGCAGCCGCACGCGCTTGAAGACGTCTTCGATGCGGGCCTGCGGCCGCTGCAGCTCCTGCAGCAGGAAGCGGGTGTACAGGCCGTTGCCGTCGGCGTCGCTGCCGTCGTCGGCCACGTTGCCGGGCGCTGTGGCGTAGGCGAAGAATGTGCCGGCGGCGCATCCATCGGCGCCAGTCCGCGCGGGCCGCCGGAGTCCGCGCCCGCGAAGGGGTTGTCGCGGCAGGCGTCGAGCACCAGGATGTTGGTGTGCGTGGCCGCGGCCTGGAACACCGACACCACCTGCTGCACGTCGAGGCCCTGCTCGCGCACGTCGGCGGCCGAACGCTGTTGCGCGTCCACCGGCAGCAGGTAGTTGCGCCAGTCGATCTGCACGCCATGGCCGGCGTGGTACAGCAGCGCGGTGGCGCGGCGCGTCTTCAGCCGTGCGGCGAGTTGCGCCAGGCCCTCCTGCATGCGCTGGCGGCTGGCGTCGTGCAGCGCCAGCACCTCGAAGCCCAGCCCGCCCAGCAGCGTGCCCATCGCCTTGGCGTCGCGCACCGGATTGACCAGCGGGGCCATGCTGCAGGCCGCGTTGCCGATGACCAGCGCCACGCGGGCCGTGCCGGCGGCGGTGGCCTCGGCGCGGTTCAGCCAGGTGGCGAGGCTGGCGGTGCCGGCCAGCGTGGCCTGTTTCAGCCAGCGACGGCGATCGGAGCCAGGATGTTCACGGTCCGTCGCGCAGGATTCTTGTGCAGGCCTTCGCGGGCGACTTCGGCAACAGCGCCCGGGTCGGCCTTCAGTTTGGCACTCGGTGTCGAGCCAGCGGGGCTTGACGAGGCGCGTCGACGTCGTCGGCGGCACGTCCCGGCCCACGCTCCTAGCGCACCAGCCCGGCGGCCGCGAACACCTGCTGCCACGCTTGCCGCTTGCGCTCGAAGCTCCAGCTGGCGTTGGCCGGGCTGGAGCTGGGCAGTTGCCAGACCGGCAGGCCCAGGGCCTCGGTGTGGCGGCGGTGGCGCGCGCTCTCGCCGCCGTTGTGGGCCACGGCCACCAGGCCCGGGGCGCGGCGCTTCAGGCTGGCCAGGTCGTTCAGTTCTGCGGCCTCGATGGCGCTGTCGAGGCTGCCCTCGCGCCGGCACGCCGCGTACACATCCCACAAGCCCACGCCGCGCTCGCGCAGCCGCGCCACACGTTCGACATAGGGCAGCTGCGGCAGCGGCTCGCCCAGGATCGAGCCGACCAGCGGCCAGAACTGGTTGCGCGGGTGCGCGTAGTACTGGCCGGCCTGCAGCGAGGCCACGCCCGGAAAGCTGCCGAGCGCCACGAGCCGCGTGCCGCGCGCGATGACCGGCGGCAGGCCGACGAGGCGCGGGCGCGGGTCGGACGGGCTGTTCACGTCAGCGGCGCCAGCGCCGCCAGCCGCGGCAAGGCCGCCCGCGTGTTGGCCACCGTCGCTGCGGCCACTGCGTCGGGCTCCAGGCCACGCAGGGCCGCCAGCACGCCGCCGATGCGCGGCAGCTCCGCCGGCTCGTTGCGGCCTTGCGCAAGGCCGGCCGCGCGCTCGGCGGCGCTGCGGTACAGCCACTGCGGCGGGATGTCGGGTGCGTCGGTCTCCAGCACCAGCGCTGTCAGCGGCAGGGTCTGCGCCAGGTGGCGGATCTGGCGTGCCGGCTCGAAGCTGAGCGTGCCGCCGAAGCCCAGCCGGAAGCCGCGTTCGACGAAACGCGCCGCCTGCTGATCGCTGCCGTTGAAGGCGTGCGCGATGCCACCTGGCACCTCGATGCGGTTCAGGCCCGCCAGCAGCGCGTCGGCCGAGCGGCGCACATGCAGGATCACCGGCAAGCCGGCGCCGCGCGCCAGCTTCAGCTGAGCGCGGTAGAAGTGCTCCTGGCGGGCGCGGTCCAGGCCCGGCACGAAGTGGTCCAGGCCGATCTCGCCCACGGCCACCAGGCGCGGGTCGTCGCGGTGGCGGCGCAGCGCGTCGGCCAGGCGGTCGAGGTCGCCCTCGGCGGCGCGATCGGTCCACAGGGGGTGGATGCCCAGCGCGTAGACCAGGCCGTGGGCATGGGCCAGCGCCACCACGCCGTCGAAGTGGTCGGCGGCCACGGCCGGCAGCACCTGCAGCGCCACGCCGGCGGCGCGGGCGCGCTGCACCACGTTGGCGCGGTCGGCGTCGAACTCGGGTGCGTCGAGGTGGCAGTGGCTGTCGATCCAGAAGGGCCGCATCAGGCCGCCGATGATGCCCCGTGAACACCGCAGGACCTTTGGCGTCAGGGTCGAGGCAGTCATGCTGCAGGGCCCGGGCTTCCGTGATAGGGTGGGCGCGAGTGTTCCAACGGTCGACGAGGACGCGCGCCCATGAACAAGGCCCCGCTCTACAGCCGCTCGCCGCGCCGCGGGGCTGCCGTGCCGCCCCCGCCCGTGGGGCCGGCGGCCGACGCCGTGGACGGGTCGGCACCGGCAGCCGCCCCCGGAACATCGGCTGTCACGGCAGCTGCAGCCACGCTGCCATCGCGCCTGCGCACCCTGCCCCCGGCGGCCTGGGCCCTGATCGGCGCGCTGCTGGCGGCGCTGGCGATGCTGGCCGTGCAGCGCCTGGGCCCCGGGCAGCGCGCCGTGACGCAGGACGACATCGACCTCGCCGTGCGCGAAAGCCTCGAGAAGGAGCCCCTGCCCTCGCAGGCCACGAAGGCCTACCAGGCCATCCTGCCCTCGGTGGTGCGCGTCACGGGCTTCGCCGACGAAGACGATGCGGCCGCCGACGAAAGCCCCGAAAAGCGCGCCATGGAGCGAAGCCTCGGCACCGGCGTCGTCATCATCGACAACGGCACCATCCTGACCAACCTGCACGTCGTCTGGGGCAGCAAGAAGATCAAGGTGCGCTTTGCCAACGGCCACGAGAGCGAGGCCATCATGGTCGGCGCGCAGCCCGAGAACGACCTCGCGGTGTTGAAGGCGCTGAGCCTGCCCGATGACCTCGAGGCCGCCACCATGCGCTCCACCGCCGACCTGCTGCCGGGCGACCACGTGATTGCGGTGGGCCACCCCTTCGGCATCGGCCCCAGCGTCAGCTACGGCGTGGTGTCGGGCCTGAAGCGCGAGTTCCGCAGCGCCGAGGGCGAACGCACGCTGACCAACCTGATCCAGTTCGACGCCGCCGCCAACCCGGGCAACAGCGGCGGGCCGCTGGTCACGATGGACGGGCAGGTCGTGGGCATCGTCACCGCCATCCTCAACCCGAGCGAGCAGCGCACCTTCATCGGCATCGGTTTTGCGGTGCCGATCGAAAACGCGGCCCAGGCGGCAGGCATGCCGCCTTTCTGAGAATCACGGCCGGGATGCCACCTTTCTAGAACCCGGAGAACCCTCTTCCATGAGCATCGAACCGCAAGCCCACGCCGCGCTGATGGAGCGCATCCTCTACGAAGTGAAGCGCGTCGTCGTGGGCCAGGACCGCTTTCTCGAGCGCGTCATGGTGGCGCTGCTCGCCCAGGGCCACCTGCTCGTCGAAGGCGTGCCGGGCCTGGCCAAGACGCTGACCGTGAAGACGCTGTCGCGCACGGTGCGCGGCAGCTTCAAGCGCATCCAGTTCACGCCCGATCTGGTGCCGGCCGACCTGGTGGGCACGCGCATCTTCAACCAGAAGACGGGCGAGTTCGGCACCAGCCTCGGGCCGGTGTTCGCCAACCTGCTGCTGGCCGACGAGATCAACCGCGCGCCGGCCAAGGTGCAGAGCGCGCTGCTCGAGGTGATGCAGGAGCGCCAGGTCACCATCGCCGG
>JADCGQ010000064.1 GCA_020248945.1 Rubrivivax sp.
CAGCAATCGCCTCATTACTGCGCCCGTGGGCTCAAAAAGCCTGCAGATCGGCGTCGCAAACGCATCCAGTACAACGCTCATGAAATATCCGGGCTAGGTGTGGCAGTCGGCCCGCAGGGCCGACCGCTTCAACTCACGCCGCAGCTCCCGCCCGCACAGCCCTTTGCCGCTGCGGTGCGTCGAGTGAGAACGGCGGTGCGCCACCAGGCTTCGACAAGCTCAGCCCGAACGGGGGGAGAGGGCTTCGACAGGCTCAGCCCGAACGGAGGGGGGTGACGAACGACCGCCAAGGGCCGACAGCCGGCACCTGCCCCGGTCAGAGCTCCGGCCGCCGCCACATCCACACGGCGACGGCCAGCATGAACAGCGGGATGGCCACGCGCGCCAGCAGCGGCAGCGCGGTGAACCACAGCACGCTCGCGCTCAGCAGCATCATGCCGCTGGCCAGCCACTTGGCGCGCCGCGGGATCGCGCCGTGATCGCGCCAGCGCGAGATGACGGGCCCGTAGCGCGGGTGCGCCAGCAGCCGCGCCTCGAGCGCCGGCCAGCCCTTGCCGCCGGCCCAGGCCGCCACCAGCAGGAAGGGCACGGTGGGCAGGCCCGGCACGACGATGCCGATGAAGCCCAGCAGCAGCGCCCCGCCCGCAAGGGCACGCCAGAGCAGGCGGACAACACCGCGCGAGAAGCGGACCACGGCTACAGCGCCAACTGCACGGGCGAAGGCACCGGCAGCGGCCACCGCATCGCCCCCAAGCCAGCAGCGGCCAGGGGCCGGCTTCCGCTGTGCGGGGCGGCGCGGGTGGCGATCTCCTCGGGCATCGGCGCATTGTGTTCGGGCCAAGCCCGCGCCTGGCCTATCGTTCGCGCGCCATGAAGCCGATCACGCCCGACAGCGCCCCAGGCCCCGGCTCCGTGACCGAGGTCTTCGGCGCCTTCCTGCGGCTGGGCTGCACCTCGTTCGGCGGCCCGGTGGCGCACCTGGGCTACTTCCGCACCGAGTTCGTCGAACGGCGGCGCTGGCTCGACGACGGCGCCTACGCCGACCTGGTGGCGCTGTGCCAGTTCCTGCCCGGGCCGGCGAGCAGCCAGGTCGGCTTTGCGCTCGGCCTGCAGCGCGCGGGCTGGGGCGGCGCGCTGGCGGCCTGGCTGGGCTTCACGATGCCGTCGGCGATGCTGCTGATCGGCCTGGCGCTGGGCCTGGCGCAGTGGGCTGGGGCGACAGGCCCGGCCGCGGCAGGGGCGTTGCACGGGCTCAAGCTGGTGGCCGTGGCCGTGGTGGCGCAGGCGCTGTGGGGCATGGCGCGCAGCCTGTGCCCCGACGCGCCACGCGCCGTGCTGGCCACGGCCGCGGCGCTGCTGGCGTGGGCCGTGCCGGGGGTGGCGGGGCAGTGGGGCGTCATCGTGCTGGGCGGGCTGGTCGGGCACTGGGTGTTGAAGCCGCCACCGCTGGTGCCCTGCGTGCACGCCAGCACCGGTGTCGGCCGGCGCAGCGGCGCTGTGCTGCTGGCGCTGGCCGCGGCCTTGCTGCTGCTGTTGCCGGCGCTCGCCACCACCAGCGGCTCGGGCTGGCTGCAGGCGGTGGCGGTGGTCTACCAGGCCGGCGCGCTGGTGTTCGGCGGCGGCCATGTCGTGCTGCCGCTGCTGCAGGCCGGAGTCGTGCCGCCGGGCTGGATCAGCCCCGAGGCCTTCATGGCCGGCTACGGCGCCACGCAGGCCGTGCCGGGGCCGCTGTTCACCTTCGCGGCCTACCTGGGCGCGGCGATGCACTGGCCGGGTGCGGGCGCCGCGGGTGGCGTGACCGGGGGCTTGTTGATGCTGCTGGCCGTGTTCCTGCCCGGGCTGCTGCTGGTGGCCGGGGCCCTGCCGTTCTGGGAGACGCTGCGCCAGCGCGCCGGCGTGCAGCGGGCGATGGCCGGCATCAACGCCGCGGTGGTGGGGCTGCTGGCGGCAGCGCTGGCCGGGCCGGTGGGCGGCGCGGCGCTGCACACGCTGGCCGACCTGGCGCTGGCTGCCACAGCGCTCGTGCTGCTGATGCGCTGGCGCTGGCCGCCGCCGGTGCTGGTGCTGCTGGCGGCCGTGTCGGGCGCAGGCGTCGGAATGCGCTAGCAGCCGCCCGCCACACCGGGCACGGCTTGACCCGCATCAAGCCCGGTCCAGACCTTCTCGCAGCAAGGGATTGCGCTGCCCAGAATGGTCCTGCAAAGGAAGCTTCCCGGCTTGGACTCACCGCATCCCATCCCTGCTCACGCCGACTGGCACGCCCTCGACGCCACCGAGGTGCTGCGCCTCGTGGGCAGTGACGCCACGCGCGGCCTCGAGGCCGCCGAGGTCGCGCGCCGCCAGGCCACGCATGGGCTCAACGCGCTGCCCGAGCCGCCCCCGAAACCGGCCTGGCGCCGCTTCGCGCGGCAGCTGGCCAGCCCGCTGATCTACATCCTCTTCGTCGCCGTCGTGCTGGCGGTGGCCCTGGGGCACCATGGCGACGCTGCGGTCATCCTGGCCGTGGTGTTGGTGAACGCGCTGATCGGCAGCCTCCAGGAGGGCCGCGCCGAACGCTCGATGGCCGCCTTGCGGCGCCTGGCGGCGCTGCAGGTGCGCGTGCGGCGCGACGGCCGCGAAGCCGTGGTCGAGGCCCGCAACCTGGTGCCCGGCGACCTGATGCTGCTGGCCGCCGGCGACGCCGTGGCCGCCGATGCGCGGCTGGTGAACGAGGCGCTGCTGCAGGTGGCCGAGGCCGCGCTCACCGGTGAATCGGTGCCGGTGTCCAAGAGCGTGCGCACGGTGCCCGGGCTCGCCGGCCTGGCCGACCGCCACGGCATGGTCTATTCCGGCACCCACGTCACCGCCGGCCGCGCCGTGGCCGTGGTGGTGGCCACCGGCGTGCACACCGAGGTCGGCCGCATCGCCGGCCTGACCGAGCGCGCCGAGGACCCGAAGACACCACTCGAGCGCCGGCTCGAGCGCTTCGGCCGCATGCTCGTGGTGGCCGCACTCGGCCTGTTCGTCTTCGTGGTGCTGCTCGGGCTCTGGCGGGCGCTGCCACTCAGCGAGGTGCTGATGGTGGCCATCAGCCAGATGGTCTCGATGGTGCCCGAGGGCCTGCCGGTGGCGATGACGATCGCGCTGGCCGTGGGCATGCAGCGCATGGCCGCGCGCGGCGCCATCATCCGGCGGCTCTCGGCGGTGGAGACGCTCGGCTCCACCACGGTGATCTGCAGCGACAAGACCGGCACGCTGACGAAAAACGAGATGACGGTCGTCGAGCTGTGGCTGCCCGGCGCGCGCCAGGTGCTCGTCGACGGCATCGGCTACGCGCCCGAGGGCCGCCTGCACGAACAAGGCCGGCCCGTGGCAGCCGACGACGCGGCCTTGCAGGCGCTGCTGCAGGCCGGCGTGCTGTGCAACGACGCGCAGCTGCAGCCACCCGAGCCCGCGCGCAGCGGCTGGTCGGTGCTGGGCGACCCCACCGAGGGCGCGCTGCTGGTGCTGGCCGCCAAGGCCGGCATCGACGCGGCCGCGCTGCGCCAGGCGGCGCCGCGCGACGTGGAGCTGCCCTTCGACTCCGACACCAAGCTGATGGCCACGCGCCACGCCCTGCCCGGGGCGCCGCGCCGCGTGCTCGTCAAGGGCGCGCCCGAGGCCGTGCTGCGCCTGGCCCGCGGCAGCGACGACGCCCTGCTCGAAGCCGCGCGCCACGCCGCCGAGGCGATGGCCGCGCGTGCGCTGCGGGTGCTGGCCTTCGCGGTGGTGGACGATGACGTGCTCGACGCCGGCATCGGCTTCGCCGCGCTCGAGGGCCGCGCGCGCCTGCTCGGCCTGATGGGGCAGATCGACCCCCCGCGCGAAGAGGCCCGCCGCGCCGTGCAGGCCTGCCGCCGCGCCGGCATCCGCGTGCTCATGGTCACCGGCGACCACAAGCTCACCGGGCTGGCCATCGCGCGCGAGCTCGGCATCGCGCTGCCGGCCGACCGCGCCGTTGACGGCCCCGAGCTCGAGCGCCTGGGCGAGGCCGAGCTGCGCGACCAGCTCGACGGCATCGCCGTGTTCGCGCGTGTGCAGCCGGCGCAGAAGCTGCGCATCGTCGAAGCGCTGCAGGCGCGTGGCGAGGTCGTGGCCATGACGGGCGACGGCGTCAACGACGCACCGGCTTTGGCGCGCGCCGATGTCGGCGTGGCCATGGGCATCACCGGCACCGAGGTGGCCAAGAGCGCGGCCAAGATCGTCGTCACCGACGACAACTTCGCCACCATCGTGGGGGCCGTCGAGCAGGGGCGGGTGGTCTACGGCAACCTGAAGAAGGTGATCCTGTACCTGTTCGCCACCTCGATGGCGGCGCTGCTGGTGCTGCTGGCCGCGCTGCTGGCCGGCCTGGCACTGCCGCTGGCGGCGGTGCAGATCCTGTGGATCAACATCGTCACCGAAGGCACGGTGACGGTGAACCTGGTGATGGACCCGCCCGACGGCGACGAGATGCGCCGCCGCCCGGTGCCGCGCGACGACCGCCTGCTCAGCCCCGAGCTGCTGGCGCGCGTGGCGCTGATGACGCCGATGATCGCCGGCGTCACCTTCGGCTGGTTCGCGTGGCGCCTGGCCCAGGGCGCACCCGAGGCGCTGGTGCGCACCGAGACCTTCACGCTGCTGGCCATGTGCTGCTGGTTCAACGTGCTCAATTGCCAGTCGGCCACGGCCTCGGCGCTGGGCTGGCGGCTGCTCGGCAACCGCTGGCTGCTGGCCGGCCTGTCGCTGAGCGTGGCACTGCAGGCGCTGGTGGTGTATGCGCCCCCGATGCAAGCGCTCTTCCATACGGTCGCGCTGCCGGTGGCCTCGCTGCTGCCGCTGGTGGCGCTGGCCAGCGCCGTGCTGTGGGCCGAAGAGCTGCGCAAGTGGATCGTGCGCGTGCGGCGCCAGGAGGCGCCGTGAACATCGCCTGGCTGCTGCTGCAGTTTGCGCTGTGCGCCGGCCTCATCGCCGTGGCCGGCTTCTCGCTCAGCCGCAACGCCGACCGCCTGGCCACGGCCTACGGCTGGGGCCGCGGCTGGGTCGGGCTGGCGCTGCTGGCCACCGTGACATCGCTGCCCGAGCTGGCCTCGGGTCTGAGCTCGGTGGTGCTGGTGGACGAGCCGAACCTGGCCGTGGGCAACGCGCTCGGCGCCTGCGTGATGAACCTCGTGTTCCTGGTGGTGGTGGACCTGCTGCAGCGCCGGCAGCCGATGTACGGCCAGGCCAGCGCAACGCACCTGCTGTCGGCCGGTTTCGGCGTGGTGATGCTGGGCTTCGTGGCCCTGAGCCTGGTCACGGCGCGCCAGGCGCCCGCGCTGCTGCACCTGGGCCTGTACAGCCCGATCCTGCTCGCGCTGTACCTGCTGGCGCTGAAGAGCGTGTTCGCGCACGAGCAGGCCGCGGTGGCGGCCTTGGCCACCGGCGGCGCGCTCGCGGGCCGCGTCGTGCGGCCGCCTGCCGAAGCCGCCCGGCTGCGCCGCCACTGGCGCCACTTCGGCCTGGCGGCCGCAGTGGTGCTGGCCGCCGGCCTGTGGCTGCCCGGGCTGGCCGACGGCCTGGCGCAGGCACTGGGGCTGTCGCACAGCTTCGTGGGCACGGTGCTCATGGCGCTGGTGACGACGATGCCCGAGATGGCCGTCACGGTGGCGGCGCTGCGCCTGGGGGCGCTGGACATGGCCATCGGCAACCTGCTGGGCAGCAACCTGTTCAACATCGTCATCCTGGCCGTCGACGACCTGGCCTACACGAAGGGGCCCTTGTTCGCGGCCGCCTCGGTGGTGCACGGCGGCACGGCGGCCACCGCGCTGGTGATGACGGGCCTGGTGATCGTCGGCCTGGTGATGCGGCCGCGCGGGCGCGTGCTGCGCGTGACCAGCTGGGTGAGCCTCGGGCTGGTGGCCGCCTACGGCATCAACGCCAGCCTGCTGTTCCTGGCCGCAGCCTGATCATCGGCCCGCACAGCCGCATTGGAGACAGACGATGTTCCACCTCTACGGCTTGCAGGGGCGCGTGTTCAGCGGCACGCTGGAGCAGTGGCGCGCCACGGCGCCGGTACGGCCGGCGGCCCGGGTGCGGCCGCTGGGCGGGGCCGTGGACGAGGGTGCTGCGGGCGCCGCACCGCAACCGTCGGCCGCCGCGCGCGCGGCCCTCGGCGCCTACGCCAGCGGCCAGGGCGCCAGCGAACGCAGCCCGCTCACGCGCGTGGCCCAGGTGATGCGACAGCCCGCGCACTGCCTGGGCAGCGACGCCACCGTGCGCGAAGCCTGGCAGACCCTGCTGCGCGAGGGCATCGGCCAGGCCCCGGTGGTGGCCGCCGACGGCACGCTGGTGGGCCTGGTCGGCCGCGCCGAACTGCTGCCACCCGCCCCCTTGGCGAAGGCCCTCGCCGACCCCGCCGCCTGGCAGGCGCTGCTGGCGCAGCCGGTGCGCGCGGTGATGTGGTCACCCGTGCCCGCCGCGCTGCCCGACACCGACCTGCGTCGCGTGGCCGAGGTGCTGCTGGCCAGCGGCCTGCCCGGCCTGCCGGTGAGCTCGGCCGAGGGCCGTGTGCTGGGCTTCGTGTCGCGCTCGGATCTGCTGCGCGCCATCGTCGCCGACCCGCCGCTCGACCTCTGGAGCTGAAGGCCCATGCAAGGCCCCTTCGCCGAATTCGCGCTGCTGCTGATCATCTGCGCGCTCGCCGGCGCGGTGTTCGTGCGGCTGCGCCAGCCGGTGCTCATTGCCTACATCGTGGTCGGCATCGCCGTCGGGCCGGCGGTGTTCGGGCTCGTCAGCGCTCACGACCAGATCGACCTGCTGGCGCAGGTGGGCGTGGCGGTGCTGCTGTTCGCGGTCGGCCTGAAGCTCGACCTGCACCAGATCCGCCACATCGGCCCCGTGGCGCTGGCCACCGGCCTGGGCCAGCTCAGCTTCACCATCGTCATCGGCTTCGCGCTCGTGCTGATGCTGGGCAAGGACTGGCTCGAGGCGCTGTACGTGGCGGTGGCGCTCACCTTCTCGAGCACGATCATCATCGTCAAGCTGCTGTCCGACAAGCGCGAGCTCGACAGCCTGCACGGCCGCATCGCCGTGGGCTTCCTGATCGTGCAGGACCTCGCCGTGGTGATCGCGATGATGGCCATGAGCGCGATGCGCGCCAGCGACGACGGCGCCGGCCCGGCGGCCGTGGCAGGCTCGCTGGCCTGGCGCCTGGCGGCGGCGGCCGCGCTGCTGTACGTGCTGATGCGCTGGGTGCTGCCGCGGCTGGTGGCGGCGATGGCGCGTTCGCAGGAGCTGCTGCTGGTGTTTGCCATCGCCTGGGGCGTGGCGCTGGCAGGCTTCAGCGAATGGGCCGGCTTCAGCAAGGAGGCCGGGGCCTTCCTGGCCGGCTTCTCGCTCGCCTCCACGCCCTACCGCGAGGCCATGAGCGCGCGCCTGACCGGCATCCGCGACTTCCTGCTGCTGTTCTTCTTCATCGACCTCGGTGCCAAGCTCGAGGTCGGCACGCTCGGCGCCGAGATCGGGCCGGCGCTGCTGCTCTCGGTGTTCGTGCTGGTGGGCAACCCGCTGATCGTGATGGCCATCATGGGCGCCATGGGCTACCGCAAGCGCACCGGCTTCCTGGCCGGGCTGACGGTGGCGCAGATCAGCGAGTTCTCGATCGTCTTCGTGGCCATGGGCATCACACTCGGCCACATCGGCGTGCAGGCCCTGGGCCTGGTGACGCTGGTGGGGCTGGTGACCATCACGGTGTCGACCTACATGATCCTGTACTCGCATGCGCTGTACGAGCGGCTGGCGCCCTGGCTCGGCGTCTTCGAGCGGCGCCATGCCTGGCGCGAGGAAGCGGCCCAGCAGGCCGACGCCGACAGCGGGCAGGCCGAGGCCGTGGTCTTCGGCCTCGGGCGCTACGGCAGCCGGCTGCTGCGCCAGCTGCGCGACGCCGGCGTGCGCGTGATCGGCGTCGACTTCGACCCCGAGGCCGTGCGCGCGCTGCGCGCCGAAGGCCTGCCGGTGCACTACGGCGATGCCGAGGACCCCGAGTTCCTCGAGTCCCTGCCGCTGGCGGCGGTGCGCCGCGTCGTCACCACGCTGCCGCAGCCCGAGGCCAGCCGCGCACTGCTGCACGCGCTGCAATCGGCGCGCTACACCGGCGCCGTGGCCGGTGCGGCGCGCGATGCCGTGCACGCCCGGCTGCTGGCCGCCGCCGGCGTGGCGCCGGTGTTCAACCCCTTCGACGACGCCGCCGACCACGCGGCCCAGCAACTGGCCCACCATCTACGGCAACCGGAGACCGCCCCATGAGCACCAACGCCCCCATCCTTGTCGCCACCGACCTGTCGGCCCACGCCCGCCACGCCGCCGACCGCGCCGCGCGGCTGGCGCAGGAAACCGGTGCGCCGCTGACCCTGCTGCACGTGCTGCCGGGTGAAGCGCTGGCCCAGCTGCGCGGCTGGCTGGGCATGGCCAGCAGCGCCGAGACGGGCCTCTTCACCGAGGCCCGGCAGCAGCTCTCGGCACTGGCCCACGAACTGCAAGCCGCCCATGGCGTCGCGGCCCGCACCCGGGACGCCGCAGGCCCGGTGCTCGACGAGATCCTGCAGGCCGCCGATGCGCTGGACGCGCGGCTGCTGGTGCTGGGCGCGCGCGGCGCCGGCTTCATGCGCCGGCTGGTGCTGGGCACGACCGCCGAACGGCTGATGCGGCGCAGCACGCGGCCGCTGCTGGTGGTGCGGCATCTGGCGCACGAGCCCTACCGCCACGTGCTGGTGGCGGTGGACTTCTCGCCCTGGTCGCGCGAGGCGTTGCGGCTGGCACGCCGCGTGGCGCCCCATGCGCGCCTGACGGTGCTGAGCGCCTTCGCCGTGCCGTTCGAGGAGAAGCTGCGCTTCGCCGGCGTGGACGCGGCCACGGTGGAGGTCTACCGCCGCCAGGCGCGCGCCACGGCCACACATAACCTGCACGCGCTGGCCGAGTCGGCCGGGCTGGTACCGTCGGGCTGGACGCCTTGTGTCGTCGAAGGCGACGCGTCGCTGCGCATCGTCGAGCAGGAGCAGGAACTCGACTGCGACCTGGTCGTGCTCGGCAAGCACGGCGAGTCGGCGACCGTCGACCTGCTGCTGGGCAGCGTCACCAAGCACGTGCTGGCCGAAGGCAGCGCCGACGTGCTGGTGTCGACGCAGGCGGCGCCCCGCTGAGCCCCTCCCGCGACCTGCACCGCCTTTTTGGAGACCTACCCGATGCCCAACGCCCGCAGCGCCAACGCCGTCCGCCTGGAGTTCGCGCCCGACTCCCTGGTGAAGACCAACCTCTCGGGCGCCGCCTTCACCGGCGACTGGCTCTGGGTGGCCGGCGACGAGGCCTGCGGCCTCGATCGCCTGCGCCGCCTGAGCCCCACCGGCAGCGAGACCCTGCGCTTCGGCGAGGTGCGCGACTTCCCGCTCGCCGAGCTGCTCGACCTGCCCGGCGCCGCCGACGAAGAGGCCGATCTCGAAGGCATGGCCGTGGCCGACGGCTACCTGTGGGTGGTGGGCTCGCATGGCCTCAAGCGCAAGAACGCCCGCCCCGAGCGCAGCCATGCCGACAACGCCAAGCGCCTGGCCAAGCTGTCGCTCGACGGCAACCGCCGGCTGCTGGCCTGCCTGCCCATCGAGCCCGATGCCCGCGGCGAGCCCTGCCTGGTGCGGCAGGCCAAGGACGGCCGGCAGGCGCTGCGCCTGAAGGGCGATGCGCAGCACAACCTGCTCACGCGCGCGCTGGAGGGCGACCCGCACTTCGGCCCCTACATGGCCATCCCCGGCAAGGACAACGGCTTCGACATCGAGGGCCTGGCGGTCGACGGCCGCCGGCTGCTGCTGGGCCTGCGCGGGCCGGTGCTGCGCGGCTGGTCGGCGCTGCTCGAGGTGGCGGTCGAGCTGCGCAGCGACCAGCTCCGCCTGGCCCCGCTCGACGACAGCGGCACGCTCATCCGCAAGCACTTCCTGCAGCTCGAGGGCCTGGGCGTGCGCGACCTGCACTTCTCGGGCGACGACCTCTACATCCTGGCCGGCCCGACCATGGTGCTGAACGGCGAGATCCGCGTCTTCAAGTGGCCGGGCGCGCGCCCCTTGCTGGCGGCCAACCGCGAGCCGGTGCGCTTCGAGGCGGCGCTCACGGAATCCGTGTCGCTGCCCCACGGACGGAACACCAACCGCGCCGAAGCGATCTGCGATCTGCCGCCGGCGCTGTCGGGTGGCAAGCCGAGCTGGCTCGTGCTGTACGACGCCCCGGGCCCCGACCGCCGGGAAGGCGAGAGCACCGTCTTCGGCGACCTGCTGCGCCACGCTTGACCCAGCCCGGCATGCCCTCGATCGACGCCCCCGGGATCGACCCCGCGGCGGCGCTGCAGTTCGTCATCAACGCGGGGGCTGGCCGCAGCGACGACGACACCCGGCGCCAGGCCATCGAGGCCGCGCTGCAGGCCGCCGGCCGGCGCGGCGAGTTGCGGCTGTGCCGCCCGGCCGAACTGCCCGGCGCCGCCCGCGAGGCGGCCGCCCGCGCGCTGGCCACGCGCACGGCCGTGGTGGCCGTGGGCGGCGACGGCACGCTCAACACCGTGGCGCAGGCCGCGCACGCCGCCGGTTGCGCCATGGGCGTGGTGCCACAAGGCACCTTCAACTACTTCGCGCGCACCCACGGCCTGCCGTCCGACCCGGCCGCGGCCGTGCAACTGCTGCTGAACGCGGCACCGGCGCCGGTGCAGGTGGCCGGCATCAACGACCACGTGTTCCTCGTCAACGCCAGCCTCGGCCTCTACCCCGAGCTGCTGCAGGACCGCGAGGCCTACAAGGCGCGCTTCGGCCGCAGCCGCTGGGTGGCCTTCGTGGCGGGCTGTGCCACGCTGCTGCGCGCGCAGCGCCGCCTGCGGCTGCACATCGAGATGGGCGAGACGGCGCGCGACGTGCAGACGCTGACGCTGTTCATGGGCAACAACCGGCTGCAGCTGCAGCAGTTCGGCGCCGAACCCGCGGACACGCTGGCCGGCACACCCGGCGACGGCAGCATGGCGGCGCTGATGCTGCGGCCCATCGGCACGCTGTCGATGATCGGGCTCATGCTGCACGGTGCGATGGGCCGGCTCGGCGAGGCCGCCGGCGTCGAGAGCTTCGAGTTCCAGCACCTGGTGGTGCGCCCCACGCTGGCGCCCGGCCGCCGCGAGGTGACGGTGGCCTTCGACGGCGAGGTGCGCCGCATGCGCGTGCCCATCGACATCCGCGTGCTCGAGCGGCCCCTCTTTCTGCTGAAGGCAACGGGGGCGCCAGCATGAGCGTGCTGCTGCAGATCTCCGACACCCATTTCGGCACCGAACAGCCCCCGGTGGTAGAGGCCCTGGTGGCGCTGGCCGCGCGCCAGCGGCCCGATCTGGTGGTGCTGTCGGGCGACATCACGCAGCGCGCACGGCCGGCGCAGTTTCGGGCGGCCCGGGCCTTCGTCGATCGGCTCGGCGCGCCGGTGCTGGCCATCCCCGGCAACCACGACATCGCGCTGTTCGATGTCTGGTCGCGGCTGAGCCGGCCCTACGCGCGCTACGCGGCCGCCTTTGGCAGCGAGCTGGAGCCGGTGCATGAGTCGCCCGATCTGCTGGTGGTGGGTGTGAACACCACGCGCGCCTGGCGCCACAAGAACGGCGAGGTGTCGGCCGCACAGATCGAGCGCGTCGCCCGGCGGCTGGCCAGCGCGCGCCCGCCGCAGTTGCGCGTGGTGGTGGTGCACCAGCCGGCAGCGGTGCCGCACGCCGGCGAGCGGCCGAATCTGCTGCGTGGCCACGCGGCGGCCACGCGGGCCTGGTCGGCGGCCGGGGCCGATCTGGTGATGGGCGGGCACATCCACCTGCCGTACACGCTGCCACTGCCCGGCCTGGCGCGGCCGCTGTGGGTGGTGCAGGCCGGCACCGCGGTGTCGTCGCGCACACGACCGCGGGCCCCCAACTCGGTGAACCTGCTGCGCTGGGGCGCAGCCACGGGCCGCTGCGTCGTCGAACGCTGGGACTACGCGGCCGAGGCTCAGGCCTTCGGGTGCGCCGACACCACCACCGTGGAGCCCGCGCGCGCCTGATCGCCGGGCGCCGCCGGCTCGCCCGGCTCGGCACCCGTCAAGAGCCGAGGTGCACCATGGCGTCGGCCCAAGGGGCACGGCGCCACCACCGCGACCTTGATGCGACGCAAGGCGTGCCCACTGCAGACGCGCAAACTGCAGAGATGAAAGTGCTGATTGCCGCGGCTGTCGGCCTGGCGGCTACTCTGGCTGGTTGTGCGCAGGCGCCCCTCGGACGCAGCGTCGAACAGGCCGTGCGCATCGAAGTGCCGGGCTGTGGTGCGTTGCGCTGCGAGTTGCGCAACGACCGAGGTCAGTGGGTGGTGGAGAAGACTCCAGGCAGCGTTCTCGTGAAGACCTCGGCCAGACCCTTGGAGGTGAGCTGCCAAGCCACCGATGCACCCGCCGGGACAGCCCGCCTGGCATCCAGCCAGCAGGCACCGTCGGACGGGCGCGCGGCCACGGGTGCGGCGGTGGGTGCCGGCGTGGGTGCCGCCGCCATGGCACCGGCGCTCGCGCTGGGGGGACCCTTCGGATTCCTGGCAGCCACTGTCGTGGTCATCGGTGCGGTCAGCGGTGCCGGCCTGGCCCGCACAGCCGATGCCGCGTCACATGAATTCAGCTACCCGCCTGTCGTGGTCGTCACGATGGTGTGCCCAGCGCCCGCGCCAGATGCCCAGGCCTTGGCCGGGGCCCGCTGGGGCTTGGCGGTACGCGGCGCAGCCCCCGGGGACGGCGCTCCACCCGGCAGCGTGTGGGTCTCCGCCGTGGCCGCGGGCGGGCGGGCCGAGGCGGCCGGTTTGCGCGTGGGCGATCTGCTGATGGCACTCGATGGACGAGCGCTGTCAGGCACGCTGGACCTGGAGGATGCCTTGCCGCAGGTGCAGTCCGCCGCCGGGCCGCTGACGCTGCTGGTCCGCCGAGGCGGGGTCGAGACGCTGCTCGCGCTGCGGCGCGCGTCATCACCATGACAAGCGTGCGACCGAGCGGCGGCCGCCGCAACTTCGCCCTGTTGGCGATGACCCTGCCCCTGGGCTGCATGACCAGTGGCTGCAGCACCGTGGAACCCCGGCCCCTGGCGCCCGCACTCTTTCCGGCAGCACCCGGCTCGCCCGGCCCGATGGATGCAACCCGTCTGGCCTTGTCCCTGGCCAACCCGATGCAGAGCTTCACCACGTCGATGCGCACGAGTCTTGTGCAGGTGCAGTTGCCGCTGGGGCGCATCGTCGAAGCCGCTGCGATGCTGGCCCTGGGCGAGCAGTTCGAATCGGTGGCCCTCGGCCCGGTCGATGACCGACGACTGTCCGTGCGGATTTCGGACGTGACCCCAGACCTGACCAGCAACCTCGTCTACATCATCCCCTCACCCTTCGGGCTGATCGAGCGCGTCGACATCACCACACGACTGGCCTTCCGGCTCACCGTGCCGGCCCCCGACGGCAGCGCGCGCTGGAGCCGCGACCACGACTCCGGTCGTGAGTTGCTGAAGCTGAATCCATGGCGTGAGAACCTGCACGAGAGCATCCAGCGCGCCTTCCACGAGCACGCCGTGCGCCTGATGCGCCAGGCCGCCGCCGACCTGCGCGGCTGGCTGGCGCAGGAGCGGCTGCGCGAACGGGTGCTGTAGCGCGGCCAGGTCGTGACTCGACCTGGAAGCCGGAACGCGCCTGCGCACTGAACGAGGCCTTGCGCAGGAACAGGGTTGCCTGGGCGTCGGTACCGCCGCGCTCGGGGCCGCTTTCGCGCCGGCGGTGTGGACGATGCGGTCCTGAGGCTCAGGCCTTCGGGTGCGCCGACACCACCACCGTGGAGCCCGCGCGCGCCTGATCGCCGGGCGCCGCCGGTTCGCCCGGCTCGGCGGCCGCCGACCGGGGTACGTGCAGCACGCGCGTGTCGGGGTGCAGCACGAACTCCATCTGCAGCGAGGTGAGCATGAGGTCGACCTTGGCGGTGAGCGTCACCGGGCCGTCGACGATGGGGCGCGCGCGCAGCTCTTCGGCGGCCAGCGCCAGCATGTCGCGCATCTGCACCACGGCCTCGCGCGTGGCGGCGTTGCCGGCGCTGTTGCCCAGCTCGGCGGCCTTGCGCCGCGTGGCCTGCAGGGCATCGCCGGCCTGCGCCGCCACCGTGTCGGCGCCGTCCTTCATCGAACCGGCCACCTTGGCGGCCGAGGTCGTGAGCTGCCCGCCGAGTTCCTTGATCCGATCCAGCATGGTGTCGTCCGCCCTGGGCGGCCTCGTTGATGGCCTCGTTGATGGCCTCGTTAATGGCCTCGTTGATGGCCTCGTTGATGGCCTGGTTGGTGGCCTGATTGGTGGCCGCTAGTGTGGCGGCGCAGGCGGCCGGGCGGCAAGCCGAAGCCCCGCCGGGCGCGGTGGCCGCCGGCCCCGTTCAGCTCGTGCTGGCGCGCCAGGCCCAGGCGGCGGCGCGCAGCCGCTGCGACAGGTGCAGGGCCACGTTGCGGAACACCTGCGCGTACAGCAGCGGGGCTTCGTCGCGCAGGCGCAGCAGCGTGGCCTGGTCGAGCGCATGCACCTCGGTGTCGCCCACGGCCACGGCCTCGCCGCTGCGGCCGCCGCCGTCGAGCATGGCCGTCTCGCCCAGCATCATGCCGGGCGACAGGCTCACGTAGCGCTGGCGCAGCGCCGTGCTGCCCGGCACGGGGGCGCTGAGCACGTCGACCGAACCCGAGCTGATGGCGTACAGCCGGTCGCCGGGGTCGCCCTGGCGAAAGAGGCACTCGCCCGCCGCCAGCCGCCGCGGCTGCAGGCAGGCCGCCAGACGCGCGCGCTGCGCCGCGTCGAGGCCGTCCATCAGGCTCAGCTGCTCGACCGGCACCGTCTCGCGCAGCGGCTCGAACCCGGCCTGCGCCAGCAGCTGCAGCTCGGCGCGCTCCATGGCCTGGTCGATGTCGGGCATGCCCAGCTCCGCCCCCAGGCCCTCGCCGACGAACTGCGCCAGCACGCGGCCGTGGCGGTTGTCGGCCGCCACACCCGCCAGCAGCAGCGATAGGCCCCGCTCCGTCAGGCGCCGGTGCAACTGCTGCAGCACCACCGCGCCCGACGAGTCGATCAGGCTGACGCGGCGGAAGTCCAGCACCAGCGTGTGGCAGCTGCCGTCCAGGCTGTCGGCCAGCTCGGCCACGCGGTCGGCGCTGCCGAAGAACAGGGCGCCTTCGAGCTCGAGCACCGTGACGCGCGGGCGCAGGGCCTGCAGCCGGGCTTCGTCGGCGACGGCGTAGATGCGGCGCGAGGGCATGGCATCACCGCCGTAGCGCTGGCGCACGAGCGAGCGGTTCATGCTGCGGATGAACAGCATCATCGACAGCGCCGCCCCCACCGCCACCGCGGCCGGAAAGCCCAGCACCACCGTCACCGCGCAGACGAGGGCGACGACGCCGAGCGCCAGCTGCACGTCGGCCTCGCGCCGGCCCCGGCACCACTGCAGCGCCAACTTCAGCGACCAGGGGTCGACCGTCAGCAGGTACACCGTGACCATCATCCCGCCCGGCACCACCTGCGGCAGCATCGACAGCAGCGGCGCCGCCACCAGCCCCAGCACGGCGAACCCGGTGCAGCAGATGAACAGGCTCGCGCGCGTGCGCCCGCCGACCTGCCGCATGTGCAGCGCACGCGGCCGCAGCAGCAGCAGTGGCAGCCCGCCCACCAGCCCCGACGCCACATTGGCCGTGCCCAGCGCCAGCACCTCGCGCCGCGGGTCGGTGCGTGTGTGGCAGGCCTGATCCATGGCCAGGGTGTTGAGCACCAGCTCCAGCGTGCCGATCAAGGCCATCACCAGCCCGGCGCTGAGCGCGGCGGCGGCGTGCCGGTGCAGCAGCGAGCCCTCACCCTGGCCGGACCACGGGGCCAGGGTCTCGGGATGCGGCCAGGCGGCCGGCAGGGCCCCGGTGAGCGGGCCCAGGGCCGCGGACGGCAGCCCCGTCTGCAGCAGCACAAAAGCCCCCGTGCCGACGACGAGCCCGAGCAGCGTGACCGGCAGGTGCCGCCCCCAGCGCAGGCGCGGCAGCCCGATGGTGATGGCCACGGTGAGCGCGCCCACCAGCAGCGTCGCCGGCTGCACCTGCGCCACCGACGCCCAACCGCCGGCCCACAGCGTGCCGATGGGCCAGCCCAGCAGCAGCGGCAGCATCGACAGCAAGGCCAGCAGCGCGACCCCGTTCATGTAGCCGGCCAGCACCGGCTGCGGCACGAACTTGGCAAAGCGCACGAGCCCCGACACGCCCAGCGCAATCTGCAGCAGCCCCATGCTGACGACGGCCGTGGCCACCAGCGCGAGCAACTGCGCCACCGCGGCAGCGTCGGTGGCCACGAAGGCGGGGTCGGCGGCGACTCTCGCCACCAGCGCGCCTACCACCAGCGCCGGCGCCGCCGACGGCCCGCCGGCCGGCATCGGCCCGCGGGCCAGCAGCGCGAACACCGCGCCGCCCACGGCACTGGCGATCAGCGCCGCCGGGATGCCCAGCTCGGCCGCCTGCGGGCCCAGGGTGGCAAACGCCAGCAGTCCGATCGTCAGCGTGGGGGCCAGGCTGATCAGCATGCCGGCAAGGCCCGAGCGCAGCTCCATCCAGGCAGACATGGAGCTCAGCGACAAGGCAGCGGCTGGGCGCGTGGGCATCAGACAGGGGCGGGCGCCCGGGTGGGCGAAGCCATCGATCTTAGGGGGTCGCGCCACGGGGCCCCGGCCCGGCCGCCAGCGCCGGCCGCATGGGGCCGGGGCCGGTGGGGCGCGGGTCGATCCGGGGTGATGCAGATGTCGCGTTAGCAATCCACGGGCCTAAGCGCCGAAGTCCCTGCCCTCCATCGGGCCACTTGAGTCTGGCGCCAGACCGCCGAAACCGCTGTCTGGAACACCCGCCTCCCTGCACCCGAGGATCCTGCCGCCATGACACCGCCCACTGCCCACCGCATTCCGATCGGCCGCAAGCTGCTGGGCATCCAGGCCCTGCTGTTCGGCGTCATCCTGGCCATCGGTGCCTTCACCTTCGTCGTGCTCGAGCGCGTGGTGGAGGCCACTGACCGGGTGGGCACCCGCTACGCGCCGCAGTCCGAGCGCATGGCGGCCATGCAGGTGCTGATGTTCCGCATCTCGCTGGAGGCCCGGCACGCGATGCTCGTCACCACGCCCGAGGCCAAGGCGCAGACCTTCGATCGCATCGGCCAGTTCCGGCGCGAGCTGCTGGCGCAGGTGGACGCCTTCGAGCGCGACATCACGACCGACCGCGGCCGCCAGTTCCTGGCCGAGTGGCGCAAGCGCGATGCCGTGTTCTGGCGCCTGGGTGGCGAGGTGCTGGCCAAGGTGCAGGTCGGCGACAACGCCGCGGCCTTTGCCCAGCTCGAGGGCGAGCTGGTCGGGGCGCGCAACGCCGTGCTCGAGATCATCGACGCGCAGCGCGCGTTCCAGTCGGAGCTGATGCTGAGCGCCGTGAGCGACGCCGAGGCCGATGCGCGCAGAGCCGAGGTCGTGGTGCCGGTGCTGGCCCTGCTGGGCCTGGCGGTGGCGGCCTGGATGTCGTGGCGGCTGGCGTCGATGATGCGGGGCGCCTTCCGGCGCGCGCAGCTGGTCACGCAGCGCATCGCCGGCGGCGACCTGGCCAGCGAGATCTACATGCGCCAGGGCGACGAGTTCGGCAGCCTGTTCGAGTCCATCGTGCACATGCAGAGCCGGCTCAACGACGTGGTGCGCCGGGTGCGCGATGCCGCGGGCGACATCGTCAGCGCCGCGCGCGAGATCGAGGCCGCCAACGGCGAACTGGCGCAGGTGACCCGCAGCCACGAGCAGGCCGTGGCCGGCACGCTGGACGTCACCAGCGCGATGCACGCCTCGGTCAGCGAAAGCACCGAGAGCGCGCGCCGCGCCAACGAGCTGGCGGTGCATGCCTCGCGCGTGGCGGCCGAAGGTGGCGAGATGATCGGCAAGGTGGTGCAGACGATGAGCGGCATCGACGAGTCGTCGCGCCGCATCGGCGACATCGTCAACGTCATCGACGGCATCGCCTTCCAGACCAACATCCTGGCGCTCAACGCCGCCGTCGAGGCGGCGCGTGCCGGCGAGCAGGGCCGCGGCTTCGCTGTCGTCGCCTCGGAAGTGCGGGCGCTGGCGCAGCGCAGCGCGCAGGCCGCGCGCGAGGTGAAGACGCTGATCGGCGCCTCGGTCGAGCGCGTGCAGGCCGGCAGCGGCACCGTCAACGAGGCCGGGCGCACGCTGGGTGGCGTCGTGGCCTCGGTCGAGCAGGTGACCAAGCTGATCGACGAGATGGCGCGCGGCACGCGCGAGCACACCGCGGGATTCAGCGGCATCGCGCGCTCGGTCGACGAGATCGGCAGCGCCACGCGGCGCAGCGTGGCGGCTGTCGACCGATCGGGCCAGGCCGCCACGCGGCTGCGCCAGCACGCCGACAGCCTGGAGCAGGCCGTGGCGGCGTTCAACGTGCACGTGGGCCTGGACAAGGCCGGGTCCGACGCCCGCTGAACCTGGCGCGCCGGCGCTCAGCTGCCGAAGGCCAGGCGCGACGCCGCCTCGCGCTGCGCGAGCTCGCGCCGCTCCTGCTCGCGCTGCTCGAGCGTTCGATCGGGCGCGTAGCGGCTCGGCATCTCGCGCTGCGCCTGGGCCAGATCGAGAAAGCGTCGCGCCTCCTGGGCAGCGAAGCGGCCGTTGCTGGCGGCGGTCTGGGTGCGCCAGCCCCAGTAGTCGGAGTGGCCCGCGCCGCGGTTCTCGGCCTGGCCGAGATCGGCCGGTCGCGTCGGCAGGGCCCAGTAGTCGTGGCCCAGGGCCGTGGGCAGCTTGGGCTCGCCGTGCCCGGCCATCGTGGAGCCCAGCGGAAACGCCAGCGACAGCACGTCGTCGGCGGGCGAGTACAGGCTGCGCACGCCGCCCTTGATCACCGCGTCCCAGCCCTGGCGCAGCTGGCGTGAGTCAGGCGGCGACTGCAGCTGCACGGTGGCCTGCGCGCCGGCAAAGAACACGAGCCGGTCGAACACGACGAGCGACGGGCCCTGCTGGCGGATCGCGCGGATGGTTTCCATCGCCAGGCGGCAGCCCAGGGAGTGCGCCACCACGCTGACGAACAGCGGCCGCTGCTGCAGGCGGGCGATGCCTGCCAGGCTTTCGGCGAGCACCGCACCCACCGCCGGCACGCGCCGAATCGCGGCCATGAACTGCCAGACGTGGCTGCCCGCGGGCCAGAAGACCCGGGCCACCGCCGTGCCCGGCGCGTAGGCGGGCTGGCCCGACAACTGGCGCTGCAGCCGCTCGAAGGCGTCGTAGGCCGCGTTGGCCTCGTCGACGTCGTTGTTGTAGCCGTGGATGAGCAGCAGCAGCGCGGAGGGCACGGCCTGGCCGATGGCGGTGATCTCCCCGGGCCGGGCCACGCGGGGGTCGCCCGACGGGTCGTCGCAGAGGGTCAGCTCGAAACTCATGCGGGCTCCGTCACACTGGGGCGCGCGGCGGCTATACCTTGCCGCCGAAGCGCGACAGGCTGTTGACCACGTCGTTCGCGAACGGTGCCATGGCCCCGGCAATCAGCACGAAGGGCACGGCCAGCAGCCCGTGGCCCGACCAATCGGCCTGCAGCGCCACCACCGCCGCCAGCGCGCCCGCCAGCACGCTGCCGGCCCACTGGCGCAGGCGGTCCCAGCGGTAGCGGGCCGCGTTCTGGAACACGTCGAGCCGCCGCGAGACCAGGTTGCCCAGACGGGCCCGGGCGCGCATCGCGGCCGCCATCGGGTCACCCGCCGACGCCGGCAAGTCGCCCTGCGTGAAGGCCAGCCACAAGGCGTGGTCTGCCTGGCTCGGGTTGGCGACGGGGGCGGGAGCCACGGGCTGGGTCAGGAACAGGTACAGCGCCCGGTACTGGCCCGGGTGCTCGAGCGCGACGTTGGCCGCCGCCTGCAGCTGCGCGGCGAACTTGTCGGTGGGCTGGTCGAAGAGGATCTGCGCATGCCGCAGATCGCCACAGGCCAGCTGCAAAAACTGCCGCTCGGCCTCGGTGGCTTCGTCCAGGGGGAGCGAACTCGGGCTCGGCGTGTCGGCGTCGCCTTCGCCGGCCCAGGCGTGCATGCGCGAGAAGCAGGCCGTGAGGTCGGCCCGCACCCAGGCCTGGAACAGCCTGCGGTGCATGCGCATGCGGCCGCGCCACAGGTTCGAGGCGGTCTCGACGGCCGTCATGGCAAGCGTGCCGATGGCCGCCAGCAAGCCGGCCACGGCCAGCAGCTTGCCGCCGAGAGAGTTTGTCGATGCGGTCAGTACGGTGAGCAGGTCCATGGGGGTGCCGGTGCAAAGGGGGGCGGGAGCGCGGATGCGCCCCGTGATTCTGTGCAAGCGGCGCCCCAGGCGCCTCATTCAGAACAGCGACACGGGCGACGCCAGGGGCGCCTGTGCCGGCGCCTTGAAGAACCGGCCCTCGGACGGCAGCGCCGGCAGGCAGATGTCGACCTGGGTGCCCTCGCCCGGCGTGCTGCGCAGCCGCACCTGGCCCCCGTGCAGCTTGACGATCTCGTTGACGATGCTCATGCCCAGGCCGGCGCCCAGGATGCGGCCGGAGTCGTCGGCGCGGAAGAAACGTTCGCCGACGCGGGCCAGCTGTTCGGGCGTCATGCCGATGCCCTGATCGATGACGCTGATGCAGAGCTCGTCCATGCCCAGGTCGGTGGCGCGCCGCCCCAGGGCCACCTGCACGGGAGTGCCCGGCGCCGAGAACTTGTAGGCGTTGTGCAGGACGCTGCGGATCACCTTCACCAGGCGGTCTGCGTCGCCGGCCGTGTGCGCATCGGGCCAGGTGGCCGGGTCGCGCAGCTGCGGGGCCTGGCGTCCCGCGGGCAGATCGAAGCCTTTCACGGCCTCTGGCAGCAGCGCGCCGAGGTCGACGCGGGTCACCTCCAGCGCCTGGCCGCGGCGGGCTTCCAGCTGGCCCAGGTCCATGAGCTCGTCGAGGATGCGCACCATGCGCTGGCATTGCTCGTGGATGACGGCGTGCAGACCCGCCCGGCGCCCCTCGTCCAGCGGCCGGCGCATCAGCAGCTCGACGTAGCCGAAGATCAGCGTCATCGGGGTGCGCAGTTCGTGCGCAGCCACGGTGATGAACTCGCTCTTCAGGCGCTCGACCTCGCGCTGCTGCGTCACGTCGCGCAGGCACAGCACATGGCGCACCTTCGGGTGGCTGCCGGGGCGCAGCTCCAGGCTCAAGGTGCGCGGCGGCGTGGTCGCCAGCACCACGGTGAAGGGCTCGCCGCCCGCCCGCAACTGCAGCGCCTGCAGGCTGGGCAGGGGACTGTGGGGCCCGCACAGGGCCCGCAAGCGCGCAAAGAACACCGGTGCAGGCTGCCCCTGCAGCGCCTCGACGTCCAGGCCGGTCATGCCGCCGAGTGCGTGGCTGGCCAGGCTGATGCGCTGGTGGCTGTCGAATGACACGAACGCGTCCGGGCTCAGCGAGAAGACCGCTTCGAGCCGTTCATTGGTCTCGCGCAGCTGCGCGCCGACGCGCGCTACCGCCTGCGTGATGGCGCCGATCTCATCCTGCGATGCCTCCACCGACAGGCCGGCCGGCATGGTGGGCAGGGCATCGTCGTTCGTGACCATGCGGGCGAGCGCCGAGCGCAGCGCGTGCAAGGCGCTGCCGCGCAGGGCCAGCTCGTCTTCGAGCAGCTGCTGCATCTTGCGACGCTCGGTCACGTCGGCCAGCGAGCCGACGATGCGGGGCGACTGATCCTCACCCACCCGGGTGCGCTGGCCGGCCAGCCTGAACCAGCGGTAGCCCTCGTCGTGCCCGCGCAGTCGCAGCTCGGTGTCGAGGCGCTGGCCGTCGGCACCGCGTGCGCGCAGCAGCTGCGCGAAGGCCAGGCGGTCCTGCGGGTGCACCAGGGCTATGAAGTCGTCCCGGTCGAGCTCGCAATCGCGGGCCTCATGCCCCAGCAGCGCCATCAGGGTGCCCGAACAGACCACCGCGCCGCCGCCCAGGGGCAGATCCCACAGGCCATAACCACTGCCCGTGAGCGCCTGCTGCAGGCGCTGCTCGCTCACGGCCAGGGCGTCGGCGGCCGCCGAGGCGCGGCGCTGCAGCCGGGCCGTGAGCACAAACCCGGTCAGCGTGATCGGGACGGCCAGCACCGCCAGGCCCAGCACCACCGCCACGTCGAGCGCCCAACGTCCCTGGAGCGAGGCTTCGTCGAAGGCCGTGCGCAGCGGCACCAGGCGCCGCTCGGCCGCATAGATCGGCACGAACGCCGCCGCGCGGTGCTGCGGATCGATGCAGCCGGTCCCGGCCGCGGCCCGCAGCCGCCGGGCGTGCTCGTCGATCTCGCGCGCGACGGTGTTGGCCTGCTCCCAGATGGCGGTGGCCTCCTTGTGCAAGGGGAACGACTGCAACAGGGGCAGCACGTGAACCAGCAGGCGGGCTTCCCACCTCGGCACGCCGACGCGCTGGTAGGCGACCCGTGCCGCATTGAGATCGGCGTTCGGCGAGAACAACGCACGGCGGGCGCGCTCGAAGGCCTGCAGCACGTCCATGTCGGCCTGGTAGGCCTCGTAGTCCGCCGGGCTGCAGCTGCTGGCGTAGCGGCCCAGGTTCACGACGGCGCCCTGCTGGGCCCGTTCCCAGCGCGTGCCGTTGCTGGTCACGATCTCGCCCACACCCTGCACGACCAGGCCCACCATCAGCAGCACCAGCAGCGCAGGCGCCAGCGCCAGCAGCGGCCAGGTCAGCTTCAGCGTCTGGCTGTCGAGCACGTACCGCCACGGGCGGGTGCTCAAGCGGCGAGCCGAGGCGCCTTGTTGAAGGTCATGGGTGGACATGCAGGGCAAAATTGATACTTTGGATTATTTTATTGCTTATCAATTGATATAGACGATGTTAGTCGCCTATTTGATATTTTTGCTGCCGGACTGTGCATTTGCACCGCTTCCGGCTGCCGGGGCGCGGCGCTGCCGGCGCAAGCGAGCATCCATGACCACCCCGCCTCCCACGAGTGGAAGGACCTGAGCGAGCCATTGGCGACGCTGTCAGCCCGTTGGCGAATTTGTTCTGGGCCACGGCCAACTCTTCCTTGCCCATGGAGTGCGCGACGTCTCTGCCTCGAAGTCTTGGACAAACTTGAAGGCCGCATTGCTGCACAAAGTGCGGGACATGCGCTGGAAATGTGCAGGGGAGCAGTCGGTTGCCCCCTCAGCTCCGATGACTGCAACGGGCTGCGAGCCGTCATCCACTGCGCGCTCGAAAGTCTTGTTGCACGGCACTTGCGAACGGCAGGTTTGCCGCAGATCAAGGCACTGCCCTGGGCCAGGCGCACCATACCCAGCATGGGTTCCGGGATCTTCTCGGCCCAGAGATGCAGACGCAGCAAGGAGGCTGACATGGTCACGCGAATCCAGGCTCTCAAGCCCAGCATCGGCACCATCCCGCATGGCATTGCGGGCATCCGCATTCCCGGTCGGCTGCCACCGCTGGACCGATCGGTCGTGCTGACGTTCGACGACGTCGCCGACGGCACGACGATCAATACGCACTACGAGGGCATCACGCTGGCGACTGTGGTCCCCGGCCAGACCGCCAAGGGGCCGGTGTTCGCCCGCAGGTGCTGGGACAGCAACAATCCCAGCAACGTGATGTCACCCTTGGCGCCCACGGTGATCCCTGCCTTCGACGACGGTAGCGGGTACATCGAGGTGACCTTCGCGACATCGGTCAAGTCCGTGGCCGTCGACGCCATCGCGCTGGCCTTCATGGACCTGCGGCCCGTCACGGCCAAGCCCTACCTCGAGGCCCTGGACGGCAACGGCAATCGCCTCGGACGTGTGGTCTACCCGCCCAACGCGGCCGACGGCAACTGGGGAACCTGGCAGCGGCTGGCCTTCGACGCCGGTAGTCCGCGGATCGCTCGCCTGCGGATCGGCAGCGAACGTCTGAGCGCCAGCAGCCCGGTGTACGGCATGTTCGACCAGTTGTCCTTCACGGCCCGCCTCCTGCCTTGAGCTGCCCCCCCGCCATCTGTGCCGGCTGGTCATCGAAGGGGCCGGGGCGGAATGCACACACCACCGCCCGTTGCGACTGAGCGGGGCCCCGCTGATCAAGCGCGTCTAGGAGAACGACCTGCAGCACTGCCCGAACTGCGGCGGCCAGGCGTTCATGTGCTCGAGGAACAACCGACGAATCAGAGGACGCCCAAGCGGCTGCACCAGCATGTCGCCGATCTCGTCGAGGAACAGCGTGCCGCCGTCGGCCTCCTGGACGAGCCCGCGCTTGCCGCGCGAGGCGGCGCCCGAGAAGCTGCCGGCCAGATGGCCGAAGAGCTCGCTCTCGGTCAGCGATTCGGGCAGCGCCGTGCAGTTCACCGCGTCGAAGGTCTGCCGGCGCCGCTCGCTGCTGTCGTGCAGGGCCCGCGCGAAGCGCTACTTGCCGCTGCCCGTCTCGCCGGTGAGCAGGATGTTCACGGGCGATCTGACCGGGCGCGCCGCACGCTCGATGAGGCGGTCCAGCGTCGGGGCGGCCAGTCGCACGGGCGGCGGCGAGGCCAGCAGGAGCACCGTGTCGCGCGATGCCGGCAGGGCTGCGGCGTGCTGCTCGACGGCCTGCGTGGGCACGAGGAGGCCCAGCTGGTGCAGCTCCAGGTCGAGCAGCTCGGGCAGCGGCCGCCCGATGACTGTCGCGAGGCCGCGGGCACCTTCCAGCAGCAGCCGCGCCTGCCGTTTATGGCCAACGACGCGGCCCGCGGCGTCCGGCGCCAACAGGTACTCCGGGCTGACCTCCAGGAACTGGGGCGCGCGGCTCAGGCGCTGCACCCAGTGCTCGCGCAAGCGCTGCAGGAAGCTCGCGTTCTCCACGTGCGCGGCCAGCATCTTCACCATCTGCAGGGCCACCACCTCGTGCCCGCACAGTGCAGCAGCCCTTCGGGGTCCAGCCCCACGGCCTGCATCACCTTGCCCCTGGGCGCGCAGCTTGGCGCGCAGGAAGCGCGCGGCGTCGGCGCCACTGTAGGCCGTGGCGCTGCGCAAGAAGCGGGAACTGCTGTCGGCCGCCAGCGCAGAAAGCATGCGGGCCGCGCCCTTCATCGCTGCGCTCACCGCGGCCCTCACCGCGTGGCCGCCGCAAGCACGCGGGTCTGGCCCAGGCCGAACAGCACGAAGGCTTCGTCGGGCACGCCGTGGCGCGCGCGGGCGCGGGGCAGCTCGTCCAGCGGCGCGTGGACGGGTTCGTCGCACAGTCGGAAGGTGCCCCAGTGGATGCCCAGCGACAGCCGGCTGCGCACGTCGAGGTGGATGCGCACGGCCTCGTCCTCGTTGACGTGCATGCCGGCGTGGAACCAGCGCGGCTCGTAGCAGCCCACCGGGATCAGCGAGAAGTCGAAGCCCCCGAAGCGCTCGCCCAGCAGTTTGAAGTCCGGCGAGTAGCCGGTGTCGCCGGCGAAGAACATGCGGTAGGGCCGCGGGCCCGCCGCGCCCTCGACGACGTAGCCGCCCCACAGCGTGGCGTGGCGGTCCCAGGGCGTGCGGCTCGACCAGTGCTGCACCGGCACGAAGTGCACCACCACCTCGCCGGCCGGGCCGGGCAGCGCGATGCGGTCCCACCAGTCCATGCGGCGCACGTTCGGGATGCCCTCGTCGCGCATCCACAGGTCCACGCCCAGCGGCACCACGAACAGCGGCGGCCCGCCGGGCTGCGCCGCCAGCGCATGCACGGTGCCGCGGTCGAGGTGGTCGTAGTGGTTGTGGCTGAGCAGCACCACGTCGATGCGCGGCAGCGCGGCCAGCGCCGTGGGCAGGGGCGTCAGGCGCCGCGGCCCCGCGAAGCCCGCCGGCGAGGCACGGTCGCCGAAGTGCGGGTCGGTGAGGATGTTGAGGCCGCCGATCTGCCACAGCACCGTCGAGTGGCCGATCCAGGTGACGGTGACGTCGCCGCGGTTGCCGTGCAGCAGCGGCGCGTCCAGCGGCACGCTGCGCACGCGGTGCAGCTCGTCGGCCGCCCGCTCGCCGAACAGCCGCTCCCACTGCCAGCGCCAGAAGCTCGGGGCGTCGGCGCGGTGGTTGTCGACGTGCAGGTTGTTGAAGCCGTCGGGGCGGTGGTGCGGCCGCGCGGGGTCGTGGTAGGGGTTGACCGTCGCGCAGCCGGCCAGCGTGGCCGCCAGCGCCAGCATGCGCAGCCGGGGGGTCAATCCCGCGCCCCGACGGCGCGGCTGCGACGCGCCAGGCGCGGGCCCAGCCACATCGCCAGGCCGGCGGCGGCCACCAGCGGGAACACGCCCCATTGCACGATGGCCAGGAAGGTCTCGTTGGCGCGCACTGCGCCGGAGTAGACGAAGGCACCGATGAACGGCGACGCCGCCAGGTGCAGGTTGCGCAGGAGCTTGTACGGGAGCTGCATGGGGTCCTCCGGGTCGGGTTGGGGGCAGATGGGGTTCAGTGCGCCGCGGCGCGCAGGTCCAGAGGCTGCAGCAGCCGCTTGGACACCGCCGCCACCATGGCCCGCGGCACGAAGCGGTTGCTCAGCACCATGACGCGGTTCGTCAGCCCGACCACGCGGGTGAGCCCGCCGCCGAGCAGCAGCTCCACGCCGGCGGCCGCCACGTCGCGCGGGTCGGCGCGGCCGGCCTTGCCGAAGTGGTGGCCGCCGGCAATGCGCCGCGGGTCGACGCCGTCGAAGAACGCCGTGTCGGTGGGCCCGGGTGCCAGGCAGCCGACGCTCACGCCGTGGTCCTCCATCTCCTTGGCCAGCGCCTCGGAGAAGTTGAGCACGAAGGCCTTGGCGGCGCCATAGGCGGCGAAGTACGGCGTGGGCTGGAACGCCGCCGTCGAGGCGACGTTGAGGATGCGGCCGGCCCGGCGCTGCTTCATCGCGCCGCCGTAGCGGTGGCACAGCTCCGCCACGGCCACCACGTCGAGCTGCAGCATGCGTTGCAGCTGCGCCGCGTCGATGGCCACGTGCTCGTCGACGATGCCGAAGCCGGCGTTGTTCACCAGCGCGTCGATGCGCAGGCCGCGGCGCTGCGTGTGCTCGAACAGGCGCTGCGCCGCGCCGGGCTCGGCCAGGTCGATGGCGTGCACGTGCACCTCGGCGCCGTGCGCGCGCTGCAGTTCGTCGGCGGCGGCCTGCAGCCGGCCGGCGTCGCGGCTGACCAGCACCAGGCGCTGGCCGCGCGCGGCCAGCAGCCGTGCCATCTGCAGGCCGATGCCGCCGCTGCCGCCGGTGATCAGGGTCGTGGTGGGAGGGCTCATGGTCGGATTCTCCAAAGTCGAAAACGTCGTTGCGGTACAGAAACACCGTTGCCAGCAGGGTCGAAAAACGGGCTCCTGCAAGCCCCTGCGATGGCCACGGCGCGGGGTGGCGTCAGTAGCGCAGGTTCACGCGCAGCACCGCCGGCTCACGCGCCGCGACGGTGAAGCGCGACTCGTCCCACTTCGGGCTCGACGCCGCGTAGGTGCGGTTGTTCGAGACGCCGTAGCCCTCGGTGGGGATGCCCAGGAAGTTCTTGTCGAGGCGGCCGTTGCCGTTCTCGTCGTGCACCACGGCCACGGCGTAGGCGCCCGGCGGGAGCTCGTCGAACACGCAGGTGACCTGCGTGCCGGTGATGGCGGCGCGCACCGTGCGCGCGCCCTCGCCGTCGGGGAAGCTGGTGGCGTCGGTGAACAGGCGGCAGTTCAACGTGCCCTTGGCATTGCGCAAGGTCGACACTTCCAGGCGCAGCGACGAGGCGGCGTCATCGCGCGCCAGCGCCGGGGCGGCGACGGCCAGCGCCAGCGCGAGGGACAGGCCGAGTCGGAAGGCAACAGCCGACGCTGCGGCGGGGGTGTGGTCTCGAAGGTTCACGGGGGGGGCTCCGGGTGGGTGGGGAAGGGGGGTTGCATCAGGCGCAGGCCGACCAGCACGTCGGTCACCGCCAAGCGGGCCAGGCGTTCGCCGTCGTTGCTGAAGGGGGGGATGCCTTCGAGTTCGAGCGTGACCGGCCCGTGCACCGCGGCCCACAGCCGCACGGCGCCCTCGTGGGCATCACTCGGGTCGTGACGGAGCGCGGTGCGCGCCTCGGCCACCACCGACTCCACGGCGCCCAGGGCCAGCCGCGCCTGCGCCCGCGAGTAGTCGGTGGGCACGTGCTCGGGCAGCGCGTTGCCGAACATCACGCCGAACAGCGAGCGCTGGCCCAGAGCGAAGCTGCGGTAGGTCAGCATCACCGGCAGCAGCGCGCGCACGGGGTCTCGGTGGCGGCGCCGCTCGCGCTCGACGGCGAAGCGCAGCCGCGCGAAGCCTTCCACCTTGAGGCCCTCGCTCAGGCCGTTCTTGCCGCCGAACAGCGTGTAGACGACCTTGGTGGAGCAGTTGGCCCGCTGCGCCAGTGTGCGCAGCGTCAGCGCCTGCGGCCCTTCCTCGGCCAGCAGCTGCGCGGCCAGCTCGAGCAGGCCGCGGCGGGCCACGGCATCGCCTTCGGCGCGGGCGTGCTGGTAGTCGAACGGGGGCTGGGTGGCATCCATGGGTAACAGTGTTACCATGACTGCGAACCTCGTCAAGCCCCACCCCCGAGGCTGGGTCTTCCCGGGGCTCAGCCGGGTGGCTTCGGTCGGCCCACCGTCTGCGCCAGCAGCACCTGTTCGTCGTTGGCCAGGTGCATGGCGCGCGCCAGCGCATCGCGGTCGAGCCAGGCCCGCAGCACGGTGGCCAGGCCAGCGCTGGCGCAGGCGAGGTAGACGTTCTGCGCCATCGCGCCGGCCGCCACGTGGGCGAAGGCACTGCGCTGAGACGCCGGCACCAGGCTCATGCGGTCGTGCTCGGCCACGTAGATCAGGTCCAGCGCCGCGTCGTCGACGAAGTCCTGGTAGCCGGTGAGGCCGCGCACGTCGCTGTCCAGCACCCACTGCAGCCGGTGCTCCTCGGGCTGGTACCGGTACAAGCCCTGTGGCATCGCGACGTAGAGCGCGACCTCCTGTGCGTTCATGGCGCTCGGCGCCGTGCGGCCGCCGAGCCCGGGGCGGTTCACGCCGGCACCGGCCCACAGCACGTCGGCCAGCGTGGTCTCGTCGAGCGGCTCGGGCGAGAAGTCGCGCACCGACTGCCGGAGCGCCAGCGCCTGCATCAGCGGCAAACTGCCGTCCCGCCGAGGCGGCGGCAACGGCATCGAGACACTGCCGTCGCCAGCCGCAGGCCGTGGCCGGTTCTGGCCGATCAGGCCGAGCGCGAGCTTGGTCAGGGTGTTCATCACGGACCTCCGAAGCCGCTTGATCCTACGCACGGCGTGCGCGGCTGGCCTGAGCAGGATCAAGTCCGACGACGAGTGCCACGCCTCAGGGGCAAGACAGCGCGCCCGTTCAGGCTGAGCCCGTCGAAGCCCTCCCCTCCGTTCGGGCTGAGCTTGTCGAAGCCTGGTGCCGCGCAGACATTCGCGCTCGAAGCATCGCAGCGGCAAAGGGCTGTGCGGGTGGGGGCTCTCGGACCAAAGGCCCCGGTGGTGGATGACCGCCACACCTGGCGCACGCACCGTGCACCGCCTGCCGCGACGCGCGATGCCTCGGACAGGGCTTCGACAGGCTCAGCCCGAACGGAGGTGGGGTGAGCGGGGGTGGGCTGAACACCCGCCAAGCGCCGGGAGTGTGAGTGACAGGCCGCGCCAGGAAGCTGACTTCCGATGTACCCGCCCAGGCCGGCCAAGGTCAGGTGGCGGCGAGGCCCGCGAACCGCCGCTCCCCGGCCCACAGCGGCCCGCCGCCGGTGTCCGCAATCAGGTAGGCTGGCCACGCGCGGGGGCACGCCCACACCCTCTCAACCAAGACAAGGGCTGCGCCTCGAGCGGTCACCGTCAAGAGGCTTGAATCATGGATGCACACAGCTGCCTGCTGGTCAGGCATGCCCTTGCCGAGCGCTTCGATCACGAGGCGAAGCAGGCGAGAGGGGGCTCGAGATTCATCGCCGCCGAGTGCGCGGCCTCGCAGCCATGAGGTGGTTGGCCGTTCTGCTGCTGGGCCTGGGCCTGAGCCTGGGCCTGGCCGTGCAGGCCCAGCCCTTCAACGCCGCAACCTACAACCTGCGCTTCAACCTGGCGAGCGACGGCCCCAACGCCTGGCCACACCGGCGTGATGCAGTGCGTGCCCTGATCCGCCATCACGAGATCGATCTGCTGGGCACGCAAGAGGGCCTGATCGACCAGATCGAAGACCTGGAGGCCATGTCTGGCCTGGCCCGTGTCGGCGTCGGCCGCGACGACGGCAAGCGCGGGGGCGAGCACGCAGCCATCTTCTTTCGCACCGAACGTTTTGCGCTGCTGGCCACCGGCGATTTCTGGCTCAGTTCCACGCCCGAGGTGCCTGGCAAGGGCTGGGTCTTCTTTGCCTTTTCGGTGCACTTTGACCACGAAGGCGTGGTGGCTCGGCGCGAATCTGCCCGGCTGATGCTGCGCAAGATGCGCGAAATCGCCGGCGAAACCCCCACGCTGCTGCTGGGCGACCTCAACGCCACGCCCGATTCCGAGCCGGTGCAGGTTCTGCTCACCGGCTTGCGCGACGCCCGCGCCCTGAGCCAGACACCCCCTACGGACCGGTGGGCACCTTCAATGGCTTCAAGCTCGACGCGCCGCTGTTGGAGCACATCGACTACGTGCTGCTGAGTCCGCATTGGCGCGTGCTGCGCTATGCGGTGTTGACCGATTCGGTCCACGGCCGCTTCCCGTCCGACGACCTGCCCGTGGTGACCCGCCTGAGCCTGGAGTGAGCCGATTCAGCTGCGGATCCCATACCGACCAGGATCGGCCGCTTCCTGGCTCGGCCTCAAACTGGCCGGGCCTGGGCGGCCAAGGCGCATCGGCGGGACGGCACTGTGCACCAGCAAGGCCGGCGCCAAGCGCAGATCGATGAGCTCGGGCAGGCCGGTCTGCCACCAGGCCCACCTCCAAGGCGCGCACAGACCGGGGGCGTCATTGGCACCCGTCAAAAGCACGACCACATCGAATCGCACAGCGTCTGGTCCTGCGACGAGGCACCCACTCCCGCGGCACCTGAGTCGCCCGCGACGTGCCGCGCCTGCAGCCACAGCAGTGGCCAGAGCGCCCTCTGTGCAGAGTTGCACGCTGGCGGTCGGAATGGTGCAACTGCCGCCATCAAGTGATTGAATTGAAACTGTGTTTGCGCAAAATGATAGGTTTCTCCTTACACAGGCGGGCCCCATGCAAGTTCTGCAAGTGCACTTCGACCCCCGCGGCAGCCCGGCGCTGCTGGCACAGCGGCTGCAAGAGTCGGTGCGGGCCGGCGCCCGTTCGCTGCTGGTGCTGGCCGGCGACGGCGTGGCCTGGCCTGCGGTCGAGGTCGACCCCCTGCTGCAGGGGCTGCCGGTGCCGGTGTTCGGGGGCGTGTTCCCCCAGGTGCTGCACGGCACGACGCACACCGAGACCGGGCTGCTCGTGGTGGCGCTGCGCAACGAGGCGATGGTCACCACGGTCGAAGGCCTGGACACCCCCGGCACCGATTTCCAGGCCGCGCTGGCCACTGCCGCGGCCGCGGCGCGCCCTTGCCGCACGCAGCTGGTGCTGGTGGACGGGCTGGCGCCCTTCATCGCCGATTTCATCGAAGCCGTGTTCGAGCAGATCGGCGGTGGCGCGTCGTTCCTCGGCGGTGGCGCTGGCTCGCTGAGCTTCGAAGTGCGTCCCTGCCTCTTCACGCCCGACGGCCTGCGCAGCGGCGTGGGCCTGGTGGTGGGGCTGGACAGCCCGCTGGGCATCGGCGTGCATCACGGCTGGCAGTCGATCAGCGGGCCTTTCGTCGTGACGGGTTCGGAAGGCAACACCATCACCAGCCTCGACTACCGGCCCGCCGCCGAGGTCTACCGCGCCTGCGTGGAACCCATCGTCGGCGAGACGCTGACGCCCGAGAACTTCTTCCAGCACGCCAAGGGGCACCCCTTCGGCATCGAGCGCGTGGACGGCTCGCTGCTCGTGCGCGACCCCATCGTGATGCGCGGCGAGCACCTCGTCTGCGTGGGCGCGGTGCCCGTGCAGCGCATGGTCTACATCCTGCGAGGGGAGGTCGACGCGCTGATCAGCGCCGCCCAGCAGGGCACGGTGCAGGCCGTGCAGGCGCTGCAGGCCGCCGGCCGGCCCGCCGCTGGCGGCCTGCTGGTGGACTGCATCAGCCGCGTGCTCTTTCTGGGCCCGCGCTTCAGCGAAGAGCTGCAGGCCGCCTGCGAGCACCTGCGGCAAGCCGCCGGCCCCGAGGCGCCGCTCTTCGGCATGCTGAGCCTGGGAGAGATCGCCAACAACGGCACCCACCTGCTGGACTTCTACAACAAGACCTTCGTGCTCGGCGCCTTCGGCCATGCCTGACACGCAGGCGCAGACGCTCGCGGCGATCAAGTTCGAGCTCGCCATGAGCGTGGGCGAGTCGCTCGAGATGGAGCCCATGGTGCGGGCCTTCATGCGGCCGCTGCTGCAGTTCATGCTCGGGCTCAGCTGCCAGCTGTGGTGGCGCGACGAAGCCGGGCTGCTGCGCCGCATGGCCTACCCGGCGCGCAGCCTCACGCCCACGGCAGAAAACGCAGGCCCGCAGGCCTGGCGCGAATCCGTGGCCCTGGCGGGGCAGGCCCGGCCGCAGTACACCGAGATCCAGGCCGGGCACCACCTGCACGCGCTGCCGTTGGGCGAGGCCGGCTGGCTCTTTATCGAGCGCCTGGGCGCCGAGGTGCCCGCGCCCGTGCTGGCGGCCATCGGCGTGGTGCTGCTGCGCCTGGCCCATGCCTGCCGCGCCTGTGAACAGCACGAACAGCTGCAGGTGCTGCTGGGCCAGAAGGCGGCCGCCGAGGCGGCGCTGCGGGAAGCGCTCTCGAGGCTGGAAGACATCTTCTCGCTCAGCAGCGACGGCTTCGTCTACTTCGACGGCGAGGCCCGGGTGGCCTACTGCAACCCTTGCGCGGCGCAACTGCTGGCGCTGCAGGGCCCGCAGCTGCTGGCCATGGACCTGCCGGCCCTGCATGCCTGGCTGGGCGCCAACGCCGAGCCTCGCCACCGGCAGCACCTGCCCGGGCAGGGCCACGCGCCAGCGGGCGTGCTGCAACTGGCCATACCCCAGCCCCGCGTGCTGGCCTGGGCACTGCGGCACAAAGCCGTGCCTGCTGCGTTGACTGGTGCGCCCAACGCCGGTGTATCGGCCGGCGCCGTGCTCTACCTGCGCGACATCACGCGTGAATCGGAGATCGAGCGCCTGAAGAGCGAGTTCCTCCACACCGCGGCACACGAGCTGCGCACGCCCATCGCCAGCGTCTTCGGCTTCTCGGAACTGATGCTGCGCCGCCCCGCGAGCGAAGAGCGCAAGCGCGAGATGCTGGACATCATCCACCGGCAGTCGTCGCTGCTGGTCTCGCTGGTGGACGAGCTGCTCGACCTGACGCGCCTGGAACACGGCGGCGCCCGCATGCTCACGCGCAGCCCTCATGAACTCGCGCCGCTGGTGCGCACCACGGTGCAGGGCCTGTCCATCCCCGGCGACAGCCGGCAGATGCAGCTGGGGCCCTTGCCCGCCCAGGCGCTGCTGCACGTGGACGCCAAGCTCTTCCACCGCGCGCTGCTGAACGTGCTGACGAACGCCTTCAAGTACTCACAGGGTGCGGGCGAGATCACGCTGCAGGTGCTGCCCGGCATGCTGGCCGAACGCCCCGCCTGGGGCCTGCGCGTAAAAGACCAGGGCATCGGCATGCACCCTGAACAGCTGGCCCGCGTGTTCGAGCGTTTCTACCGCGCCGACCAGTCGGGCGCGGTGCCCGGCACCGGGCTGGGCATGAGCCTGGTCAAGGAGATCCTGGACCTGCACGCCGGGCGCATCGACATCGAAAGCAAGCCGGAGCAGGGCACCACGGTCACGCTGTGGTGGCCGGCCGATGCCGCGCCAGAATGCGCCAATGCCGCCCCTGCGCTACCTGACCGCCGAACAGGCCCTCACGGGTGACGGCGACGCCGTGCTCGAAGCGGCGGCCAGCACGCGCGGCAGCGAGCACGCCGCCGTGATGGGCGAGGTGGCCGCGCTGCTGGCGTGGTGCAAGGCCCGGCACCCCGCGAAGAGCCTAGCGATCCAGCGTGGCGACTTGGCCACACGGGTCTGAGAAGTCGAAAACACCAGGTGTGAGCAACAGGCGCAAGGCGCCGGACTCGACGAACATAGTCGTAAACAAGTCCATGAGGCCTCCCGAGAGGCTGCTGGTGATCTGCCGGTGGACAAGGAACGGCGCTCACCTCTCACCTGAGTGCTGCTGCCTGAGACCGCTCTGCAGCGGGGGACTAAACCGCTCGCGCGGTAGGCGCTCCGTCGAGAGTGGTGGCGGCCCGTCGTGCCGCTGGTTCTGCGATGTTGGTGATCGAGGCAATCCGCCTCGTTCACCGACTGGAGCAGGATCATGGATGTTTCGACTCCCACC
>JADCGQ010000065.1 GCA_020248945.1 Rubrivivax sp.
AGTTGCCCAAGCTTGACCGCTGGCGCACGCTTCTGGCCTACATCTGCCAGCGCATCGTCGGTCAGATCGGCCTGCCAACCCCGCCGCCGAGGCTCTCGGCACCTGGGTAACTGCAGCATTTAGGCTCATGCACGCGGATGTTGGCGGCGCGCAGCACGCGCGCCATGCGCTCGTGGCGGCGGCTGCTGCGGGCGCTTTCCTCGGGGTTGCGGATGTCGATGACAGCCAGCACGCGCGAGCCGCTGTCGCAGATGAGCAGGTCGGCGCTGAGCGAGCCCACGCGCTGCAGCCAGTCGCCGTAGCTGTGGCGGGCCGGCACGCGCACGAAGCGGGACAACGGCACCTGGCCCAGCACCAGGTAGCCGGGCATGGCGCGCTTGAGCAGGTCGTAGGCCTGGCGCTCGGTGATGCTGAGCACGCGGGCGGCCTCAGGGGGCCAGTCGGCCACGGTGTCCAGCGCCTCGCGGCGGGACGATCGGGCGCTTTGCCGCGACCGCCACCGCATCACGAGCCAGGTGAGCAGCAGCACCAGTGTCAGCGGAGCGGCAAGGGAAGAGAGCGTCTCCATCCGGAAGGGGGCAGGGGGCTGCGTCGAGGGCGAACCCTCAGCATCGGCCGCTCAGGCCTCCTTCACAAGGGTTGCAGGCACAAAAGGCGTATCGAATCGTCAGCGCGGCATGCCGGGGAAACCACCGCCGCCGGGGCCGCCCATGCCGCCCATGCGCTTCATCATCTTCATCAGGCCGCCGCCCTTCATCTTCTTCATCATTCCCTGCATCTGCTCGAACTGGTTGAGCAGACGGTTCACTTCCTGCACCGGCACGCCGGCGCCGGCGGCGATGCGGCGCTTGCGGCTGGCCTTCAGCAGTTCGGGCTTCCTGCGCTCCAGCGGCGTCATCGAATGGATGATGCCCTCCATGCGGCGCACGTCGCGCTCGGCCTTGCCCATGTCGGCGCCCTGGGCCTTGGCCGTGAGCTGGCTCGGTAGTTTGTCCATCAGGCTTGAGAGCCCGCCCATCTTCTTCATCTGGCTGATCTGGGCGAGGAAGTCCTCGAGGTCGAAGCCGCCGCCGCTCTTGACCTTCTCGGCCAGCTTCTGCGCCGACGCCATGTCGACGCCCTTCTGCACCTCTTCGACCAGCGCGACGATGTCGCCCATGCCGAGCACGCGGCCGGCGTGGCGCTCGGCGTCGAAGACCTCCAGGCCGTCGATCTTTTCGGACACCCCGGCAAACTTGATCGGCGCGCCCGTGATCTGCCGCACCGACAGCGCCGCACCGCCGCGGCTGTCGCCGTCGAGCTTGGTCAGCACCACGCCGGTGAGCGGGAGCGCGTCCTTGAAGGCCTTCGCGGTGTTGACGGCGTCCTGGCCCTGCATCGCGTCGACGACGAACAGCGTCTCGGTGGGGTTGAGCGCGGCGTGCAGCTCGCGGATCTCGGCCATCAGCGCTTCGTCGATGGCCAGGCGGCCGGCGGTGTCGACGAGCAGCACGTCGAAGTAGTGGCGCTTGGCGTGGTCGAGTGCGGCCAGGCCGATGTCGCGCGGCTTCTGGTCGGGCGCCGAGGCGAACCACTCCGCCCCGGCCTGTGCCGTGACGGTCTTGAGCTGCTCGATGGCGGCCGGCCGGTAGACGTCGGCCGAGACGGTGAGTACCTTCTTCTTGCGCTTCGTGATCAGGTGCTTGGCCAGCTTGGCGGTGGTCGTGGTCTTGCCCGCGCCCTGCAGGCCGGCCATCAGGATGACCACCGGCGGCTGCGCGGCGAGGTTGAGGTCGGAGACCCCTTCGCCCATCGTCGCCGCCAGCTCCTTGTGCACGATGCCCACCAGCGCCTGGCCCGGGTTCAGCGAGCCCGCGACCTCCTGCCCCAGCGCCTTGTCCTTGACGCGGGCGATGAAGTCGCGCACCACCGGCAGCGCCACGTCGGCCTCGAGCAGCGCCATGCGCACCTCGCGCAGCATCTCCTGCACGTTGCTCTCGGTGATGCGCGCCTGGCCGCGCATCGTCTTCACGAGCTTCGAGAGCCGATCGGTAAGGTGGGTGGCCATGGGCGTCGTCAAGTGGGTGGGAAGGCAGGTGCCGCATGGCACACTGCCGGGATGATTTTATCGACCAGCTCCCCTCTGCTCGCCCCCGGTGGCGGGCTGCTGCTGGTGGTGGTGGCCTCGGCGCTGTACCTGCTGGCCTCCGTGCCGGCCCATTCGTGGGGGCGGCTGTCGGCGGCCGGGCTGCTCGGCGGCCTTGTGCTGCACGCCTTGCTGCTGCTCATCGACATCGCCGGCCTCGGCCAGAGTGTGCCCGGTGCCAGGCTCGGATTCGGGCCGGTGCTGTCGATGGCCGTGTGGCTGGTGATCGCCGTCTACACCGTCGAGAGCCGCCTGCTGCCGCTGCCGGTGGTGCGCCAGTGGCTGGGCCTGGCCGGCATCGTGGCGGTGCTGCTGGCGGCCACCTTCCCGGGCGATCCGCGTGTCATGCAGTCGTCGCTGGCGCCCTTGCACTTCGCGCTCGGCGTGGGTTCGTACGGGCTCTTCGGCGCCGCCGTGCTGCACGGCCTGTGGCTCGATGCCGCCGAGCGCCGCATGCGCGGGGCCGGTGCGGCCGCGCTGGCGCCGCGCGCCGCGCAGGGCATGCCGCTGCTGCAGCTGGAGCGCATCACCTTCCGCTTCGTCGAGGTCGGCTTCATCGTGCTCACGGCCACGCTGGTGCTCGGCATCGTCACCAGCCTGACCTCGCCGCCCGGGCGCTGGCTCGAGCACAAGACGGTGTTCTCGGTGCTGGCCTGGGGCGTGATCGGCGCGCTGCTCATCGGCCGCCGCGTGCGCGGCTGGCGCGGGCGCCAGGCCACGCGCTGGCTGTACACGGGCGCCGTGCTGCTGCTGCTGGGCTACGCCGGCTCGCGCTTCGTGCTCGAGGTCGTGCTTCGTCGCGCCGTGGAATGAACCTCCTCTTGCGGCGCCTGCCATGAAACTCGTCGTGCTCCTGATCGTGGTGGTGGGGGGCCTGCTGTGGCTCGCCATGGGCCGCCGCAAGACACCCCCGGACTCCGCGCCCAAGCCTGACGCCGCCAAGGCAGCCGCGCCGGGCGCCCCCCAGACCATGCTGGCCTGCGCCCACTGCAGCGTGCACCTGCCGTCGGCCGATGCCCTGCGCGACGCCGCCGGCCACGCCTACTGCAGCGACGCGCACCGCCTGGCCGGGCCGCGCAGCGGCGGCTGAGGCCGCTGACGCACGCGACCGATGGACCCGCGCGAGGCCGACCGCCGCCGCGGTGACCGGCGCCAGAGCGACCGCCGCGGCACCGGCGGCCGGCGCTCCGACGACCACGACACGCCCTACGACGACCCCGCCGACCTCCCCTGGGCCGGCAGCACCCTGCCGCCGCAGGGCGACAGCCGCTTCCTCGATCGCCAGGTGCGCCGCCAGCGTGACGCCCAGGACACCGCGTTCGCCCGCGTCGTGCGCGGCTACGTCGCCGCGCGGGCCGCCATCGGGCTGAGCGTCGTCGCGGTGCAGGGCATCGGTGCCTGGAGCGGCCAGCGCCAGGCCGAGTGGGCCGTGCTGGTGGCGCTGGTGTACGCCACGCAGGCCATCACGCTGTGGCTGCTGCCGCGACTGGGCGCGCCGGCCGAGCCGGTGAGTGGCGCCAACCAGCGGCGGCGCCAGTGGCTGTCGACCATCGGCGTCGACGTGGCCGCGTTCTCGCTTCTGCATCTGCTCGAGGTGGGTGTCTCGTTCAACTTCGCGGCGCTGCTGGTGTTGCCGGTACTGATGGCCGGCGTGCTGACCTCGCGGGTGCGCGCGCTCGGCACCACGGCGGCGGTGACGCTGGTGCTGCTGGCGGCGGCGTGGCGCAGCGGGCCGGACTCGCCGACGCTGATGCTGCAGTCGGGCCTGGCCGGCATGGGCCTGTTCGTGATCGTGCTGCTGGCCAGCGAACTGGCCGGGCGCCTGTCGCGCGAGGAACTGGCCGCGCGCGGCAGCCTGGAACTGGCGCGCCAGCAGGCGCAGCTCAACCGCCTCGTCATCGAGGAGATGGTCGACGGCGTGCTGGTGGTCGACCGCGCGCTGCAGGTGCGTGCGGCCAATCCGGCCGCACGGGCGCTGCTCGTCGATCAGGGGCTGTCACCGCCAGCGCCGTTTTTCCTCGACCGCCAGGCCGCGTGGGCAGCCTTGTGGCGGGCCGCCCAGCAGGCGGTCGGCAGTGGCCAGTGGCCCGAGGCGGGCCAGGACGTCGTGCTCACCTTCGGCCAGGGCCACACGCGCACGTTGCGCCTGCGGGTGCGCTTCATGCGCGCCCGCGCGGCCGAGGCGGCACGGGGCACCGATGCCGCGCAGTCCGAACCCGCGGCCGTGCTGCTGCTCGAAGACCTGCGCACGCTGCAGGCCCGAATCCGGCAGGAAAAGCTGGCCGCGATGGGCCGCGTGTCGGCGGGCATCGCGCACGAGATCCGCAATCCGCTGGCCGCCATCGCGCAGGCCAACGCGCTGATGATGGAGGACCCGCTGCCGCCGGCCCAGCACCAGCTCGCGGCGATCGTCGCCGACAACGTGCAGCGGCTGAAGCGCCTGGTCGACGATGTCATGGAAGTCGCGCCGGGCGCGCTGCCCGATGCCCAGGCCGTCGACGCCGCGGCGGCCGTGGCCCACGCGGCCACGGACTGGGCGCGCACCCTGGCCCTGCCGATGGGCTCGGCCAGCCCGCTGCGCGCCGAACTCCACCCGGCGCCGCTGGGCGTGGCCTTCGATCCCGAGCACCTGCGCCGTGTGCTCGTGAACCTGCTCGACAACGCCCTGCGCCATGCCAGCGGCGCGCCCGGGTCGGTGTTCCTGCGTCTGGCGCCGATCGACGACCAACGGGTGGCGCTGTCGGTGCTGTCCGATGGCGCGCCGATCACGCCGGAGGTCGAGCGCCTGCTGTTCGAGCCCTTCTTCTCGACGCGCAGCAGGGGCACCGGACTCGGCCTGTATATTTGCCGCGAACTGTGCGAACGCTACGGCGCCAGCATCGAGTACCGACCCCGGCCCGCGGCCGAGCGCCTGAGCAACGAATTCGTCGTTCGCATGTGCCGCACCACGCTGGCGGGAACACCGGCCGCACCGACCCTGCCGCTCGCCTGACCCGCGAATTCCGTGACCGCCGCACCCAACCCCCGACTGCTCGTCGTCGACGACGAGCCCGACCTGCGCACGCTGTACGAGCTGACGCTGCTGCGCGAGGGCTACGACGTCGAAAGCGCCGGCTCGGTGACCGAAGGCTGGGCGCTGCTGCAGGAGCGCGGGCCGGGCGGCTTTCAGCTGCTCATCACCGACATGCGGCTGCCCGACGGCACCGGCCTGGACCTGCTGCACCGGCTCGACGAAGCCGGGCGGCCCGAGCGGGCGGTGGTGATCACCGCTTACGGCTCGCCCGAAAACGCTGTCGAGGCCCTGAAGGCCGGCGCCTACGACTACCTCACCAAACCGGTGGACCTGCGGCAGTTCCGCGCCGTCGTGGCCTCGGCGCTCGGCCGCGTGCCCTCGGCCACGGCCGGGCGCGTGGCGGCGCCGGCCAGCGCGCCGCGGCGGTCGGCGCTGCAGCGGCTGCTCGGCGACTCCCCGGCCATGCACCAGGTGCGCTCGCTCGTCGACAAGGTCGGGCGCAGCATGGCGCCGGTGCAGGTGTACGGCGAATCCGGCACCGGCAAGGAACTGGTGGCGCGCGCCATCCACGACTGCTCAGCGCGGGCCAGCGGGCCGTTCATCGCCGTCAACTGCGGCGCCATTCCCGAGAACCTGCTCGAGGCCGAGTTCTTCGGCTACCGCAAGGGCGCGTTCACGGGCGCGAACGAAGACCGCGACGGCTTCTTCCAGGCCGCGCAGTCGGGCACGCTGTTCCTCGACGAGATCGGCGATCTGCCGCTGGCCATGCAGAGCAAGCTGCTGCGCGTGATCCAGGAGCGCGCCGTGCGGCCGCTGGGGGCCACCACCGAGCAGCCGGTGAACGTGCGCCTCGTCAGTGCCACGCACAAGGACCTCGGCAGCGAGGTGCAGGCCGGGCGGTTTCGCCAGGATCTGTACTACCGCCTCAACGTCATCCGCATCGTCGTGCCGCCGCTGCGAGAGCGGCTGGGCGACGTGCCGGCGATCTGCCGCGCCGTCGTCGAACGCATCGCCCGCGACGCCGGCGTCTCGCCGCCGCCCACGCTGGCCCCCGAGGCCGAGCAGCGCCTGCTGACCTACGCCTTCCCCGGCAACGTGCGCGAACTCGAGAACCTGCTGCACCGCGCGCTGGCGCTGGCCGCAGGGCCATCGATCGGCATCGAGGACCTCGGCCTGCCCGACATCGGCTTCGACGACACCGGCACCGAAGCCGGTGCCCCGGGCTGGAACGGGCCCGGGAGCGCCGCGCCGCCGGTGGCGCCGCTGGCATCGGCGCCGGCTGCCGCCGACACCAGCAGCGCGGAGCCGCCGCTGCCCACCGATCTGGTGGCCTACCTCGACGAAGTCGAGCGCCAGGTGCTGCAGCGCGCGCTCGAGCGCCACCGCTACAACCGCACGGCCGCGGGGGCGGGCCTGGGCTTGTCGCTGCGCCAGATGCGCTACCGCATGGCGCGGCTGGGCATCGGCGGCGAGCAGGCCGCGGCCGAGCCCGACGGCAACTGAGCGGCCGGGCCCCGGGCGGTGAGCCGGCGGCAGGTCTGGAGCGGCGGCGGCTGGTGGGCCGGCGCATCGTGGCGGCCGTCGCCGAACGTCGGGCTGCGGCCCGGGGGTACGGCGGTGACGCTGGCCGTGGTGCATTCGATCAGCCTGCCGCCGGGCGTGTGGGCCGGTGACGCGGTCGAGCGACTCTTCACCAACCGCCTCGACTGGGACGCCCACCCCTACTTCCAGGGCATCCGCGGCCTGCAGGTCTCGGCGCACTTCTTCGTGCGCCGCAGCGGCCGCGTGCTGCAGTTCGCGGCCACCGAGGCGCGCGCCTGGCATGCCGGGGTGTCAGCGTGGCGCGGGCGCACGAACTGCAACGACTGGTCGGTGGGCATCGAGCTCGAAGGCCTCGAAGGCCTGCACTTCGAGGCGCCCCAGTACCGCGCGCTGGCCCGGCTGCTGCGCAGTCTGGCGCGGCGTCATCCGCTGCGCGAGGTCGTGGGGCACGAAGACGTGGCGCCGGGGCGCAAGGCCGATCCCGGCCCCGGTTTCGACTGGTTGCGCCTGGCCCGCTGTCTGCACGGCAGCGGGCTTGCCGTGCCGCGTGTGGGTTGAACACCACGGCCGGCACGACCTGGCGCGCGTGACGATCATCAGCAACGACAAGGTCTCGCGGGCCGCCATGCGGCGTTGAGCCCCGGTTGGCGCGGTGCTCCAGCGCGGCGTCGAGCAGCGGCGCGGCGCGATGGCCCGAAGTCCTGTTCGAGGGCCTGCTGGCGCAACGCCAGAAGCCACGAATCCGTTGTCTCGAGCCTGCATCCGCGCATGAGAGGACAATTCGGGATCGCCCTCACTGAACACTATCGCTAGTGGCTTGAAGGGGGTGGGCACCCCAGATATAGTGCTTGCCTGAGGCGGCGCGTGGATGCGCCACACGAAGCGCCATACCACCGCCACAGGATCGCGACACCCAGACGCCACCCATCCGGCGCAGCCGGGGCTCAAGGCCCCAGACCACTGCCGCACTGCCGCATGGCAACGCCCTGAGCTCCATCCGAACACCACGTCGCACCGACGCCGTGGCCCACACCAAAGACACAGAGGGGATCGAATGCAATCTGTCGATATCGCCGCCCAAGCGCCGCAGCGTCAACCCACGGCTGCGGCCGTGGCCGCCACCGTGGTGGGTTCGCCCGCGGCCGCCTACACCTCGTACCAGATCATCCGGCGCAACGGCGCCGTCGTCGGCTTCGAGCCCGACAAGATCGCGGTCGCGCTGATGAAGGCCTTTCTGGCGGTGCACGGCACGCAGGGCGCGGCTTCGGCCAGCGTGCGCGAGACGGTCGAGCAACTCACCGGCAGCGTCGTGCGCGCCCTGCTGCGCAGCCGCCCGGGCGGCGGCACCTTCCACATCGAGGACGTGCAGGACCAGGTCGAACTCGGCCTGATGCGCGGCGGCCATCACGAGGTGGCGCGCGCCTACGTGCTGTACCGCGAGCGTCGATCGCAGGAGCGTGCGCGCCAGGGTGCGCCGGCCGTCGTGAAGACGCCCGACCTGCACGTCATCGAAAACGGCCAGCGCGTGGCACTGGACATGCACGCGCTGCGCTCGCTGATCGAAAGCGCCTGCGCCGGCCTGGGTGCCGAGGTGCAGGCCGAGCCCATCCTCGCCGAGACGCGCCGCAACCTCTATGACGGCGTGCCCATCGACGAGGTCTACAAGGCCGCCATCCTGGCCGCCCGCACGCTGATCGAGAAGGAGCCGAGCTACACGCGCGCCACGGCCCGCCTGCTGCTGCACACCATCCGCCGCGAGATCCTCGGCGAAGAGGTCACGCAGGCGCAGATGGCCATGCGCTACGCCGACTACTTTCCGCAGTTCATCAAGCAGGGCGTCGAGGCCGAATTGCTCGACGACAAGCTGCTGCAGTTCGATCTGGCCCGCCTGGGCGCCGCGCTCGACGCCAGCCGCGACCTGCAGTTCGACTACCTCGGCCTGCAGACGCTGTACGACCGCTACTTCCTGCACATCGACGAGCACCGCATCGAGATGCCGCAGGCCTTCTTCATGCGTGTGGCCATGGGCCTGGCACTGGGCGAGATCGACCGCGAGGCGCGCGCCATCGAGTTCTACGGCGTGCTCTCCAGCTTCGACTTCATGAGCTCGACGCCGACGCTGTTCAACAGTGGCACGCGCCGCAGCCAGTTGTCGAGCTGCTACCTCACCACGGTGGCCGACGACCTCGACGGCATCTACGAGGCCCTGAAGGAAAACGCGCTGCTCAGCAAGTTCGCCGGCGGCCTGGGCAACGACTGGACGCGCGTGCGCGCCCTCGGCAGCTACATCAAGGGCACCAACGGCAAGAGCCAGGGCGTGGTGCCGTTCCTGAAGGTGGTGAACGACACCGCCGTGGCCGTCAACCAGGGTGGCAAGCGCAAGGGCGCGGTCTGCGCCTACCTCGAGACCTGGCACCTCGACCTCGAGGAGTTCCTCGAGCTGCGCAAGAACACCGGCGACGACCGCCGCCGCACCCACGACATGAACACGGCGAACTGGATTCCCGACCTGTTCATGAAGCGTGTCATCGAAGGCTGCCACTGGACGCTGTTCAGCCCCAGCACCTGCCCCGACCTGCACGACAAGTTCGGCGCCGAGTTCGAAGCCGCCTACACCGCCTACGAGGACAAGGTCGATCGCGGCGAGATCAAGCTCTTCAAGCGCACGCAGGCCAAGGACCTGTGGCGCAAGATGCTGTCGATGCTGTTCGAGACCGGGCACCCCTGGATCACGTTCAAGGACGCCTGCAACGTGCGCAGCCCGCAGCAGCACGTGGGTGTCGTGCACTCGTCGAACCTGTGCACCGAGATCACGCTGAACACCTCCGACACCGAGATCGCGGTCTGCAACCTCGGCTCGGTGAACCTGGCGCAGCACCTCAAAGACGGCGCGATCGACCAGGCCAAGCTGAAGAAGACGGTGGCGACGGCGATGCGCATGCTCGACAACGTCATCGACATCAACTACTACGCGGTGAAGAAGGCGCGCGACAGCAACCTGCGCCATCGCCCGGTGGGCCTGGGCATCATGGGCTTCCAGGACTGCCTGTACCAGCTGCGTGTGCCCTACGCCAGCGCCGAAGCCGTGGCCTTTGCCGACCGCAGCATGGAAGCGGTGTGCTACTACGCCTACTGGGCCAGCACCGAGCTGGCCGCCGAGCGCGGCCGCTACAGCAGCTACCGTGGCAGCCTCTGGGACCGCGGCATCCTGCCCCAGGACTCGCTGGCCTTGCTGGCGCAGGCGCGTGGTGGCGACGAGTGGGTGCAGGTCGACCGCAACGAGACGCTCGACTGGTCGCAGCTGCGTCAGCGCATCGCCACCCACGGCATGCGCAACAGCAACTGCGTGGCCATCGCGCCCACGGCCACCATCAGCAACATCATCGGCGTCGACGCCTCGATCGAGCCGAGCTTCGGCAACCTCAGCGTCAAGAGCAACCTGTCGGGCGAGTTCACGGTCGTCAACGAGTACCTCGTGCGCGACCTCAAGAAGCTCGGCCTGTGGGACGACGTGATGGTCGTCGACCTCAAGCACTTCGACGGTTCGCTGCGCCCGATCGACCGCGTGCCCGAAGAGCTGAAGCGCCTGTACGCCACGGCCTTCGAGGTCGATCCGAGCTGGCTCATCGAGGCCGGTGCGCGGCGCCAGAAGTGGATCGACCAGGCGCAGTCGCTCAACATCTACATGGCCGGCGCTTCGGGCCGTCGCCTCGACGAGACCTACAAGCTGGCGTGGCTGCGTGGCCTGAAGACCACCTACTACCTGCGCACCACCAGCGCCACCTACAGCGAGAAGAGCACGGTTGCGCCGGGTGCCTTGAATGCGGTGTCCATGGCCACGGGCGCCACGGCTGCGGCAGCGCCCGCTGCGGCAGCGAGCGAACCCGCGACCGACATCAAGTTCTGTTCGATCGACGATCCCGATTGCGAGGCCTGCCAGTAACACCAGCCCATGAGGACTTTGCGCGCATCGTTTCGAGGTCGCGAGTGCATGCACGAAGCTGTGCAACCGCTCACACAAGGCCCTGATGCGATGCGCTGCTGCAACAACGAGTTCGTCGCGATGTCAACCAGTGCTTGGTGTTCGCGAACAACACTCGGATAATTCAACATCACAGGACGAAGAACCCATGCTGGTCTGGGAAGACGAAGTCAAGAAACAACCCGACGCGGCGCCGATCAAGGCGCTCCCATCAGCGGCTGCTCCCGCGCTGAATGCCGCGATCCATTCGGTGCCGAAGCCGGCCGTCGCCCCGGTGGCGCTGCCGAGCAATCCCTTCCCCGAAGCAGCCACCTTGCCGGTGCCTCCGGTCGCACCGAAGCCCGCGGTCTCTGCCGTCGATTCGGCCATCGCAGCCGCCGTCAGCGCGCGCCGCGTGAACATGGCCGACAAGCGCATCATCAACGGCCAGACCGACGTCAACCAACTGGTGCCGTTCAAGTACAAGTGGGCCTGGGAGAAGTACCTCTCCACCTGCGCCAACCACTGGATGCCGCAAGAGGTGAACATGTCGCGCGACATCGCGACCTGGAAGGACCCGAACGGTCTCACCGAAGACGAGCGCCGCATCATCAAGCGCAACCTCGGCTTCTTCGTCACCGCCGATTCGCTGGCCGCGAACAACATCGTGCTCGGCACCTACCGCCACATCACGGCGCCCGAGTGCCGGCAGTTCCTGCTGCGCCAGGCGTTCGAGGAGGCGATCCACACCCACGCCTACCAGTACATCGTCGAGAGCCTCGGGCTTGATGAAGGCGAGATCTTCAACGCGTACCACGAGGTCAGCTCGATCCGCGACAAGGACGAGTTCCTGATCCCGTTCATCGACGCGATCATGGATCCGCACTTCCACACCGGCACGCCCGAGAACGACCAGACGCTGCTGAAGAGCCTGATCGTCTTCGCCTGCCTGATGGAAGGCCTGTTCTTCTACGTGGGCTTCACGCAGATCCTGGCCCTCGGTCGGCAGAACAAGATGACGGGTGCTGCCGAGCAGTACCAGTACATCCTGCGCGACGAGTCGATGCACTGCAACTTCGGCATCGACCTGATCAACCAGATCAAGCTCGAGAACCCGCACCTCTGGACGCCGGCCTTCAAGGCCGAGATCAAGACGCTGTTCGAGAAGGCCGTCGAACTCGAGTACCGCTATGCCGAGGACACCATGCCACGTGGCGTGCTGGGCCTCAATGCCAGCATGTTCAAGGGTTACCTGCGCTATATCGCCAATCGGCGAGCCACGCAGATCGGCCTCGATCCGCTGTACCCCAACGAGGAGAACCCGTTCCCCTGGATGAGCGAGATGATCGACCTGAAGAAGGAACGCAACTTCTTCGAGACCCGTGTCATCGACTATCAAACCGGCGGCGCGCTGGCCTGGGACTGAGCTGCATCGCAGTCCCTGCCATCGAACACGCCAAACACAGCCTGCCCCTCGCCGGGTGGGTGAATGAGAGATCAAGAATTCCGAGCCGAGCCGGGCATCAGACCCGGCAGGTTCGTGACCCCGTTCATCGCACCGGGGCTACTGCCGGGGGCATCCGCCCACCAGCAGACCCCCGGGTGATGAATCCCCGTGCCGGAACGACCGGTGCGGTGCTTGTTGCAACTTGATCAAGGAGATCGTTATGGCAACTGCGAAGAAGGCCGCTCCGGCCAAGAAGGCCGCTCCGGCGAAGAAGGCCGCCCCGGCGAAGAAGGCTGCACCGGCGAAGAAGGCCGCTGCGAAGAAGGCCGCCCCGGCGAAGAAGGCTGCACCGGCGAAGAAGGCCGCTGCGAAGAAGGCCGCCCCGGCGAAGAAGGCTGCTGCGAAGAAGGCCGCCCCGGCGAAGAAGGCGGCACCGGCCAAGAAGGCGGCACCGGCGAAGAAGGCTGCGGTCAAGAAGGCTGTCGCAAAGAAGCCGACCGCGACCAAGAAGGCCGCTGCCAAGAAGGCGGCCAAGAAGCCTGCCGCCCCCGCGCCTGCTGCGCCTGCTGCGCCTGCTGCGCCTGCGGCACCGGCCAAGACCACGCTGAACCCAGCGGCGGCCTGGCCGTTCCCCACCGGGAACAAGCCCTGAGAGAGTGCAGGCCGTGCAGGCAACTGCATGGCCTGCTGCGCGAGCGGCCCTGTCCGGGGCCGCTTTTTTTTGCCCGCTGCGCATGGGGGTGCCGGCCGGCGCCGAGCCTGAAACGCGACAATTCGCGACCGTGACCGTTTTCCCGAGGTGCTCATGGCTCAGCTTCTCAGTCGGATCGACGCCCGTCTGGCCCAGGCCACCGATGAGCACCTGATCGCCGAGTTGATGGCCAAGAAAGCGGCTTACCTGGTGCGTGTCGGCGACTCCGCCACCGCGCGCGCGCTCGTGGCGGAGGTGCGCAAGACCTTCAATGACGGGCGAAGCGGTCGGGTGACCTGCTTTCTGCAGATCGCGGAAGGGCTGCTGCATTACTACGAGTTCGAGAGTGCTGCAGCGCACGACAGATTTACTCGGGCGCTGTTCTTGGCGGAAGCACTTCGTCAACCAGACTTGATTGCACTCTGCGCTGCCTGGAAGGCCTTCATCGACTTCTACTCCTGCCGATTCGAAGCGATGAGTCGCTCTTTGGTTTTGGTACGCGACGCAGTTGACAAGGATGATCACGCAGTGCTGTCGCGCCGCGCCGTTGTACTGATGACTGGCGCAATCATCTTGGGCGCGAAGGAAGCGAGCCAAACTTGGTTTCGGATAGGACATAGCCACGCCGTCGCAGACGGAGATCAAGCCTGCATTGACGCCTTGCTCTTCGGTCGCGGAGTGTTTGGTGTTGCCAGGCAGCGTGTCGACTGGTGCCGTGCGATGTGTGACGAAGAGTGGCTAAAGGGGATTCGGGCTGAGCTTGCCTCTGCAACCAACCTTCATCAGCTTGTCGGAATCTCCACGATGCGGAACCACATCGACCTGTCGCTTGCTCGACTGAATCTGATTGAGGCACGCTGGGATGAGGCACTACCGCTTCTTCTTCGTCTCCAAGAACCATCGGGTTTCCCGGATAACCACCTCAACCAAACCGCCCTCTCCATCGAATCCCTCTACGCCCAACTGCAGCTCGGCGATCTCCAAGCCGTCGAAGCCGGCGCTGCGGCCATCGACCTCGCACAGCTCGATGCACTCGATCCCGATGAGCGCGTGGTCGGCTTGTCGATCTGGTCGAAGCTCACCGAACATCCGGCGCTGGCCGGCAAGCTGCCCTCCGTCCAGGCCCGCCTCGAGCAGGCCTGGAGCGACTACGACCTCTATGAAAGCCAACTCAGGCACGCGCTGGAACCATGGTTGACTCACTAGGCCTTCCCCAGGCCGCGGCCCCGCTTCCCGCCGGCGCCGTGATCTCGCTCGCGATGGGCTCCTCCAGCGACTGGGACACCCTGCGCCACGCCGCCGACATGCTCGACCGCTTCGGCGTGCCCTACGACAAGCAGGTGGTCTCGGCGCACCGCATGCCCGACGACTTGTTCGCCTTTGCCGAGCAAGCGGCCGGTCGTGGCATCCAGGCCATCATCGCGGGTGCCGGCGGCGCCGCCCACCTGCCGGGCATGCTGGCCGCCAAGACCCCGGTGCCAGTCCTGGGCGTGCCGGTGGCGAGCAAGCACCTGCAGGGTGTCGATTCGCTCTACTCGATCGTGCAGATGCCCAAGGGCATCCCAGTGGCCACCTTCGCCATCGGCCCGGCCGGTGCGGCCAACGCCGCGCTGTTTGCCGTCGCCATGCTGGCCACTCACGACCCCGCGCTGCGCCAGCAGCTCGAGGCCTTCCGCGCCGAACAGACCGCAGCCGCCCGCGCCATGTCGCAGGAGCTGAAGTGAGCGCAGATCCCCAGACGCCCGATGCCCGCGCCGTGGCCGTGCTCGGTGGCGGCCAACTCGGCCGCATGTTCGTGCACGCCGCGCAGGTGGCCGGCCTGCGGGTCACGGTGCTCGAGCCTGATGCCGCCAGCCCGGCCGGCGCCGCAGCGGGCCAGCACCTCACCGCGCCCTACACCGACGCGGCGGCGCTCGACCACATCGCGCAGCACTGCGCAGCCGTCACCACCGAGTTCGAGAACGTGCCGGCCGCCGCGCTGCGGCAGCTCGCCGCGCATTGCGCGGTCTCGCCACCGGCCGATGCCGTCGAGGTCTGCCAGCACCGTGCGCGCGAGAAGGCCTGCTTCCAGGCCGCCGGTGTGCCGTGCGCCCCGTACGCCCTGATCGACAGCCCGGCGACGCTCGCCACTGCCGCTGCCGCAGGCCTGCTGCCCGGCATCCTGAAGACCGCCACGCTGGGCTACGACGGCAAGGGCCAGGTGCGCGTCGACAGCGCCGAGGCCCTGGCCGCCGCCTGGCAGCAGCTGGGCCAGGCGGTGTGCGTGCTCGAGAAGCGCCTGCCGCTGGCGCACGAGATCAGCGTCGTCGTCGCGCGCGGCCGCGACGGCCAGACCGTGCACCTGCCGGTGCAGCAGAACCTGCACCGCGACGGCATCCTCGCCGTCACCCAAGTGCCTGCGCCCGATGTGCCCGCGGCCACCGCCGACAAGGCCGTCGCACGCGCGCGCCGGCTGGCCGATGCGCTCGACTACGTCGGCGTGCTCTGCGTCGAGTTCTTCGTGCTCGCCGACGGCAGCCTGGTGGCCAACGAGATGGCGCCGCGGCCGCACAACTCGGGCCACCACAGCATCGACGCCTGCGACCAGTCGCAGTTCGATCTGCAGCTGCGCACGCTGATGGGCTGGCCACTCACGCCGCCGCGGCTGCACTCGCCGGCGGTGATGCTCAACCTGCTCGGCGATCTCTGGTTCGACGGGGCCGGCGCCTCCGCGCGCGAGCCCGACTGGCCCGCCGTGCTGGCCCTGCCTGGCGTGCGCCTGCACCTGTACGGCAAGGCCGAGCCGCGCCGCGCGCGCAAGATGGGCCACCTCACCGTGACGGCAGCCACGGCGGCCCAGGCGCGTGCCGTGGCGCTGCAGGCCGCGTCGCGCCTGGGCCTGCCGGCGTTCTGAGACGCGCTCAGCCCCATGCCCCTGCTGCAAGGCCCCGAAGGCGTGGCCCGTGCTGCCGATGCGCTGGCGGCGGGCGAACTGGTGGCGCTGCCTACCGAAACCGTCTACGGCCTCGGTGCGCGCGCCGATGACGACGCCGCCGTGGCGCGCATCTTCGCCGCCAAGGGCCGGCCGGCCGATCACCCGCTGATCGTGCACGTGGCCTCGGTGGCGGCGGCCGAGTCCTTTGCGGCCACGTTGCCGGCCGCTGCGCGGCAGCTGATGCAGGCGTTCTGGCCCGGCCCGGTGACGCTGATCGTGCCGCGCCGCGACGGCGTGGCCGCCGCCGCCGCCGGGGGGCAGGCGAGCATCGGCCTGCGCATGCCCTCGCACCCGCTCGCGCTGGCCCTGCTGCACGCGGCCGCGGCGCGTGGCGTGCCCGGTGTCGCCGCGCCCAGCGCCAACCGCTTCGGTCGCGTCAGCCCGACCCGGGCCGCGCACGTGCTGCAGGAGTTCGGCCCTGATCTGCTCGTGCTCGACGGCGGCGACTGCGAGGTCGGCATCGAGTCGGCCATCGTCGACTGCAGCCGGCCTGCACCCGCACGGCCGGCGCTATTGCGGCCGGGACAGATCGGCCGCGAACAGCTCGAGCAGGTGCTTGGCCAGGCCTTGGCCGAACCCGATGCGGCGTCGCCGCGTGCCTCGGGCACGCTGGCCTCGCATTACGCACCGGCGGCCACGCTGGTGCTGGTATCGGCGGCCGATTGGCCCACCCGCGTGGCCACGGCGGCGCCGCAGCCGGGCGTGGCGGTGTACGCGCGCCGCACGCCGCCGCCGGGCTGGTGGCACCGGCCGATGGCGACCGAGGCCGATGCGGCGGCTCACGAGTTGTTCGCCGTGCTGCGCGAGCTCGACGACGCCGGCGCGGTGGCCATCTGGGTCGAGGCCCTGCCAGCCGATGCCGCCTGGGACGGCGTGCGCGACCGCCTGCGCCGTGCTGCCGCTTGAGGGCCGCTCGCGCCTGCGGCCGTGCCCGCCCGACCGGGCTTCACCAGGCCCCGGCAAGGCCAGGGTACCGAGCCGGGCGACAATGCGCGTTCTGACCCCGGAGTCCCGATGAGTTTCCGTCTTTCCGGCCGGCGCCTGATGCCGGCGCTGCGCAAGCCTTCCGCGGCCCTGGCGGCCCTTGCGGCCGCGTTGGCCGTGGTCGCCTGCGGCGGCAGCACCAGCCAGTTCGAGACCTTCATCGCCGAGCGCGTGTTCGCCTTCGGCGACGACGCCAGCGCGCTCACGCCCGAAGGCCGCAACTACAGCGTCAACGGCGTCAACGCCACCAGCGGTGCCATCGACTGCAACCTGCAGCCGATCTGGGTGCAGGTGGTGGCGGGCTACTACGGCCTCACGCTGGCCGAGTGCAACACCGCGACGCCCCCGGCCACGCCGCGCGCCTTCACCCGCGCCGCGCCCGGTGCCCGCGTGGCCGAAGTGGCAGCACAGGTCCAGGCGCAGGCCGAAGCGGGCGGCTTCCGCGAGCGTGATCTGGCGCTCATCTTCGTCGGTGTCAACGACGTGCTCGAGCTGTACCGCCAGTACCCGGCTCAGTCCGAAGCGGCGCTGATCGCCGAGGCCGGTGCGCGCGGCGAGCGCGCCGCGGCGCAGGTGAACCGCCTCATCGACCTGGGTGCCAAGGTCGTCGTCGCCAACCTGCCCGACATGGGCCTGTCGCCCTATGCGCGCGCCGAGGCCGCCACCCATGCCGCCAGCGGCTTCGATCGCGCGGCGCTGATCTCGCGCCTGACCACCGCCTTCAACGAGCGGCTCGGCGTGCGCATCCGCATCGACGGCCGCTTCGTCGGCCTGGCGCAGATGGACCTGCGCACGCAGCAGGCCCGGATCTCGCCGGCTTCGTTCGGCCTCAGCGACATTTCCACGGCCGTCTGCACCGTGCCCTTGCCCGCCTGCACCACGGCCACCGTGGTGACCGGCGTCGACGCCCCCAGCGCCCTGTGGGCCGACGGCACGCGGCTGGGTATCGGCGGCCAGGCGTCGCTGGCCGCGCTGGCGCTGCAGCGGGCGCAGCTCAACCCGTTCTGAGTCTCCTCGCGCCGGGTTTGGCCTGCGCCGCCCCTGGCAAACCCGGTCTCGGGTTTGGCCGGGCGCACAGCGCTGCGCGCCAGTCGTACAGTGCCCAGCTCAGAAACGAACGAGCGTTCGTTTTTCGGTGCGACGCGTGTCGCAGCCGAGGCCGAGGAGACACGATGACAAGAACCCGATTGATGCTGACCGGGCTCGCCCTGGCAGCGATGCTGGCCGCCTGCGGCGGCGGCGACAGCGGCGCCGACACCACGCCGGCCGCTCGCATCACGGCGATCAAGGTGATGGGCGACAGCCTCGCTGACGTCGGCACCTTTGGCCTGCGCTTCACGGTGCAGGGCAGCGGCAGCCTCACCTACCCCGAGCGCATCGGCGAGACCTACGGTCTGGGCCGCGGCTGCAACTTCTTCGCCTTCAACGGCGCCACGTTCGTGGTCAACACGACGGCCGGTTGCACCAACTACGCCATCGGCGGTGGCGTCATCAACGGCACGGCCTCGGGCCTGACGGCGGCCGACCCGCGCATCATCGGCGTGCAACTGGCCACCGCCACGGCCGCGGGCAACTTCGGCGCCAACGACTTGCTGCTGGTGGTGGGCGGCGGCAACGACGCCGCCACGCTGGTGGGGGCCTACCTGCGCGCCGCCACCGATGGCGGCGCGGCCTACCTGGGCGTGCTCGGCAGCTTGCTGACGCCGGCCCAGGTGGCGGCCGCGGCCGGCGGTGGCGCGGCGGGCCTGGCGGGGGCCGGCAGCACCTACATGCAGGCGCTGGCCGACCGCTTTGCCGACCAGCTGCGCGACGGCGCGCTGAGCAAGGGCGCGCGCCGCATCGCCTTGCTCAACATGCCCGGCATCACCAACACGCCACGCTTCCAGGCCGTGCTCGACGGCGTGGCGGCGGCCTCGGGCGGCGGCACCGCCGGCGCGGCCGCGCGCTCGCAGAGCGAGGCGCTGTTCAAGACCTGGGTCGTGGCCTACAACACCCGCCTGGCGTCGCGCTTCGCGGGCAACGCGGCGGTGGTCGTCGTCGACTTCTACACCTCGTTCAACGAGCAGGTGGCCTCACCGGCGCAGTACGGCCTGAGCAACGCCCGCAACACGGCCTGCCCGGTCACCGGGGTGGGCGCCGACGGGCTGCCGACCTACACCTTCCCCACCTGCACCGACGCGGCCCTGTCCGCGGCGCCACCACCCGGCGCCACCGGCGGTGCCAACTGGTGGCGCAGCTATGCCTTCTCGGACGGCTTCCATCCCACGCCCTACGGGCACCAGCTGCTGTCGCAGCTAATCTCGCTCGAGCTCGCCCGCGCGGGCTGGCTGTGAACGGCCGCCTGGAGCACCGCACCATGTCCCACCTGCACCTGTCCCTTCTCCCCAAGACCCGGCCGCTGCTGCTGATCGCCGGGCTCGTGCTGGCCGCCCACGGCTCGGCATCGGCCCAGTCGGCCGGCAGCTGGCTCCTGCGCCTGGGCGCGACGCAGATCACCCCCGAGGTCACCAGCGGCGACCTCAGCAGGCCCAGCACGCCGGGGTCGAAGCTCGACATCGAGAGCGACACCCAGGTCACCGGCGGCGTGACGTACATGCTGTCCGACCGCTTCTCGGTCGACATCCCGCTCACCGCCGGCTTCAAGCTCAACGTCATCGCGGCCGGCTCGCTGGCCGGTGCCGGCAAGCTCGGCGAGGTGCAGGCGCTGCCGGCCACCGTGCTGCTGCAGTGGCGCTTCGGCGCGGCCGATGCGGCCTTGCGGCCGTATGTCGGCCTCGGGCCCACCTATGCCCATTTCTACAAGGCGCGCTCCACGGCGGCGCTGAGCGCGCTCACCGGCGGCTCGCCGGCGCGGCCGACGCTGCTGGAGCTCGACTCCAAGCTCACAGTCACCGCCCAGCTCGGCGTGGCCTGGCGCTTTGCGCCGCGCTGGGCGCTCGATGCCTCGGTGACCAAGACCCCGCTGAAGACCGTGGGTACCCTGTCGACCGGCCAGACCATCGAGGCCAAGCTCGACCCGATGTCGGCCAGCGTGGGCGTGGCCTACCGCTTCTGATTCAGCGGCCCGGTGGCGGCCGCCGGCCGCCGCGCTCGACCACCAGCTTGGTGCCCAGGATGGTGGCGGCCAGCACCAGCGTCACGGCATTGGCCACGACGATGGGCCACTCGCCGAGCGCGATGCCGTACACCAGCCACAGCGCCACGCCGGCCGTGAACACGCTGTACATGACCAGCGAGATGCCGCGGGTGTCGCGCGTGCGCAGCGTCAGGATGGCCTGCGGCAGGAACGAGCCGGTGGTGAGTGCGGCGGCGGCGTAGCCGATCAGGTCTTGTGTGCTCATGCGGGCGTACAGATGGGGGTGGCAGCGGTTCAGCGGGCCGGTGCGTCGCGCACGACCCACTGCGTCAGCGCGTCGAGCGCCGGCCGGGCAGCGCCGGCCTGCGCGTGGTTGACGATGGCCACGAGCACGTAGCGCCGGCCGCTGTCGGACAGCACGTAGCCGGCCACGGCCATCACCTCGCGCAGCGAGCCGGTCTTCAGGTGCGCACGGCCGGCCGGCGCGCGCGAACGCCGCAGCGTGCCGTCGACACCGCTGATCGGCAAGGACGCCAGCAGCTCGCCGAAGTGCGGTGAATCGGCCGCCTGCTGCAGCAGCCGCGCCAGCCGCCAGGCCGACAGCCGCGAGCGCCGCGACAACCCCGAGCCGTTGTCGACCACGACGGCGGCGTCGAGTGCCCCGGTGCGCTCGGCCAACCAGGCGCCGAGCAGCTCGCGCGCGGCCTCGGGCGTGGCGGTGCGCGTGGGCGCGGCCTGCAGCGCCAGCGTCAGCAGCAGCTGCTGCGCCATCACGTTGTTGCTGAACTTGTTGATGTCGCGCACCACCTCGGCCATCGAGGGCGAGCGCAGCTCCAGCGTGGGCGCAGCGTCGGCCGGGGCCGCGCCTTCGCGCACGCGGCCGGTGAGCGTGCCGCCGAGCTCTTGCCAGAGGCCGCCCAGCAGCCGGGCGTCGTAGCTCGCGGGCTGCGCGTCGGCCACGGGCCAGAAGAGCTCGCCGCAGGCCGCGGCGTAGCTGCCGGCAAAACGCGTGCGGCGCGGCTCGAAACTGGCCTTCAGGTTGGCGCGCCAGTCGCCGCAGGGTGTGCCCGCGGGCGCCAGCGGCACGCTGCGGTCGATCTCGGTCTGCGCCAGCGGCGTGTCGACCGTCACGCGGGCCACGCCGGCGGCGGCATCGGGCACGAAGCTGTAGATCGAGGAGCGGAAGTTCAGCAGCAGCGCCGACGACTGCGTGTTGTAGGGGCGCAGCCGCTCGCCGTCGAAATCGCCCGGGTCGGCATCGGGCCCGGCGAAGGCGCGGCTGTCGAGCACGATGTCGCCGCGGATCTCGCGCACGCCCATCTGGCGCAGCTTGCGCAGCGCCAGCCACAGGCGCTCGACCACCAGCTTGGGGTCGCCGCGGCCCTGGATGACGAGATCGCCTTCGAGCACGCCGTCCTTCAGCGGCCCCGTCAGCCACATCGGCGTGGCCCAGGTGAAGGCCGGGCCCAGGCGGTCGAGTGCGGCCAGCGTGGTGGGCAGCTTCATCACCGAGGCCGGGTTCATCGGCTCGTCGGCACGCCAGCGCAGCACGGCGCTGTCGCGGCCGAGTTCCTGCACCACCACCGCGATGCCGTCGAGCGGGATGGCCGCGCGCTGCAGGGCCTGCCGGGCTTCGGCGGGCAGCATGGTGGCCGCCTGAACGGCGGGCGCCAGCGCGGCCCAGGCCAGCGCTGCCAGCGCGCGCCGGGGCAGGACACGGCTTTGAACGGCGCGCAGCGCGCGGCTGAAGAGAGACGGCATCGTGGCCATGATCGCACGGCTAAACTGGCCGCATGAGTGCCCTGCCAGGGACGGGGCCGGTGATCCTGGCTCTCGATACCGCCACCGAACGCCTGTGCGCCGCCCTGCACGATGGGCGCCGGTTCCACACCGTTGATGAAGCCGGCGGCCCGGCCGCTTCGGCGCGCCTGTTGCCGGTGCTGAACGCGCTGCTGGCACAGGCCGGCCTCGAAGGCGAAGCGCTCGATGCGGTGGCCTTCGTGCGCGGGCCCGGCGCCTTCACGGGGCTGCGCACCGCCTGCGCGGTGGCCCAGGGCCTGGCCTGGGGCTGGCGCCGGCCGGTGCTGGCGCTCGACGCGCTGATGCTGGTGGCCGAAGACGCCTGCGCCGTGGCGCCGCTGGCCGAGGGTGACGAGGTCGCGGTCGCGATGGACGCCCGCATGGACGAGATCTACGCCGCCCGCTACGCCTGGCTCGGTGGGCGCTGGCAGGTGCTCGAGGCCCCGGCGCTGTGGGCCTGGCCGGTGCTGGCCGAGGCCTGGTCGGGCACGGCCGTGGCGGTGCTGGCGGGCTCGGCGCTCGAGCCCTTCGCCGGCCGCATGCGCTGGCCGGCCGCCGCACGCCAGCAGCCCCAGACCCACGACCGCGCGGCCGCGCTCGGCCGCTTGTCCTTGCGGGCCTACGCCGAGGGCGGCCTGCTCGCCGCTGCCGAGGCGTTGCCGCTGTACCTGCGCGACAAGGTGGCGCAGACCACCGCCGAGCGGGCCGCCGCGGCTGCTGCGGCCGCGCTCATGAGCGCGCCCCGATGAACGCCCGCCTGCAACCCACCCCCGCCGCGCCGCCGCTGCTGCGTGCCATCGAGGTGGGCGATGTCGATGCCATCGTCGCGGTGGAGCTGCGGGCCTATGCCTTTGCCTGGTCGCGCGGCAACTTCATCGATTCGCTCGCGGCCGGCTACGTGGCCCGCGTGGCGCACGACGACGACGGCCAGGTCCTCGGCTACTTCATCGCCATGCCGGGCGTGGACGAGCTGCACCTGCTGAACCTGACGGTGGCGCCCGAACACCAGGGCCGGGGCCACGGCCGCGCGTTGCTGGAGGCGGTGGTCGAGGTGGCGCGTGCGCTGCCTGTCGAGAAGTTGCTGCTCGAGGTGCGCGAGAGCAACCAGCGCGCGCGCCAGCTCTACGCGGTGCGCGGCTTCGCCGAGATCGGCCGTCGGCGCGGCTACTACCCGGCGCGCGAGCGCCGCGAGGACGCCATCGTCATGGGCCTGGCACTGGGAGCCGCCGATGGCCTGGGATGAGCGCCAGCAGCGCCTGCTCGCGGCCATGGGGCTGCGCGTGTGGGCGCCACCGGCAGCCGGCGCACCCGCGGCCGAGGCGCCGGCCCTGGCGGCGGTGGCCGATGCCGAGGCCTCGCCCCCAGTGCGTGTGCCCAAGCCCCAGGCCGTGCTGGCCGCTGCGCCCGCGCCGGCCCCTGCTGCCGCGCTCAAGTCGCCGGCAGCGGGCGCGCTCGCCGGCCTCGGCTGGCCCGAGCTGCGCGAGGCCGTCGCCGGCTGCCGCGCCTGCTCGCTGTGCGAGAAGCGCACGCAGACGGTCTTCGGCGTCGGCCATCCGCAGGCCGCGTGGATGGTGGTGGGCGAGGCCCCCGGCGAGCAGGAAGACCGCGAAGGCGAACCCTTCGTCGGTGCCGCCGGCCAGCTGCTCGACCGCATGCTGGCGGCGCTGCAGCTCACCCGCGCCGCCGATGGCGAATTGCCCCGCGAGCGGCGCGTCTACATCGCCAACACGCTGAAGTGCCGACCACCGGGCAACCGCAACCCGACGCCCGAGGAACTGGCGAAGTGCGAGCCCTTCCTCGTGCGCCAGATCGAGCTCGTGCGGCCCCGCCTCATCCTCGCCATGGGCCGCTTCGCCGTGCAGGCCCTGCTGCGCAGCGACGAGCCCATCGGCAAGCTGCGCGGCCGTGTGCACCGCTACCAGGGCTTGCCGCTGATCGTGACGTACCACCCGGCCTACCTGCTGCGCAACCTGCCCGAAAAGGCCAAGGCCTGGGACGACCTGTGCCTGGCGGCCGAGGTCTTCGAGCAGCAAGCGCCGACGAGCTGATCTGCTGGATCAGGCCTTCGCCGGCTTCTTCGGCCGCGTCCAGCCCGGCAGCGTCACCTGCTTGGCGCGCGCCACCGTCAGCTGGCCCGCCGGTGCGTCCTTGCTCACCGTGCTGCCGCCGCCGATGGTGGCGCCGGCGCCCAGCGTCACGGGCGCCACCAGCACGCAGTTGCTGCCCACGTGCACGTCGTCGCCGATGGTCGTGCGGTGCTTGTTGGCGCCGTCGTAGTTGGCGGTGATGCTGCCGGCACCGTAGTTCACGCGCGCGCCCACCGTCGCATCGCCCAGGTAGGCCAGGTGGTTGGCCTTGGCACCGGCGGCCAGCGTGCTGTTCTTGACCTCGACGAAGTTGCCGATGTGCACCTCGGCGCCGAGCACCGCACCGGGCCGCAGCCGCGCGTACGGCCCCACCAGCGCGCCCGGGCCGACCTCGGCGCCTTCGATGTGCGTGAACGGGTGGATCACGGCGCCGGCCGCAATGGTGGCGTCGCGGATGACGCAGTGCGCGCCGATGCGCACGCCCTCGCCCAGCGTGACGGTGCCTTCGAAGACGCAGCCGACGTCGATCTCGACATCGCCGCCGCAGTTGAGCGTGCCGCGCACGTCCAGCCGTGCCGGATCGGCCAGGCGCACGCCGGCGTCCATCAGCGCATCGGCCACGCGCTTCTGGTGGCGGCGTTCCAGGTCGGCCAGCTGGTGCGGGCTGTTCACGCCCAGCACCTCGGTCTCGTCCGGCGCGGCCACGGCCACCACCGGCACGCCCTCGGCCACGGCCATGGCCACCACGTCGGTGAGGTAGTACTCCTTCTGCGCGTTCTGGTTGCCCAGTGCCATCACCCAGCGCTTGAGCAGCGCGGTGGGCGCGGCCATCATGCCGGTGTAGACCTCGCGCAGCGCGCGTTGCGCCGGCGTGGCGTCTTTCTGCTCGACGATGGCGCGCACCGGCGCGTCGGCGCCGCTGCCCTCGCGCAGGATGCGGCCGTAGCCGAAGGGATCGGCCAGTTCGATGGTCAGCAGCGCCAGCGCGCCGCCCGCGGCGGCATCGGCCAGGGCCTGCGCGGTGGCGGCGCGGATCAGCGGCACATCGCCATTGAGCACCAGCGTCGTCTCGTGGCCGTCGGCCAGCACAGGCACGGCCTGCTGCACGGCGTGGCCAGTGCCCAGCTGCGGCATCTGGCGCGCAAACCGCAGGCCCTGGCCGGCGCAGGCGGCCTCGACCTGCTCGGCACCATGGCCAGTGATGACGATGGTGTGGCGGCCGGCCGGATCACCCACGCCGGCAACGGCATCGAGCACGTGCTGCAATAAACTCCGCCCAGCGAGCTTGTGCAGCACCTTCGGGCGAGCCGACTTCATGCGGGTGCCCTTGCCCGCGGCCATGATCACGACATTGAGAGCCATGCCCAATTCCCGCATTCGGTGGTGGAAGCTGCTGATCATAGGCAGCGTGCTGGCCCTGGTCGGCGGCTGCGGCGCGCTGCGCGTGGCGTATTCGACCGGTCCGACGCTCGTGTGGTGGCAGCTTGACGGCTGGCTCGACACCGACCGCAGCCAGGCCACCGCCGTGCGCGGCGCCATCGACCGCTGGTTCGCCTGGCACCGCAGCACCCAGATCACGCCCACCGTGGCGCTGCTGGCCGAGGTGCGCGAGCAGGTGATGCAGCCCACCACGCCCGAGGCCGTGTGTCGCTTCACCACCCGTGCGCAGGCGCTGCTGGAGCCGGCGATGGCGCGTGCCATCGACGAAGCCGCCGAGCTGCTGCCGCTGCTGACCGAGGCCAACCTGAAGGCCATGGAGGCCAAGGGCGCCGAGGACCGGGCCGAAGACCGCGAGAAGTTCCTGCAGGACGACCCCGCCGCGCGCCGCAGCGAGCAGCTCGAGCGCGCCAAGCGGCGTTTCGAGCGTCTCTACGGCCGCCTGGCCGAGCCGCAGCTGGCCGTGCTGCGCGAGGGCCTGGCCGAGCTGCCGCTCGACCCCGAACGCTGGCTGGCCGAGCGCGAGCAGCGCCAGCGGCAGACGCTGGCCACGCTGCGCCGGCTGCAGGCCGAGCGCGCCCCGCGCGAACAGCGCGTGGCGGCGCTGCAGGCGATGCTGGGCCAGTCGATGCAGCCGGCCGACCCAGCCCGGCGGGCGCAGCAGCAACGCCTGGCCGAGGCCAACTGCGCGCTGGCGGCGCGGGTGCACAACGCCGCCACGCCGCAGCAGCGTGCCAAGGCGCAAGACACGCTCAAGGCCTGGGAGGACGATCTGCGCAGCCTGCGGCCGCCTTCAGGTTCGGCCTGAAGAATCAGAGCTTGGCCGCCTTCACCACCGCGTAACGCGCCAGCGTCTTCTCGCGCGCGGTGGCGTGGTCGACCACCGGCTTCGGGTAGTCGCGCCCCAGTTCAAAGCCCGCCGCGGCCAGGTCCACCGGCCGAGCGGTCCAGGGCGCGTGCAGGGCGGCATCGGGCAGCGCCGCCAGCTCGGGCACGTAGCGGCGGATGAAGCGGCCCTGCGGATCGAACTTCTCGCTCTGGCTTACCGGGTTGAAGATGCGGAAGTAGGGCTGCGCATCGCAGCCCGAACTGGCCGCCCACTGCCAGCCGCCGTTGTTGGCCGCGAGGTCGAAGTCGTTGAGGTGCAGCGCGAAGTAGCGCTCGCCCCAGCGCCAGTCGAGGCCCAGGTCCTTGGTCAGGAAGCTCGCCACCACCATGCGCAGGCGGTTGTGCATGTAGCCGGTCTGGTTGATCTGCCGCATGGCCGCGTCGACCAGCGGGTAGCCCGTGCGGCCTTCGCACCAGGCCGCGAACAAGGCCTCGGCGTGTTTGCCGTGCTCCCAGCGGATCTGGTCGTACTCCGCCTTGAACGCATGCTCGACCACGCGCGGGTGGTGGTGCAGCACCTGGTGATAGAAGTCGCGCCAGATCAGCTCCGACAGCCACACCTCGGCGCCGCGGCTGCCGGCCTCGCGGCGCTCGAACGCCAGCCGTGCCAGCTGGCGCACGCTCACCGTGCCGAAGCGCAGGTGCGTGCTCAGGTAGCTGGGGCCCTTGACGGCCGGGAAGTCGCGCGTGTCGTGGTACTGGTCGATGCGGTCCAGGAAGTCGGCCAGCAGCTCCTGCGCGCCGGCCGGCCCGCTGGGCAGGCGCAGCTCGTGCAGGTTGGTGCGCGCAAAGCCGATGTCGGCGAGATCCGGCACGCCTGGCAGGGCCGCCGGCCGTGCCGCCAGGGCGCCGGCGTGGGGGGCCACCGGGTAGGCCTCCAGGTTGTGCGGCTCGAGCTTCTTGAACCAGGCGTTCTTGTAGGGCGTGAACACGCTGAACGCGCCGCCGCCGAGCGTGAGCACCTCCGAGCGCTCGAAGACGACGTGGTCCTTGCTGGTGTGCAGCGCCACGCCGATGTCGGCCAGCCGGCCGCGCAGCTGCGCGTCGCGCGCCAGCGCCGCGGGCTCGTCGTCGTGGCTCGCGAACACCGCCTGCACCTGCAGCCGCGCGGCCAGCGCGGGGATCTCGTCGCGCGGGTGGCCGTGCAACACGATGAGCCCGGCGCCGTCGATGCCGTGCGAGGCGGCCAGCGCGCGCAGCTCGGCATCGACGCCGACCAGGCTGTCGCGGATGAACTCGACGCGGCGGTCCGCCCGCGGCAAGGGATCGAGGATGTCGCGGTCGAACACGAACACGCACCACGCCTCGCGCGCCTGCGTCAGCGCGTGGTACAGCGCGGCGTGGTCGTCGACGCGCAGGTCGCGACGCAGCCACACCAGCGCGCGCGCCAGGGGCTTGCCGGCCGGGCTGCGCGCGGGCGTTTGAACGGAGCGGGAATGCGGCGTCATGGACAGGCACCGAGTGTGCCGCACGACCTAGAATCCGCCGCATGGCCGACCCCGCCAAGCCCGGCAAACCCGATTCACCCCGCATCGACCTGACCAACCACTTCCTGGTCGCGATGCCGGGCATGGCCGACGAGACCTTCGAGCGCACGGTGGTCTACCTGTGCGAGCACACCGAGAAGGGTGCGCTGGGGCTGGTCATCAACAAGCCCATCGACATCAAGCTGAAGAACCTGTTCGAGAAGGTCGAACTCAAGCTCGATCACCGGCGCGAGCTGGCCGAGCAGCCGGTGTACTTCGGCGGCCCGGTGCAAACCGAACGCGGCTTCGTGCTGCACGACGGCGCGGGCACGGGCGGCTCGCCGTACAACTCCACGCTGTCGGTGCCCGGCGGCCTGGACATGACCACCAGCAAGGACGTGCTCGAAGCCCTGGCCGACGGCGCCGGCCCCAAGCGCGTGCTCGTCACGCTCGGCTACGCCGGCTGGGAGGCCGGGCAGCTCGAAGACGAGATCGGCCGCAACGGCTGGCTCACGGTGGGTGCCGACGCCGAGCGCATCCAGGCCGTGATCTTCGACACCCCGGTGCCGCAGCGCTACGACCGTGCGCTGTCGTTGCTGGGCATCGATCCGCGCATGTTGTCGGCCGAGGCTGGGCACGCATGACACCGGCAGCGGCGCCCGCAACGCTGCTGGCCTTCGATTACGGCACGCGCCGCACCGGCGTGGCGGTGGGCAACACGCTGCTGCGCCAGGCGCAGCCGCTGGCCACGCTGGCGGCCGAAGGTGACGCGGTGTTCGCGCAGGCCGCGCCGCTGATCCGCGAGTGGCAGCCGGCGGCGCTGGTGGTGGGCATCCCGCTGCACCCCGACGGCGAGCCCCACGACAATACGCGGCGCGCCGAGCGCTTTGCGCGGCGCCTGGCGGGCCGCTTCGGGCTGCCGGTGCACCGCGTCGACGAGCGCTACAGCACCACCGAGGCGCTGGCCGCCGGCGCCCGCGGCGACGCGGCCGATGCCGCGGCCGCCGCGATCCTGCTCGAGCAGTTCTTCCGCGAACAAACCCTCCGCCCACCCACGGCACAGGACACCGATGCTGCAGCTTGACGCCGAATCCCTCTACGCCGAGCTGCTGGCCGGCGTGCGCCCCTTGCTCAAGCCCGAGTCACGCCTGGTCGGCATCTGGCGCGGTGGCGCCTGGCTGGCCGAGCGGCTGCAGCGCGATCTGGGCTTGCCGGGGCCGGTCGGCATCATCAGCAGCACGCTGCACCGCGACGACTTCGCCGAGCGCGGGCTGGCCTCGGGCGCGGGGCGCACGACGCTGCCCTTCGAGATCGACGCCGCGCACCTGGTGCTGGTGGACGACGTGCTGTTCACCGGCCGCACCATCCGCGCTGTCATCAACGAGCTCTACGACTTCGGCCGCCCGGCCAGCGTGCAGCTGGCGGTGCTGGTTGATCGCGGCGGCCGCGAGCTGCCCATCGCCGCCGCCTACGCCGCTGCGCGGCTGGTGCTGCCGGCCGAGCAGAAGCTGGCGCTGGCCCAACAGGACGACGGCCGCTTCTCCTTCAGCGTGGAGCCGGCCTGATGCTGATGAAGCGCAACCCGCAGCTCAACAAGCACGGCGAGCTGATCCACCTGCTCAGCATCGAGGGCCTGCCGCGCGCGGTGCTGACGCAGATCCTCGACACCGCCGGCACCTTCCTCAGCGTGAACGACCGCGAGGTGAAGAAGGTGCCGCTGCTGCGCGGCAAGAGCGTGTTCAACCTGTTTTTCGAGAACAGCACCCGCACGCGCACGACCTTCGAGATCGCGGCCAAGCGCCTGAGCGCCGACGTGCTGAACCTCGACATCGCGCGCAGCAGCACGGCCAAGGGCGAGAGCCTGCTCGACACCATCGCCAACCTGTCGGCCATGCATGCCGACATGTTCGTGGTGCGCCATGCCGAGAGCGGCGCGCCCTACCTGATCGCGCAGCACGTGGCGCCGCACGTGCACGTCGTGAACGCCGGTGACGGGCGCCATGCGCACCCGACGCAGGGGCTGCTCGACATATACACGATCCGCCACTTCAAGAAGGACTTCACGCAGCTCACGGTGGCCATCGTCGGCGACATCGTGCACTCGCGCGTGGCGCGCTCCGACATCCACGCGCTCACCACGCTGGGCGTGCCCGAGATCCGCGCCGTGGGCCCGAAGACGCTGGTGCCGGGCGATCTGGCCGGCATGGGCGTGCGCGTGTGCCACGACATGGCCGAGGGCATCCGCGATGCCGACGTCATCATCATGCTGCGCCTGCAGAACGAGCGCATGAGCGGCGCGATGCTGCCCAGCGCCGGCGAGTTCTTCAAGCACTACGGCTTGACGCCGGAAAAGCTCGCACTGGCCAAGCCCGACTGCATCGTCATGCACCCCGGCCCCATCAACCGCGGCGTCGAGATCGACAGCAGCGTGGCCGACGGCTCGCACAGCGTGATCCTGCCGCAAGTCACGTTCGGCATCGCCGTGCGCATGGCGGTGATGAGCACGATCGCCGGCAACCAGGCCTGAGCCATGAAGATCCTCATCAAGAACGGCCGCGTGATCGACCCCGCCAGTGGGCGTGACGAGACCACCGACCTGGCCATCGCCTCCGGCCGCATCGTCAGCATCGGCGCGGCGGGCGACTTCGCAGCCGAGCGCGTGATCGACGCCACCGGCCTGGTGGTGGCCCCGGGCCTGGTGGACCTGGCCGCGCGTCTGCGCGAGCCCGGACAAGAGCACGAGGGCATGCTCGAGAGCGAGCTCGCTGCGGCCGCGGCCGGCGGCGTGACCAGCCTCGTGTGCCCGCCCGACACCGACCCCGTGCTCGACGAGCCGGGCCTGGTGGAGATGCTGAAGTTCCGCGCCCGCAAGTTGAGCCGCTGCCGGCTGTTCCCGCTGGGGGCGCTGACGCGCGAATTGAAGGGCCACACGCTCACCGAGATGGCCGAGCTCACCGAGGCCGGCTGCGTGGGCTTCTCGCAGGCCGACGTGGCACTGGCCGACAGCCTGGTGCTGATGCGCGCGCTGCAGTACGCCGCCACCTACGGCTACACGGTCTGGCTGCGCCCGCAGGACGCCACCCTGGGCAAGGGCGTGGCGGCCTCGGGCGCGGTGGCTACGCGGCTGGGCCTGTCGGGCGTGCCCGTGATCGCCGAGACGATTGCCCTGCACACCATCCTCGAGCTCGTGCGTGCCACCAAGGCGCGTGTGCATCTGTGCCGGCTGTCCAGCGCCGCGGGCGTGGCGCTGGTGCGGGCGGCCAAGGCCGAGGGCCTGCCGGTCTCGGCCGACGTCAGCATCAACTCGCTGCACCTCACCGACATCGACATCGGCTTCTTCAACCCCGACATGCGGCTCGTGCCGCCGCTGCGCCAGGGCGCCGACCGCGAGGCGCTGCGCCAGGGCCTGGCCGATGGCACGATCGACGCGCTCGTCTCCGACCACAACCCGGTGGCCGAGGACGCCAAGAACCTGCCCTTCGGCGAGGCCGAGCCCGGCGCCACGGGCCTGGAGCTGCTGCTGAGCCTGGCGCTGCGGTGGGGCCGCGACCACGGCTTGCCGCTGCACACGGCGCTGGCGCGCGTCACCTGCGATCCGGTGCGCGTGCTGGGCGATGCCGTCGGCTCGCTGGCCAGCAGCGCCGGCCGTCTGGTGGAAGGCGGCGTGGCCGATCTCTGCCTCTTCGACCCCGCCGACGAGTGGGCTGTCACGCCCGGCGTGCTGGCCAGCCAGGGCCAGCACACGCCGTTTGCGTTTGCGCACACCGGCATGGCGCTGCCCGGCCGTGTGCGCCTCACGCTGGTGGCGGGCACGCCGGCCTTCGAGCGCGCGGCGGCTGCCTGATGCGCAGTCTGCTCGCGCTGGCGCGGCTGCTTCGCTGCTGCCTGCACCTGCTGCACGGCATGGCCGTGATGTCGCGTTTTCCGCGGCTCGACGAAGCCGGGCGCCATGCGCGCATCGGCTGGTGGTCGGGTGCGCTGGTGCGCCACGTCGGCCTTGCGCTGCATGTGAGCGGCACCGCGCCACGGCCGGGGGCCACGCTGGTTGTGGCCAACCACGTGTCCTTCCTCGACATCGCCGCCATCCACGCCGCGGTGCCGCAGGCCCGCTTCGTGTCGAAGGCCGATGTGCTGGCCTGGCCGTTGCTGGGCTGGCTCATCAAGAACGCCGGCACCTTGTTCATCGAGCGCGAACGCAAGCGCGACGCGGTGCGCGTGGTGCATGCGATGGCCGAATCGCTGCAGCGCGGCGAGACGGTGGCCGTGTTCCCCGAAGGCACCACCGGCCCGGGCGATGTGCCGCTGGCCTTCCACGCCAACCTGCTGCAGGCGGCCATTGCCACCGGCACGCCGGTGCAGCCGGTGGTGTTGCGCTACGCCGCGCCCGACGAGCGCTTCGCCACGGCCGCGCAGTTCCTGGGCGAGACGACGCTGCTGCAGGCCGTGTGGCGCCTGGCCTCGGCGCGCGGCCTGGCGGTGCACGTGCACATCCTGCCGCCGGTGAGCACCGCGCACGCCGACCGCCGCGCGCTGGCCGAGCATCTTCGGCAAACGGTGGCCGAGCGGCTGGAGTCGGCATGACGCCGCCGCCGGCCCTGGTGCTGCACTTCGCCGACGAGGCCGCGCTGGCCACGCGGCTGGCCGCCGCACTGGGCGGCGCGGCGGCCTGCATCGACGTGCATGCGTTCCCCGATGGCGAAACCCGCCTGCGCCTGCCACCGGCACTGCCGCGGCGCGCCGTGCTGCTGCGCGGCCTGCAGCAGCCCAATGCCAAGCTGGCGCCACTGTTGCTGGCGGCGGCCGGCGCACGCGAACTCGGCTGCGAGCGCCTCGAACTCGTCACCCCTTACCTGGCCTACATGCGCCAGGACATGGCCTTCACGCCCGGCGAGGTGGTGAGCCAGCGCCACCTGGGGCGGCTGCTGGCGGGTGCCTTCGACAGCGTGATCACCGTCGACCCCCATCTGCACCGCGTGGCCACGATGGACGAGATCGTGCCTGGCCGCCGCGGCGTGGCGCTCACCGCGGCCACCCTGCTGGGCCACCATGTGGCGCACACTGTGCCGGGCGCGTTGCTGCTGGCGCCCGACGAGGAAGCCGGCCAGTGGGTGCGCAGCGCGGCGCAGGCCGCCGGCCTGGATCACGCCGTCTGCCTGAAGCAGCGCCGCGGCGATCACGACGTGAGCGTGGCGCTGCAAGGCGCCCCGGTTCAAGGCCGCGCCGTGGTGCTGCTGGACGACGTGGCCAGCACCGGCCGCACGCTGGTGAGTGCCGCGCAGGTTGCACTGGCCGCCGGTGCGAGCAGCGTGGACGTGGCGGTCACCCACGCCCTCTTCGTAGGCGACGCGCTCGCGGCCGTGCGCGCCGCTGGCGTGCGCCACGTGTGGAGCAGCGATGCCGTGCCGCACGAGAGCAATGCTGTCAGCATCGTGCCGCTCCTGGCGGCGGCGCTGCGCCAGTCGGGGTGGCGAACAGACTTCAGGTGTTGAGCTCGAAGTCCTTGGAGCGGACGACTCAGGGCTGTGGCTGTCTTCGGCCCGGAGCGGGCGTTCCTCGTCAGCCCCACCCAAGCCGTTCGAGCTGAGCGGGAGTGTGGTCAACGCCCGCCGAGGGCCGAGACACGCCCATCAAGCCCGGCCGCGACGCAAGCTCAGGCCTTGCCCTGGCTCGCCACCGCCGCCGCTGCCTTGGCCGCGGCTTCGGCGTCGCCCAAGTAGTAGCTGCGGATGGGCTTGAGCGCCGCATCGAGCTCGTAGACGAGCGGAATGCCGTTGGGGATGTTCACGCCCACGATGTCGGCGTCGCTGATGCCGTCGAGCATCTTCACCATCGCGCGGATGCTGTTGCCGTGGGCGGCCACCAGCACGCGCTGCCCGCTGCCCACGGCCGGGGCGATGACCTCGTCCCAGAACGGGCGCACGCGCGCCACGGTGTCCTTCAGGCACTCGGTGAGCGGAATCTGCTCGGGCGAGAGCCGGGCGTAGCGCGGGTCGCCGCGCTCGCTGCGGGGGTCGGTGGCCTCGAGCGCCGGCGGCGGCGTGTCGTAGCTGCGGCGCCAGATCAGCACCTGTTCCTCGCCGTACTGCTTGGCCATGTCGGCCTTGTTCAAGCCCTGCAACGCGCCGTAGTGGCGCTCGTTCAGGCGCCAGTCGTGCCGCACCGGCAGCCAGGTGCGCTCCATCGTGTCGAGCGCGTGCCACAGCGTCCAGACGGCGCGCTTCAAAACCGAGGTGTACGCCACGTCGAACTCCCAGCCGCCCTCGCGCAGCAACTGCCCGGCCTGACGCGCCTGGGCCACACCGGTGTCGGTGAGCGGCACGTCGGTCCAGCCCGTGAAGCGGTTCTCAAGGTTCCAGGTCGATTCCCCGTGGCGGATCAGGACGAGCTGATGGGCAGGTTTTGGCATGAACAAGATTCTATGATTCGCGGTTTGCACCAACGGCCGCCCGCGCAGCCCCGCCACCGTGAGCTTCTTTGTCGAAAACTGGATCCTGATCCTCATCGCCTTCATTTCGGGCGGTCTTCTGGTGTGGCCGATGGTCAACAAGGCCGCCGGCGGCACCGGCGCCGTGGGCACCTCCGAGGCCGTGCGGCTGATCAACCGCGAGAAGGGCGTGCTCGTCGACGTCGCCGAGCCGAACGAATACGCCCAGGGCCACGCCACCGGCGCCCGCAACATCCCCTTCGGCCAGCTCGAAGGCTCCAAGGAGCTGCCGTCGAACAAGGCGCTGCCGCTCATCGTGATGTGCCCCACGGGCGCGCGCGCCGGGCGGGCGGCGGGCCTGCTGCGCAAGGCCGGCTACGAAAAGGCCGTGGCGGTGTCGGGTGGCAATGCCGCCTGGCGCGAAGCACAGCTGCCGATGGAGAAGTCGGCAGCAGGGTGAAGGCCGGCTGCGGACAATTCGCCGCAGCCTTCCGAAACTCCTCCCCCCACCCCAGGAGCCTCCATGAGCCCCGTGCGCATGTACACCACGCAGGTGTGTCCCTACTGCGTTCGCGCCAAGGCGCTGCTCAAGCAGCGTGGCGTCGAGCAGATCGAGGAGATCCGCGTCGACCTCGACCCCGCCCAGCGCGACACCATGATCTCGCTCACCGGGCGTCGCACGGTGCCGCAGATCTTCATCGGCGACAAGCACGTCGGCGGCTGCGACGACCTGATGGCGCTCGATCAGCGCGGCGGCCTGCTCCCCTTGCTCGCCGCCTGATGCGGCGCCTGCTCCGGGGCTTGCCGCAGCGTCACGGCGCTCACCGATAATGCGCGATTCCGGCCCGGTGCTCCACGGCACCGGGCCTTCTTTCACCCGACTAGACCCGAGACCGGACCATGGCCGACGAGACCCCCGTTTTCAACATCCAGCGCATGTACCTGAAGGACCTGTCGCTGGAGCAGCCGAACTCGCCGCAGATCCTGCTCGAGCAGGGCCAGCCGCAGGTCGACATCAACCTGCAGATGGGCGCCGACCAGGTGGCCGACGGCGTGTACGAGATCACCGTCACCGCCACGGTCACGGCCAAGGTCAAGGACAAGACGATGTTCCTTGTGGAAGCCAAGCAGGCCGGCATCTTCGAGATCCGCAACGTGCCGCAAGACCAACTGCAGGGCATCGTCAGCATCGTCTGCCCGCAGATGGTGTACCCGTACCTGCGCGCCATCGTGTCGGACGTCTGCACCCGCGCCGGCTTCCCGCCCATCCTGCTGACGGAAGTGAACTTCCAGGCCATGTTCGAGGCCCAGCAGCAGCAGGCCGCCGCGGCGGCCAATGGCGGCTCGCGCATCATCACCGGCGCGAACTGAGCGCGCGGGTGCTGAAGCAGCGGTCTTGACGCGGACGGCACGGCGATGAAGATCGCGGTGCTCGGCGCCGGGGCCTGGGGCACGGCGCTGGCGGTGGCCGCGGCGCAGGCCGGCCACGAGACGCAGTTGTGGGCCCGCGATGCCGCGCAGGCGGCGGCGCTGGACACGGCACGCTGCAACCGCCGCTACCTGCCCGAGGTGGCGCTGCCGCCGGCGCTGGCCGCCACGGCGGACCTGCCCGGCGCCATGGCCCACGGCGCGGCGGGGCTGCTGGTCATTGCCACGCCGATGGCGGGCCTGCGCGACAGCCTCGCCGCGCTGCCGCCCGGCGCGCCCGCGTTGTGGCTCAGCAAGGGCTTCGAGGCCGGCAGCGGCCTGCTCGGCCACGAGATCGCCCGTGAACTGCGCCCCGGCGCGCCGTGCGGCGTGCTCTCGGGCCCAAGCTTCGCGCTCGAGGTGGCGCGCGGCCTGCCCACCGCGCTGGTGGCGGCCAGCACCGATGCCGCGCTGGCCGCGCGCGCCGTCGAGGCCTTTCATGGCGGCGCCTTGCGCATCTACACCAGCACCGACATCGTCGGCGTCGAGGTCGGCGGCGCACTGAAGAACGTGCTCGCCATCGCCACCGGCATCGTCGACGGCCTGCCCGGCGCCGGGCTGAACGCACGTGCGGCGCTGATCACCCGCGGGCTGGCCGAGATGACGCGCCTGGGCCTGGCGCTGGGCGCGCAGGCCGACACCTTCATGGGCCTGTCGGGCCTGGGCGACCTCGTGCTCACGGCCACCGGCGCCTTGTCGCGCAACCGCGCCGTGGGCCTGGCCCTGGCCGCGGGCCGCAGCCTGCCCGAGGCGCTGGCCGAACTCGGCCACGTCGCTGAAGGCGTGCCAACGGCGGCCGTGGCCCTGACACGAGCGCGGGCACTGGGCGTGGAGATGCCGATCACAGCGGCCGTCGTCGAGGTGCTGGCCGGCCGGCTGGCACCGCCCGATGCGGTGGCGCTGCTGATGGCGCGCGGCGCGCGCGCCGAGACCGTTCAGCCGCCGCCGGCGTAGCCCTGCTGCCGCCAGGCCTCGAACACCACGACGGCCACGGCATTGCTGAGGTTAAGGCTGCGCTGACCCGGCCGCATCGGCAGGCGCACCCGCTGCGATGCGGCAAAACGCTCGCGCAGCGCCGGATCGAGCCCGCGCGATTCACTTCCGAACACGAACCAGTCGCCCGGCTGCCAGCGCAGCTCGCCCAGCGGCTGCGAGCCGTGCGTGGTGAAGGCGAACACGCGCGCCGGGTCCGGGCGCTCGGCGGCCAGCAGCGCGTCGAAGCTGGCGTGGCGCCGGACTTCGGCCCACTCGTGGTAGTCGAGCCCGGCGCGGCGCAGCAGCTTGTCGTCCATCGCAAAGCCCAGGGGCTCGACGAGGTGCAGCTTGCAACCGGTGTTGGCCACCAGGCGGATCACGTTGCCGGTGTTGGGCGGGATCTCGGGCTCGACGAGCACGACATGGAACATCGCGGCGGCCTCTCAGGCTCTCAGTCGCGGCCAGGGGCCGGTGTGCGCGCGAACACCCACACCGACACCGACGCCGCGCCGGCACGCCGCAGCACTGCGGCCGCGGCGGCCACGGTGGCGCCGGTGGTCATGACGTCGTCGACCAGCGCCACGGACCGGCCCGCCAGCTCGGCGCGCCGGTTGGGATCGACCATGAACGAGCCGGCCAGGTTGGCCGTGCGCGCAGCGCGATCGAGGCCGGTCTGGTGGGCGGTGTCGATGGGCCGCTGCAGCAGCGTGGCGTCGCTGGGCAGGCCGCGCAGCCGGGCCACGCGGCGCGCCAGTTCCCAGGCCTGGTTGTAGCCGCGCTCGGCCAGGCGCGCCGGTGACAGCGGCACCGGCAGCACCCAGGCGGCGTCGTGGGGCGAGGAGGCGGCCACGGCATCAGTCACGGCATCAGCCAGCCGCCGGGCCAGGGCCTCGGCCAGGTCGACACGGCCGCTGAACTTGAAGGCCGTGACGAGGCCGTCCCAAGGGAATGCGTAGTCCACGGCGGCCACGGTGCCGGTGTAGGGCAGCTCGGGCGTGGCGAGGCAGCCGCCGCAGCGTGCCACCGCCGTGCCCGTGGGCAGCGCGCAGCAGGCGCAGCGCAGCCGAGGCTGGGCGAAGCAGGCTTCGCAGTCGGCGCAAAGGGCGTCGCCCTGGGTCCATTGCCGGCACAGCTCGCACTGGGTCGCGAGGCCGGCGCGCCCGGTCCGCGACGGCACGGAGAGCTGGGCAGGCGAGACCGGAGGATGCATGGCCTTTCTATACTGCCACGCATGCTCGTGCCCCAAAACTGAAGTGCCCCGGACCGAGCTGCCCGAGCCCGAAGCTGCCGCGCCGCGGCCGGTGGATGCGCGAGCACTGGCGCGCTGGCGCCAGCGGCTGCGATCCGCCACCGAGCCCCCCTGGCTGCACACCGAAGCCGCGCGCCGCATGGCCGAGCGCCTGGCCATCGTGCGCCTGAAGCCGCAACAGGTGGTCGACTGGGGGCTGCAGGCGCGTCACGACCACACGCTGCTGGCGGCCGCCTACCCCGAGGCCCAGGCGTTCTGGGTCGATCCCGACGGCCTGGGCCGCGCGCCCGAGAACCGGCCCTGGTGGCGTGGGCTGCTCGGGCGTGACAGGTCGCCCGTGGTGGTGGCCCCGAACGGGCTGCCCGCGGGCGCCGCGCAACTGCTGTGGAGCACGATGCTGCTGCACACGGTGGTCGAGCCACAGGGCCTGCTGGCCGCCTGGCACCGCGCGCTCGCCGTCGATGGCTTCGTGATGTTCTGCACGGTCGGCCCGGGCACGCTGCAGTCGCTGTCGGCGCTGTACGCCGCCCAGGGCTGGCCGGCGCCGCTGGCGCCGCTGGTCGACATGCACGACCTCGGCGACATGCTCGTGCGCGCCGGCTTCGCCGACCCGGTGATGGACCAGGAGACCGTGCGCCTGACCTGGGCCGACGCAGGCGCGGCGCTGGCCGAGCTGCGCAGCCTGGGCCTCAATGCCTCGCTGCAGCGCCCGGCAGGTCTGCGCTCGCCCCGCTGGCGGCAGCGGCTGCTGCAGGCGCTCCAGCAGGCTGCCGGCCGCGATGGGCGCATCACGCTGGAGTTCGAACTCGTCTACGGCCACGCCTTCAAGCCGCCACCGCGGGCGCGCCTGGCCGCCGAGACGACCGTGGCCCTGGAAGACCTGCGCCGCATGGTGCGCCGAGCCCCGCCAGCGCCTCGGCGCTGACGCTGCACTGACGCGTGTGGCGCAGGGCTCGCTGCGCTTGGTCCAGGTCAGTACTGACGGGACGCTGGGCTAGAATCCCGCGCGAATGAGGGCTTGCTCGACCGGCCTCTTCGGGCAGGGTGACAGCCCGCCAGAGGCCCCGGTTCCGCCAGCGGGACGCGTCTGCGCCCTGGCCCTCGAACGCTTCAGTCCGCCGCAGTCCGCAGTACCCGCCATCAGCATGTCTGTCACCGCCGTTTCCGCACCCTGGGCTCCCGCCCCCCGGACGACTTCCTCGTTCGGGCGCCGGCTGCTGAACCCGGGCCCGGGTGGCCGGCCGGCGCTGCAATGGCCGCTGCGTCGCAACTGCTCGATCACGCCGCGGCAACTGGGCCTCGTGTACCTGTCGCTGTGCACGGTGTCGCTGCTGGTGTCGGCCTTCTTCGTCGCCCAGGGCGCGCCCTATGTGGCGGCCTTCGCCGGCATCGAGCTCGTCGCCGTGGGCGTGGCCATGCTGGTGTTCGCGCGGCACGCTGGCGACCACGAGACCATCACGCTCGAGGGCCGCTCGCTGCATGTGGAGCTGAGCGTCGGCTCCCGCACGGAGCAGATTCAGCTCGACACCGAGTGGCTCGCCGTGGAGCCCGCTGCGGGCCAGGGTTCGCTGGTGCAGCTGAGCGGACGTGGTGGCAGCGTGTGTGTGGGCCGCTACGTGCGCCCCGAACTGCGTGCCGCCCTGGCCCAAGAGATCCGCACGGCCCTGCGCCGCGGCCCCGAGAACGACAACCGACCCTGAAGTGAAACCGATGATCCGATCGACCTCCCTCTGGCAGCGCCTGCATCAGGCAAGCCTGACCATCGGCGTGGCCCTGAGCACCGCGCTTGCCTCGGGTGCTGCCTGGGCCGTGAACGACCTGCCCGGCGGCCCGGCGGTCAACCAGCTCAACCTGCACCCGGCGGCCAGCAAGATCGCCGAGCAGCAGGCCTGGCTGCACTGGTTCATGCTGATCGTCTGCACAGTGATCTTCCTCGCCGTGTTCGGGGTCATGTTCTATTCGATCCTGAAGCACCGCAAGTCGCTGGGCCACAAGCCGGCGAACTTCCACGAGAGCGTGGCCGTCGAGATCGCCTGGACCATCGTGCCGTTCATCATCGTCATCGCCATGGGCGCGATGGCCACGCGCACCGTCGTCGCGATGAAGGACACCAGCAACGCCGACCTCACCATCAAGGCCACCGGCTACCAGTGGCAGTGGGGTTACGACTACCTCAAGGGCGAAGGCGAGGGCATTGCCTTCCTGTCGGCACTCGACGCGTCGCACCGCGTGATGAGCGACCAGGGCAAGCCCGCCGGTGACGACTACCTGCTGAAGGTCGACAACCCGATGGTCGTGCCGGTGAACCAGAAGGTCCGCATCGTCACCACCGCCAACGACGTGATCCACGCCTGGATGGTGCCGTCGCTGGGCGTCAAGCAGGACGCCATCCCCGGCTTCGTGCGCGACACCTGGTTCCGTGCCGAAAAGACCGGCGACTTCTACGGCCAGTGCGCCGAGCTCTGCGGCAAGGAACACGCCTACATGCCGATCCACGTGAAGGTGGTGACGCAGGCTGAGTACACCAAGTGGGTCGATGGCAAGAAGAAGGAAATGCAGGCCAAGGCCGACGACCCCAGCAAGGTCTGGGAACTGCCGGCCCTGGTGGCGCGCGGCGAGAAGGTCTACAACGCCAACTGCGCCGCCTGCCACAAGGCCGACGGCAAGGGCGCCGGCCCCATCAAGGCCCTCGACGGCAGCGCCATCGTGCTGAACGACGCGGCCCAGCAGATCCAGATCCTGCTCAACGGCGCGGCCAACGGCGCGATGCCGGCCTGGAAGCAGCTCTCGGACACCGAGATCGCCGCCGTCGTGACCTACACCAAGAATTCGTGGACCAACAAGACCGGCAAGGTGATCCAGCCTGCCGAGATCGTTGCCGCCCGCAAGTGAATCGTCTGCCGACAGACACCTGATTCGAGAGGCCTGACCCCATGAGCGCCGTTCTTCCCCCGCATGGCCACGCTGCTGGCCACGACCACGCGCACGACGATCACGACCACAAGCCGCACGGCTGGCGGCGCTGGGTGTTCGCGACGAACCACAAGGACATCGGCACGATGTACCTGTTGTTCAGCTTCACGATGCTGATGGTGGGCGGCGTGCTGGCGCTGGGCATCCGCGCCGAGCTCTTCCAGCCCGGCCTGCAGTTCGTGAACCCGCAGCTGTTCAACCAGCTGACCACGATGCACGGTCTGATCATGGTGTTCGGCGCCATCATGCCGGCGTTCGTGGGCTTCGCGAACTGGATGATGCCGCTGCAGATCGGCGCGAGCGACATGGCCTTCGCGCGCATGAACAACCTCAGCTTCTGGCTGCTGATCCCGGCCGCGCTGATGCTCGTGGGCAGCTTCTTCATGCCCGGTGGCGCGCCCGCCGCCGGCTGGACGCTCTATGCGCCGCTGACGCTGCAGATGGGCCCGAGCATGGACGCCGGCATCTTTGCGATGCACATCATGGGCGCCAGCTCCATCATGGGCTCGATCAACATCATCGTCACCATCCTGAACATGCGCGCGCCCGGCATGACGCTGATGAAGATGCCGCTGTTCGCCTGGACCTGGCTGATCACGGCCTACCTGCTGATCGCCGTGATGCCGGTGCTGGCTGGCGCCATCACGATGACGCTGACGGACCGCCACTTCGGCACCAACTTCTTCAACCCGGCGGGCGGCGGCGACCCGGTGATGTACCAGCACATCTTCTGGTTCTTCGGGCACCCCGAGGTCTACATCATGATCCTGCCGGCCTTCGGCATCGTCAGCGCCATCATCCCGGCCTTCGCGCGCAAGCGCCTGTTCGGCTACACGAGCATGGTGTACGCGACGGCCTCGATCGCGATCCTGTCGTTCATCGTCTGGGCGCACCACATGTACACGACCGGCATGCCGGTCACCGGGCAGCTGTTCTTCATGTACGCGACGATGCTGATCGCGGTGCCCACGGGCGTGAAGATCTTCAACTGGCTGGCCACGATGTGGCGCGGTTCGATGACCTTCGAGACGCCCATGTTGTGGAGCGTGGGCTTCCTGTTCGTGTTCTCGATGGGCGGCTTCACCGGCCTCATCCTGGCCATGGCACCCATCGACATCCAGCTCCAGGACACCTACTACGTCGTGGCGCACTTCCACTACGTGCTGGTGGCCGGCTCGCTGTTCGCGCTGTTCGCCGGCGTGTACTACTGGGGCCCGAAGTGGACCGGCGTGATGTATTCCGAGCTGCGCGGCAAGATCCACTTCTGGGGCTCGCTGATCTTCTTCAACATCACCTTCTTCCCGATGCACTTCCTCGGGCTGGCCGGCATGCCGCGTCGTTATGCCGACTACCCGATGCAGTTCGCCGACTTCAACATGATCGCGTCGATCGGCGCCTTCGGCTTCGGGCTGATGCAGGTCTACTTCTTCGTCTTCGTCGTCATCCCGATGATGCGCGGCCAGGGTGAGCCGGCACCGCAGAAGCCCTGGGAAGCCGCCGAAGGCCTGGAGTGGGAAGTGCCGTCGCCGGCGCCGTTCCACACCTTCGAGAACCCGCCCAAGCTCGACGCCACCGCCACGCGCGTGGTGGGCTGATCCCCCGCAGGCATGGCCATGGCCCCGACCCCTGAACAACGCAAGGCGAACCTCCGCCTGGCGATCGTCCTCGCCTCGGCGGCGGTGATCTTCGCCATCGGGTTCGTCGTGCGCATCGCCTACTTCGGCGCCTGAGCCCAAGGACGCCACCGTGCTGAAGGGCTTGCTCGCCGAAAACCGCCGCATGCTGGGCAAGCTGCTGGTCATCGTGCTGCTGATGTTCGGCTTTGGTTATTCGCTGGTGCCGATGTACCGCGCCATCTGCGAGGCCCTGGGCATCAACGTGCTCACGCTGTCGCAGCAGCGGGCGGAGTCAGGCAGCTGGACGGGCCGCCACGGCCAGACCACCAACACGCAGGTCGACACCACGCGCACGATCACGGTCGAGTTCGACGCCAACGTGCGCGGCCCCTGGGACTTCAAGCCGGCCAAGCGGTCGATGCAGGTGCACCCCGGCGAACTCGCGACGGTGATGTACGAGTTCACCAACATCCAGAACCGCACGATGGCCGCGCAGGCGATTCCGAGCTATGCGCCGCGGCACTCGAGCCCGCATTTCAACAAGCTCGAATGCTTCTGCTTCAACGAGTACATGCTGAAGCCGGGTGAATCGCGCGAGTGGCCGGTGGCCTTCGTCATCGATCCCAAGCTGCCGAAGGATGTCACGACCATCACGCTGTCGTACACCTTCTTCGAGGTGGGCGGCAAGGTGCCGCCGGCGCCGGCCGGCACCGTGGGCAACCGGGCGGTCGGGGCTGCGGTCGGGGTCGGCTCATGAGCGCCGAGCAGGGCACCTTGGCCGACGCCACCCAGCGCCCGCTGTCGTTCGGCCAGACGATGCAGGCGGTGTTCTGGAGCTTCTTCGGCGTGCGGCGCTCACGCGACATGGGCACCGACGTGCAGAAGCTCAACCCGGTCCATCTGGTGATCGGCGGCCTGCTGGGTGCGGCGCTGCTGGTCGTGTCGCTGGTGCTTCTGGTGCGCTGGGTCGTCGGCAGCGGCATTGCGGCCTGAGACGGTTCGCATTTTTCAGTTTTCGAGGGTTCGAGGAGAAACACAAGCCATGTCAGCCAGCACCCCGGCGGGTCAGACCCCGTACTACTTCGTCCCGGCGCCCTCGCGCCACCCGGCGCTGATGGCGGTGGGCCTGTTCCTCGTCATCTTCGGTGCCGGTCAGTGGGTCAACCACGTGGGCTGGGGCGCCTGGGTGCTGCTCGCCGGCGTCGTGATGTGGTTGACGGTGATGTACCAGTGGTTCAGCCAGGCCATCGCCGAAAGCGAAGGCGGCCTGTACTCGCCGCGCATCGACGCCTCGTTCCGCTGGAGCATGAGCTGGTTCATCTTCAGCGAGGTGATGTTCTTCGCGGCGTTCTTCGGCGCGCTGTACTGGGCGCGCGTGCACACGCTGCCGATGCTCGGCAACCTCGACCACCAACTGCTCTGGCCCGACTTCCAGGCCATCTGGCCGAGCCAGGGCGGCGGCGCCACGGCCGCACCGGCCGGCCTCGTCGAGCCCTTCCAGACGATGGGCCCTTTCTGGCTGCCCACCATCAACACCGCGCTGCTGCTCACGAGCGGCATCACGCTCACCATCGCCCACCACGCCCTGATCGCCGGCCAGCGCGCCAAGACGATCAGCTGGATGTGGATCACCATCCTGCTGGGCGCCATCTTCCTGTGCGTGCAGGGCTACGAGTACTACCACGCGTACACCGCGCTGAACCTCAAGCTCACAAGCGGCATCTTCGGCAGCACCTTCTTCCTGCTGACCGGCTTCCATGGCTTCCACGTGTTCGTGGGCATGCTGATGCTGATCTTCATCACGCTGCGCCTGATGAAGGGCCACTTCACCGCCGACCGCCACTTCGGCTTCGAGGGCGCGGCCTGGTACTGGCACTTCGTCGACGTGGTCTGGTTCGGCCTGTACATCCTCGTGTACTGGCTCTGACGGTGGCCGCAGGCCCTGCGGCCTGCCTTGCCCCTTCGTCCGATCTCTCTCGCAACGCCGCAGCCCCTGCGGCGTTGCCGTTTTCAGACGCCCACCGGCAGCCCGCCGGGCTTCACCCAACCCATCGCCCAGCTGACCAGGATCACGATGAACAGTGCCACGCACAGCCCCACACGCACCGCGAGCGCGCGCGCCATGCGGCGGTCGCGGTCGGCCGGTGACGTGGGCGTGCCGTCGGCGCCCGGATTGCGCTTGAGCATGAAGAAGCCGGCGCTCGCCAAAGCGCCAAGCACCGCGATCAAGGTCACCACCATCAGGATCTTCATGGGGCCCGATTATCCCGGCGCTTCCGTGGGGGCAGGCCGATGAGGCGCCGCCCGAACCTGCTGGTGCTGCTGGCCGCCCTGGCCTTGACGCTGGTCACGGCCCGGCTCGGCTGGTGGCAGCTCGACCGCGCCGCCGAGAAGACGGCCCTGCAGCAGCAGCTCACCGAGCGCTCGGCCATGCCACCGTTGCGGCTGGCGGAGCTGCCGCGCGAGGCTTCGGCCGTGGAACCGCTGGTGCAGCGGCGCGCGCAGCTCGAGGGGCGCTGGCTGCCCGATGCCAGCATTGCCCTCGAGAACCGCCCGATGGCCGGGCGCGTCGGCTTCTACATCGTCACGCCGCTGGTGCTGGCCGACGGCAGCATGGTGCTGGTGCAGCGCGGCTGGTTGCCACGCGATCTGCAGGACCGAACGCGGCTCGCGCCCTTCGCCACCCCTGCGGGCGATGTGGTCGTCGGCGGCCGCATCGCCCTGCGCGTGCCTCGGTTGTACGAGTTCGATGGCGAGGCCAGCGGCATGCTCCGGCAGAATCTCGACACCGACGCGTTTGCGCGCGAACGCAGCCTGCCCCTGAGGCCCTGGGTGGTGATCCAGGACCAAGCGCTGCAGCCGCAGGACGACGGCTTGAGGCGCGAATGGCCCGCACCGGCCAGTGGCGTCGACAAGCACCACGGCTACGCCTTCCAGTGGTTTGCGCTGAGCGCGCTCACGATCGGTCTCCTTGTCTGGTTCCAGTTCCTCCGGCCCGCCCGGCGCGACCATGCCCCCGAACGCCCACCCACCTGAAGAACCCCTGGCCATGACCGTGCACCAGCTCGCCACCCCCGACCTGGCCGAGCCCGCGCAGGCGCAGCAGCGCCGCACGAGCATCGGTCGGCTGAAGATGCTGATCGTGCTGCTGGTGTGCGCCTCGCCGGTGATCGCCTCGTACTTCACGTACTTCGTGATCCGGCCCGAGGGGCGCACGAACTACGGCGAGCTGATCCTGCCGACACGCGAGATCCCGGCCGTGCTGCCGCTGAAGACGCTGGACGCGGGCACGGTGCAGCCTGCCTCGTTGCGCGGCCAGTGGCTGCTGGTCGTGGTGATGCCCTCGACCTGCGACGCCGCCTGCGAGAAGCGCCTGCTGACGCAGCGCCAGCTGCGCGAGATGCTCGGCCGCGAGCGCGACCGCCTCGACAAGGTGGTGCTGGTCGTCGACGACGGCGCGCTCAAGCCCGAACTGCAGACCGCGCTGCTGACGGCGCCGCCATCCAACGTGATGCGCGTGCCCCGCGAGGCCCTGGCGCAATGGCTGGCGCCTGCGGCCGGCCACTCGCTCGAGGAGCACCTGTACGTCGTCGACCCGATGGGCCAGTGGATGATGCGCATGCCGCCCGAGGCCGAGCCGCAGCGCGTGATGCGCGACCTGAGCAAGCTGATGCGTGCCTCAGGCTTCTGGGACACGCCTGGACGCTGAGGCCATGCAAGGCACCGAACAGGCCCTCGTCGATCTCGCGCCGCTGGCGCGCCTGCTGCTGCTGGCCCTGGTGCTGGCCGCGCTGCCGCTGGCGTGGTGGTGGCTGCGTGCACGCAGTGCCGACATCAGCGGCCGCATCGCCGCGCTCACCGCGCTGACGCTGTTCCTGACCTTCGACCTCATCGTCTTCGGCTCGTTCACGCGCTTGTCCGACAGCGGCCTGGGCTGCCCCGACTGGCCCGGCTGCTACGGCGAGGTCAGCCCGCTGGGCGCGCGCGCCGACATCCACGCGGCCGAGACGGCGGCCCCCGGCGGCCCGGTCACCTGGAGCAAGGCCTGGATCGAGATGATCCATCGCTACCTGGCGATGACCGTGGGTGTGCTGATCCTCGTGATGGCCGTGTTCAGCTGGATCGGCCGCCAGCGCCTGCCGTTTTCGCCCTGGTGGCCGACGGCGACGCTGGTCTGGGTGATCGTGCAGGGCATGTTCGGCAAGTACACCGTGACGCTGAAGCTGTACCCGGCCGTCGTCACGCTGCACCTGCTGGGTGGCCTGCTGCTGCTGGCCTTGCTGGCGGCGCAGCACGCGGCCTTCCGGCGCCAGCCGCTGGCCTTGGCCGACACCGCGCCGCTGCGGCGCGCGGTGTGGGCGGTGATGGCGCTGCTGGTCGTGCAGGTGGCGCTGGGCGGCTGGGTCAGCACCAACTACGCGGTGCTTGCCTGCACCGGGTTCCCCACCTGCAACGGCCAGTGGTGGCCGGAGATGGACTTCGCCACCGGTTTCACGCTGCTGCGTGGCCTGGGCGGTGAAGACGGCGTGCTGCGCACCGTGCCCTCGCAGGTGGCCATCCACATGGCGCACCGCCTCGGCGCCGTGGTGCTGACGGTGGCGCTGCTGGCGCTGGCCTGGGCGCTGTGGCGACGACGTTCGCAAGACGCCGCCGCCGGGCGCTTTGCGCTCGGGCTGGCCGGTTTGCTGGGCCTGCAGATTGCAAGCGGCCTGTCGAACGTGGTGCTGGGCTGGCCGCTGACGGCCGCCCTCGGCCACTCCGCCGGCGCCGCGGCCTTGGTGCTGGTGATGACGCTGCTGCTGGCGCGCCTGCCCCAGCCGCTGGCCGTGACACAGGCCCGGGGCGCGTTGCGGCCCGCTGCCTAGAATCGCGGGTTTCCCAGCACCCATGGCCCAGAGCATCGCCGCCCCTGCCGCACCCGCCCCGAGAGGCTCGTTGTGGCGCCAATACAGCGCGCTGACCAAGCCGCGCGTGGTGCAGCTGATCGTCTTCTGCGCGCTCATCGGCATGCTGCTGGCCGAACCCGGCTGGCCGCGCTGGGGCCTGGTGGCGCTGGCCAGCCTGGGCATCTGGCTGGTGGCCGCTGCCGCAGCCGCCTTCAACTGCCTGGTCGAGCAGCAGATCGACCGCCGCATGGCCCGCACCGCCTGGCGCCCCACGGCCAAGGGCGAGTTGAGCACGACGCAGGCGCTGGTGTTCTCGACCCTCTTGTGCAGCGCCGGCTGCGCGGTGCTGGCTCTCACCGTGAACGCGCTGACGATGTGGCTGACCCTGGCCACCTTCGTGGGCTACGCGGTGATCTACACCGTGGTGCTCAAGCCGCTGACGCCGCAGAACATCGTCATCGGCGGTGCCAGCGGCGCCATGCCGCCGGTGCTGGGCTGGGCCGCGATGACGGGCGAGGTCGGTGGCGAGGCGATGATCCTGTGCCTGATCATCTTTCTCTGGACGCCGCCGCACTTCTGGGCGCTGGCGCTGTACCGCGTCGAGGACTACCGGCGCGCCGGCCTGCCGATGCTGCCGGTGACCCACGGCGCCGACTTCACCAAGCTGCAGGTGCTGCTGTACACGCTGGTGCTGTTCGCGGCCACGCTGCTGCCCTGGGTGTTCCGCTTCAGCGGCCTGATCTACCTGGCCGCGGCCGTGGTCCTGGGCGCGATGTTCGTCGCCTACGCCTTCAGGCTGTGGCGCGACTATTCCGATGCCCTGGCTCGCCAGACCTTCCGCTTCTCGATCTGGCATCTGTCGCTGCTGTTTGCGGCGCTGCTGGTGGACCATTACCTCGACCCATGGCTATTCGGCGCTCGTTGATCGCTGCCCTCGGGCTGCTTCCGCTGTTGGCGGCTTGCGACAAGGTGGCCTTGCCTGGCGCGGCCGGTGGCAAGCCGGCGTTCAAGGCCATCGACATCACGGGCGCCGAATACGCGCAGGGCCTCGATCTGGCCGATCCGGACGGCAAGCGTCGCACGCTGGCCGAGTTCAAGGGCAAGGTCGTCGTCGTGTTCTTCGGCTTCACGCACTGCCCCGATGTCTGCCCGACCACGCTGGTGGAACTGGCCGCCGTGAAGAAGCAGCTCGGCGCCGATGGCGAGCGTGTGCAGGGCGTGTTCGTGACCGTCGACCCCGAGCGCGACACGCCCGAGCTGCTGAAGGCCTACGTCGAGAACTTCGACAAGGGGTTCGTCGCGCTGCGCGGTACACCCGAAGAGACACGCGCCGTCGCCAAGCACTTCAAGGTGTTCTACAACAAGGTGCCGGGCAAGACCGACACCAGCTACACCGTCGACCACACCGCCGGCAGCTACGTGTTCGACGCCGCCGGCAAGATCCGCCTCTTCACGCGCTACGGCAGCGGCGCCGAGGCCTTGGCGCACGATCTGAAGATCCTCCTCAACGAAAAACCGGCCTGAGGCCGGTTTTCCATCGGGCTGGGCCGCGGCCTCAGGCCAATGCCTTGCGCATCTTCTTGAGCGCGGCCACTTCGATCTGGCGAATGCGCTCGGCGCTGACGCCGAACTCCGCAGCCAGCTCGTGCAGCGTCATGCCGCCGTGCCCGTCGTCGCGCACCTTGAGCCAGCGTTCCTCGACGATGCGGCGGCTGCGCGCGTCGAGCACTTGCAGCGCCTGCGCGATGCCGTCGCTGGCGAGCCAGTCGCGGTGCAGTGCCTCGATGCGCTGCGTGGGCTCGTCGCTGTCGTCGGCCAGGTAGGCGATCGGCGCGTAGCTCTCCTCGCCGTCGTCGGTCTGCGGCTCCAGCGCGGTGTCGCCACCGGCCAGCCGCGTTTCCATCTCGATCACTTCCTCGGGCTTGACCTTGAGCTCGCGGGCGACCTGGGCCACTTCTGCCGGCGTCAGCGTGTTGCGGAAGGTCTCGGCCGAGGCGTCTTCACCGGCGTCGGCCTTCAGCGCCTGCTTCATCGAGCGCAGGTTGAAGAACAGCTTGCGCTGCGCCTTCGTCGTGGCGACCTTGACCATGCGCCAGTTCTTCAGGATGTACTCGTGGATCTCGGCCTTGATCCAGTGCATCGCGTAGCTGACCAGCCGAACGCCTTGCTCGGGGTCGAAGCGCTTGACGGCCTTCATCAGGCCGACGTTGCCTTCCTGGATGAGGTCGCCCTGCGGCAGTCCGTAGCCGATGTACTGGCGCGAGATGCTCACCACCAGCCGCAGGTGGCTCAGCACCAGGCGGCCGGCGGCCTGCACGTCGCCGCGGTCGCGCAGCGCACGGGCCAGATCGCCCTCTTCGGCAGGGCTCAACAACGGCAGACGGTTGACGGCCGAGACGTACGCGTCGAGGTTGCCAAGCGGCGGCACCAGCGACCAGGGGTCTCGGACGGCAACGGCGGTGGACGGAAGCGTGTTCATGGTCTCTCGGAGGCCCTCCGGGGGCAGAAGGTTCCACAAATATTAGCACTCTGACCTGGAGAGTGCTGATGCCGGGAAGGCAAGCGCCAAACAAGCACCGCTTCTACGCTACTTGGCTGTCTGTTTGTCGGTTCTCAGCGAGTTTCGAACTCTTTGCATTCAGTTCCGAAACGCCTGGAAGAAGAGTGAGTCAAAACTCACAAACGTGACGTCGAGACGGCGAAGCTGCTGGAGTGATCGGCATGCCGTCTGACCGATCTTGTACGCCGTCCCGGGACCAGGCCGAATCGCAGGCTGATCTGTGGCGGTCACGGCCATTGGTCACCTTGGCCACGATGCGCGGTGACTGCCATGTTGCGGTCATTGGCCCGGCGACGATGCTGCCTGCTCGCTTACCGCCGCGCTCACCGCCGACGATCCATCGCGGTGACCGCTCTTTCAACCACGGGGGTGGACGCTATCCCGGGCGCCGAACGGAACGTCGGAATGCCGTGCGCAGCACCGAGGACACCAGGTTTGCCGAGGGCCGGTGGATCGATGGCGATTCCGCGAGGTAGGTGACGGCGAGCGGGCTCCCCGGTGCCAGCCTCTGATACAGGGCGGCTCCGGCCTCGTCTCGTCCGAAGCTATCCCTGTGACTGTCGGGAATGGTGTAAGAGCCCACGTAGACGGAGTTCGCGTTGATCGTTTCGCCCGCACCGGTGGTGAAGCGGTAGGCGGCGAACCATGAGGCTCGTGCGGTTCTTCTGTTGCCCAAGGGACGCTCATAGCGACCCGCTTCAACGGCGTTGTTCACCTGGACGGGGAGCCTTTGGTCAATCTTGCGCCAAAGCGTCACCACAACGGCCTCGGTCTGCAGGCCACGGTGAGCGAGCTCGTTGCTGGTTGCGAGCGCTGGCCAGACCAGCAACTCGTTGACCAAGACCGCGCCGAGCAGCAAAACGGCCCCGATGAGCAGCAGGAGCGGGTCAGGTCGAGAACGCGGTGTGCTCACGTGTGGCAAGAGGTATCAGCTGCGGTGGTTCGCGGACCGATCGTTCACGGCGGGTCGGGGCCGTTCAGCAAGCGGTCGACGCCGTCGTTGTTCACGGCGACCGGCAGAGCCGGCGTCAGCACGGCGACGATCTCCGCGTTGCGCGGCGCATAGGAATCTTAAGCACCTCCGCCCAGTCCACATCGGGTGGTGGCGCCCCGCGGCCCAGAATCGTGCTGGATCTGCCGCTGCCGACGCTGCTGTGGCGCTCTACCGCTACGAACCACGCTGGGTCCAGCGCTCTTGCCTCACATGGCCGGCGCGCCGCGGCACTCCACCGGAAGATGCGGGCCGGGCAGTGTGGTGCGATTACTGCCCTCAGCGATCATCTTTGGAGGAACGCTGGCTTGGCCACACACCCAAGCGATGGGGATCTGCTTGTGGGCAGGCACCATAGCCGGGCGGAGGCTCAGCACTTTGCCCGCCAAGTTGCGGTTGGACAGCTGGCCGAAACTGATTTGCACGGCACCGCCCTCCACCGCCAATCTACGAAACGTAGTTGCCGACGATGCGATCGGCTGGGGGTAGGCCCGCCGAGGCGTTGTCGGCCGGCAGTTTGCCGCTGCGCGCGTACTCAGCGGTGATGGCCTGTTTGGCCATGTCAGCAAGCGCGAGGCCCTCAGCAACTTGCGCTCGGATGAATCGGTCTTGGTACGAAGGCATGGCCAAGCCGGCCCGATGCTGAGGATGGCGATGACGAAGCGCGGGTTGGTGCCTTGGTCACCGTACTCCAGCCGCGTGATTACGCGCCGCTCGTGGGGCCAGCTCTTGGCGGCGTAGCTGGACTCGCCGATCAGCCGCTGCTTGCTGCCGCTGGCCTTGTAGGCGTCGGCCAGAGCGGCCTCGGCCACTTCCACCGCCGCGTGCAGCCTGGCGTTGCGGGCCAGTCCGATCACGTAGCCCACGCCCGAGCGCTCGCACCACTGCAGCAGCCTGCGGCGACAGAAGCCCGAGTCGGCACGCACGATGAAGCGGGTCGCAGGCCACGCCTGGCGTAGCCGGGCCACCAACAGCTTGATCACCGCCGCCGCGTGCCGCGCGCCGTCGATCTTGCTGGGCCGCAGCACGCAAGCCAGCATCGCCTGGCCGCAGAACACGTACAGCGGCAGGTAGCAGTGGTGGTCGTAGTAGGCGTGGAAGGCGCCCAGTTCCTGTGCCCCGTGCAGCGGCACGTCCGAGGCGTCGATGTCCAGCACCAGCTCCGCAGGAGGTTTGTCGTGGCTGGCAATGAACTGCGCGGCCAGCACCTCGTGCAGCGCCCAGGCCTGCGCACGCGTGGCCCGGCTCTCCAACCGGCTGAAGGTCGGCGCCGAGGCCAGCGCCTCATCGCGCCCGACGGCCGTCTGCATCAGCACGTCGCCCCGCAGCGCCTTGTGGTCGTTCAGATCCTCGTAGCCGCAGCACAGCCCGTACAAGCGCTGCGCCAGCAGATCACGCAACGGGTGCGTGATGCGCTCCGGGTCGCGCGGATCGGGAATCGCTGCAGCCGCCGCGCGGCTCAGCCCAAGGTGCGCATCGACCTGGCGCAGCAGCAGCAAGCCGCAGTCACTGCTGAGGTCGCCGCCGCTGAAATCAGCCTCGATGACCCGCCGGCCAAAGCGCCCGAAATCGATCTTGGCATCCGTACACTGTGGCATCGACAGTCCTCGGTCGGCATAGGGGATGAGATACCTATGACAACGCGCCACGGCACGAGGCTGCCGACCTGATGATGATGAAATTTCCGGGCTAAGTCGGTGAGGGCGGGTCATTCAGGCCTCAGCGTGATGAAGTGCACCTCTTCAAGCCGAAGCGCGCCGGACTCCATCGAAGTGGGGGGGGCTCGCATTCCGCGATGCGGCCTATCATGCATGAAGGTGCATGAGAAGTTAGCCAACTCACCCGTTTGGGGTGCGGACAACAAGGCGGAGCCATGAACTTTCGACAATGTGCCCGGGCCATTGGCTTTTCAGTGTTGGCCGGGCTGTCGGGCGCTGCACATGCCGACCTGAAGATCGCGGGTTCAGACACCCTGGAAGCGTTCATGCAGAACGCGCTGAGCCAGTTCAAGCGCAGTGAAGGCGCGTCCATTCCCGTCACAACCAGCTTCAAAGGATCATCAGCGGGCCTGCGCGATTTGTGTGAAGGGCGCACGGCCATCGTGCCTGCGTCGTCGCGCATCGACTCTGAGAATCAGCGCCGCTGCGACACCGCCAAGATCGGCTACATGGAGTTGCCGATAGCCTTTGACGCGATCGTCGTGATCGCCAATCCCGCACGCGCGGCGCTGGGTGAACTGAACCTGGACGAACTCAAGGCCATCTTTCACCCCGATAGCGCTGGCAAGGTGCTGCGCTGGCGTCAGGTGCGTGCGAGCCTGGCGGACACGCCGCTTAGCGTCGTCTCACTCGATACAAAGTCCGGCACCAACGCCTTCTTCGGTGGCAAGGTCCACGGACTGGCAGGCTTCGTACGGTCTGACGCCAAGGTCAGCAGTCAGCATGCTGACATTCTCCGTATGGTCGCCGCCGATCCCAATGCCATTGGCTTTGTGTCCATGGGGGCATTGGCCGACTCCCGCGCCGAGGTGTGGAAAGTGCCCATCAACTTTGGCAACGGCCCTGTGATGCCCAGCCGCGAAGCGGTGCTCAACGACAGTTATGCACCGCTGTCCCGCCTGATGTACCTGTATGTCAGCAAGGCCGCACTGGCCGAGAAGGACGGCCACACACTGCTGTTCGTGGCCTGGCTGATGGAGCGCGCGGGCAGGCTGGCCTCCTACGAAGGTTTTGTGAGGCTGACCGAAGCCAACTACCAGGACAATCTACGCAAACTGCCCGCCCGCAACAGCACCAAGCCTTGACGAAGGGGCTTCCGCCAACCAATCGTCCGCGCTGTCTCCACCCGGGGATCGAAAGCCGGTCACCCCCTTCCCCCCCGCGTCAGAATACTTGTCGCCTCCATAGAACCCGGCTGTTCCTGACTTCTCGTTCATGAACATGGGTGGTGTGAGGCTGTGGAGCTTGTGGGCGAAGGTCGGCGCGGTGGGCCACGCGACAGCGTTGTCCCCGGCAAGCCGGCCGGTGCGCGAAGCGCATCGTCCACAAATCCGCAGCCTGCGCCGCGGCCG
>JADCGQ010000066.1 GCA_020248945.1 Rubrivivax sp.
CTCAATTCCGTGCTCCTGGCAGCCGCCCCGTGGACATGTGGACAGGCTCAAATGCAGCCTGCCCACATGCCCACCGGGCTCGACGACGATCACCAATTCTGACTGTTGGGTTCCACACGAAACGACGAGGGGCCTGGAAACCACGGCCTGGCTGGGAACGGGGGCTCCCGTCCCGAAGATCACGTGGTTGCGCGCAGTCCAATAGCAGGTCGGGTCTAAGCTGAACTGACACAGCGACCCCATGGCCGTCTGGTTCGGATAATTGACGCCCACAGCGTGCAGCCCGCGAGCTGCACCGGCCCGCAGGATGTAGGTGTACTGGCCCGGCACGCCCAGGGTGCCCGGAAGGAACACCAGCAGACGACCCTTCGCCGCCACCGTGGGGGACGGATTGATTGCCCAATGTGGCGCTTCCCCTGAAGCCGGGACCGCCAGGATGCCGCTGTCCGTGGCGGTTGCCAGGATCTGGCGCTCGACGGAAGGCGGAACGGGATCGCTCGGCGGAAGGCCGTCTCCTCCGCCGCAGCCCGCCACCGACAGCCACACCACGCAAGCCACGGTGCGCATCGCGCCGCGCCAGCTGACCGCCTTGTCTGCAATCGCCTTCTTCATATCGAAGTTCACAGTTGGGACCCTCATGCCAATGCTGAAGTTATCGGCGAACACTCAACTGGATTGAGAAGCTCACGGAGCGGCGCGCCTGCAGGATCGATCGGTCCCGACTCAAGCGTCTCTGGCCGCGAAGGCTGTTCTTCGGGGCGTGGTCATTACAGCGCCCGCCCGGGCTGCCCGCTGCGACGTTGCGCGACGAATTGCGACACGGCTGTCGCAATTCGGGTGGCCGGTCTGGCGCCACCTACACTGGCCGCCCATGACAGACACCTGTCCACGGTCGAGGGTGCTGATCGTCGATGACGATCGCGAACTGGCCACCATGTTGGCGGAGCGGCTCTCACAAGAGGGATGGCTGGTCGAGGCGGCGCATACCGGTAGTGAAGGCTCGCGCGCGATCTCGAGGTGCCTGCCCGATGTCGTCCTGCTCGATGTGATGCTGCCGGACGCCACGGGGTGGGACCTGTGCCGGCGCTGGCGCACTCAGCATCCCGCGCTCGGCCTCCTGATGCTCACGGCGCGCGCTGACCCGATGGAGCGCGTGCTGGGACTCGAGATTGGCGCGGACGACTACCTCTCAAAACCTTTCGAGCTGCGCGAGTTGGTGGCGCGCCTGCGTGCGCTCCTGCGCCGACAGGCATCAGGCCGGGACGATGTGGCGGTGCTCAGGTACGGCAGCTTGAGCATCGACCTTCTCAAGCGAGAAGTGCGGGCCGACACGCAGGCGATGGCGTTGACCACCACGGAGTTCAAACTCCTCGTCGCGTTGGCACGCGTCCCTGGCAGGCCGTTGGCGCGGGAAGAACTCAACGAGGCGATTCAGCCGGGCCGCTACAAGCCCCTGGACCGCACGGTGGACGTGCAGGTGGCGCGGCTGAGGCGCAAGCTGCGGGCGGCGACGCCGGGCACCGACTGGATCGATACCGTTCGGGGCGAGGGGTACGTGTTCGTGGCGCGAGGCTGACGCCATGAAGTCCGTCCGCCGACTCGACAATTTGTTCGTGCGTCTGCTGCTGCTGCAGACCTTGCTGATCCTGGCGGTCAGCGTGATCTTCGGCGTGTTGTTCTATTCCGAACGCAACGTCTCGCTGGCACGACTCACCGCTGAACGCCTGGCACCCCGGCTGCTTGAGGCGGCGGGGTTGACCGGGGGCTCTGCGCTGGCAGAAGGGCCGCTGGCGCGCTACGCCGCGCTCCCGCAGGGGGCCGTCACGATCCCGCCTGTTGGTCCGCGCCTCGCCACGCTGCGCGAGGCCCTGATCGCGCAGGGAGTCCCTGTGGTGTCGTTCGCCTTCAGCCGTCCGGAGCCCGACTCCGACAGGCGTACCTTGTGGTTGAAGCTTCAGCCGGGCGAGGCCGTGGGTGCGTTCTGGGTGCCGCTGCCGGGAGAGATCGTGATCTCCCACGTCGGCGTGCGCTTGCTGGCGAACGCAGGGGTTTGCATGGCGCTTTTGGTCGCCGCGTCGTGTTGGTTCACGCGGCGGCTGACACGGCCGCTGGAGCAATTGCGCCTGGCGATAGAGACCCAGGACCCGGCGCAGGCCACGGCGGTCGAGCCCCCTCCGATCGACGAGCGCGCCACGCCCGAAGTGTTGGCCATGGACAGGGCCTGGCGCGGACTGCTTGCGCGCACACGCCAGCACGAGAGCGAACGCGCGCTGCTCTTGGCAGGCGTCTCTCACGATCTGCGCAGCCCGCTGGCCCGCATCCGTCTGGCGGCAGAGATCCTTCCCGATGGCCCCGCCACATCTCCGCGGCGTGAGGCCATCGTGCGCAACGTCGAGACCGCTTGCGCGCTCATCGACACGTTTGTCGACTACGTCCGCGCCGGGGAGTTGCCGCTCGACGAGTGCTGTGACTTGGCGGACATCACGCGAACCGTGGTCAAGCGCCTGGGTCATGGGGAGCAAGCCCTGACCCTGTCCGCGCCTCAGGCCTTGCGGTCATCGCCGTGCAATGCCCAGCTCTTCGAGCGCGCGGTGTGCAATCTCATCGACAACGCTTTCCAACATGGCCGCGGCCCGGTCCACGTGCGGCTGTTCGACGACGGCCGCAGCGCGATCGTGGAGGTGAGCGATCACGGCGAGGGTATTGCACCCGCGTTCCGACCGACGGCGTTCCAGGCCTTCGCCCGGGGCGACCAGAGCCGCAGCCAGCCAGGCGCCGGCTTGGGCTTGGCGATGGTGGGGCGTTGGGTGCAGCGTGTGGGTGGGCGCATCACGTTCGTCGACCCGGAGACTGAGGCGACGCATGGCATTCAACTGCATCTTCCCTTGAGCAGGTGACCCTGGTTTCGCCGGTGCGCACTTCGGGTCCAAAGGGCGGCGCATCCGCCGCGGCAGGCGCCGCGCTGGCACCACCGGCCGCGTCAGGTGGCCGGATCGAGTTGTCGGCGCTGGCGCCACAGCACCGCGGTGGCCCAGGCCAGCGCGCCAGCCATCACCATCACCCCCACCGCGGCCCAGAACTCGCCGATGTGCTGGGCGCGGTGCAGCAGGCCCAGCCGGTCGAAGAGGTTGATCCAGTCGTGGCCGCCGCTCTCGCGGCCTGTCATGCCGTCCAGCAGCGTCAGCTGCGGCTCCAGCGCGTCGTACATGTAGACGCTCATGTCGACGAGCGAAAAACCCAATAGCCAGAGTGCCAGCGCGACGGCGAACACATCGCGCTGCCACCACAGGAAGTGCGCCCCCGCCACCAGCGGCAGCAGATGCTGCCCCAGCGTGCCGCCCAGGATCATCATGAACTCGCCGAACCAGGGGAACAGCAGGTAGTGGCCGGCCTCGTGGAAGGGCAGCAGGATGAGGTGCAGCAGATGGCTGCCGCTCTTGCCGTCCACCAGATCCACGTCGCGCCAGATGAAGCAGGTCCATAGCGCGAAGGCCAGCAGCAGCGCCAGTCGGGCTTGCCAGACCAGCGACGAGACGCGTGGCTCGCCTGGCGGCGGTGTGTGCTCACCTGCCGTGCGCGCGTCACCGACCACGCGGCCAGCCCCGCGGGCCTGGTACTTGGCCAGCACCAGTCCGCAGGCGGGACACTGCGCCGGCAGGGCCTGCTCGGTCGGCAGCGGCTGGTGGTGGCACTTGGGGCACGCACGGTAGACCATGGCGCGCAGGATACGGTCCTTCGGCCCGCATCCGAGGTGCTGCCGGCGCAGGGTGTCACGGCTCCGCAGGCCGTGCGCCAGGCGCTGGTGGGGCCCCGGTCTGCGGCCTGGCCGCAAGGCCAGGTCTGCGCCAGTCAGCCCCCGCCCCGCAACCCCGCCAGCGCTGCCGCGCGCTTGTCCACCGCGCGCTGGCAATCACGCTCGATGGCGCGGTAGATGCGCAGCACCTGCTCGCCGGTGGTGGTGAGCTGCGCACCGCCGCCGCCGCTGCCGCCGCGCTGGCGCTCCACCAGCGGCTCGGCGAAGCCGGCGTTGAGCGTCTGCACCAGCGACCACGCGCGCTGGTAGCTCATGCCCATGCGCCTGCCGGCCTCGGCGATGCTGCCGGTGGCGGCGATGCCCTCCAGCAGCTCGGCCTTGCCCGGGCCCAGCATCAGCTCGGGCCCGAGGTGCACGCGCACGCGGGCCAGCGGACCTTCTGGTGGGGCGGCGGTGTCGTCAGCCATGGCGCATTGTGTCGGAGTGCAGCGGCGGCCGCCGGTTGCCGGCGTCGATATACTTGCGCAGCGATATCCACCACAGAAGATATCAACCGGAGCCGCCGCCATGATCGACCGCCGTTGCCTGCTCGGGTTTTCGCTGGCCGCCGCGTTTGCCGGCCATGCCCGCGCGCAGACCCCCGTCACGGTGGCTGCGGCGGCCAACGTCAAGCCCGCCATCGAAGAGCTGGCGGCGCTGTTCGAGCGCGCCGGTGGCGCGCCGCTGCGGCTGGTGTTCGGCTCGTCGGGCAACTTCGTCGCGCAGATCCTGCAGGGCGCGCCCTTCCACCTGTTCGTGTCGGCCGACGAGGACACGGTGTTCCGCGTCGCCGACGGCGGCCGCACGGAGGGGGGCCCAGCCGATCGCGGTCGCATCTACGGCTTCGGCCGGCTCGCGCTGCTGGCGCCGAAGAACTCGCCACTGCGCGTGGACCCCGAACTGCGCGATCTGGGCGCGGCGCTGCGCGACGGCCGCGTGAGCAGGTTCGCCATCGCCAGCCCCGAGCACGCGCCCTACGGCATGCGGGCCCGCGAGGCCTTGCAGCACGCCGGCCTGTGGGATCTGGCACGACCGCGCCTGGTGATCGGCGAGAACGTGTCGCAGGCGGTGCAGTTCGCGCTCTCGGGCTCGACGCAGGGCGGCTTGGTGGCGCAGTCGCTCACGCTCGTGCCGGCGGTGGCGGCGGCCGGCCACGCGGCGCTGGTGCCGGCGAAGTTTCATGCGCCGCTGGCGCAGCGCGTGGTGCTGCTCAAGGGCGCGCCGCCGGCGGCACGCGCCTTCCACGACTTCATCGTCGCCCCGGCGGCGCACGCCGTCTGGCAGCGCCACGGCTACACGCCGCCCGGGGCCTGAGCGCCGCGCCGCATGATCGACTGGCAAGCCCTCGTCCTGAGCCTGGAGCTGGCCGCCGTCACGCTGCTGGTGCTGCTGCCGCTGGGCCTGCTGCTGGGCCGCTGGCTGGCCTACACCCCCTGGCGCGGCAAGGCCTGGATCGAGGCGCTGGTGGTGCTGCCGCTGGTGCTGCCGCCCACGGTGCTGGGCTACTACCTGCTGGTGGCCTTTGGCGGCGCCTCGCCCTTGGGGCGCCTGTTCAACGAGCTCGGCCTGCCGCTCACGTTCAGCTTTGGCGGGCTGGTGCTGGCCTCGGTCATCTTCAACATCCCGTTCATGGTGCAGCCGGTGCAGCGCGCCCTCGAGGCCATCCCGCGCGACCTGGCCGAAGCCGCCGCCGTCAGCGGCCTGGGTGCGTGGCAGACGCTGCGCCGCGTCGAACTGCCGCTGGCCTGGCCCGGCATCCTCTCGGCCATGGTGCTGACCTTCGTGCACACGCTGGGCGAGTTCGGCGTGGTGCTGATGATGGGCGGCAGCATCCCGGGCGAGACCAAGACCATCGCCATCGCCATCTACGACCGCGTGCAGGCGTTCGATCTGGCCGGCGCCGACCGCATGGCGCTGCTGCTGCTGCTGCTGTCGCTGCTGGCGGTGGCGGCGTCGTTCTTCGCCACCGCGCGACTGTCGGCTGGAGTGCGACGTTGAGCGCGCCGGTGAACGAGGGCCTGGTCATCGAGGTCGAGCAGCAGCGGCCGATGCCGCTGCACGGCCGCATCGAGGCCGCGCCGGGCGAGCTGCTGGCGCTGGTGGGGCCCTCGGGCGCGGGCAAGACCTCGATGCTGCGCGTGGCTGCCGGACTGATGAAGCCGCAGCAGGGCCTGGTGCAGGTGGGCGGGCAGACGTGGTGCCGCATCGGTGGTGACGGCGCGCAGCCGCTGTGGCAGCCGCCGCAGCAGCGCCACGTGGGCCTGGTGTTCCAGCACTACGCGCTGATGCCGCACCTCAGCGCCGCCGGCAACGTGGCGCTGTCGCTGCTGCACCGCCCGCGCGCCGAACGCGAGCGCGAGGCCGCGCGCTGGCTGGCCCACGTGGGGCTGACGGGCGAGCTGATGCACCGCCGCCCGGCGCAGCTCTCGGGCGGGCAGCAGCAGCGCGTGGCGGTGGCGCGCGCGCTGGCACGCGCGCCGATGCTGCTGCTGCTGGACGAGCCCTTCTCGGCCGTGGACATGATGGCCCGCCAGGGCCTGTACCGGCTGATTGCCGACTTGCGCCGCGAGCTGGCCGTGCCGATGGTGCTGGTGACGCACGACCTGAACGAAGCGCGCCTGCTGGCCGACCGCCTCGTCGTCATGGACGCCGGCCAGGTGCTGCAGAGCGGCACGCCGGAGTTCGTGCACCGCGCGCCACGCACTTCGCGCGTGGCCGACCTGGTGGGCATCGCCAACCGCTGGGCCGGCTGGTGGGAAGGCGGCGATGGCCGCGAGCGCGGCTGGGGCTGGCTGCGCTGGGGGGATGAGGCCACGGGCGAGCCTGCCGTGCGGCTGCGCGTGCGCGACAAGGGCCGCATGTCGCCCGGCCGCGCGGTGACCTTCGTGATCCCGGGGGACGCCATCAGCCTGGCCGACGCGCACGCCGCCGGCCGGCCCGGGCACTTCGCGGCGCGCGTGGATGGCGTGCGCCACCAGGGCGAGATCACCATGGCCACGCTGACGCTGGCCGTGGCCGGCGGGCAGCCGCTGGTGCTGACGCTGTCGGGGCCCGAGCGGCGCGGCCTGCAGCCGGGGCAGGCGCTGGCCGTGGCCTTCGATCTGACGCAGGTGCACCTGATGCCGCTGCGCGCCTGAGGGCCGCAGGCCACCCTGCGCGCGTTCAGCCCGCGGCCTGCGGCGGCGCGCCCTGGATCAGCCGCTCGCGCAGCAGCCGGTGCTGCACCTTGCCGGTGGCCGTGCGCGGCAGTGCCTCGGGTGTGATCAAGCGCCACGCGCGCGGGCGCTTGAAGCCGGCCAGCTTGTCGCGGCACAGCGCATCGAGCTGGGCCTGCAGGTCGGCCGGCGCACCGGCGCGCGGCACCACGGCGGCCAGCACCGTCTCGCCCCACTTCGTGTCGGGCATGCCCACCACGGCCACGTCCTGCACCGCCGGGTGCTGCGCCAGCACGGCCTCCACTTCCGACGGGTAGATGTTCTCGCCGCCGCTGATGATCATGTGGCTCTTGCGGTCGACCAGGTGGATGAAGCCGTCGGCGTCGCGCCGCGCCAGGTCGCCCACCGAGCACCAGGCGCCCTGGAAGCTCTCGGCCGTCTTCTCCGGGTTGCGCCAGTAGCCGTCGAAGACCCAGGGCGTGCACGAGAAGAGTTCACCCACTTCGCCGTCGGGCACCTCGGCGCCGTCGGCGCCCAGCAGCTTGATGGCGCCGCTGCCGGCCCACTCGCGGCCCACGGAACCGAGCTTGGCCAGCTGTTCGTCCGGCCGAAGCACGGTGACCCAGCCCGCCTCGGTGGAGCCGTAGAGCTCGAACAGTCGGCCATTGGGAAACAGCTCCATCACGCCCAGCTTGGTCTCGCGCCGCGCAGGGGCCGATGAGATGAGCAGCTTGCCGACGCGGCTGAGGTCATGGCGCGCCTTCGTGGCCACGGGCAGCTCCAGCATCATCACGTAGTGCGTGGGCACGAGGGACGTGAAGCTGATGCGCTCGCGGCTGAGCGTGGCCAGCAGCGCCTCGGGGTCGAAGCTGGCGCGGTCGTCGACCACGGTCTGCGCGCCCAGCATCGCGAACGTCACGCTGAAGTACAGCGAGTTGGCGTGGCACAGCGGCATCACCAGAAGCCCCGTGTCGTCGCGCGTGAGACCGAACTCCAGCGCCGTGCACAGCGCGATCAGCGCATTGCCGCCCTGGCTGCGCATCGCGCCCTTCGGCCGGCCGGTGGTGCCCGAGGTGTACATCAGTGCGAACAGGTCGTCGGGCATGACGCCTGCGCTGGGTGGTGTCGGCGCTGCGGCGGCGATGAGCGCCTCGTAGCCTTGCCAGCCCTCGGGCGGCGCGTCGTGTCCCCACTGCACCCACGCGCCGGGCAGCACCGGCACCTCGCCGCGCAGCCCTTCGACCACGCCGCGCAGCTTGTCCTGCACCACGAACGCGCGGGCCTCGGCGTGATGCACGATGTAGGCCACTTCGGGTGCGGCGAGGCGGAAGTTGATCGGCACCGCCACCAGCCCGGCGCGCGAGAGGGCCGCGTACAGCTCCAGCCACTCCAGCGCGTTGAAGCCCAGCAGCGCGACGCGGTCGCCCTTCACAAGACCCAGGCCCTGCAAGGCATTGGCCAGCCGGCTGGCCCGCTCGTCCCACTGTGCCCAGGTGAGCGAACGCTGCGAGTCGCGTGCCGCCGGCCGCGTGGGCTGCGTGCGCGCGTGCGCGGCGACCGAGTCCGACAGCGACGGCAGCGGCGTGTGGCGAGCCCCCTGGTCGCTTCGCGCCCGCCCCCCGAGGGGGTCAGCCGGCTTGGGGCGGCCCGGCGCCGGCGGGCTCACGCCTGCCTCCGCGCCGTCTCGGCCTCGTCCCAGGCGGTGAGCGCCTGGCGGTCGGGCACCCAGCCCAGCCCCTTGCCGGCGTCCGACGACAGCGCGTGCTGCGTCGTCACCACGTCGATCAGCGCCGGGCCGGTGGTGGCGGCGTGCGCCAGCGCCTGCGCTATGGCGCCGGGCAGGCGTTCGGCATCCGTCACGCGCTCGGCGTGCAAACCGAAGGCGCGCGCCATCGCGGCGTAGTCGCTGTAGGCCAGCTTGGTGCCCACGACGCGGCCGCCGTAGTTCATCTCCTGGTCCAGCCGCTCGATGTTCCAGGCCGCGTTGTTGCTGACGATGAACACGCAGCGCGCGCCGTGACGCTGCGCGCTGTCGATCTCCATCGCGTTGATGCCGAAGGCGCCGTCGCCCGTCACGGCCACCACCTGCCGCCCGGGGTGCAGCAGCGCCGCGGCCACCGCGTAGGGCGTGCCCACGCCCAGGCAGCCAAAGGCGCCGGCATCGAGGTAGTGGCGCGTGTCCAGGCCCATGCGCGCAAAGCTCAGCAGGTCGCCGCCGTCGGCCACGGTGATGGCGTCGGGCGCCAGCAGCCCGCGCAGCGCCGCGAAGATGCGGTTGGGGTGGATGTGGCCGTCGGCGCCCTTGGGCGCGGTGGCCATGGCCTGCGCGTGCTTCGCGGCGCGTTGCTCGTGCTCGGCGCGCAGCGCGCCGGTCCAGGCGCGGTCGAGCGCGGGCGCCGGCTGGCCCAGGGCCTGGGCCAGTGCGGCCAGGGCCAGCGCCGGGTCGGCCAGCAGCTCGACCTCGCCGCGGCGGTTGTCGCGCAGCTCGTCGGCGTGGTCGGCGATGCGCACGAAGCGCGCCGCCTTGAACACCGCCGGCGAGCCGTAGGCCATCTGGTAGTCGAGCTTGCGGCCCACCACCAGCACGCAGTCGGCCTCCTGCATGGCGCGTGCGCGCACCGCGCCCACCACGGCCGGGTGGCCGGGGTCGACGAGGCCGCGGCTTTCCTGGGTGTCCAGGTACAGCGCGCCGCTGGCATCGAGCAGCCGCTCCAGCGCGGCCGCGCAGCCCGTCGAAGCCCGCGCGCCGCGGCCGGTGACGACCAGCGGGCGCCGGGCCGCACGCAGCGCGGCCGCGGCCTCGGCCACCAGGCCGGCGTCGGGCGCCACGGCGGGCCGGGGGTGGGGCCGCAGGTGCTCGGGCAGCACCACGGCCGCCGGCACGGTTTCGCGCAGCACGTCGGTGGGGATCTCCAGGTACACCGGCCCCGGCGGCCCGCCGTCGCCCAGCGCCATCGCCCAGGCCTTGTCGAGGTCGCGCGCGATCTGCTCGGCGGTGCGCAGCGTGCGCGACAGCCGCGTCACCGGCTGCAGGATGGCCACGTGGTCGATGCCCTGCAGCGGGCCGAGGTCGTCCTGCGGGCGCGGCGGGCAGCCGCCGATCAGCAGCACCGGCACGCGCTCGAGGTGGGCGTTGGTGAGGGCGGTGACGCAGTTGGTCACGCCCGGGCCGGCGGTGGCCATGGCGATGCCCACGCCGCCCGGGCCACGGGGGTCGCTCAGGGCGGCGTGTGCGTGCGCCATGTGCACGGCGGCGCCTTCGTCGCGCACGTCGATGATCTTCACGCCCAGGCGGTGCAGCCAGTCCCAGATGGGCTGGATGTGGCCGCCCTGCAGGCCGTAGATGCGGTCCACGCCGCGAGCCACCAGGAAACGCGCCACCCATTCGGCAACGCTGCGGTGAGGGGTCTCGGCCATGCCAGTTCCTTGAAGGCAAGTGAGGGCGGACGCACCCTCGTCGTCGACGGGGCACCGTCGCGATCGCAGTATCGCACTCTGAATTCAGAGTGCGATCAGGGTGAACCCGGCTTACACTCGGCGCCCATGAAGCCGATGGCCGTGTCCCCCAGCCTGGTCGAGCAGGTGCGCGACGCCGTGCTCGACGAAATCGCCAGTGGCCGCTGGCCCTCGGGCAGCCGCGTCATTCAGGAGCAGCTGGCGCAGGAGCTGGGCGTGTCGCGCCAGCCGGTGCAGCAGGCGCTGTTGCTGCTGCGCGAGCAGGGCGTGCTGCGCGAGGCGCCCGGCCGCGGGCTGGAGGTGGCCCCGCTGGTGGCCGAGCAGATCGAGCAGGTCTACGAGCTGCGCGCGGTGATCGAAGGCCTGGCCGCGCGGCGCGCCGCCGAGCGGGGTGCCGCGCGCGCCGCGGCGGAGGGCCCTGCGCTGGTGGCCACCGGCCGCGCCGCGGTGGCCGTGGGCGACCTGCCGGCGCTGGTGGCGGCGGACCAGGCCTTCCACCGCTTCCTGTACGAACTCTCGGGCAACGCGCTCATCGCCCCGGCCATGGCCGCGCACTGGACGCAGCTGCAGCGCGCCATGGCCGAGGTGCTGGTGCGCGACGAGCAGCCGCGCGACATCTGGGACCAGCACGCCGCCATCCTGGCCGCCGTGGCCGCGGGCGACGGCGACCGCGCCGAAGCGCGGGCGCGCGAGCACCTCACGCAGGCGGCGGGCTACATGCTGGCGCGGCTGCGGGCGCAGGCGCGGGCGGCGGCAGACTGAGCGGCGCCCGGCGCGCTCCTCAGGCCGTCAGGCCTTGTTCGCGGCCGCCGCCTTCTTCTTCAGCCGCCAGGCATGCAGCAGCGGCTCGGTGTAGCCGCTGGGCTGCCGCTCGCCCAGGAACACCAGGTCCAGCGCCGCGCGGTAGGCGTGGCTCGTGTCCCAGTTCCCGGCCATCGGCTCGTACAACGGGTCGCCAGCGTTCTGCGTGTCGACGATGGCCGCCATGCGGCGGAAGCTGGTGTGCACCTGCTCGGCCGTCAGCACGCCGTGGCGCAGCCAGTTGGCGATGTGCTGGCTGCTGATGCGCAGGGTGGCGCGGTCTTCCATCAGGCCCACGTTGTGGATGTCGGGCACCTTGCTGCAGCCCACGCCCTGGTCGACCCAGCGCACCACGTAGCCGAGGATGCCCTGCACGTTGTTGTCCAGCTCCTGCTGCACCTCGGGCGGCGTCCAGAACGGCACCAGCGCCACCGGCACCTGCAGGATGGCGTCGAGCAGCCGCCCCTCGAGCTGCGGCGCGTCGGGCCGCCGCGCGAAGGCTTCCATGCTCTGCTGCAGCGCCGCCACGTCCACCTGGTGGTAGTGCAGCGCGTGCAGCGTCGCCGCGGTCGGGCTGGGCACCCAGGCGGTATTGGCGCCGGCCTGCGGGTGCGCGCTCTTGTCCTTCATCATCTCGGCCATCAGGTCGGGCATGGCCCACATGCCCTTGCCGATCTGCGCACGGCCGCGAAGCCCGCAGGCCAGGCCGATCTGCACGTTGTTGAACTCGTAGGCGCGCAGCCAGTTGGCCATCTTCATGCGCGTCTTGCGCACCATGGGGCCGGCGCGCATGGCGGTGTGGATCTCGTCGCCGGTGCGGTCCAGGAAGCCGGTGTTGATGAAGGCCACGCGGCTGGCTGCCGCGGCGATGCAGGCGCGCAGGTTGACGCTGGTGCGCCGCTCCTCGTCCATGATGCCCAGCTTGACCGTGTCCGCCGGCAGGCCCAGCAGCTGCTCGACGCGGCCGAACAGCTCGCCGGCAAAGGCCACCTCGGCCGGGCCGTGCATCTTGGGCTTCACCACGTAGACGCTGCCGGTGCGCGAGTTGTGCAGGCCCGGCGTGCCCAGGCGCTTCAGGTCGTGCAGCGCAATGGTGCTGGTGATCACGGCATCCAGGATGCCTTCCGGGATCTCGCGGCCCTCGCCCCAGAGGATGGCCGGGTTCGTCATCAGGTGGCCGACGTTGCGCACGAACAGCAGCGAGCGGCCGTGCAGCGTGAGCGGGCGGCCGTCGGCGCCGGTGTAGACGCGGTCGGCATCGAGCCGGCGCGTGAACGTGCGGTCGCCCTTGGCCACCTCCTCCACCAGCGTGCCGCGCAGGATGCCCAGCCAGTTGCGGTAGGCCAGCAACTTGTCGGCGGCGTCGACCACGGCCACCGAGTCCTCGAGGTCGAGGATGGTCGACAGCGCCGCCTCCACCACCAGGTCGGCCACGCCGGCGGCATCGGAGCGGCCGATGGGATGGTCGCGGTCGATGCGGATGTCCAGGTGCAGCCCGTGGTGGCGCAGCAGCACCGAGCTCGGTGCCGCCGCGTCGCCCTGGTGGCCCAAGAAGGCGGCGGCGTCGGCCAGGCCGGTGCTGCGGCCGTCCTTCAGCACCACGACCAGGCGGCCGCCCTCAACCTGGTAGCCCACGGCATCCCGGTGCGAGCCCGCCGCCAGCGGCGCGGCCTGGTCGAGCACCTTGCGCGCGTACTCGATGACCTTGGCGCCGCGCGCCGGGTTGTAGCCGGTGCCCTTCTCGGCGCCGCCCGATTCGGCGATCACGTCGGTGCCGTAAAGCGCGTCGTACAGCGAGCCCCAGCGGGCGTTGGCGGCGTTCAGCGCGTAACGCGCGTTCAGGATGGGCACCACCAGCTGCGGCCCGGCCAGCCGGGCGAGCTCGCCGTCGACGTTCGCGGTGGTGCAGGCGACATCGGCCGGCGGCTCCACGAGGTAGCCGATGCGCTTGAGGAAGGCCTTGTAGGCCGGCATGTCGCCGATCGGCCCGGGATGGGCCTCGTGCCAGTTGTCGAGCTCGGCTTGCAGGCGGTCGCGTTCGGCCAGCAGCGCGGCGTTCTTGGGCGCCAGGTCGCGCACGAGGGCGTCGAAACCGGCCCAGAAGGCGGCGGGGTCCACGCCGGTGCCGGGCAGCACCTCGTCGTTGACGAAGGCGGCCAGGGCGCTGTCGACGTGCAGGGAATGGATGGGGGTGCGCATGGCGAAACTCCGCGGGTCAGGGTTCAGGAAGAAAGGGGGAAGTGGTCGAGCACCGCGCGCAGCGAGCTGCCCGTGAAGTGGGGCGGCGGACCCAGCGCCTCGGCCGGCGCGCCGCCGCGATTGACCCACAGCGTCGTGTAGCCGAACCAGGTCGCGCCCAGCGCGTCCCAGGCGTTGCTGCTGACGAACAGCACCTCGCGCGCCGGCAGCTGCAGCGCCGCGGTGCCCAGCGCGTAGGCGGCGGGGTCGGTCTTGTAGCGGCGCGCCGGGTGCACGCTGATCACGTGGCGCAGCAGCGGCTCGAAGCCGGCGCTCTTGACGGCCACGGCCAGCATCTCGGGATCGCCGTTGCTCAGGATGCCGGTGGCCACGCCGCGCGCGGCCAGCTCGGTGAGCACGCCATGGTTCTCGGCAAAGGCGCTGAGGTGACGGTACTGGTTCATCAGCCGATCTTCGGCTGCGGGCGCGAGCGCCAGGCCCAGCCGGGCGGCGGCGTGGCGCAGCCCGGCGCGTGTGATCTCCCAGAACGGCTGGTAACGCTCGCCGGCGCTCATGCTCACCAGCCGGGTGTATTCGATCTGCTTGTCGCGCCAGGCGTGCGACAGCCGCTCGCCCCGGCCCGGAAACAGCTGCTCGGCGAGCAGGGCCACGCTGTGCACGTCGAACAGCGTGCCGTAGGCGTCGAAGAGAACGGCTTTCAAGCCCATGACCTGCACTGTATTCAGTAAGCCTACAGGGATTAAGTGGCCGTGACGGCAGAGATTCATGCGCTGCCTGCGCATAATCCAACCCACGATGGACCGCCTCAAGCAAATCGAATCCTTCGTGGCGGTGTCCGTCAAGGGCAGCCTCACGGCGGCGGCCCTGGCCGAGGGCGTGGCGCCGGCGGTCATTGGCCGGCGCATCGACGCCCTCGAAGAACGCCTGGGCGTGAAGCTGCTGGTGCGCACCACGCGCCGCATCTCGCTCACCCACGAAGGCAGCGCCTTCCTCGAAGACTGCCAGCGCCTGCTGGCCGATCTGGGCAACGCCGAGGCCAGCGTCACGGCCGGCGGCGTGAAGGCGAGTGGTCACTTGCGTGTGACGGCGCCGGCGGGCTTCGGCCGCCGCCATGTGGCGCCGCTGGTGCCGGGCTTCCTGGCCCAGCATGCGGAGGTCAGCCTGAGCCTGAACTTGTCGGACCGCGTCGTCGACATCGTCAACGAGGGCTTCGACTGCGCCGTGCGGGTGGGCGATCTGCCCGACTCCAGCCTCGTGAGCGTGCGCCTGGCCGACAACCGGCGCCTGTGCGTGGCCACGCCGGCCTACCTGGCGCGCGCCGGCACGCCGCAGTCACCGGCCGAGTTGACGAAGCACCAGTGCCTCACGCTCAGCAGCGACGCCAGCCAGACGCGCGGCTGGGCCTTCCTGGTGGAGGGCGAGGTGACGCACCTGCGCCCCGGGGGCCGGCTCGACTGCAGCGACGGCCAGGTGCTGCACGACTGGTGCCTGGCGGGCCTGGGCATCGCCTGGCGCAGCACCTGGGAGGTGGAAGGCGACATCACCGCCGGCCGCCTGGTGCCGCTGCTCGAGACCTACGCCGCGCCGCCCAACGGCATCTACGCCGTGTTCCCGCAGCGCCGCCACCTGCCGCTGCGCGTGCGGCTGTGGATCGACTACGTGAAGCACAGCTTCGGCGATCCGGCGTACTGGGCCGCGGCCGCCGCGCGGGGCGCCGGCGCGGGCCCGTAAACCGGTCGGCTTACTTCTTGGCCGCGGCGTCGGCCATGCACTTCTTGATGTGGCTGGTCTTGGCGGCGCCGGCGAGCTTCTTGTCGGCGGCGCTCTTCTCGCAGGCCGGGCTGGCGGCGGGGGCGGCCGCGGCGGCGTCTTTCTCGCACTTCTTGACGAAGCTCGTCTTGGCGGCACCCGCGAGCTTCTTCTCGTCGGCCATCTTGGTGCAGTCGGCAGCGAAGGCGCTGGTCGACAGCAGCAGGCTGGCGCAGGCGACGGCGAAGGTGGACTTGAGCGTGTTCCTGAACATGGGGGTATTCCTCGGTTGATGGGCCCTTGCCCGCTGCCGATTGCAGCAGAGCGCCGCCTTCGCGGCCACCCCGACAACGCCTGACCCCGCGTTTACGCTGACAGGGTGCGTCCCCGCCCCCGGCTTCTAGCGGCGCGCGGCCGCGTGTTCCTGCGCCTCGTGCAGCCGCCGCACCAGCACCTTGATGAAGGCCTTGTCGAAGCGGTGGCGCGTGGTCAGGCTCAGGCGCTCCAGGCTGTCGGGTGTGAACGACAGCGTCGTCGCCGGCTGTGACACGAGGATGTCCACCGTGTGCATGCGCAGCGCCGGGTTCGGCGCGAGGTAGGCCATCTCGCCCACGGTGCTGCCGGCGCCCAGGCTGGCGACGTTGCGGCCGTCGCGGTAGACGTCGACCCGGCCCTGCGTGACGATGTGAAAGCTGGAGCCCTCTTCGCCCTTGCGGTAGAGCGCGTCGCCGAAGCCGTGGCGGTGCCAGGCGGCGCGGTGCACCACCTCCCACAGCTCGACGTCGCCAAAGTCGGCAAAGAACTCCAGGCCGCGCAGCAGCGTGAAGCGTTCGGAGTCGAGCACCTCCTGCAGCGCGCCGCGATCGCCGCGGTGTTCGGCGCCGGCGGCCGTGAGCGCCTTGGCGAACTCGTCCCAGCTCGCCGGGCGCAGATTGCGCTCCTTGGCCAGGCACTGCTCCACCAGCGCCACCAGCGCCGCGGGCACGCCGTCGCGCAGCGTGGCCAGCGGCGGCGGCGTGCCGTGGTAAATCTGGTGCATCAGCGCCGCCTGCTGCTGGGCGTCGAAGGGCGGGCGGCCGGCCAGCAGGTGGTAGAGCACCGCGGCCAGCGAGTAGATGTCGGCGCGGCAGTCCAGGGCATCGCCGTCGAGCTGCTCGGGCGACATGTAGGCCAGGCTGCCGACGCGGTAGACCTGCGTGTGCTCGGCGCCCTGGTTGAAAACGCTGCCGAAGTCGGTGACCTTGACCTCGTTGATGCGGTCGCCGTCGAGCGTGACGAGCAGGTTCGCCGGCTTCACGTCGCGGTGGATCAGGCCCTGGCGGAAGCAGTAGCCCAGCGCCATCGCGCACTTGAAGCCGATCTCGATGATCTGCGCCACCGGCAGCAGCCGGTCGGCGCGGCAGAAGCGGCGCAGCGTGACGCCATCGACGTACTCCATCACCAGGTAGGGCGCCTCGGCATCGGCCACCGCGTCGAGGATCTGCACCACGTTCGGGTGCTGCAACTGGCCGACGAGGGCCGCCTCCGCCGCGAAGAAGCGCTGCTGGAAGTGCTGCTCGCGGCTGTCGGCCAAGAGGCCGCCACGCACGCGCTTGATGGCGACCTTGCGATTGTTGAACGGGTCGTGGGCGAGGAAGACCTCGCTGGTGGCGCCCTCGCCGATCTTGGCCTGCACCACGTACTTGCCGATGCGCGAGGGCAAGGCCAGTGCGTGGGCCGGGGCAGCGGCCGGGGCGGCCGCCGGCAGGGCCTGGGCGGGGAGGGCGAGACGGGAAGACACAGCCGCGCCATCGTGCCGAGCCGCGCGTGGGCCGATGTGCCGAACAAGCCGGGGAAGCACGCCCTGTTCGAGGGGCCCCCGTAGAATCCCGCCCCATGATCGAAGCCACGCAAGCGCTGCGCGAAGCGCTGCACACGGTGTTCGCGCAGCTCGTGGCCGGCACCGGCCAGGCAGCGCCCGACGCCACGTTCGAAACCCCCAAGCAGGCCAGCCACGGTGACCTCGCCGTCACCGCCGCCATGCCGCTGGCGCGCGCGCTGAAGAAGAACCCGCGCGAGATCGCGGCCGAGCTGGTGCAGCGCCTGCAGCAGCAGCCGGCGGTGCAGCGCTGGGTGGCGGCGCTCGAGATCGCCGGCCCTGGCTTCGTCAACCTGCGCCTGGCGCCCGCCGCCAAGCAGGCCGTCGTGGCCGAGGTGCTGGCCGGCGGCGCCGGCTACGGCACGAGCGCCGCGCACCAAGGTGAACGGGTGATGGTGGAGTTCGTCTCCGCCAACCCCACCGGCCCGCTGCACGTGGGCCATGGCCGCAACGCGGCGCTCGGCGACTGCATCTGCAACCTGCTGGCCAGCCAGGGCCACGCGGTGCTGCGCGAGTTCTATTACAACGACGCCGGCGTGCAGATCAACACCCTGGCCACCAGCACGCGGGCGCGGCTGCAGGGCCTGAAGCCGGGCGACGAGGCCTGGCCCGAGGCCGCCTACAACGGCGACTACATCGCCGACATCGCCGCCGACTTCGCCGCGAAGAAGACCGTCAGCGCCGACGACCGCAGCACCACCGCCAGCGGTGACGCGGCCGACATCGACGGCCTGCGCGAGTTCGCCGTGGCCTACCTGCGGCATGAGCAGGACCTCGACCTGCGGGCCTTCGGCGTGCACTTCGACCACTACTACCTCGAGAGCAGCCTCTACAGCGACGGCCGCGTCGCCGACACGGTGCAGCGCCTGGTGGCCAGCGGCCACACCTACGAGAAGGACGGCGCGCTCTGGCTGAAGACCACCGACTACGGTGACGACAAGGACCGCGTGATGCGCAAGTCCGATGGCACCTACACCTACTTCGTGCCCGACGTCGCCTACCACCTGGCGAAGTTCGAGCGCGGCTACGGCAAGGTCATCAACGTGCAGGGCACCGACCACCACGGCACCGTGGCCCGCGTGCGCGCCGGCCTGCAGGCGGCCGGAGCAGGCATCCCGGCCGGCTACCCCGACTACGTGCTCTACAAGATGATCACCGTGATGCGCGGCGGCCAGGAGGTGAAGATCTCCAAGCGTGCCGGCAGCTACGTGACGCTGCGCGACCTGATCGAGTGGACCAGCCGCGATGCGGTGCGCTTCTTCCTCATCAGCCGCAAGTCCGACACCGAGTTCGTCTTCGACATCGACCTGGCGCTGAAGGCCAACGACGAGAACCCGGTCTTCTACGTGCAATACGCGCACGCGCGCATCTGCTCGGTGCTGGCGCAGTACACCGGTGAACGCGCCTTCGCCGGCGCCGACCTGTCGCTGCTGACCGCACCCACCGAAGCGACGCTGATGCTGAGGCTGGCCGAGTACCCCGGCATGCTGTCGCGCGCGGCGGCCGAGTTCGCGCCGCACGACGTGGCCTTCTACCTGCGCGATCTGGCCGCGGCGTTCCATGGCTACTACGCGGCCGAGCGCTTCCTCGTCGACGACGCGGCGGTGGCGCGCGCGCGCATGGCGCTGCTGTCCGCCACCGCGCAGGTGCTGAAGAACGCGCTTTCGGTGCTGGGCGTTTCGGCCCCCGAGGCCATGCACCGCGATGCCGCGGCAACCGAAGGAGCCTCGGCATGAGCCCGCGCGTCGGTTTCCAGAGGGGCGGCTTCGCGCTCGGCCTCGTCGTCGGCCTGTTGATCGGCCTGGTGCTGGCGCTCGGCGTGGCGCTGTACATCACCAAGGCGCCCGTGCCTTTCATCGACAAGGTGCCGCAGCGCACCGCCGAGCAGGACAGCGCCGAAGCTGCGCGCAACAAGAACTGGGATCCCAATGCCGCCCTCGGCGGCGTGGCGGCACAACGCGCGGCCAGTGCGGCACAGGCCGCGCAGGCGGGTTCGGGACCGGCGGCCCCGGTCGCGGCCGGACAGCCCGTCACGGCGTCGGCGCCCGCGGCGTCGGTGCCGCCGGCCCGGGCCGGGCGCGACCCCGCCGCCATCCTGGCCGGCCAGGCGCCGACACCCGCCGTGGCGCGGCCGGCGGTGGCGCCCGCCTCGGCCACCGCCGCGGCCACCGATGCCTTCGTCTACTTCGTGCAGGCCGGCGCCTACACCCGCAGCGACGATGCCGAGCAGCAGAAGGCGCGCCTGGCCATGGGCGGCTGGACCGCCAAGGTGAGCGAGCGCGAGCAGGCCGGCCGCACCGTCTGGCGCGTGCGCATCGGCCCCTACCCCACGCGTGCCGAGGCCGACGCGCAGCAGCAGAAGCTCGTCGACCAGGGCATCGAGGCGCAGATCGTGCGCGTCGAGAAGACCTGAGGGCCCTCGCCCGGCGCCGGCAAGACCTCACAAGACCCCGCGCCGGGCACGGAACCCGCCGGGCCGGGCGGCACTCCACACCCGACCCGGCCATCCTCCCGGCCTCGATCCCGATCTCCGATTCCCGACGAAAGGACCTCTCCCATGCAACGGCGCGACTTCTCCAAGCACATCGCCGCCAGCGGCCTGGCCCTGGCCTGGCAGGGTGCTGCGCAGGCCCAGGGTGCTCCGCGCGAGGGCACGCACTACGTGAAGCTCGGCTCGCCGGTGGCCGTCAGCGTGCCGGCCGGCAAGGCCGTGGAGGTGGTGGAGTTCTTCTGGTACGGCTGCCCGCACTGCTACGCCTTCGAGCCCGTGCTCGAGGTCTGGGTCAAGCGGCTGCCGGCCGACGTGGCCTTCCGCCAGGTGCCGGTGGGCTTCATGGCCCCGCACCAGCAACACCAGCGCCTCTTCTATGCCATCGAGGAAATGGGCGCGCAGGCGGTGATGCACCGCCGGGTGTTCAACGCCATCCACCAGCAAGGCAATCGGCTGAACACCGACGCGTCCATCGCCCAGCTGGCCAAGGACAGCGGCATCGACGGCGACAAGCTGGTGCAGACGATGAAGGGCTTCAGCGTCGCGACCAAGGCCACACGTGCCAAGCAGTTGACGGACGCCTACAAGATCGACGGCGTGCCTGCGCTCGGCATCCACGGCCGCTTCTACACTGCGGCTTCGCTCGCGGGCAGCCACGAGCGCGCGGTGGCGGTGGCCGACTTCCTGATCCAGCTGGCCCGCCAGAAGGCCTGACCGGCCGGCGCCAAGACCGAAGAATCGACGCACCGATCCGGCGCGCGCGGCAGCAAATCACGCTGCTAGGGCTGCAGACGCGGCCTGACTTGTGGCTATACTGGCCTGCAAGTTCCGTGCCGACATGACTCCATCCTCCTCCCTAAGCTGGCAGGCCCTCGTGGCCGCCACCCTCGCGCTGGCCGCGATGGGTGCGGCCTGGGCCGAGCGGGCCGACCGCAGCCAGCCGATGGTGGTGGAGGCCGACCGGGACGGCGTGCTCGACCTGCAGCGCCAGGTGCTGGTCTACACCGGCAACGTCGTCATCTCGCAGGGCTCGATGGTCTTGCGCGCCGAGCGCGTGGAGATGCGCACGCTGCCCGACGGCTACCGCGCCGCCAGTGCGCTGGGCGCCCAGGGCAAGCCCGCCAGCTGGCGCCAGAAGCGCGACGGCATCGACGAAACGGTCGAGGGCACGGCCGACCGCATCGAATTCGACGGCCGCGCCGACACGCTGCGCTTCCTGGGCAACGGCGCTGTGCGGCGCCTGCGCAGCGGCACCGTGGCCGACGAGATCACCGGCGGCAGCATCCTGTGGGACAACACGGCCGAGGTCTTCCGTGTCGAGGGGGGCGCCGCGACGGCCACCAACCCCAGCGGCCGGGTGCGCGCGGTGCTGAGCCCTCGCGCCGAGCCGGCGGCCCCGGCCGCCGCGGTGCCGGTGCCGACGCTGCAGCCCAGCCGCACGCTGGGTGAGCGCGTGCCGGCGCCGCCGGCCAAGCCGCGATGAACGCCGCGGTCACGCTCGCGGCGCCGGGCGCGCCGGTGCAGCCCACGTCGGTCGTGAGCCGGCTCCAGGCCGAAGGCCTGCGCAAGAGCTACGGACCGCGCCTGGTCGTCAAGGACGTGCACCTGGCGGTGTCGGCCGGCGAGGTGGTCGGCCTGCTCGGCCCCAATGGCGCCGGCAAGACCACCACCTTCTACATGGTCGTCGGCCTGGTGCGTGCCGACGCCGGCCAGATCCGCATCGACGGCGCCGAGGTGCAGAAGCTGCCGATCCATCGCCGCGCGCGGCTCGGGCTGTCGTACCTGCCGCAAGAGGCGAGCATCTTCCGCAAGCTCACGGTGGAGGAGAACATCCGCGCCGTGCTCGAGCTGCAGCTGGGGCCCGACGGCCGCCCGCTGGCCGACGCCGTGATCGAGCAGCGTCTGGCCGAGCTGCTGCGCGACCTGTCGATCGAGAAGCTGCGCGACTCACCCGCGCCGGCCTTGTCGGGCGGCGAGCGGCGGCGCGTGGAGATTGCGCGCGCGCTGGCCACCACGCCGCGCTTCATCCTGCTCGACGAGCCCTTTGCCGGCGTCGACCCGATCGCGGTGATGGAGATCCAGCGCATCATCGGTTTCCTGCGTGCGCGCGGCATCGGCGTGCTGATCACCGACCACAACGTGCGCGAGACGCTGGGCATCTGCGACCGCGCCTACATCATCAGCGAGGGCCGGGTGCTGGCCGAGGGCACGCCCGACGAGATCGTCGCCCACACCGAGGTCCGCAAGGTCTACCTCGGTGAGAACTTCCGCATGTAGGGCCGGGCGATGAGCATGAAGCCGTCGTTGCAGGTCCGCCTGTCGCAGCACCTGGCGCTGACGCCGCAGCTGCAGCAGTCGATCCGGCTGCTGCAGCTGTCGACGCTGGAACTGCAGCAGGAGGTCGGGCAGATGCTCGACCAGAACCCCTTCCTCGAGGTCGACGACGAAGGGCCGCCCGCGGCCTTCGAGACGCCGCTGGAGCGCCAGAGTGTCGACCGGCCGGCGGAGCGCGAGACCGAACAGGCCGACTTCGCCGAAACCGGCAGCGATGCCGCGCCTGTCGAAGGCACCAAGGAGCTCAGCGCCGACGAGTTCGGCACGCCCGAGCGCGACGACTGGGAGAACGGCACCGAAGGCGACGACTTCGACGGCATCCGCGAAACGCCGTCGAACAGCAGCGCCGCTGCCAGCGACGGCGACGACGACGGCGAGGCACATGACCGCCGCGCCGCAGCCGGCAGCCTGCAAGACCATCTGCGCGCCCAGCTCGTGGGCCTGCGGCTCGAACCCGAGGACATGGCGGCCGTGGAAGTGCTGATCGAGTCGCTCGACGGCGACGGCTACCTGGCCGACACGCTCGAGGATGTCGCCGAGCGGCTGGCCGAGATGCTGGATCTGGGCGACGACGAGCAGCGCGAGCACCTCGCCGACCGTCTGCGCATGGCGCTGTGCATGCTGCAGAGCCTCGATCCGCCCGGCGTCGGCGCGCGCTCGTTGCCCGAGTGCCTGCAGCTGCAGCTCAAGACCACGCCGCGCTGCGCGGCGCGCCAGGCGGCGCTGCGCATCGTCGAGCAGTACCTGGAGCTGCTGGCCCGGCGCGACTACAAGCGCCTGGCGGCCCTCATCGGCGGCGACGAGGACACCGCGCGCGCGGCGCACGAGCTGATCCGCCGCTGCGAGCCCAAGCCCGGCCGGCCGTTCAGCAACGCCGAGTCCAACATCGTGGTGCCCGACGTCATCGTGCGCAAGACGGGCCGCGGCCACAGCGTGACGCTCAACCCCGACGTCATGCCCAAGCTGCGCATCAACGACCTGTACGCGCAGGCCGCCAAGGGGCTGCGCGGCGCCAACGCCAACCCGGGCATGTCGTCGCGGCTGCAGGAGGCGCGCTGGTTCGTGAAGAACATCCAGCAGCGCTTCGACACCATCCTGCGCGTCAGCAAGGCCATCGTCGAGCGCCAGAAGGGCTTCATCACCCACGGGCCGATCGCGATGAAGCCGCTGGTGCTGCGCGAGATCGCCGACGAGCTCGGCCTGCACGAGAGCACCATCTCGCGCGTCACCACCGCCAAGTACATGGCCACGCCGCAGGGCACCTTCGAGCTGAAGTACTTCTTCGGCTCCAGCCTCAACACCGATGCCGGTGGCAACGCCAGCAGCACCGCGGTGCGCGCGCTGATCCAGCAGTTCGTGGCCGCCGAGGACGCGGGCAAGCCGCTGTCGGACAACCAGCTCAGCACCATGCTCGAGGAGCAGGGCATCCAGGTGGCGCGGCGCACGGTGGCCAAGTACCGCGAGGCGCTGAAGATCGCGCCGGCGGGCCTGCGCAAGCAGGCCTGAGCCGAGGCTCCGCGATGCTGTTCCTGCCCTGCGCTGGCGGTGTCGAGGCCTTGCTGGCCGACGAGGCCGCGCGCATCGTCGGTGGCCAGCCCGAGGTCGCCCGTGGCGGCGTGTGGGTCGACGCGGCCGAGGGTGACGAGCTCGCGGCGATGCGCCTGAACCTCGAAAGCCGCCTGGCCACGCGCGTGCTGGTGCCGCTGGCCGACGGCCCCTATCGCGACGAGCACGACCTGTACGACATCGCGCGGCGCGTCGACTGGGGCCGCTGGCTCACGCCGGCTGACACCCTGCGCGTGGACGTCCAGGCCATGAGGAGCCCGCTGACGAGCCTGAACTTCGCCGCGCTGCGCATCAAGGACGCCATCTGCGATGCGCTGCGCGAAAGCCACGGCGATCGCCCGAGCGTCGACACGCGCAGCCCGGACCTGCCGGTGTCGCTGTTCGTCGGCCCCGACCACGCGATGCTGTATGCCGATACCAGCGGCGAGCCGCTCTTCAAGCGCGGCTGGCGCGAGGCCACCGGCGAGGCACCGCTGAAGGAGACGCTGGCTGCCGCGATGCTGGCCGCCATCGGCTGGCAGGGCCGGCCCGAAGACGGTCCGCTGCTCGACCCCTGCTGCGGCGCCGGCACCATCGCCATCGAGGCGGCGCAGCTGGCCTGCGGCATCGCACCCGGGGGGCTGCGGCGCTTTGCCTTCGAGCGTCAGCGCCCCTTCCAGGCCCACCGTGCGGCCTGGGCGCAGATGCAGCAGCAGGCGCGCACCCGCGTGCACGCGCCTGGCGCGCCGGTGTTTGCCGGCGACGTGAGCTTTCGCATGACCGACTTCGCGCAGCGCAACGCCGAGCGGGCTGGCGTCGCCCGGGCCATCGAGTTCAAGACCGCCGACGCGCAGCAGCGCCCGCCGCCGGCGGCCCGCGGCACGATCCTGATGAACCCGCCCTACGGCGAGCGCATCGCCCCGAAGGGCATGGGCAACGTCACCAGCCGCGAGGGCTTCGAAGGCGGCGGCAGCTCGGCCGAGTTCTTCAGCGGCCTGGCCTCGCACTGGAAGCGCCAGTACGCCGGCTGGACGGCCTGGCTGCTGAGCCCCGATCCGAAGCTGCCTGGCCTGATGCGCATGAAGGAGTCGCGCCGCGTGCCGCTGTACAACGGCGCGATCGAGTGCCGGCTGTTCCGCTTCGAGCTCACCGCCGGCGCCGGGCCGGGCGGGCGCGAACGCGCCGGGCCGCGGGAGCCCTCAGCGCAGTAGCGGCAGCCCGGCGATGCGCCGATCGATGTCGGAGAGCATCGCCTCGTAGGCCGGCGCGCCGATGCCGCCGAAGCGCTTGCGGAACTCCGCCTCGGGCATGAACTCCGGCAGGTCGGCCACGGCAGGAATCAGGTCTTCGTCGCGAAGCGCGCGGCCGTTCGCGCCGCCGGCGACACGGCGCTGCAGCTCCTGCGGCTGCTGCAGCGCCAGCTCGCCGAAGCGCGTGCCGGCGCGGTTGGCGGCCACGTCGTTGAACGAGAAGCCGCTGCCGCCGCGTGAATCGGCCACCTCCTTGTACAGGCCGATGGCGCGCGACAGCGGGCTCGTGCCTTCGGTGACGAGCGCGGCCGACACCAGGAAGTGCTGCGGAAAGTCCATGCGCCCGCCCAGCGTCAGCCGCAGCGGCCGCGGCCGTGCCCAGCCCCGTGCCGCCGGCGCCACGCTGCCGACGTGGCGGCCGTTGGCAAACAGCGTCAGCACCACCAGCGCGGCGCGGTTCTCGGCCACGCCGTCGTGGCCGGCGGCCGTGCGCCGTGCCGCCAGTTCGAACAGCGGCGCCATCGCCTGCACCAGCGGCAGCTGCCAGCCCTGCAGGCCGGTGGTGATGTCGACGAGGCGGTCCTGGTAGGGCTTCAGCCGCTCCAGCTCGGCTGGCGTCAACAGCGAGGCCATCACGCGCTGCACGCTGTCGGGCTGCCAGGCGTAGACGACGAGCGCGTGGCCATTTTCGAAGCGGATGCGGCGCACGACATCCTGTGCCAGCTGCCACTCGGCCGTGAAGCCGCTGCGCGCCAGGGCCTGCTGCGCCAGGCGGTCGAGCAGCCAGGCCGGCAGCGGCAGGCCGCCGAGCCGCGCCGAGTCGATGGCTGGCAGGCCGCCGGTCTCCTGCAGCTGCAGCTCGATGTTGATCCAGCGCCCGAAAGGCCCCGCCAGCGCCGCCGCCGAGCTGCCGACCACCGGCAGCGAGCTCAGGTGCGTGCTCAGCAGCACCTCGGCCGAGCCGCGCGTGAAGCTCACGCGGCCGCTCGTGCCCGGCAGCCAGCGGCGGGCGCCGTGGCTGATCATCACTTCCAGCTCCCGCTCCTGCACCAGTGCCGTGCTCACGACACCCGGCAGCGCCCGGCGCGGGTCGTGCGTGCGCAGCAGGCCCACGGCACGGGCCACGTCGTCGGTGGCGATCTCGGCCACGCCCACCACCGCCGGCTCGCGTTGCAGCGTCGTCGACAGCAGCACCACCACGGCCAGCACCGGCAGCAGCAGCGCCAGCACGGCCAGCAGCAGAAGCACACGCAGGGAACGGCTCATTGGCCGCGAGTCTGCCACCCCCTGGCGCGGCCGGTGGTGCGCAGGGCCGGCAAACTATCATCCCGCCGCCCATGCTGAACGTCTTCTCCCTTGCCAACGGTCGGCTCTTCCAGGAAGAGATCGACAGCGCCGAGGCCCTGGCCCTGGCGCAGCCGGTATGGGTGGACCTGGAGGCCCCCAGCGAGGACGAGACCCGCTGGGTCGAGGAGCGTTTCGGCCTCGCCATCCCGAAGGACGCGGTCGACGACGACCTCGAGGAATCGGCCCGCTTCTACGAAGAGGACAACGGCGAGCTGCACATCCGCTCCGACTTCCTGGTCGAGGGCGGTGACGACGGCCCGGCGCGCAACGTGCGCGTGGCCTTCATCCTGCGCCAGGGCGTGCTGTTCTCGATTCACCGCGAAGACCTGCCGGTGTTCCGGCTGCTGCGCCTGCGGGCGCGGCGCATTCCGGCGCTCATCGACGACGCCAAGGACGTGCTGCTGAAGCTGTACGACGCCGACGCCGAGTACAGCGCCGACGCGCTGGAAGGCATCTACGACAGCCTCGAGAAGGTCAGCGCCCGCGTGCTGCGCCAGGACGTCGACGACCGCGCCGCCGGCGAGGCGCTGACCGCCATCGCCCGCGAGGAAGACCTGAACGGCCGCATCCGCCGCAACGTGATGGACACGCGCCGCGCACTCAGCTTCATGATGCGCAGCCGCATGCTCAATGCCGAGCAGTTCGAGGAAGCGCGGCAGATCCTGCGCGACATCGACTCGCTCGATTCGCACACCGCCTTCCTGTTCGACAAGATCAACTTCCTGCTCGACGCGACGGTCGGCTTCATCAACATCAACCAGAACAAGATCATCAAGATCTTCTCGGTGGCCAGCGTCGCGCTGCTGCCGCCGACGCTGATCGCCAGCATCTACGGCATGAACTTCAAGTTCATGCCCGAGCTCGACTGGGCGGCGGGCTACCCGTTTGCGCTGGCGCTGATGGCGGCCTCGGTGGCCGCACCGTTCATCTACTTCCGCCGCAAGGGCTGGCTGAAGTAACGGCGCCGTGGTGTAACCGGCCGTTGCGGACGGGTCGGCCGTGAATGCTTCTCGGCCCTCGTGAGGCGGGCGGATGGCGGTGGCCGGGCAAAGGTGTAACCTCTCCTCCATTCAGGGGGGGTTGCGATGGTCGCGGCCCTGAGAGCCGAGATCGAGGGATCACCGATGCGCACCCAGTCCACCACCCGCACTGCCCATGCCGCCGTCAAGGCGCCGGGCAGCACCGCCGCCCGTACGCTGGCGCTGACCGTGCTCGCCGCCGCTGCCACGCTGCTGGCGCCCGAGGCCCGGGCGCAGTTCAGCATGGTGCCGGCACCCACCTGCAAGGCGCCGGTGGCGTCGGAGCAGGCGGCGGAGCGCGAGTTCCGCATCGACGCCTCGCGCCACCTCTACAGCTGCTTCCCGATGCGCGTGTACCGCGGCAAGCTGCCGCCGCTGCTGTACGGCGTGATGATGGTCGAGACCGAGCTCGACGCGCAGGGCAACGTCGTGGAGGTCAACGTCATCCGCCGCCCGGCCGCCGACGAGATCAGCCCCTGGGTGGTGGCCATGATCAAGAAGGCCAGCCCGTTCCCGGCGCCGGCCAAGCTGGCCGCGAGCGGCAACGTGAAGTTCATGGAAACCTACTTCGTCGACAAGTCGGGCCTGTTCCAGACCCACACGCTCACCGAAGGCCAGCGCAACAAGTGAGCGGCGCTGCCCTCGCGGCAGCCTGCTTCGCCCACCCGGGCCGCCTCCATCAGGACGCGGCCCTTTTCTTGAGCCAGCGCATCAGGCCGCCCAACACCGGCAGCTTCTCGTACAGCTCTTCGGCGGCGTCCCAGTAGTCGCGGTGTTCGGTGATGAGGCCATCGGGCCCGAAGCGCAGGTGCGAGCCGCCGCGGATGCGCTGCTCGGCGCGGTTGAAGCGCCGCATGCGGAACACGAAGTCCCAGCTCAGGAAGGCCTGGTCGCCCTGCACGATGAGGTCGCGCACCTCGAAGCGCGGCCCGTCGAGGTTGGCGAACATGTGGCCGAAGATGGCGGCCACGGCCTCGACGCCGACGACCTCGTTGAACGGGTCCTTGAAGCGCGTGTCGGCGGCGTAGAAGCGGCCGAGCTGCGGCAGATCCTCGGGCTTCAGCTGCTCGAAGAAGTCGACGAAGGGCTTCAGGTCGGTGGGCGCGGGCATCGGCAAGCGGGGCTCACAACCCGGTGGAGCGCCGCACGGCGGCGAAGTACGCGCCGTAGCCCAGGTGCCGCAGCCCCTTCAGGAACAAGGTGAAGCGCTTCGGGAAGTGGATCTCGAAGTCGCCCGCCTGCCAGCCCTTGAGGATGGCCGTGGCGGCTTCGTCGGGCGTGATCAACGCCGGCATGCGGAAGTCGTTGCCGGCGGTGAGCGGGGTCTCGACGAAGCCGGGGTTGATCACCGAGATGCCCAGGCCCTCGGGCGAGAGGTCGAGGTGCAGCGTCTCGGCCAGGTTGATCAGCGCCGCCTTCGTGGGCCCGTAGGCCAGCGACTTGGGCAGGCCGCGGTAGCCCGCCACGCTGCTGACCAGGCTGATGTGCCCGCCCACGCCTTCGCGCGCCTGGCGCAGCAGCTGCGGCAGCAGCACGTCGAGCATCACCAGCGCGCCGAGGTAGTTCACCTCGAGATGCTGCTTGGCCACCTTGAAGTCGAAGGCCGTGGCGCGCATCGGCGTGTATATGCCGGCGCAGTACACGACCAGGTCGATGCGGCCGTGGCGCTCGGTGATCCGCGCCACCGCGGCGCGCATGGCGTCGTGGTCGGTGGCATCCAGCGCAATGGCTTCGGCACCGGCGTGCTCGGCGGTGAAGCTGTCGAGTGCAGCTTGCGTGCGCGCCGAGATCACCACGCGTGCGCCGGCAGCGTGCAGCCGCGCCGCCGTGGCGCGGCCGATGCCGGTGGAGGCGCCGACCAGCCACACCACGCGGCCGGTCCAGTTGTCGAAACGGGGATTCAGGGACATGGCTTACTTCTTGATGAAGGACAGCGTCACTTCACCGAGCCGGATGCCGAACTTGCTCATCTCGGCCTTGTTGAGCATCACCTTGTCGTCCATCAGGTACATCCAGTCGTCGAACTGCACCTCGTAGACCTTGTCGCCTACCGGCAGCGCCAGCGTGTAGCGCCAGTTCAGCGCGTTGCCCGCCGACACGCCCTGGGCGACGCCCACCACGTCGTCGGCACGGCCTTCCCAGCGGCCGTTACCGAGGTCGGTGAGGCGCCAGACACGACGCTCGGTCTTGCCGTCGCTGTAGGTGAAGCGCTCGTCGAGCACGCCCTGGTTGCCGTTCCAGGTGCCCGTCATCTGCACGACGAAGCGGCGCGCGACCTTCCCGCCACGGTCGGTGAAGATACCGTGCGCGACGAGCTCGCCGTTGAAGTAGGTCTTCAGGTCGAGCAGCGGTTTCTCGGCCGCGTAGTCGGCCGGGCTGTGGCTGGCGCAGCCGAGCACCAGTGCGCTGGTGGCCAGCAGCACGGCCAGGGCGCCACGGCGGGCGGTAGAGATCGAGGGCGAGGTCATGGGGTTTCTTTCTTGCGGATCCAGAGGGTCCAGAGCAGGGCTGTGGCGCCGAGCTTCAGCGCGCACGGCAACAGGCAGTAGGCCAGCGTGAGGGCCTGCAGCGCCTCGGGGCTGCGGCTGCCGGGTTCGTAGCCGAAGGCCTGCAGCAACGGCAGCGAGACACCGGCCGCCAGCGCCAGGTTGAGCTTGGTGCAGAAGTTCCACCAGCCGAAGTAGGCGCCCTCCAAGCGCTCGCCGTGGCCGGCGCGTTGCACCACGCCGGCCAGCAGCGCACCGGGCAGCGTGAGGTCGGCGCCCAGCGCCACGCCGCTGGCGATGCACACCAGCGTGTAGGCCGCCACGTCGCCCTCGCCCAGCAGGGCTGCCCAGGCGAAAGTGACGATCGCCAGCACCATGCCCGCCAGCCAGGTGCGCGACAGCCCGAAGCGGCCCACCAGCCGCACCCACAGCGGCATGCTGAGTGCGCCAGCGGCAAAGTAGCTGGCCAGGAACAGCGGCTCGAAGGCCTTGGCCTGCAGCCGGTCGGCGATGAAGAACAGCACCAGCGTGGCCGGCACCGCGCTGGCCACGCCGTTGACGAGATACACCACCAGCAGCCGCCGGAAGGCACCCACGCGCAGGGGCTCCAGCAGGCTCGGCGGCACGGCGGGCACACGGCCCAGCGCCGGCTGCGGCGCGCGCGCCAGCAGCGCCACGCCCAAGGCCAGCAGCACGGCAAACACGGTGGTGGTGACGCCCAGCCCCGCCACCGAAGGCAGCACGCTGGCCACCAGCACGCCGATCAGCGCCAGGCCCTCGCGCCACGACACGATGCGCGCGCGCTGGCCCTCGTCGCCGCCCAGCCGCGCGCCCCAGGCCTGGTGCAGCACGGCCAGCACGCTGTAGCTGAGGTAGGTGATGCACAGCAGCACCGCGCACCACACCAGCAGCGCCGTCGTGCCCTCGACGCGCGGGAAGAAGAGGAAGTGGAAACCCACCGCCAGCACCAGCGCCGCGGCCACGGCGGCCGTCATGACCACGCGCAGCGGCCGCGTGAACCAGCCGTCGACCAGGCGGCCGATCACCGGGTCGGCAAAGGCGTCCACCAGCCGCGCCAGCAGCAGCAGCACGCCCAGCGTGGCCAGGGGAATGCCGAAGGCCGTGGCGTAGTGGTTGGGCAGCACCACATACAGCGGCAGCGCCACGAAGGCCAGCGGCAGGCCCAGGCCGCCGTAGGCCAGGCCCTGCGCCCAGCCGCCGCGCCAACCGGGGGTCGGCCCCGGCGGGGCCGCGACCGCGCTCATGGCGAGCCCAGCAGCGCGCGGCGCAGCGCCGGCTCGGAACTCTTGTCGGACAGCCAGATGCCGAAGAACAGGCGCGCGAACTCGAGGTCGCGGATGTCGCCCTTGACGACGCCGTTGATGGCGAATCGCGCGCCCAGGCCCGGCACCATGAGGCCGGTGATGCGGTCGCCGTCCTTCACGTCGGGGAAGACTTGCGTCATCGCCGTCAGCCAGCGGCTGGCTTCGTCGTCGCTCAGGTCGCGCTGGCGGCGCATCTCCTTCAGCGAGCGTTCGGCGATCTGCTTGCCGACCAGGTTGCGCAGGTACAGCAGCTCCAGCGCCAGCGGCGCCGTGGTCCAGTCGGCGGCCACGGGTGCCGCCGCGCGCCACAGCCGGGCGTCGTAGACCGACAGGCCGATGAAGCGCAGCCGGCCGCTGCCCTGCAGCACGGCGCCGGGCAGCACGGCGGCCACTTCGGGTGGCACGGCAGGCGACACGGCTGGTGATTGCGCCCAGGCCGCGGGCGCCAGGCACAGGGCCGCAGCACAGGCGATCAGGGAGCGGCGGTTCGGCATGGTCATCCCTCCTTCAGCGACGGATTGAACAGCGTGAACTGCACGACGTCTGTGCTGCCGCCCGCAAAGGCTGCCTCGCAGTACGCCAGGTAGAACTCCCAGATGCGCATGAAGCGGGTGTCGAAGCCCAGCTGGCGCAGCGGGCCGTCCTTGGCCAGGAAGGCCAGGCGCCACAGGCGCAGCGTCTCGGCGTAGTCGGCGCCGAAGCAGAACTCCTCGGTCACCTCCAGGCCCGCCTTCTGCGCCTGGGCCTTGAACTCGGCGCGGCTGGGTAGCAGGCCGCCGGGGAAGATGTACTGCTGGATGAAGTCGGTGCTGGTGACGTAGCGCTCGAACAGGTCGTCGCGGATGGTGATGCTCTGGATGCAGGCGCGGCCACCGGCCTTGAGCTGGCGGCGCAGCGTGGCGAAGTAGCTGTCCCAGTACTCGCGGCCCACGGCCTCGAACATCTCGATCGAGCAGATGGCGTCGTAGGGCTCGTCGTGGATGTCGCGGTAGTCCTGCAGGCGCAGGTCGGCCTGCGCGGCCACGCCGGCGTCGGCCAGGCGCTGCTGCGCGTACCCGAGCTGCTCGGTCGACAGCGTCAGGCCTGTCACGCGGGCGCCGAAGTCCACCGCCGCCATCTCGGCCAGCGCGCCCCAGCCGCAGCCGATCTCGAGCAGCCGCTGCCCCGGCTGCAGGCCGCATTCGGCCAATGCACGCCGCACCTTGGCCTTTTGCGCGTCGGGCAGCGGCAGCGCCAGGTTGCCGCCGAACATCGCACTCGAGTAGTTCATCGTCTCGTCCAGCCACAGGCGGTAGAACGGGTTGCCGATGTCGTAGTGGGCGTGGATGTTCTTGCGGCTGCCCTGGCGCGAGTTGCGGTTGAGCAGGTGCTTGATGCGGTAGGCCAGGCGCCCCCACCAGCTGCCGTAGATGACCTGCTCCACCGCGTCGCGGTTGGCGATGAACAGCTTCAGCAGCGCCACCAGGTCGGGCGAGCTCCAGGAGCCGTCGATCCAGCTCTCGGCAAAGCCGATGTCGCCGCTCTTCAGCGCCGCCGAGCACACGCGCCAGTCGTGCAGGCGCATGGCGGCACGCGGCTCGCCGGGGGTGTCGGCGGGCTTGCCGAAGTGGGCCTGGGTGCCGTCGGGGAACTGCAGGTCCAGCGTGCCGTGCTTCAGGCCCTGCAGCAGGCGCAGCACCGCACGCGCGGCGGCCGGCGCGGACGGCGGCAGTTCGAAGCGGCTGGCGGCGGAGCGGGATTGGGTGGTCATCGGTCGAGCTTCAGCAAAAGACGTGGGATACGGTGGCACAGGCGGGGCGGATGCACGGGCGTTCAGTGCGTCGGTTCGACGCCGTGTGTCGATCGCCGTATTTCAACGCGTCACGAAGCGCTCGGGCGGCGTGGGTTTCCCGACGAAGGGCACGCGCTTGGCGAACAGCTTGACGGCCTGCCAGTGGATGCGGGCGATGACGGCCAGCGTCAGCAGCGGCTGGCGCCAGAACGCCTGGCGCATGATGGCGGGCGTGATGGGCTCCAACGTGCCGCTGACGCTGGTTTGCAGCAGCGCCCCGGCATCGTCGTCGTGGTCGATGCGCGCCACCAGGCGCACGGCGGTGCGCATGAAGCGAAAGCGGTAACGGCCCTCGACGCGGCAAAACGGCGAGACGTGGAACACCTTGCGCGCCTGGAGTTCGCGGCCGTAGGCCAGGCCGTGGCCCGCGAGCAGGTAGCAGTGGCGCTCGCCGAAGGTGTTGTTGACCTCGGCAACGATGGCCGCCAGCGAGCCGTCGGTGCGGTGGCAATGCCAGAAGCTCACCGGGTTGAAGGCGTAGCCGAGCACCCGCGGGTAGGTGTGCAGCCAGACCGGTCCCGTGGCGTCGGGCACGCCTTCGGCGGCCAGCAGCTCGTCGAGCCAGGCCAGGGCATCGGCGCGGCCGTCGCCGTGGTCGGCGTCGTGGAAGGCGAAGAGCCCGAAGCGGTTGCGTGGGAGGCCGGGCACGCCGGCCGCCGGCAGCGTGCGCATCGGCAGCAGCACGAATCGCGTGGGGTACTCGAAGCGGTTGTCACGCGGGCGCAGGCGGCGGTGGCGCACGACGCCGCTGCCGAGCATCGGCACTGCGGCGGCGCGGTCGGTGCTCATGCGGCGGCCTGCTGCGGCCGGCCTGCCCGCCACTGCGTGCGCAGACCGTCGACGACGGCCAGCGCCGACATCAGCCCGTCTTCGTGGAAGCCGTATCGCGTCCAGGCGCCGCAGAACCACACGTGCGAGCGGCCCTGGATGGTGGGCAGCTCGCGCTGCGCGGCCACCGCGGCGCGGTCAAGGACCGGGTGGCTGTAGTCGTACTCGCCCAGCACATGGCGCGGGTCGGGCTCGAGCGCCGGATCGGGGTTCAGCGACACGATCACCGGCTGCTGCCAGGGCAGCGGCTGCAGGCGGTTGATCAGGTAGTGCAGGCACACGGCGGCCTGCTCGCGGCCGCTGTCGGCGGCGCGCGCGTAGTTCCAGGCCGCCCAGGCGCGGCGGCGCTGCGGCAGCACGCGCGTGTCGGTGTGCAGCACGGCGCGGTTGGGGTGGTAGCGGATGGCGCCGAGCACGCGCTGCTCGTCGGCCGTGGCGTCGGCCAGCAGCGCCAGGCTCTGGTCGCTGTGGCTGGCGAGCACGACCTCGTCGTAGCGCTCGCTGCCGTGGTCGGTGCTCACGGTGACACCGGCCACGCCGCTGCCCGGCGGCAACCGCCGGATCTGCCGCACGGGGGTGTTCAGGCGCGCATCGGGCAGGTCGGCCAGCATGCGCTGCACGTAGTGGCGCGAGCCGCCGGCCACGGTGTGCCACTGCGGCCGGTTCGCCACCTGGATGAGGCCGTGGTTGTGGCAGAAGCGGATCATCGTGCCGATCGGAAAGCGCAGCATCTGGTCGGTGGGGCAGCTCCAGATGCAGCCGATCATCGGCAGGAAGTACCAGTCGCGGAAGGCGCGGCCGAAACGCTCGCGGTCGAGGAAGTCGCCGATCGGCTCCTGCAACTCGGTGTCTTCGTTGCGCTGGGCGATGGCGGTCGTGAGGCGGTTGAAGCGCAGCAGGTCGGCCAGCATGCCCAGGAACCGGGGGCGCAGCAGGTTCGAGCGCTGGGCGAAGACGGTGGAGAGATCACTGCCGCTCCACTCAAGCCGGTCCTGGCGCGCCTGCACCGAGAACGACATGTCCGAAGGCGCCGTCTTCACGTTCAGATCGTCGAACAGGCGGATCAGGTGCGGGTAGGTGCGCTCGTTGAACACCAGGAAGCCGGTGTCGACGCCATGCGTGATGCCGTCGAGCGTGACGTCCACCGTGTGCGCATGCCCGCCGAAGTGCGAGCCGGCCTCGAACAGTGTCACGTGGGTGGGGTTCTGGGTGTCACACGCCAGCGCGTGCGCCACCCCGAGGCCGGCGATGCCGGAGCCGACGACGGCGACGCGCCTCATGCGCGACCGCCGTCAGTGGCAGGAAAGAAAGCTGTCGTGCGGCGCCCCCGAGCGAACGAGGGAGGGAGGGAGGAGGAGAACCACCCGGGGATTTCAACCGGCGAAGCCGGTCGGCCGCACGACAGAGAAACTGCATCCGGCTGACGGGGTTTCACCGCCAGCGTGAGGTGTCTGACAAGGCGCTCGCGCCGAAGTTCCATGCGGCGTCGGCATGCGACGTAAAGATTTGCAGCGCCGCCCGCGCGACCCTGGGTACCTGCTGCAAGGCAGGCCAAGCGAGGGGGCGGCGAACGGTGTGGCATGGGCGTCTTTCGGTGACTCGGCCGTGACTTCGAGATTGTGAACTGTACAGTCATTTGATGACCGCTTGGTATTCTGGCCGCAAACGGCCCGTTGTGCAAACCCTCGCTTGCCCGACAGGCGCCCGAGGACTCATCATCCGCCTGCGCGCTTGTCTTGATCAAAGCAAGGCAAGGTCCAGGTTGACTGGGCCACAGACAGCGAAATTGGCGTTTTTGTCCAGGACGCGCGCCACCAAACCCGGGTCCTGGGGTGCATTGCTGGAAGCCTCGTGAACGATCGCTCTCCCTCGTCTGCCATCACCTTGTCGATCGCCGCTGTCGAGCGTGACACCGGCCTGAGCAAGGACACGCTGCGCGTCTGGGAGCGGCGCTATGGCTTTCCGCAACCCGGACGCGACAGCCTCGGCGAGCGTGTCTACACCCTGGCCGAGGTCGAGAAGCTTCGCATCGTGAAGCGCCTGCTCGATGCCGGCCACCGCCCGGGGCGCATCGTGCCACTGTCGCCCGGGCAGTTGCAGCAACTCGGCGACGCCGCCTTCGAGCCTGCCACGCTCGACAGCCTGCCCGCAGCCGACGAGTTGCGCGAGCACCTCGATCTCATCCGCGCCCACGACCTGCCGGCGTTGCGCCGCCAGCTGACGCGGCTGCTGTCGCGCGTGGGCGTGGCCCGCTTCGTGACCGATGTCGTCGGGCCGCTCAACGCCGCCGTCGGCGATGCCTGGGTGCGCGGCCAGCTCGAAATCTTCGAGGAGCATCTGTACACCGAGACCTTGCAGGTGGTGCTGCGCGCGGCCATCGCGAGCGTGCCCGAACCGGCCACGGCCGACGCACCGCGCATCTTGCTCACCACCTTCCCGGGCGAGCCGCACGGCCTGGGCCTGCTGATGGCCGAGGCCATCCTGGCGCTCGAAGGCTGCCACTGCATCGGCCTGGGCACGCAGACGCCGCCCTGGGACATCGTGCGGGCGGCGGCCGCCATGCGCTGCGAAGTCGTGGCGCTCAGCTTCACGGGCTGCATGAACCCGAACCAGATCGCCGACGGCCTGACCGAGTTGCGCGCCAAGCTGCCACCCGAGGTGCGCCTGTGGGCCGGTGGCAGCGCGCCGGTACTGGTGCGGCGGCCGGTGGAGGGCGTGCAGTCGTTCCCCAGCCTGGCCGACGTGCCCGAGGCGCTGCGCCACCTGCGCGAGCCAACCTGATGCAGGCTGGGGTCGGCTGACGCCGCGCCTACCGTGCTGCAGTGCACGTCCCTAGAATGGGGCTATCTGCGGTCGACGCGGTACTCATACGGCTTTCACGATGCTCTATCCTGAACTTTTCAAGCAGCTCGAAGCCGTCCGGTGGAACATGGACACGGACATCCCGTGGGCCAGCTTCGACGCGAGCCAGCTCTCCGAGGAGCAGGCGCAGACCATCAAGATGAACGCCATCACCGAGTGGGCCGCCCTGCCCGCAACGGAGATGTTCTTGCGCGACAACCGCGAGGACAGCGACTTCAGCGCCTTCATGAGCGTGTGGTTCTTCGAGGAGCAGAAGCACAGCCTCGTGCTGATGGAGTACCTGCGCCGCTTCCGGCCCGATCTGGTGCCTACCGAGGAAGAGCTGCACGCGGTGCGCTTCGAGTTCGACCCGGCCCCGGCGCTGGAAACGCTGATGCTGCACTTCTGCGGCGAGATCCGCCTGAACCATTGGTACCGCCGCGCCGCCGAATGGCACAGCGAGCCGGTGATCAAGGCCATCTACGAAACCCTGGCGCGCGACGAAGCCCGCCACGGCGGTGCCTACCTGCGCTACATGAAGCGTGCGATGAACCGCTTCGGTGACGAAGCCAAGGCTGCGTTTGCCAAGGTGGGCGTGTTGATGGCGAGCGCGCGCCGCACCGCGCAGGCGCTGCACCCGACCAACCTGCACGTGAACGCGCGCCTCTTCCCGCGCGATACCATCCAGAGCCGCCTGCCCGACCCGCAATGGCTCGAGCAGTGGCTCGACAAGCAGATCCAGTTCGACGCCGTCTGGGAGACCAAGGTCGTCGAGCGCATCCTGCACAACCTGAGCCTGCTGATGGAGCGCAGCTTCGTCAGCGTGCAGGAGCTCAACCGCTTCCGCAAGGAAATGGCCGCGAAGGTGGCCGCGCGGCACGCGGCCACGGGCAGCAACGCAGCGCCTTCAGCCGCCTGAGCGGGCGGCTGCGGCTGCTGCCGCGGCTTCCTGGTCGCGCTTGCGGTCGGCGTTCACGCGCTGCACCGAAGCCCGCGTGCCGATGAGCTTGAGGTGTGCCTTCCAGTCGATGCCGGCGGCGGCCACGAGGTCTTCGCCCAGCACGGCCTTGGTTGCCTGCGCCACCGTGGGCAGCGTCGCGTAGGCGGCGCAATCGGCCACCGTGAAATCGGTGCCTGCGGCATAGGGGGCGAAACGCGCCAGGCGCTTGAGCGCCTCGAGGTTGCGCTGCAGCTGCTTCTTCACGCGGGCCTGCGCGGCCTCGTCGAGGCTGCCGCCGAAAAAGGCCTGCGCATACAGCTCGCGGCCCACCAGTTCCACGTACAGCTCCATGAAGGCGCACAGCTCGCGCACCTTGGCGGCGGCCAGCGCGTCGGCGGGCACCAGTGGCGGCGTGGGGGCCAGCGCCTCCAGGTAATCGCAGATCACCTGGCTCTCGCACAGCGCGCTGCCGTCGGCCAGGCGCACGAACGGGATCTTGCCCAGCGGCGTAGCGGCCAGCACGGCCTCGTCCTTGGAGCGTGTGCTCACCAGCTCCTCGGTGAACGGCAGGTCCTTCTCGAGCAGAACGAGCTTCACCTTGTTGTAGTAGTTCGACAGCGTCATGCCGCACAGCGTGATCATCGGGTCGTCTCCTCAGGCGTGTTTGCGAAGCCGAGCAGTCTAGGCAGCCGCCTGCTTCGGGGCTGTCGCGTGGTTGACGAGCCAGATGCCGGCGCACACCGCCAGCAGCGCCACCACCAGGCGCAGCGTCAGCGGCTCGCCCAGCAGGCCCACGCCGGCCAGCAGCCCGAACACCGGCGTCAGCAGCGTGAAGGCCGCCACCTTGGTGGCGACGTAGTGGCGCACCAGCCAGAACCAGGCCAGGTAGCTGGCGAAGGTGACGACGGCGATCTGGAACAGCATCGCCCAGGCCACCGTCGCGCTCAGCGTCGTCGGCATCACCTCGCCCGTGGCCACCGAGGCCGCCGTGAGCGCCACGCCCGACACCACCAACTGGTACAGCAGCGTCTTCTCGGGCAGCGCGCTCGCCAGCTTGGTGGCGCGCAGCACCAGCGTCGTGGCGCCCCACAGCACGGCGGCGGCGATGCCCAGGGCGTCGCCGATCCACTGCTTCGGCCCCGCGGAGGGCGCAGCAAAGCCCTCGGCGAAGGCCCACACCACGCCGCCGAAAGCCACCACCAGCCCAGCCCACTGCGCCGGCGCCAGCCGTTCCTGGCGCGAGATCAAGGGCATGCCCAGCGCCACGACGAAGGGCGCGAGATACAGGAACACCGCCATGCGCGAAGCGCTGGTGTACTGCAGGCCCACGAAGAGACAGGCGAACTCGACCGCGAACAGCACGCCAGCCACGAGCCCGGGCCCGGCGGTGCCATCGCGCGTGAAGATCACCAGCCCGCGCCAGCGCGCCCACGCCAGCAGCAGCAGCGCCGCGCCCACCGAGCGCACGCCGCTTTGCAGCAGCGGCGGCACCTCCGCCAGCGAGACCTTGGCCGCCACCTGGCTGAGCCCCCAGATCGCGCAGCAGCTCACCAGCGTGACCAGGGCGATGGCGTCGAGCGAGGTCTTGCGGGGCGCGTTCATCGGCCGGGATTCTGCTGCCAGGCCAGCACCGCGGCGGCGCAGGCGAAACCCGCGATCACGCCGGTGGCGTGGGCGATCGGGGCGATGGCGATGTCCAGTCCGGCGGCGGTGTGCAGCAGATCGCCGAAGGGGCGTTCGAGCGCCACCTTGGCCACGAGGCCCGTCGCCACCATGGCGCCGACGGCGCGCCGGGCGCCACGAGCCTGCACCACCAGCCACAGCGTGGCCACCGCTACGCCGGCATGCAGCACGCCCGAGAGCCCGCCGTAGTGCGCCAGCGCAGGGCGCAGCAAGAGGCCCAGGTGCAGCAGCGGCCAGGCGGCGAGCCAGGCGGCCGCGGCCGCGGTGGGCAGGCGTGCGGCCCAGCCGAGGGCGGCCAGCAGCACAGCGCCCAGCACGTTGGCGACCAGGTGGCTTTCGCTCCAGTGCACGAAGGCGGCGGTGAAGGCCCGCCAGGGCTCGCGGAAGGCGCGCTCGGGCTGCCAGTCCAGCAGGGCGGCTGGCAGGGGCCAGGTGAGCAGGCTGCCGGCGAGCATCAGCGCCGCCAAGGCGACCCACGCGCGCGAGGGTTTCATGGGGCGATCAGGGCCAGACCACCGTGTGGGTCGGGGCCTCCATCGCCGTTCGGGCTGAGCTTGTCGAAGCCCCACGTGCGCACCGCCAGCACTTCGACAGGCTCAGCGCGAACGGGGGTGTGCACCGCCAGCGCTTCGACAAGCTCAGCGCGAGCGGGTGCGCGCTCAGCCGAACACCGCGTGCCACAAAGCCAGCACCGCCGCGGCCTGCGGGGCCAGAGCGGCGGCGGCAACGCCCTCGAACTGCGTCGGCCGCTCGTCCAGCCGGGCGCGGTGCTGGGCACGGCGCAGCTCGCGGTAGGCATCGGCTGCTGCGCGGCCCACGCCGGCGGGCAGAAGGCCGGCGTCCTCGGCCCGCCGCAGCAGGGCGATGTTGCCGGCGTTGTCGAGCAGCGTCGCATGCGTGGCGCCGTGCGCCAGCACCAGCGCCTGCACCGCGAACTCCACGTCCACCATGCCACCGGCGCTGTGCTTCACGTCGAAGGCGCCGGCGCGCACCGGGCGTGCCTGGCGCATCTTGTCGCGCATGGCCATCACCTCGGCCAACAGCGGCGCGGCCTCGCGCGGGGCCGTCAGCACGGCGCGGCGCGCGGTCTCGAAGCGCGCGGCCACGACCGGGTTGCCGGCGCAGAAGCGGGCGCGCGTGAGCGCCTGGTGTTCCCAGGTCCAGGCCGTGTTGCTGCCGCGGCCCGACTGGTAGCGCTCGAAGGCCTCGACACTGGTGACGAGCAGACCCGAGTTGCCGTTGGGCCGCAGCGCCGTGTCGATGTCGAACAGCTCGCCGGCGCTGGTGCGCAGCGTCAGCCAGGTGATGAGCTTGCGCACGTAGGCGCCGTAGACCTCTTGCGCTTTCTGCCGGCTGTCGTCGTCTTGCGCAGCTTCGCCGTCGTCATAAAGGAACACCACGTCGAGATCGCTGCCGTAGCCGAGCTCCTTGCCGCCGAGCTTGCCGTAGGCGATGACGGCGATGCCGGGCTCGGCACGGTGGCGCTGCTTCAGCAGCGCCCAGCTCCAGCCAATGGCCTCGTCGAGCACGGCGTCGGCCAGCGCGCTCAGGTCGTCGGCCACCTGCTCCACGGTGAGCTCGCCCTCGACATCGCGCACCAGCGTGCGGAAGACCTCGGCATGGTGGGCGTGGCGCAGCGTGTCGAGCAGCTTCTCTTCGTCGTCTTCGCCGCTGCGCTGCCAGCCCTGGCGGCGCGCCGCGAGTTCGGCGCGGAAGGCCGCCGCGTCGAAGCGCTGACGCGCCAGTCGCGAATCGGCCAGCTCGTCGATGACGCCGGGGTGGCGCATCAGGTACTGCATCGGCCAGCGCGCCAGGCCCAGCAGGCGCATCAGCCGGTGCTGCACCTCGGGCCGCTCGGCCAGCAGCGCGAGGTAGCTCTCGCGGCGCAGCAGCGGCTCGACCCAGTCGACGAAGCGCAGCGCCGCGGCCTCGTCGCAACGGCCCTCGGTGACGGCGCGGCCGGCGCGCTGCATCAGCAGGCCCAGGCGCAGCCGGCTGTCGTCACGCAGCTGCTGCACGCGCGGTGTGAGGCACCACTCGCGCAGGCGCTGACCCAGGGCCGGCGGCAGGCGTTCGAGCAGCTTCTCGCTGTCAACCGGCAGTGGGCCGGTGCCGCAGGTGCGACAGCCGGCCTTGCCCGAGCCGCCCTCGCCGCCACTGCCGGCGCCGGGCTTGAGCAGCGTGTCGAACTCGGCGGCGACGAACTCGCGCACGCTGCCCAAATGGTCAAGCAGCGCGCAGGCGGGCTTGTCGGCCAGCGATGCGGCCGCGGCCGTGCAACCGGCGCGCAAGCTCTCGGCGATCCACGCGAGATCGTCGTCGTTGGCCGGCAGCAGGTGCGTCTGCTGGTCGTCGAGGAACTGGATGCGGTGCTCCACGCGCCGCAGGAAGGTGTAGCCGGCGGCCAACCGCTCGGCGGTGTCGGCCGGCATCAGCCCCTGCGCGGCCAGCCGCTGCAGGCCGCGCAGCGTGCTGCGCGTGCGCAGCTCGGGGAACTGGCCGCCGCGCACCACCAGCATCAGCTGCACGATGAACTCGATCTCGCGGATGCCGCCGCGCGAGAGCTTCACGTCGTTGGCGCGCTCGGGGCGGCCGGCGGCGCGGCGGTGGGCCTCGTCGCGGATCTTCTGGTGCAGCTGCCGCAGGCCCTCGAACACGCCGTAGTCGAGGTAGCGGCGGTAGACGAAGGGCGTGACCAGGCTGCGCAGCGCCAGTGCGCGGCCGCTCGTCACGGCCGCGCGCGGCGCCACGATGCGGCTCTTCAGCCAGGCGAAGCGCTCCCACTCGCGGCCCTGCACCTGGAAGTACTCCTCCAGCATCGCCAGGCTCACGACCGGCGGGCCGCTCATGCCGTTGGGGCGCAGCGCCAGGTCGACGCGGAACACGAAGCCGTCGTCGGTGGTGTCGCCAATCAGCGCGAACAGTCGCTTGGCGACGAAGCTGAAGTACTCGTGGAAGCTCACTGCGCGTTGGCCGTCGGTGCCGCCGGCGGTGTGGCCGTCGTCCTCGTACACGTAGATGAGGTCGATGTCGGACGACACGTTCAGCTCGCGCGCACCGAGCTTGCCCATGCCGACGATCCACAGCTCCACCGGCCGGCCATCAGCCGCCAGCGCCGGGCCGTGGCGGGCATCGGCTTCGTCGCGCGCCGCGGCCAGCGCGAGCTCGAGCGTGGCTTCGGCCAGGTCGGTCATGCAGCCGGTGACGGCCTCGAGGGACGCGGCCTCTTCCAGGTCGAGCACCGCCAGCCGTTCGAGCACCAGCTGCCGCGCCACGCGCAGCGCGCTCGGCAGATCGCGCCCGCCCTCGCGCAGCCGCTGCACCAGGGCCGTGATGGCCGCCACGTCCGGGGCCGGGCCGGGTGGCAGCAAGCGCAGCTCGGCGGCGTAACGTCGCCGGATGCGCTGCACGTAGCGGCTGTGCGCGGCCAGCGCCTGCACCGCCGGGGGGCTGGACAACATCGAAACTTCCCTCGTCCAAATCGGGCCGGGCGGCGTTGTTCAAGGCCTGTAACTGCTGGGCCGGTGCCTGCCGCGGCTGAGTGCTCGTCGCTTCAAACGTCTCATCAAAGAGACAGCGGAGACTAGTCCCTTTGTCATCGCCCACGGTGGACCCGGGGTATCTGCGACACGGCGACTACCATTTGGTGGATGAAAGTCGCTGCCATCCAGATGGTTTCCGCGCCCGACTGGCCGAGCAACCGCGCCGCGGCCGAGCGCCTGGTGCGCCAGGCCGCCGGTGCCGGTGCCGGCCTGGTGCTGCTGCCCGAGTACTTCTGCCTGATCGGCCACGCCGACCGCGACAAGCTCGAGCTGGCCGAAGACGCCGGCCACGGCCCGATCCAGGACTTCCTGGCCGCGCTGGCGGCCGAACTGGGCATCTGGCTGGTGGGCGGCACGCTGCCGGTGCGCGGCGCGGCCGAGGGCCGGGTGCTCAACCGCAGCGTCGTCTTCGCGCCCGACGGCCGCATCGCCGGCCACTACGACAAGGTGCACCTGTTCGCCTTCGACAACGGCCGCGAGAGCTACGACGAGGGTCGCGTGCTCGAGGCCGGCACCGACCCGGTGGCGCTGCAGGCCGGGCCCCTGCGCGTGGGTTTGTCGGTCTGCTACGACCTGCGCTTCCCGGAGTTCTACCGCGCGATGATGCGCCCGCCCTGCGATGTGATCTGCGTGCCGGCGGCCTTCACCCACACCACCGGCGAGGCGCACTGGGAGCTGCTGCTGCGCGCCCGCGCCGTCGAGAACCAGTGCTACGTGCTGGCCTCGGCGCAAGGCGGGACACACGCCAACGGCCGCCGCACCTGGGGGCACAGCATGGTGATCGGGCCCTGGGGCGACATCCTCGACGAACTGCCCGAAGGCGAGGGCGTCGTGATGGCCGAGATCGAGCCCCAGCGGCTGGACTCGGTGCGCACGCAGCTGCCGGCGCTGCGCCACCGCAAGCTCTGAACCCCGCCTGCCGTTGGGGCTGGGCCCTTCGACAGGCTCAGGGCGAACGGAGATTCCCGTTCGGGCTGAGCCTGTCGAAGCCCCCGCGCAGAGCCCTCGATCGGTGTCAGCGCCAGCCGAACATCATCTGCCGCGCCAGCGCCGCCTTGGCCGGCGGCACCGCCTGCAGCGCCGCCAGGCCGAGCCCGCGCAGCGCCGCCGCGCCCGGTACGCGCCAAGTGAAGCTGCGCGCCAGAAAGTCGGTGGCCGCGATCAGGCTCCAGCGGTCGGGCGCGCGGGCCCAGGCCACGCGGGCCAGCGCGGTGTCGACATTGCCGCCGCGCTGCAGCGCGTCCACCAGGGCATAGGCGTCGCGCAGGCCCAGGTTCAAGCCCTGCCCGGCCACCGGGTGCAGCGTCTGCGCCGCGTTGCCGATGCGCACGGTGCGGCCCTGCACCAGCGAGCGCTCGGCGTTGAGGCCGAGCGCGAAGCTCTTCAGCGGCGACAGCGCCCGCAGCTCGCCTGCGTCGGCCGGCAGGCGGCTGCGCAGCAGCGCCAGGCGCTGCGCATCGGTGAGATCGCGCACCGGGTCGGCGCTGCTGGGCACGCACCACACCAGCGCCGCGCGCTCGGCGCCATCGGCCGGAGTGGGCAGCGGCAGCAGCGCCAGCGGGCCGTCGGCCGTGAAGCGTTCGAAGGCCACGCCGCCGCTGCCTGCGGCCAGCGTGGCGTGGCCGACCCAGGCGGTCTGGCCGTAGTCGGCGACGAGTGCCTTGCGCGCCTGCTCCGCGTACACGCCACCCTCGGCCACCACGGCCAGGTCGAAGCGCTCGGCGATGCCGGCGTCGACCTCGACGCCGTCGACCAGGGCCTTGAGCGCCGCCACCGGCGTGCCAAAGCGCGTGGCCAGCCGTTGCGGCTCGGCCGCTGCCGCGGCCAGCCAGGCGGCCTGCAGCGGCGCCAGCAGCGCGCCGTAGCCGAGCACGGCGCCCAGCTGCGCCACGCCGAGCTCGGCGGCGTCGAGCGTGACGCTGGCCGCCTCGTGGCCCAGCAGTTGCCCGAGCGTGACACCGGCCGGCGCCTGCGACACATGCACGCGGCGGATCGCCGCTGCCGCTTCGGCCGGCCAGGCGCCCAGGCGTTCGAGCAGCTGCACGCTGCCCAGCGACAGCGCCAGCGTGCGCGGGTCGGCGCCGACGTCGCGGTCGAGCGGCCGCGCGTCGAACACGCTGATGCGTGCCGTGGGCAGCCGCCGCGCCGCCAGCAGGGCCAGCGCCAGGCCCACCGGGCCGGCGCCGACGACCGCGATCTGCATCACGCTCTGAAGGGGTGCCATCGGCCCATTATCGGGAGCCGGGCTCACCGTGCTCAGGCGTAGGTGACCCAGTCGGCCCGCTCGGGCGCCACCAGGTGCGGCAGCGTGTTGAAGCTGTGCAGCACATGCCGCCGGGGGCTGACGCTGAACTCGGTGACGGCGCTGTTGCGCAGGCGCAGGTTGAGCTCCACCCAGGCGTCGCCCTCGGCGCCCATCACGTGGGCCGTGGCGGTGGCGATGGGGCCGCCGGAGCTCACCAGAAGCACGTCGCCGGTGCACTGCGTGCGCACGTGGTCGAGCGCGGCAGCGATGCCGGCGCGCCACTGGGCGTGGCTGGGCAGGCCGTGGGGCTGCAGCTCGCCGGCCGTCCAGCCCGCCAGCGCGCGCCGCAGCAGCCGGAAGTGCGCGCGGTAGCCCTCGGGCGTGTGCGCGCTCGGTAGCGGCGCTTCGGCCGGCCAGGCGGCCAGCGCGGCGTGCACCAGGGCCTCGCTGTCGTATTCGTTCAGCGCCGGGAACTCTTGCGCCGTGGGCAGCGCGCCGTACCCATCCGCAAGCGCCGCCAGCGACTGCCGGTGGCGCGTGAGCGTGCCGCAGAGCACCGCCGAGAACAGCTGCCCACGCTCGGCGTACCAGCGCCCGAGCGCCTGGCACTGGCGCGTGCCCAGCTCGCTCAGGCGGTCGTAGTCGTCGGTGCCGAAACGCGCCTGGCCGTGGCGCACGAGGTGCAGCATTCCCATCCTGTGCATTCTCGCGAACGGCCCCGCACCCGGCTGTCGCCGCGGCGACCCCTTGCCCTTGGCAACACGTTACCCTCGGTGCCCCTCAGGCCTTCATCGCACCACCACCCCATGCAATACCGCCGCCTCGGCCGCAGTGGCCTTCGTGTCAGCACCTTCTCGCTCGGCTCCTGGGTCACTTACCACAACCAGGTCGACACCGGCCAGGCCGTCGAGATGATGGCCGCCGCCTTCGACGCCGGCATCAACTTCTTCGACAACGCCGAGGTCTACGCCGGCGGCCGCAGCGAAACCATCATGGGCGACGCGCTCAAGCAGCTGGCCTGGCCGCGCCTGAACTACGTCGTCAGCACCAAGTTCTTCTGGGGCCTCGACCGCAACGGCGATGCCGTCAACCGCAAGGACACGCTCAACCGCAAGTACCTGGTGCAGGCCATGGACGGCTCGCTCAAGCGCATGCAGCTCGAGCACATCGACCTCATCTACTGCCACCGCCCCGACCCGCACACGCCGATCGAAGAGACGGTGTGGGCGATGAGCGACCTCATCACGCAGGGCAAGGCTCTCTACTGGGGCACGAGCGAGTGGCCGGCCGCCGACATCCGCGCCGCCTGGGAGATTGCCGAGCGCCACCACCTGCACAAGCCGCTGATGGAGCAGCCGCAGTACCACCTGTTCCACCGCAAGCGCGTCGAGCAGGAGTACGCGCGCCTGTACGCCGACACCGGCCTGGGCCTCACGACCTGGAGCCCGCTGGCCAGCGGACTGCTCACCGGCAAGTACCAGGCCGGCATCCCCGAGGGCAGCCGCGGCGCGATGGAGAACATGGCCTTCCTGCGCGACGGCCTCACGAACACGGCCAAGAACGAGGCGGTGGCGAAGCTGCAGCCCATCGCCGCCGAGCTGGGCGGCAGCCTGGCGCAGCTGGCGCTGGCCTGGGTGGCGAAGAACCCGAACGTGTCGACCGTGATCACCGGCGCGTCGAAGCTGGCGCAGCTGCAGCAGAACCTGGGTGCGCTGGCCTTGCTGGGCAAGCTCACGCCCGAGGTGATGGCGCGCATCGACGCCGTGACCGCGCCACTGGCGGAGTGAGCGGCCGCCGCCGCGCCCGAGCGGCAGGCTCAGGCGTGGTGCACGTAGACGTCGGTGTCGGGCAGCAGGTGGCGCAGCACGCCGAAGCTGCGCTCCATCAACTCGCGCGCCTCGCCGCTGCGGGGCGACAGGGTCAGCGTCAGGTCGGCCTCGCCGTTCTGCACGCGCAGCGAGCGGATCCAGTGCCGCTCGACCAGGTTCACGCCCTCGCGGTCGACCACGTCCTGCAGGCCGCGCAGCACGCGCTGCAGCGTCTCGGCCGGGCCGGCCAGCACGGGCTCGGCCACGACCGGTGTCGGGGCCGACACGGCCACCGGCTGGATGGGGATGAACTTCGCCGCCACGGCCGCATGATGCGCGTGGGCGCTGACGGCGGGCTGATACAGATCAAGCCGCGGCGTCGTCCCGGCCGGGGACTCACGGCCGCCGGCGCACCCGCCGGCTCTTGCGAGTGGCCACGAAGAAGCCGGCGGGCTTGGTCTTCACCCAGGCCACGAAGCTGCGGATCTCCGGGTTCTGCAGCAGCGCCTCGGCGCTGGCGTACTGGCGCGCGAGTTCGGTCTCGGTGAACAGGGCGTGGATCTGGCGGTGGCACACGCGGTGCAGGTAGGCCGTCTCGCGCCCGCCGCGGCTCTTGGGCACGAGGTGGTGGCGGTCCTGCTGTGGCGCGGGGATGGGCCGCTCGCACAGGGGGCACACGGGCAGTTCGGTGTTCACCGCGTCGGCGCCCTCGGCGGCGCTGCGCCACCGGCCCTGCAAAGGGTGTTCGGCGCGGCGGGGGTCTCGGTCACGGCGGGGGGCTCCGGTCGGTGCGGGCAGCTGGCCAGAGTTATGCCACTGCCTCGCCCCGCCGCCGCCGCCGCCGACCGGCGCTGAAGCGCCGTTGACGCCGGCCGCCGCCACCGGCCGCCGCGCCGTGCGCCCCGCGGGCGCCAGGCAGCTGCCGGTGCCCGACAGGCCCACGCTGTGCATGAAGACCATAACGCGGCATCGAGGCCCGGCGGAGCGCCAGCCGTGCCGGACCCCGCGGCCAACGCGGACAGCCTCGTCCCGCCGCCGCGGACCCGATGGCGCCAGGCGGGCTTCCGCGTGGCCGCGCTGCTGCTGGCGTTGCTGTCGATCTGGGCGCTGTGGGATCGCGCGGCCTGGACGCTGGGCGCGATCGTCACGATCCCGTTCATCGGGCTCATGCTGGTTCACGGGCTGGCCGGCTGGGCCCCGGACTTCTTCCGCGAAGACGCGGTCAGGTCGGCGCGCGCCGACTGGCGGGTGATGCGTGGCGAGCGGCGTCACGGTCGCCGGCGTCTTCGCCGCGCCCATGCAACCCGTGCGGAAGCACCGAAGGGCCGGAGCCGGAAGCGCCGCAGCGCCGTCGGGGCCCGACGTGGCCGGGCGATACTCGGCTTAGACCACCTCGTGCGTCGCCCTGCCGCCACCCGCTGCGGGCAGGTCGCTGCCCCGCCATGGCCCTGCTGCGCTCCGCCTTCGCCGTCCTGTTCCCCGCGGTCGTCCTGATCGCCCTCGGCGCGGGCGTCCGGCCCGCACACGGGCAGGGCCCCGCCCAACGCGCTGCGCCGCCGCCCGTCGAGTGGGTCACGCGCGCGGTCGAGGCGCCGCGGGTCTCGTTTCGCACTTTCCAGAGCGCGGCCGCCGGAACGACCGTCAGCTACCACCTCTACACCCCCGCCGCGTACGAGCGCGAGCCCGGGCGCCGCTTTCCCGTCGTCTACTGGCTGCACGGCTCCGGCGGCGGGCTGGCGGGGATTCCCGCGCTCGCCGGGCTCTTCGACCAGGCAATCGAGGCCGGCCGCGCGCCGCCTTGTCTGGTGGTGCTGGTCAACGGCCTCCCGATGGGGATGTACGTGGACTGGTCCAACGGGGCGGCGCCGGTCGAGACGGTGATCGTCGAGGAACTCGTCCCGCACATCGACGCGACCCTGCGCACGATCGCCTCGCACGAGGGGCGCCTGCTCGACGGCTTCAGCATGGGCGGCTACGGGGCCGCGCGCCTCGGGTTCAAGTATCCCGAGCGGTTCGGTGCCGTCTCGATCATGGGTGCCGGGCCGATGCAGGAGTCGCTCACGACGACGCCCCGCGCGAGCCGGGTGCAGGCCGGGGAACTGCTCGCGCGCGTCTACGGCGGCTCGCAGGCCACCTTCCTGCAGGTGAGCCCGCGGATGCTGGCCAAGGCCAACGCGGAGGCGATCGCGAAAGGCTCCCTCGTGCGCGTGGTGATCGGCGACCGCGACGAGACCTACGCCAACAACGTGGCCTTCCACGAGCACCTTGTCGCGCTCGGCATCCCGCACGAATGGCGCGTGCTGCGCGGGGTCGGACACGACCCGATGGCGGTGCTGCGCGAACTCGACGAAGCGCACTGGGTGTTCTATCGCAAGGCCTTCGGCGCGCCCGCGCGGCCGCTCGACACGGGCCGGCGGTGATCGGGCTGGCGGCCCGCTCAAGCCTTGCGGCGGCGGGCGGCGATGCCTAGCGCAGCCAGGCCCAGCGCCATCATCGCGTAGGTGCTGGTCTCGGGCACCGGGGCGAAAACGAGCTTGTCGACAGCGACCCAGTCGTCGAAGGTGCCGGGACGCACCGCCACGCTGGTGATCGACGCGGCTGCGAAGCCCAGCGTGAACTGGCCGCCGCTGGTGCCCGACACCGTGCCCAGCAGCGTGGCGCCGTCGTAGGCCCACAGCGTCACATCGGCGAAGCCGAAGACGCCTGTGAAATCGAGGCTCATCGAGCTGACCCGCGTGCTGAACGAGATCAGGAAGCTGGGGTCGCCGACTTCGGAAGAGAGCCAGCCGGCGAAGCTGCGCAGCACGTTGCCCGACACGAGCGGCGGCACACCCAGGAAGCCGACGTCGGTGCCGGTGCTGGACACGATGGTCATGTCGGTGTAGGTCGCCCGGGCTTGCCCCGAGCTCGAGCTGCCGGGGCCCGTGAAGCTGTTGGCGCTGAAGCTCACCCCCTGCGCCGCGCGCTGGTTGCTCAGCACCGTGCCTGCTGCCCGGTCATCGAACGTGATCGTCACCGCCCAGGAGGGCGTTGCGACCCACACGCCGAGCGCGACACCTGTGGTCCATTGCTTCTGCATCGAGCGTCCTCCGGTCATAGGCTGGGTTCGGCCCATGCCGGGCAGCAGCGCCTCATCGGCGCGGGCCTCACCGACCCTTGCGATGGAGATCAGCGACGGCAGCCGGGCAGATCAGGCGGCCTGCAGACCCATGCGACCTGCAAGAGCAGCGCGACGTCTACGGCGCGCCCTTGCGGATGTCGGCTTCGAGCTCTGGCGAGGCAATCTCGCCGAGGCCCCGGAACGCACGGGTGAGCTGGGCGGTGAGCTTGCCGTCAGCCCCGTGCTCTTCGAAGCACGTCTTCCACTGCCGCACCTCGCCCCAGACCCGACGCATGATGGCCACGGCCATCGGGCGCTCCGGCACGAAAGCGGCGTGGTGGCTCAAGGCGTTGTCCAGGGTGGCGAGCTTGCCCTGCTCCCCCACCCCCAGGTGCAGCCGGCGCTCGCTGGCCAAGACCGGGCGCGGCACCACGTCGTACAGGGGGCTGAGCACCCACCCACCCAGCCGCGGGTCGCGCACGAAGCCGTGATTGCGCAAGTGGTCGTCGTCGTTGGTGACGAAGATGTTGAGCACCAGGCGCGCAAACAACTCCTCGGCGTTGGGCCTCACCGCCATGGGATGGACGTACCGGCGGATGGCGCGGCCCAGGTCGGCATACGCCTTCTCAGGCGACTCGAGCTCGCTGCATGCCACCAGCGTGAGACCGCTGACAAAGGGGAGCCGCCCTTCCACCCGACCATCACCGGGCCGGGTGTCCTGCAAGGCGCCATCCGGCAAGGGCTCACCCGCGTGGGCCCAGTAGCGGTCGAACCGCCGGATCAGCATGACCGGGCGGCCGCCCACGTTCAGGTAACGAACCTCGGGCACGCTCAGGCCGCAGCGGCGGGCCAGCTCCAGGGTGCAGGCTTCGGCCCGCGCCACGTCGAAGGTGTCCCCCTTCGCCGGAAACTTGGCAAGCCAGAGCGCGCCCTCGTCGTCACGCACCGCGGCCTTGGGCCGTGCGCCGCCAGCCGAGGGCCCCGCGCCCAGGAAGTGTTCAAGGTTCGCGGGCACGGGTGCGCCGTTCTCGACGGCCTCGGCCGCCTGCAGCACGTACTGCAGCGAGTGCATGTCACTGGCCGATGGCGAATCGGGGCTCGTGCGCGCCTCCCGCACGTCCAGCGCACCCACCCGGTCGCCTCCGGCGTGCAGCAGGTACTGCACCTCCCGCAGGCTGTTGGCCGGCGCCTTCAGGCGCGCCTCGATGACCCGGCGGCCCCAGGCATCGGGGGCCGCGTCGCGAATGCCGCCGAACTCACCCAGCCCGTTGGCCGGAAACAGCACCTTGCCCTTGATGCCCTGTCGGTCTGCGAACGCAAGGCTCACCGGGTCCAGCTCGATGGACTCTTTGCGCTCGAGGTAGCCCGTGCCGTAGGCGAACTCGCTGGCGAGCTCGCGGTTCTGCAGGTTCGCGCCGTCGGTCTCGGTCAAGCCCAGGATGCCGGAGGGCACGAATCGGTGCCCGTCGGCCTGCCCGATGTGGCTGAAGATGTAGACCTCGGACTTCTCGCGCGCCATCAGAAGTCCAGACGCTCCAGCTCGGTCTTGCTCAAGCTGCGGACACGCTGGGTGGTCTCGCGTGCGGCCAGCGCTTGCAGAGACGGGTCGTCTTCCTTCAACAGGGACAGCAGGCTGACGCCGGGCGCAATGGCTTCCAGGTACCGCAGGATCTGAGCCTGGGTGCGGCTGAGGTCCCCCTTCTCGAGCAGCACGGCTGTGGAGCGGGAGAGCCCGGCCCGCGTGGCAGCGTCCGCTTGCCGAATCCGCCGGGCCATGCGCAGGCGCGCCAGCTTCTCACCGAGCTGGCGCGCCTCGTCCAGGCGCTCGCGGGTCATCAGGGGGTGCTCGTTGCGCTTCATGGCTGCAATCTCAGTCTCAAATAGTCTAGAGACCGCGATTGCAGACATTCTGGCCTCGGGCCGTCAGGGCGTCAAGTATGCAATCACAGTCACAAATCTGTTTGTGTGTGTGATGGCTGGCATGGGCCATCGGTCGGCCGCCTAGGGCCTCGCGGCACTCACCGAGAGCTGGCGCCCTCTGGCGGACACCGAAGCCAGGCGGCCAAGACTGGACACGCTCTTCGGGGAACCTTGACGGCTTCTCGGTGCTGAACGGCACTCAAGGCAAGCTTCCTGAGTCTGGCAAAGGGGCGTCCGAGTCCGGCTCGGGCCGGCTATAGCCAAGAGGTCAGTCGAAGAAGTCTTCGTCCAAAGTCTTGATGTGAATCACCTCTTCGACTCGGCAGCCAATATCGAACCGGATCATGAGCCGGCTGAGAAGCGGGCCATCGATCAAGACGATGCGTTTGCTCAGGAGGTCGGCGGTTTCTCTCGCGGCCGGTGAGAAGGTCGACGTCGTGACGAACAGACCCTTGTTTGCCTTGAACCTGTCCAGCGAACCGAAAAAGTCTCGGATCTCTCCAGAGGACACTTTGCTATCGGCGTACCGCTTGGCCTGGACGTAGATTCGATCGAGGCCCAATGCATCCTGATCGATCACCCCATCGACGCCGCCGTCGCCGCTCTTGCCCAAGGCTTTGCCTGCTTCGATGGCAGACCCACCGTATCCCATGGCGATCAGAAGCTGGACCACGAGACGTTCGAAGAAGTCAGGCGGTGAGGCCAGAATCTTCGCGAGTAGCTCCGCGCCGAGTGCCTTCTGCAGCTCATCGCTCGCAGACCGAATCACCTCATCGGGTGCCAACTGCTTGAAGTTGGTCGGTTCCGTCTGCGGCGCGGTCGCACTCGCATCGGTCGCTTCCTTGAAGGCCCTGAACTCAGGGAAAGACTCAAGAAACTTGATGTTGATCGTCTGGGGCGGATTGGCCAATACGGTTTGCCCTCGCTCACTGATCTCGAAGTGCGCGCGCCTTGTCAGTCGAATCAGTCCCGCCTTGCCGAGGTAGCTCTTGGCCCAGTTGACGCGGTTGGCGAACGTGGTCTGCTTGCCAGACGGCAAGAGCTCCGAGAGCTCGGTCTCGGTGAGGCCCAGCTTCTTGCCCAGCACGGCGACAACATTGGAGATGCGTACCTCGCCAGCTGCCGACTCCTTGAGCACGGGAAGCATCAACGACTGAAAGTCAGGTATGGCCATCGATCGATTGCTCGTGTCCCAGGAAGTGGTGTAAGTCCTTCGCGCGCGGCAAGCCGCGGAGGGTGCGGCCCGTAGGGCCAAACCCGTAGTGGCTTGCCGCGCGCGGCTCCGGCCGTCCCGCCATCGGCGGTGGCCATCGTGGTCCCGGA
>JADCGQ010000067.1 GCA_020248945.1 Rubrivivax sp.
CCTTGGGCAGCCAGTCTTGCAGCGATGCAGGCAGCAGCATCTCCTGCTGCGGTTCGTACGGGCGATAGCTCATGTTCGATCAACGTCCATGAGGCATGCAGCGCTGTCAGGGACTTCCCTTCTGCCGCCCACGCTCCTAGCAGCTTCATCGTGGGGTCTCCGGGGCAGAGGCAGAAGTTTCGGCAGCGCGTCGAGCGCCAGGGCGATCGGCCGCGCGGGGCGGCGGGGGCCGCACCAGCGGCTCCCACTCGGGATGTTGCGTCAGCCGCGCGAGCACGGCGTCCTTGAAGGCGGGTTCGGCCAGCCACTCGGCCCAGCGGCGCGGCAGCTCACGGCGCACCAGGGGCTCGGCCACGAGCCAGGGCATCACGGCAGCGTAGCTCGGGCTGGGGCGCGCCTTCAGCGCCGGCGGCGGGCCCTGGAACTGCGCCAGCCGCGAGGGCAGCGTGTCGCGGAAGGCGCGCGGAATGGCAGCCAGCCAGCCAGCCGGCGGCCGCGGCTGCGCGCGCGCCGGCGCGTCGCCCTCCACCACGGCGGCCTGCCCGGCCTTCAGCGCCAGCGCCACGTTGCCACGGCGGCCGATCAGGGCCTCGGTGCCGCTCTCGGCAAACAGCACGGCGCCGTCAGGCCCGATCTGCGTGACGACCACGCCCTGGAACGGCTTCAGCTCGAAGGCTGGGCTCAGCTGCCCGGCCGTGGGCGTCGACTGCGTCTGCTTGACGACACCGCGCAACACGTAGGCCAGGCTGCGGGGCGAAGCAGCCGGCTGCAGCATCACACGGGTGGAGGCGCCGAGGTCGAGCCGGCTGCCGTCGGCCCACTCGAGCCGCAGCAGACCGGTCTGCTCCGAGGTCTCGACGATGCTGCCGGCGGGCAGGCGCGCGCCAGCCACGGCCACCAGCGCACGCGCCCCCACCAGCAGCGTGGCTTCGCCCTGCAACACGGTTAGCACGGCGGGCTCGGCGGCGCGCGCGAGTGGCGGCAGCCATGCGGCGCAGGCGGCCATCAAGGCCACCGGCATGAGCGTGCGAACGACACCGGACCGCATCACCAACCTCGTCCCCCCGAGTTGCGGGATGGTAGCGCTCGGGGCCCGTCACAATGAGTCGCACAAGCCCGCATGCACCAGCCGCCCCCCTACATGCCTTCGACACCGCCCAGCGCCTGGAACGACGGCCTGCGCGTCTTCGAGCGCGGCTGGCTGTCGTCGAACAACGTGCTGCTGCACGGCGAGCCCGGCGAAGGCGCCGTGCTGGTGGACGCCAGCCACACGCTGCACGCCGCGCAGACGGTGGCGATGATGCACGCTGCGCTGGGTCGCGAGGCCCTGGTGCGCGTCGTGAATACGCACCTGCACTCCGATCACTGCGGCGGCAACGCGGCGCTGCAGCGTGCCTTTGGCTGCGGCATCCACATCCCGCCGGGGCTGTTTCCCTCGGCACGCGAGTGGGACGCCGACGCACTGAGCCACGCCCCCACCGGCCAGACGTGCGACCGCTTCGAGCCCGAGGGCGTGATCGCACCGGGCGACGTGCTGCAGGTCGGCCGCCGGCGCTGGCAGGCACTGGCCGCGCCGGGGCACGATCCGCACTCGATCATGCTGTTCGACGAACAGGCCGGCGTGCTGATCAGCGCCGACGCGCTGTGGCAGAACGGCTTCGGCGTCGTCTTCCCCGAACTCGATGGCGAGGCTGGCTTTGCCGAGGTGGGCGCGGTGCTCGACCTGATCGACGAACTCGCGCCACGCCAAGTGATCCCCGGCCACGGCGCGCCGTTCTCCGACGTGGCCGAGGCGCTTGCGCGGGCACGGCGGCGCCTGGCCGGCTTTCATGCCGATCCGCAGCGCCACCTGCTGCACGGCGCGCGCGTGCTGATCAAGTACCACCTGATGGAAGCGCGCAGCCAGCCTTGGCCCGAGTTGCGCGATTGGCTGAGCGCCACGCCGCTGATCGCCACCGTCTGGCAGCGGCTCGGCCGGCCCGAGGGTGATCTGGCCACCTGGGGCGAAGGCGTGGTGCGCTCGCTGGTGGACAGTGGCGCGCTGGCGTGGCGCGACGGTGTCGTGCACGACGCCTGAACGACGCCTGGGCCGAGTTCGGCACCCAATTCCACCTGCGCAAAGAAAAACGGGCTACACGCCGAAGCGTCTAACCCGTTGTTCTAGAACGTTTGTTCTGGTGCGGCTGGCAGGATTCGAACCCACGACCCCTTGGTTCGTAGCCAAGTACTCTATCCAACTGAGCTACAGCCGCGCAGCCCAGGACTATAGCACGCGAAACCCGCTGTCGAAGCTGCGCGGTCAGTCCAGCGCTGCGGCGCTGCGCTCGTGCGCCTGCGCGCGCGCCTCGTCGCCCTCGCCACGCGCCAGTTCCGACAGCAGCCGCCACGCGCGCCGCCGCACCGGCGTCGCCAGACCCGGGCTGGCGGCGGCCTGCTCCAGCAGCGGCCGCGCCTTGCCCCAGAGCTGGCGCTCGGCGAAGGCCATGCCGACGGCGGCCACCAGCGGCGGCTCATGGCCAAAGGCCTGGGCCGCCGACTCCAGCCGGGGCAGCCAGTCGCTGCCGATGCCGGCGCGGGCATCGGCCAGCGCCAGCGCCACGGCGTCGCGGTCTTCGCGCGGCAGTTCGGCCAGGCGGTCCCAGAACGGGCGCAGCCACTGGCGCGCGTCGTCGGTGCCACCGAGCACGGCGGCGCGCTGCGCGGCCCGCGCCACGACCTGTGCATCGCGCCGGTCGTGCGCATCGAACTGGTTCCACAGGCGGCGCAGCTGCTGCAGGTCGTGCGCGGTCTCCAGTGTGTCGGCGGCCAGCGAGCGCAGCAGCGTCTGCGCCACGAGCGGCGAAAACGCGTTGTGATTGGCCAGCAGCCGAGCCGTGTGCAGCGCCTCCATCGGCTGGCGCGCCAGCCGCGCCGCCTGAAGCCGCAGGCGCAGCGCCTGCGTGCGCCGCGCCGCGCCCGGCGGCAAGGCGTCGAGCATCTCCAGCGCCCGCGAGGCGTCGCGGTCGTCGAGCGCCCACTCGGCCGCCAGCAGGCGCACGGCGTCGTCGCCCACGGCGGCGGCGGCGCCTTTGCCGGAGCTATCGGCCAGCGCGCGTTCGATCATCGTGTCGCGGCGCTTGCGGTCCTGCAGGCGGTGCAGGCTGCCCGCCGCCAGCAACCGCGCCAGCAGGCGAAAGCGGGCGTCGCCGCCCAGCGCCTCGGCGTCGTCCTGCAGCACCAGCGCGCGCTGCGCCGCCTTCTGCGCGCGGCCGTAGCGGCCGGCAAAGTACTCGGCCTGCGCCTCGCGCAAGGCCGCCTCGGCCGCCCGCTCGCGCCGCAGGGCGCGCCACTGGCTGGCCCGCAGCGGCAGGCTGACCAGCGAGTTCAGCGCCTGCACGGCCAGCAGCACCACGGCGCCGCTGGCCAGCAGCAGCAGCACCGCCAGGTTCAGCGACAGATCGGTGCGCCAGCCGCCCCAGTAGATGCTGACGAGGCCGTCGTTGGGGCCCAGCATCGACGCCGCCACCACCGCGACCACGGCCAGCAGCAGCAGCCAGATCACGCCCTTCATCGGCGCCGCCCTCAGCGCCCGGCCGGCACGGCCGAGAGCGTGGCGATGGCGGCCAGCGTCGCGTCGGGGCGCGGCACCACGACCTGCCGCGCCTGCGCCGACACCTGGCGCAGGCTCTCGCCGGCCAGCGTCACGCGGCGGGCGCCGCGGTCGAACCAGCGGTCGAGCAGGGCCTGCGACTCGCGCAGGTCGGCCGCGGCGGTGTCGAACTGCCGTGACAACAGGGCCAGCCGCGCGTTCAGCAGCCGCAGCTTGAGGTTCTCGCGCAGGTACATCGTCTGCTCGGGCGACACGAGCACGGCCTCGGGGCTGTCGATGCGCGTCACGCGCACCAGGCCGCGCACCTCGGACCACACGGTCTGGCCGAAGAAGCGCCAGCGCTCGGCCAGGTCGGGCACCGCGGCGCTGGCGGCTGCCGCGGGCGGCATCAGCGGCGCCTGCGGGCGACCGCGCTTGTCGGGCGTGGCCAGCAGCGGCAGCTCGTCGATCTGGCGGATCACCTCGTCGAGGCGGATCGCCAGGCCGGCGAAGTCGGTGACCCCGGCGTTGCGCGCACGCTCGAGGTCTTGCGCCACCGCGCGGCGCACGCGCTCCAGCCGCGGCTGGTTGAAGCGCGCCAGCCGCTCGTCGGCCTGGCGCAGCGTGGCCACCAGCGGTTCGACGCTGCCGGTGATGGCGCTCTGCTGCAGCGCCACGCGCAACGCGGCGTCGATGTCGGCGAGCACGTTCTCGTCGCGCGAGCGCGCCAGGCCCTGGATCAGCTCTTCGATCTGCGTGCGCTGCAGCGCGGTTTCGGCCAGCCGGGCCTCGAGCAGCGCCAGCTTGGCGCTGGCCTCGCGCGCGCCCTGCTCGGCCTGGCGGGCCAGCACGCGGGCCTCGGCGGCCTGGGTGCCGCTGTCGGTCTGGCGGCGCACGAGCTCGGTCTCGAGCTGGCGCACGCGTTGGTGGGTGGTGAAGGCGAACACCAGCGACGCGGCCGAGATGGCGGCCAGCGCGGCGGCGCCCCAGGGCGCCCAGCGCCAGGCCGCCGGCAGGCTGGCCGTGGCGGCCGGCGCCGCAGGGGCCGCAGGGGCCGCAGATGGCGGGGCCGACGCTGGCGGGCTCGCGTCGGGCGGGCGGGGCGCGGCGTTCTGGAGGGAGTCGTCTGGGGTGTCCGACACGGCGGGCCGGATTCTAGGAGGCGCCTGCCCGGAGGGCTGCCGCCATGGCCGCAGCGCCTTGAGCCAGATCGTCCTGCGGCAACAGCACCTGCACCTGGCCGAAGCCCGCCGCGCGGGCGGCCTCGGCGATGCGCGGGTGGCCGGCCAGCGCCAGCGCAGACGCCCAGTCGGCCTGCGGCGCCAGTTCGCGCAGCCGCGCCACGGCTTCGCTGCTGCCGAAGGCGAAGGCATGCTGCCGCGGCGCCGCGGCAGCCGCGGCAAGCGCCGCCGCACCGTCGGCGTCGAGCACCGGCGGCGCACGCCGGTAAGCGGCCAGGAACTCGACCTCGGCGCCGGCCTCGCGCAACTGCTCGGCCAGCCAGTCGCGGCCGTCTTCGCCGCGCACCACCAGCACGCGCCGGCCCTGCCAGCCGCGCGACGCCACCTGCGCCCACAGGCCCTCGCTGTCGGCACGGCCGGGCACCGGCTCGTCGACGAGAAGCACGCCCGCCGCCTGCAGAGCCGCCTTGGTGCCCGGCCCCGGCGCACCAGCCGCCAAGCCCGCGGGCCACGCGGCGCCGTCGGGCCGCACAGCGAAGAAGTGCTCCACCGCGTTGGCGCTGACGAACATCACCCAGTGGAACGCCGGCAGCTCGGCCCAGGCCCGGCGCACCGGCGCCGCATCGGCCAGCGGCTCGATGCCGATCAGCGGCAGCGCCACCGAGTCCACGCCCTGCGCCCGCAGCGCCAGCACCCAGGGCGCGGCCTGCGCCGCCGGGCGGGTGACGATCAGGCGGCGCGCCATTGGCAGCCCGGCTGCGGCGGCGCCGTCTGTGCCATTCAGGGCGCCGGCAGGTAGCCAGCGGCGCCGGCGGCCCGCAGCTGCGCCACGGCCTGTGCGCCGAGCGCACGCGCCGCGGCTTCGTCGGCCACCGGCGCGGCCACGCGCACCTTCAGCAGCGGCCGCGTCGGGTTGACGCCGTCGCCGAGGGCCGCGTCGAGCGTCAGCACGCCGTTGTCGGCCAGCGTGGCGTGGGCCGCCAGCGGCAGGCTGCAGCTGCCGCCCAGGCCGCGCGACACCGCGCGCTCGGCCTGGCAGGCCAGGAAGGTGGGACCGTGCAGCGTCTGCGCCAGCAGCGCCTTCAGCTCGGTGGCGTCTTCGCGCACCTCGATGCCCAGGGCGCCCTGGCCGGCGGCTGGGATCATGGCCTCGGGGTCGAAGCGGGCGCGGATGCGCTCGGCCAGGCCCAGGCGCATCAGCCCGGCGGCCGCCAGCACGATGGCGTCGAAGCCGCCTTCGTCGAGCTTGCGCAGCCGCGTGTCGAGGTTGCCGCGCAGCGGCTCGATGCGCAGATCAGGCCGCCGGGCCAGCAGCTGCACCACGCGGCGCAGGCTGCTGGTGCCGACGACGGCGCCCTGCGGCAGCTCGTCGACGCTGCCGTAGCGGTTGGAGACGAAGGCGTCGCGCGGGTCCTCGCGCTCCCAGATGGCGGCGAGCGCGAAGCCCTCGGGCAGGTCCATCGGCACGTCTTTGAGCGAGTGCACCGCGAGGTGGGCCTCGCCGCGCTCGAGCGCGGTCTCGAGCTCCTTGACGAAAAGACCCTTGCCGCCGACCTTGGACAGCGCCCGGTCGAGGATCTGGTCGCCACGGGTCGTCATGCCCAGCAGCTCGACGGCGATGCCGAACCGCGATTGCAGTTCAGCCTTGACGTGTTCGGCCTGCCACAAGGCAAGGCGGCTTTCGCGCGTGGCGATGACGGTGGGTGCATGCATGCGCCGAATCATAGCCAGCGCCTCCCGGGCGGCGCACCCGCGCTTCCCGCAGGCACGGCGCGCTGCCACAGCCGGTACGGAACGCCGAACAGGCCCGCGGCTTGCAGCAGAATTGGTAACCTGGTTACAGCACTCGGAGCCACGATGCCGCGTTCGTCTTCCGCCACCAAGAAGGTGCCTGATCGCACCAAAGCAAGGCGCAGCGCGCCCCAGAGCGATGCTGTCGAGAAGAACAAGCCGCTGGTCGAGGACATCCGGTTACTCGGCCGGCTGCTCGGCGACGTGATCCGCGAGCAAGAAGGCCTGGAGGCCTTCGAGCTGATCGAACGGGTGCGGCAGCTCTCGGTGGCCTACCGCCTGAAGGCCGACGCCTCGGCCGGCCGTGTGCTCGACCGGCTGCTGAAGAACCTCTCGGCAGACCGCACGGTGACGGTGATCCGCGCCTTCAGCTACTTCAGCCACCTGGCCAACATCGCCGAAGACCGCCACCACCTGCGCCGCCGCGCCGTGCACGAGGCCGCCGGTCACCAGCAGGCGGGCTCGCTGGCGCTCAGCTTCGAGCGACTGCACCGCGCCGACCACCGCGCCGCCGACATCGCCGAGGTGCTGCAGAAGGCCTGGGTCTCGCCGGTGCTCACCGCCCACCCCACCGAGGTGCAGCGCAAGAGCATCCTCGATGCCGAGCGCGCCGTGGCGGCGCTGGTGGCCGAACGCGACGCCCTGGCCACGCCCGAGCGGCGCGCCGAGAACGAGGCGCTGATCCGCGCGCGGGTCACGCAGCTGTGGCAGACGCGCATGCTGCGCACCGCCAAGCTGACGGTGGCCGACGAGATCGAAAACGCGCTGAGCTACTACCCAGTGACCTTCCTGCGCGAGATCCCGCGCCTGTACCGCGACATCGAACGCGCCCTGCCCGGCCACCGCATCGCGCCCTTCCTGCGCATGGGCCACTGGATCGGCGGCGACCGCGACGGCAACCCCAACGTCGGCGCGCCGACGCTGCGCCACGCCCTGGCCCGCCAGGCCGAGGTGGCGCTGCGCTTCTACCTCACCGAGGTGCACGAGCTCGGCGCCGAGCTGTCGATGAGCGGCACGCTCGCGCCGGTGACGCCGGCCATGGCCGCGCTGGCCGCCGCCAGCCCCGACACCAACACGCACCGCGCCGACGAGCCCTACCGCCGCGCGCTGATCGGTATCTACGCGCGGCTGGCAGCCACGCTCGAGCAGCTCACCGGCACCGAGGCGCTGCGCCACGCGGTGAAGCCGCAGAACCCGTACACGGCGCCCGAGCAGTTCATCGCCGACCTGCGCCTCATCGAAGCCTCTCTCGCCCACCACCACGCGCAGGCGCTGGTGGCGCCGCGCCTGGCGCCGCTGATGCGCGCCGTGCAGGTGTTCGGCTTCCACCTGGCCACGCTCGATCTGCGCCAGAGCTCCGACCAGCACGAGGCCGTCGTGGCCGAGTTGCTGCGCACGGCGCGCCTGTGCCCCGACTACAGCGCGCTGCCCGAGGCCGAGCGCCGCACGCTGCTGCTGGCGCTGCTGAACGACGCGCGGCCGCTGCGCGTGCGCGGCGCGGCGTACTCCGAGCTGGCGCAGGGCGAACTGGCCGTGTTCGAGGCCGCGCACGAGGCGCTGGCGCGCTATGGCCGCGAGGCCATCCGCCACTACATCATCAGCCACACCGAGGCCGTGAGCGACCTGCTCGAGGTGCTGGTGCTGCAGAAGGAATGCGGCCTGCTCACCGGCACGCTCGATGGCACGGCCACCGCGGCACTCATCACCGTGCCGCTGTTCGAGACCATCGGCGACCTGCGCCAGAGCGTGCCCATCATGCGCGAGTTCTATGCGCTGCCGGGCATCCGCGCGCTGGTGCAGCGCAGCGGCGGCGAACAGGACGTGATGCTCGGCTACAGCGACAGCAACAAGGACGGCGGCTTCTTCACCAGCAACTGGGAGCTCTACCGCGCCGAGACCGCGCTGGTGGCGCTGTTCGACGAACTGGCCCGCAGCGGCCCACGCATCACCTTGCGCCTGTTCCACGGCCGCGGCGGCACCGTGGGCCGTGGCGGCGGCCCGAGCTACGAGGCCATCCTGGCGCAGCCCCCGGGCACGGTGAACGGGCAGATCCGCCTCACCGAACAGGGCGAGGTGATCGCCAGCAAGTACGCCAACGCCGAGATCGGCCGGCGCAACCTCGAAACACTGGTCGCGGCCACGCTCGAAGCGACGATGCTGCACCCCACGAAGCCGGCGCCGAAGGCGTTTCTCGAGGCCGCCGAGGCGCTGAGCGAGGCCAGCTTCGGGGCCTACCGGCGCATCGTCTACGGCACGCCGGGCTTCACCGACTACTTCTTCGCCGCCACGCCGATCCGCGAGATCGCGGGCCTGAACATCGGCAGCCGCCCGGCCAGCCGCAAGGCCACGCGCGCCATCGAAGACCTGCGCGCGATCCCCTGGAGCTTTTCGTGGGGCCAGTGCCGCATGGCACTGCCGGGCTGGTGCGGCTTCGGCAGCGGCGTGGCGGCCTTTGTCGACGGCGCGGGCGCCGCGGGTCGTGACGAGCGCATTGCGCTCTTGCAGCGCATGCACCGGCAGTGGCCGTTCTTCCGCACGCTGCTGTCGAACCTGGACATGGTGATGGCCAAGAGCGATCTGCGCATCGCCTCGCGCTACGTGGAGCTGGTCGAGGACAAGGCCGCGGCCAAGCGCATCTTCGCGCTGCTGAAGGCCGAGTGGCAGCGCGTGCAGGATGCGCTGACGCTGATCACCGGCGAGCCGCAGCGCCTGGCGTCCAACGCCGCGCTGGCGCGCAGCATCGAGCACCGGTTTCCGTACCTCGACCCGCTGAACCACCTGCAGGTGGAGCTGATGCGGCGCTACCGCAACCGCAAGGAAGGCCAGGACGAGGTCGAACGGCTGCAGCGCGGCATCCACCTCAGCATCAACGGCATTGCCGCGGGGCTGCGCAACACGGGTTGATCAGCGGCGGAGCTGCGCGCGCGCGGCCAGGCGGCGCTGCAAGGCACCCCATTCGCCGTGCTGCTGGACCTCGCCGACCCATTCCACGAGCTGCGTGTTGCTGGTGCACGACCAGGGCTGGTCGGCCATATGGCCGTCGAGCGTCTCGGTGGCCTGGTAAGCCTCATGCACCATCGCCCGAGCGGCTTCGAGCTCCGCGACCGGCAAACCGGCCGCGCGCCCAAGGCCCATGCCGATGCCGACACCCATCAGGGAGTCGCTGTGCTGGAGCATCGTGCGGGCGATGCGCTGGCAGGCATCGCGGATGTCGGCTTGGGCCGAGCCCTCTCGGCAGCTGCGGCTCAACGGCAGCAAGGCCGGCAGAGCGGCGGCGGCATCGATACCGATGGTTCTGATGAGCATCTCGGTTTGAAGGAATGGAGCTTCCCCTGCGGGCCAGGCCGCCAGCATGCTGGCACCGAGCTGGCCGAAGTGCACGTGGTAGCGGCGCGCCTGGGCCAGCGCCCGCAGGGCCGTTAGATCCAGCTTCTGCGTACCACCCAGGGCCCACAGGCGTGGTGCCAGGTTGTCGGGCTCGAGCTGCTGCCAGCGGCGGGAGCTTGCATCGAGGCAGGCACCGTCGCTGCCACAAGCTTGCGTGGCCCAGGCGCTGATCACCGGATCTGGCGACCCCTCGGTCATCGCCAGCGTGACAGCGGCTTCGCCAGCAGGCACGCCCATGAGGCCGGCACGCCGAGCCGCCGCCAAGGTGCGCGGGCCTGCGGTGGCCAAAGCAGCTTCCCAGCGCGGCACAAGGCTCGTGGCGGCCTCCAGCATGACGTGCGGGGGTGGTGCGTCGGGCGGGGCGCCCTGGGGCACCGGCAGACGACCGAGACCGCAGAGTTCCCAGTGAGTGCGTGCTCCGAGGTCCGCGCGGGCTCTTGAATGGGCCGCCTCGGCCAGGCTGCGCGTGGCCGACGGTGGCGATGAGCCGGGCTGGGCAGGCGCCACCGCTCCAGCGATTCGGTCCTGCCCCAATGCGTCCGCCGTGGCGGTCGGCTTCACCACTGCAGGTACCGACAGCGGCTGTGAGTTCGGTGTGCTTCTCCAGACCCAGGCCGTTCCGATCGCGAGTGCCAGCACGGTGGCGAGCGTCACCTGCACGAACACCGTTCGTCGCCCAGGTCTCATGCGAGCCCCCGCCCCGTGCGGCCCTCCATCGCCCCCCGCACCGCCGCCAGCTGCCGCCGCGACACCGGCAGCCATTCGTCCAGCGGCGCCACGCGGACGGCCCAGCCGTCTGCCTCTTCGCCGGTGGCATGAGGCTGCAACGCGCGGATGGCCGCCACGGCCACGAGCGCGCTGCGGTGCACCCGCACGAAGCCGGGGCCGAGGCGGCGCTCGAGGTCGAGCAGGCTGTCGTCCAACACAAAGGCCTGCGTGGCGGTGCGCATCGTCACGTACTTTTGCTCGGCCTTCAGCACCAGCACCTCGCGCACGGGCACACGCAGCACGCGACCACGCTCGCTGACCACGAGCACCGGCTCCCGCGGCGTGGGCGGCGCCACGCCGCGGGCCAGCGCCAGTTGCTGCGCGGCGCGCTGCAGCGCCGCCTGCAGGCGCTCGCGCTTGACGGGCTTGGTGAGGTAGTCCAGTGCCTGCAGCTCGAAGGCGCGCAGCGCGTGCTCGGCGTGCGCGGTGACGAACACCACCAGCGGCGGCACCGGCAGCGACTGCAGCGCCGGCGCGAAGCGCAGGCCGTCGCGCCCGGGCAGGCCGATGTCGAGCAGCACCACGTCGGCCGGCGCGGCCTGCAGCGCGGCCAGCGCGCTGTCGGCATCACCCGCCTCGGCCAGAGTGGCCACGCGCGGGCTCTCGAGGCCTTCGATCAGCGTGCGCAGGCGCAGGCGGGCCAGGGGTTCGTCGTCGACGATGAGGACGCGCATGCCAGATCAGGGGGCTGGCAGCACGAGGCGGGCTTCGAAGCGGGCCCGGCCGTCTTCGCCGGGCGCTGCCGGCCCGGCCTGGAACTGCGCCGCCACGTCGTGCAGCAGCCGCAACCTCTCACGCACGTTGGCCAGCGCGATGCCCTGCCCCGGCAGACCCGCCGCGCTGCCCACGGTGTTGACGAGGCTCACCTCGACCTCGCCGCGCCGCCGCCGCGTGCGCAACCACACCTCGCCGCCGGCCGGCACGGGCTCGACGCCATGGCGCACGGCGTTTTCGGCCAGCGGCTGCAGCAGCAGCGGCGGCACACGGGCGGCGCCGGCGCGCTCGTCGATATCCCAGTGCACGACGAGGCGGCGGCCGAAGCGCACCGACTCGATATCGAGGTAGCGCCGAACGAGCTCCAACTCCTCGGCCAGCGTGACCGAGCTGCCCACCTCGGCCAGCGCGGTACGAAACAGCTCGGCCAGGTCTTCGAGCACGCGTTCGGCGCGCTCGGGGTCGGCGCGCACCAGCGCCACCGCGGTGTTGAGCGTGTTGAACAAGAAGTGCGGGCGGATGCGCGACTGCAGCTCGGCCAGCCGCGCGCGGCTGTCCTCAGGCTGCCAGGCGCGCGCGCGCAGCGCCAGCCAGGCCCACAGCAGCGACGCCGCCAGCGCGCCGCCCGCCGCCGCGGCGGCGCCTTGCCAGGCCGAGCCCATCACCAGCCCGATGGCCGCCAATGGCCACCAAGGCGCCAGCGCAACCAGCGCGCCGAGCAGCATCACCGCCCCTGCCCGCGGCCTGGCCGGCAAGGCGGCCAGCGGCCGGCGCAGCGCGCACACCGTCACCAGCCACAGCAGCGTGGCCGCCGTACCGCCGAAGGCCAGCACGGCCTGGCGGGCCATCCACTCGGCCGCATCGGCCGCGCCGGCCAGGGCTACCACGGCCAGCGCCAGCTGCACCAGCAGCACCGCGCGCAGCGCCAGCGCCGGATGGCACACATCGAAGGCCGCCGTGGCCAGCGCCGCCGCGCGGGCGCGCGCGGCCTCGTGCTGCTCGGCCAGCGGATCGAAATGGCTGAACTGGCTGGAGGCAGCCGCAGCGGGGCCCGCCGGCGCCGTGTGGGGCCACAAGCTGGCGGGTCGGGACGCGGCAGCGTCGGCAGAGGGCGGAGTGGGAACCATCGGAAGGCGAGGCCAGAGTGGCCGGGATAATACGAAGCCCGACGCCGCAAGCGCGCCGCCACAACCCCGCCCCGCGCACCAAGACCCCATGTCCCACGATCCCCTGGCCAACAAACAGCAGGCGTGGTCTGCTCTCTTCACCGAGCCGATGAGCGAGCTGGTGCAGCGCTACACCGCCAGCGTGGGCTTTGACAAGCGCCTGTGGCGGGCCGACATCGACGGCAGCCTGGCGCACGCCGAGATGCTGGCCGCCCAGGGCGTGATCGGCGTGCAGGACCTGGCCGACATCCGCCGCGGCATGGCGCAGATCGCCGACGACATCGAGCAGGGCCGCTTCGAGTGGAAGCTCGAGCTCGAGGACGTGCACCTCAACATCGAGGCCCGCCTCACCCAGCTGGTGGGCGACGCCGGCAAGCGCCTGCACACCGGCCGCAGCCGCAACGACCAGGTGGCCACCGATGTGCGGCTGTGGCTGCGCGGCGAGATCGACCAGCTGGCGCCCCTGTTGAACAACATGCAGCGCGCGCTGGTCGATCTGGCCGAGCGCCACGCCGACACCGTGATGCCCGGCTTCACGCACCTGCAGGTGGCGCAGCCGGTGAGCTTTGGCCACCACCTGCTGGCCTACGTGGAGATGTTCGTGCGCGACGGCGAACGCCTGGCCGACGTGAGGAAGCGCGTGAACGTGCTGCCGCTGGGCGCTGCGGCGCTGGCCGGCACCAGCTACCCGCTCGACCGCGAACGCGTGGCGCGCACACTGGGCTTCGACAGCGTGTGCCAGAACAGCCTGGACGCCGTGAGCGACCGCGACTTCGCCATCGAGTTCAGCGCCTGGGCGGCCATCACGATGGTGCATGTGTCGCGCCTGGCGGAAGAGCTGGTGCTGTGGATGAGCCAGAACTTCGGCTTCATCGACCTGGCCGACCGCTACTGCACCGGCAGTTCCATCATGCCGCAGAAGCGCAACCCCGACGTCGCTGAACTCGCGCGTGGCAAGAGCGCACGCGTGCTGGGCCACCTGGTGGGCTTCGTCACGCTGATGAAGGGCCAGCCGCTGGCCTACAACAAGGACAACCAGGAAGACAAGGAACCGCTGTTCGACACGGTCGACACGCTGGCCGCCACGCTGCGCATCATGGCCGAGATGGTGAGCGGCATCGTCGTCAAGCCCGAGGCCCTGAAGCGCGCCGCCATGCGCGGCTACGCCACCGCCACCGACCTGGCCGATTACCTGGTGAAGAAGGGCCTGCCCTTCCGCGATGCGCACGAGGCGGTGGCCCATGCGGTGAAGGTGGCGCTCGGCAAAGGCGTCGATCTGTCGGAACTCTCGCTGGCCGAACTGCAAGCCATCGAGCCGCGCATCGGCGACGACGCCTTCGGCGTGCTCACGCTCGAAGGCTCATTGAACGCGCGCAACACGGTCGGCGGCACGGCGCCGGCCCAGGTGCGGGCGCAGGTGGCGCGGCACCGGGCGCGGCTGGGCTGAAGCGGCTCACCAGGTGTCGATGAACGGCCGCCGCGGCGGCAGTGGCGCGGCACAGGCCGCCGACAGCACGCGCTGCAGCCAGGCGCGTGTCTCGGCGGGGTCGATGACCTCGTCGATCTCGCCGTGGCTGGCCATGTTCAGCGCCTGCCCGCGCTCGATGGCCTGCTGCAGCAGGCGCTGGAACAAGGCCTCGCGCTCGGCCTCGGGCGCGGCCTCGAGCTCCTTGCGAAAGCCCAGCTTCACCGCGCCTTCCAGGCCCATGCCGCCGAATTCGCCGCTGGGCCAAGCCGCAATGGCCACCGGCGCATGGAACGAGCCGCCCGCCAGCCCCATGGCACCCAGGCCGTAGCCGCGCCGCAGCACCACGGCCGCCACCGGCACGCGCAGCGCTGCGGCGTTGACGAAGAGGCGCGATGCGTGGCGCACCATCGCCGTCTTCTCCGACTCGGGCCCGACCATGAAGCCGGGTGAGTCGATGAAGCTCACCAGCGGCAAGCCAAAGGCATCGGCCAGCTGCATGAAGCGCGCAAGCTTGTCGCAGGCCGGCGCGTCGAGCGCGCCGCCCAGGTGGCGCGGGTTGCTGGCCACCAGCGCCACGGCGCGGCCCTGCAGCCGCGCCAGCGCGGTGATCAGGCCCACGCCGAAGGCGGCGCGCAGTTCCAGCAGCGTGCCGGCGTCGGCCACGGCCTCGAGAACACGTCGCGGTTCGTACAGGGCATTGCGGTTCGCGGGCATGGCCTCGCGCAGCGAGGCGGGTTCGGCACCCGGCGCGCCGGCCGGAGCCAGCGGCTGCGTCAGCAGCGACAGCAGCGCCTGCGTGACGCGCACCGCCGCGGCCTCGTCGTCGACGACCACGTCGACGACGCCATTGGGTGCCTGCACCGCGAGCGGCCCGACGGCATCGGGCTCGACCACGCCCAGGCCGCCGCCTTCGATCATGGCCGGCCCGCCCATGCCGATGCTGGCGCCGCGCACGGCCACGATGACATCGCAGCAACCCAGCAGCGCCGCGTTGCCGGCAAAGCAGCGGCCGGCCACGACGCCAATGCGCGGCACCACGCCCGACAAGGCCGCGAAGCGTGCGAAGGTGCCGGTGTGCAGGCCGGCGACACCGGGCCAGTCGACATCGCCCGGCCGCCCACCGCCGCCCTCGGCAAACCACACCACCGTCAGGCGCTGGCGCGCGGCCACGTCGAGCAGCCGGTCGCTCTTGGCGTGGTTGTTCACGCCCTGGGTACCGGCCAGCACGGTGTAGTCGTAGGCCAGCACCGCCACCGGCCGGCCCTGCACGGTGCCGGTGCCGCAGACCAGGCCGTCGGCTGGCGTCTGGCGCTGCAGGTCTTCCAGGCTACGGCGGCTGCGCTGCGCCGCCACGGCGAAGGCGCCGAGCTCGGTGAAGCTGCCGTCGTCCAGCAGATCGGCCAGGTTCTCGCGCGCGCTGCGCAGACCGGTGGCGTGGCGGCGCGCCATGGCCTCGGGCCGGGCGGCATCGGCCAGCAGCGCGCGGCGGTCGAGCACGCGCTGCAGATCGGCGCGCGGGCCGGTGGCGGCCTCGGGGGCTGGCGCTTCGGCCGCCACCGGTGCAGCAGCCAGGCGCCGCAGCCGCAGCAAGGGCTGGCCCTCGGCCACCACCTCGCCCACCGCGGCGTCGACGGTCAGCACCTGCGCCGGCCACGGCGCCTGCAGCGGCACCTCCATCTTCATCGACTCGAGCAGCAAGAGCACGGCGCCCGCGGCCACCTGCTGCCCTGCCTGCACCTCCACGGCGATGACGCTGCCCTGCACCGGGGCAATCAGCTTCGAGTCGGCGGCAGCAGGCGGGTTCACGGGCGGTCTCTGGCGGGAGTGAAGGAGACGAGAGTGTGGCGCGTCGCGCGGGCAACACGTTCCGGCGGCCGCGCGATGAATGGCTGCAAAGGGCGGTTAGGGGGCCGCTGGCGGCAGATCGAGAGCGGCCGCTCGACGGGTTTGCGCTCGCCTGCGTCCTTCGGCCCGAAGCGACCCTACGCCCCACCCACTCCGTTCGGGCTGAGCCTGTCGAGGCCTCCCCTCCGTTCGGGCTGGGCCTGTCGAAGCCTCGCGCAGTGCAAACACTCGCTCCCGAAGCAGCCTGCCGGCGACGTCACGGTTGGATTGGGGACGAAAGGCGCGTGGCATGACACCGCGCAGCCCGTGGGCTCGTACCTTTCGGGAATCGGTTGTCGCGGGCGAGGGCAAGGTCGACAGTGCGCCCGGTCTCGCTTCGTGGGTCCTGCACGGCACAGGCGAACTCGTCCATTTGCAGGAGCCCTCATGCACGTTTCCTTGTCCATCCGCGCTGCCGCTGTCGGCGCACTGGTTCTCAGCCTCGCCGCTTGCGGAGGCGGAGAGTCGTCCACCACCAGCGTCGTGCCGCGGCTCGACGAATCGAGCTGCCCGTACAAGCTCGATCCGAGCCAGACCCTCGGTAACTCCGTGCGCTGTGGCGTGATGGTCGTTGCGCAGGATCGGCGCGCCCCGGCCGGGGCAACGGTCAGCGTGCCGTTCATCGTGTTCAAGTCGGCGGGCTCCAGCCTGGCGCCGGTGATCTATCTGACCGGCGGGCCGGGAGAGGACTGGGGTGACACCGTCAGCCAGGTGAAGCTCGGCTCCAGCCCGGGCTTTGTAGGTGGAGCGAAGCTGCCGCGTGACGAGGTGCTGATCGAGCAGCGGGGGGCGTTGTTGACCAAGCCGGCGTTGGCCTGCAGCGAAGTGCCGTGGGGTGCCGCGATGTTCCGCGACTTCAAGGCGGCGCTCACGAGCACGGTGGCCACGGTCAAGGGCTGCGCCGAGGGATGGCTGGCCAAGGGCGTGCAGCCGCAGGCCTTCACCACCGACGACCTGGCTGCCGACGTCAACGACCTGCGGGCGCTGCTCGGCTACGACAAGGTCGTGCTCAATGGCGTGTCTTACGGAACGATGTGGGCCCTGGCGGTGCTGCGCGATCATCCCGGCACGGTGGACCGCATGGTGCTGGACTCGGTGGTGGCGCAGTCGGTGCCGCCCTTCAAGTCAGGGCCCAAGGGCTTCGACGATTCGCTTATGGCCGTCTCGGCGGCTTGTGCCGCGCAACCGGCCTGCGCAGCCGCTTACCCGGGCCTCGACGCCCGCCTGTTAGCGTTGTTCGGGCAGCTGAACAGCACGGTGGTGCCTTGGACGCTCGGACCGGGTGGCCAGTTGTCCCCTGCTGTGGCAGCAGGCGTCTTGTTCACCGTCGCACAGTTCTTGCCGGAAAACGTTCCTGACGCTGTCACGCTGCTCGAAAGCTTGGTGTCGGGCGAGTTGCGGGTCAATGGGTTGAACAATGTCACGCAGGAGCAGATCGTGGCCTTGGCTCGTCTGGCGTTCGATGACTTGGCTGGTCCGGTCGCAGGGCAGTACTTGTCCATCGTGTGCGCCGATAACGCCACGGCCTCCGCGGACGAACTGAAGGCTGCCGTGGCCCAGGTGAGACCGGCGCTGCAGCCGGTCGCGCAGGGCCAGTTGGAGTCCCTGGTGGCGCATTGCGGTGCTTGGCCGTATCGCAAGGACCTGCCGGCAAAGAGCTTTGCACCCGTGGTCAGCAACGTGCCGACGCTCATCCTGTCTGGAGACCTGGATCCGTCCACGCCGCCGGTGTGGGCGCAGGAGGTGGCCAAGACACTGTCTGGCAGCACCTGGGTGCGCTTCCCGGCCCGATCGCACTCGGTGCAGACCTCGAGCGAATGCGCAACCGGGTTGGCGCAGGCCTTCATGGCGGGGAAGACCATCGACCCGGCATGCGCCGCCGCCGAGACCTTGAAGTTCACGTTGCCCTGAGGGCGCGGTCGGACCCGGGCGGGGTCCAACGCGCGTACCGCGCTGGGCCCAGCAGCGTGTCGGCCGCAATCGCTTACGATGTTTAGGTGCCGCCGTTCACAGTGTTTCGGTTTCTTCTCAGGGGGTTGCAGATGCTGCGGCGATGGTTGATGCCATCGGCTGCGGCTGCGGCTGCGGCGGTGACGGCGCTCTGCCTCGCCAGCGGCCCCGTTCTGGCGGCCGCGGGCGCTATGCCAACCCAGGCGCACCCCAGCGTACCCAGCGCACAACCAGTCAGGCCGAAGATCGGCCTCGTGCTCTCAGGCGGCGGGGCTCGTGGCCTCGCCCACATCGGTGTGTTGCAGGTGCTGGAAGAACTGCGCGTGCCCGTCGACATCGTGGTCGGCGCGAGCTTCGGCGCCATCGTCGGGGGCGCGTATGCGAGCGGTGCCGACGTGGCCGAACTGGAGAAGCTCGTGTTGGCCACCGACTGGGCCGTCGTGCTTCAAGACCGCCCTCCGCGAGACGAGCTCAGCTTCCGCCGCCGCCAAGACGACACGCTCGTGTCGTCTCGGCTGTACTTTGGCGTCACGCGTGACGGGCTGGCGCTGCCGAGCAGTGCTTTCACGAGTACGGAAGTGGAGCAGCTGCTGCGGCAGATGGCGCCCACATCGGCATTCGTCAAGGTCGAGGAGCTGCCGTTGACCTATCGCGGCGTGGCCACCGACATGCTCACCGGCGAAATGGTTGTACCGACGGGCGTGCCGCTGTTTGCCGCCATGCGTGCGTCGATGTCGGTGCCCGGTGTGTTCACGCCGGTCACCTTGGATGGCCGCATCCTCGGCGACGGGGGCCTGGTCAGCAACCTGCCCGTGAGACTGGCGCGAGACCTGGGCGCCGACATCGTGATCGCAGTCAACCTGGGCACGCCGCTCGGGGGGCCGGACTCCATCACGACTGCCTTGGGCATGGCCCAGCAGATGATCAACATCCTGACCGAGCAGAACGTCCAACAGTCGCTGCGCGAGCTGCGGCCTCAGGACGTGCTCATCGTGCCGGATCTGGCAGGGCAGGACGCGCTGGACTTTGCCCAGGCGCGGCGCAGCATTGCCGCCGGCGTTGCCGCAGCGCGGGCGCAGGCGCAACGGCTGCAGACTCTGGCCGTGGAGCCCAGCGCCTATGCGGCCCACCGTGAACATCGTGTGGCCGCCACGTTGGCCGCAACGCAGTCGGTGCCCGTCGTCGGTTCGATTCGGGTGGAAGCGACCGATGCACAAGTCCTGCGTGTTCCCATCGCGCGGCCTGGTGCGCTGAAACCGGGCGAGCCGCTGACGCCGGCCGCCCTCAGTGCGGCTGCAGCACGGCTGAAGCGTGATGTCGAGGCCGAGCGCGTCGATGCCTTGGTCACGGGCACGGGGCCCATTCGGGACGTGGTGCTGTTGCCGGTCTCGTCGCCCTTCGGCTTGTCGCGCTCGCGGCTGGGCTTGGAGTTGGAGAGCGACTTCGACGGCACGAACCAGTTCACGATGTCGGGCTTGTACACACGAGGAGGGATGAACGCGTGGGGAGCGGAGTGGCGCACCCTGGCCCGCGTCGGCGCGGTCGGCCAACTGCAGACCGAGTGGCACCAGCCCTTGGGGCTGGCGTCGCCATGGTTTGTCGATGGAGTGCTGGACTACAAAGGGTACGAAGTCACGTTGTACGAGAACCTGGAGCCCGTTGCCGGCGTAGGACTGCGAACTGCGAGCGCGTCCATCGCGTTGGGACGACAGGTAGGTGACATTGGCAGCTTCCGCTTGGGTGCGCGCTACCGATGGGGTCGCGGCAAGGTGGTATTGCCAGGATTCGAGCCGGTTTCGCTTAACCTGTTCCTTGAAGCCGATCGGTCTGCGTTTTACGAGCTCACGCTCGACACGCTGGACTCCCTCGGGTACCCCAGCAGCGGCTACCTTCTCTCCGCGTCGGGCGAATACGCCCTGCGGTCTGGAGAGACAACCAACCGCTTGTATAGCTCGCGTTATGAAGGCTTGTATGCGGCGTCTTCTGGCGACTGGTCCGGCCACCTGTACGCCGCTGGCATCCGCTCCAGCGCCGACGGATACATTCAGCCGCTGGCACTTGGCGGCTTCCTGCGCCTGTCCGGCGCGCCGTTGAACTCCATCTTCTCTGACCAGGCCGTGTTGGCCCGGACGGTCTTTGCGCGAAGGGTGGGCAGGCTGCCGGCACTGGCTGGCGGCGCCGTTCGCATCGGGTTCTCGCTGGAGGCCGGCTGGGCCAAGGGTGCAGCGTCGGTGTCGGACCGTTCCACCTTCTATGGCGGGTCGGTGTTTGTGCAGACCGAAACCCGCATGGGGCCGATTTACCTGGCGCTCGGCAGTACCCGGGGCGCGGGTACCGCGGTCTATCTGTTTCTAGGACCGGTGCTCCTGCCTTCAGGCCTGCTGCGTTGACTGCTTCCGACGCATCGCCGTGAACGCACTCAACTCGAAAGAGCGCAGGCCGACGATCAAGGTGTAGCCGGTGCAGGAAGCCCCGGCCTTTGACTGGTCTTCGCGCTGCCGGTGCGCAAACATGGCGGCCAGCTCACCCACCCGCTGCTGCATCTCTTCCGCTCCGGCGGCCGACAGTTGGCCGTGCACAGTGACCATCGCTTCGCCACGGCCGTCGAAGCCGGCGTCGAAGTATTCGTCCAGCACCCGCTTACGCAGGAAATCCATGATGGGCCCTCGCCGGCGCCAGTGAAACCCGCGGCCCACCAACAGCCGGTAACGGTTGCCCGGCGTCAACTCGATCAAGCCCAGCCGATCCAGCCGCGTGAGTGCGGCCACCACCTCGGCCGGGCTGAGCAAGTAGGAGCCCAGCATCTGCTCGTAGCGCCATTGCGAGAGACAGCAGATGGCGACCAACAGCAGTTTCGGGTCAGCCACCAGAGCACGCTCTTGTTCGAGGGTCAACTGCGTGAGCTGAGGTGGCGCCTGTGCCGCGCGCGACAGCAACTCGTCGAACGACAAGCCCGCCGCTGAGCAGATCTGCGCCAGCCGCGACAGGGCCATGTCGCGCTCGCTGAACAGGCGCTTCACGCTCGACTCGCTCAAGCCGATGCGCTGCCCCAGCGCGCGGTAGGTGATGCCCTGCGCCTTCAGCGCAGCCCGCAACACATCAAAAACATGTGAGATGGAGGTCATGTCGCGATTGTCGTGAGCCGGGAAATCAGGCGGAGTAGCAAAAGCAAGGTATCGCAATTCGCCGCCCTGAAGCTCATGGGCCGGTACGGCTCGAAGGGAGCTTGGGGTTTATTCCCACCCCTTTCCAGAATGCGCTGCAAGGTTCTCGTCCAAGCATCGAGGACCTCTTCGGTTCACCGCAGCATTTCTGGAGCTACTTCGTGAAAGCATTTTCGTTTTTCCGTCCTGTTCATGAGCACGTCCTCATGTGCTCGGCTTTGTTGCTGAGCGCCACGCTTCCTGTCCTGGCCCAGGACCGGGAGGGCCTACGCGACCAGGGTTGGTACGTCGGCTACGGCCTGGGGGCTGGACAGTACGGGTTCCGCGCTGGCGACTTCAGCAAGAGCGCCGTGGGGCGCCTCCTGGGCAGCGCGGGCGACACGGGGGTCAGCGCCAGTGAGTCAGGCGGCGCTTCCAAGCTGTATGGCGGCTACAACCTCAACCGGCTCTTCGGTATCGAAGCGGCACTGGCTACGGTGGGTGCCACAGAGATCGCATACCGCAACACAGCCACCGGCAAGAACAGGGCCAAAACGGATTACTCCGTCTCCGCGCTCACCCTCGCGGGTGTGGCCCGGCACGAGTTCGACAGCGGCTTCGTCGTCATGGGCAAGGCGGGCGTCGCCTTCACGGCTGCGCTCAGCGACTACGTGATCGCGCAGGACGGAACCTTGCGCACCGATGACCCGGTCAGCGGCGAGACCAACTTCTATTGGGGGCTGAGCGGCGGCTACAAATTCACACCGCGCTGGGCGCTGATGCTCGACTACGACAACTTCGGTACGGCCGGAGATGCCAAGCAGACCGGCCGCGCCAAGGTGCAAACGCTGATGGCCAGCGTGCAGTACCGCTTCTGATCCACCTCGTGGGGCGGCATGGGCAGTCGCATTAGAGAGTCGTCACCGACCGCCAGGTACCCCCCATCCGACGAACGAGTCGCGCCACCTCCGGACGTAAAGCACCATGAACATCACCGCAGTCGACAGCGCATCCCACACCGCGGACTTGAACGCCGCTGCCCAGGCTGGCCACCAAGTCGCACACCTGGCCGCCGCCCAAGCCCACCCGTCAAGCAACCGCGCCGCCCGCCTGGCCGCCCTCGGCCGCTGCCTGCTCGAGCGCCTGGAGTCCCCACTCTTCGTGGCCGACGCGCAAGGCGTGGTGCTCGAGGCCAACCCGGCGGCGTCGCGCCGCATCGAGCGCCGCGACGGCCTGTGGCTCGATGCCAGCAGCCGGGTGGCGCTGCGCCAGGCCGGGTGCTGGGTGCCGCTGTCGTACTGGGCCGCGGCGCTGGCCGGTGGACAGGAACTCACGTTGCCGCTCGAGATGGACGGCGGCGGCGCGCCGATGCAGATCTCGCTGCGCGGCATGAGCGCCGGTGACGGCATCCCCAGCGGCTTCGGCTGGATCGTCGCCACCATCGAGCGCGTCACGCTGTCGCGCGCCGACGCCATGCGCCGCCGCTTCCGCTTCACGCAGACGCAGGCCAAGCTGGCCGAGATGCTGTGCAAGGGCATGCGCCCCACGCACGCCACCGAGGCGCTGGAGGTGAAGATCTCGACCATCCGCACGCACGTCGGCCAGATGTACGAAAAGACCGGCACACACAGCCAGGCGCAGCTGGTGGCGCTGCTGCACGCGGTCTGACGCAGCCCGGCGGCAGCCCGCGCAGGGCGGGCTACCGACGCCCGCATGACCGAGGACGACGCGCGCCGCGGGTGGTACCCGCGGTGGGTGCTGCACTTCATATTTGAGGCCGTCGGTTCAAGCCAGAGCCGGCAGTTCGCAGTCCCCGATCGCGCGAGTCGTCAGCAGCTGGTGTCAGGCGACATGAAAAACTGACCCCCTGGCGACATTGAGAACTGACCCCCTTCGAGGACGAAGGAGGTCCAATGGAAGAGGTGTTCCAAGCTCCGCAGGTCGCAGCAGACCGGGGGAGCGAGACGATGTTGGCGCCGCAGGAGGTGCAGAGGATGTTGGCGCTGCAGGCGCTGGGTTGGGGAAGCAAGCGCATCAGCCGCGAGCTGGGCTGCAGCCGCAACACGGTGCGAGAGTACCTGCGGCAAGGCGGCTGGAAGCCGATGGACGTCGTTGCCCGTGCTGGCGCGCTGGAACCCCACGGCGAGTGGCTTGCCGAGCGATTGCGACGGCACCGCGGCAACGCCGATGTCGTGCGGCAGGACCTGGCCCGTGAACTGGGCATCGAGGTCAGCCTGCGCACCGTGCAGCGCGCGGTCGAACCGCTGCGGCGAGAGCTGCGGGCCGAGGCGGTGGCCACGGTGCGCTACGAGACGCCGCCGGGTCAGCAGCTGCAGATCGACTTCGGCAGCACCGCCGTGGCCGTAGGCGGGGAGACGCAGCGCATCCACCTCTTCGTGGCCACGCTGGGCTACAGCCGGCGCTGCTACGTGGCCGTGTTCCTGCACGAACGCCAGTCGGCCTGGCTGCAGGGACTGGAAGGCGCGTTGCGGCACTTCGGCGGCGTACCGCAGGAGATCTTGCTGGACAACGCCCGGGCACTTGTCACCGAGCACAACGTGCAGACCCGGGAAGTCAAGTTCAACGACCGCTTCCACGCCTTCTGCCGCTACTGGGGCGTGACGCCCCGTGCCTGCGCACCCTACCGGGCGCGCACCAAGGGCAAGGACGAGCGAGGCGTGGGCTACGTCAAGCGCAACGCCATTGCCGGCCACGAGTTCAACAGCATGGACGCGCTGCACGCCCACATCGCCCGCTGGATGCGGGAGATCGCCGACACCCGGGTGCACGGCACCACTGGCGAGCCGCCCATCGTGCGCTTCGAGCGCGAGGCGACGGCGCTCAAGCCGTTGCCGGCCAAGGCGCCGTTCCTGCAGGTGCGCGAACTCACCCGGCGCGTGCACACCGACGCCTGCATCGAGCTGGATACCAACCGCTACAGCGTGCCGTGGAAGCTCATCGGCGAGAGCGTCACCGCCGTCGTGGCCGAGCGCCAGGTGCGCGTTCTGTACGCGGGCCAGGAAGTGGCCTGCCATGCGCAGAGCCCGCTGCGGCGGACGACCGTGATCGACCGGCGTCACCTGGCCGGCATCGTCGGGGCGAACACGCTGGGCATCAGCTGGCTGCCCAGGGCGACACCGTCACCGCCGGTCATCCCGGCTGAGCTGCTGCGCCCGCTGGAGCAGTACGAGCAAGCGCTGGGAGGGGCTTGGTGATGGCAGCGAGCAAGAAGACCAAGCTGGTCGAGGATCTGGACACCCTGGAGCCGATGCTGACCCGGCTGAAGCTCACGGCCATCCGGGACCAGCTCGACACGCTGCTGGACCAGGCTGTCCGTGCCGAGCTGAACCTGCGAGAGGCGCTGACGATGCTGTGCACGGCCGAGGTCGCGCGCAAGGACGAGCGCCGCATCCAGATGGGCATGTCGATCGCCAAATTCCCCTACGTCAGGACGCTGGAGGGCTTCGAATACGACGCGCAGCCGTCGGTGGACCCCAAGCAGATCCGCGAACTGGCCACCTCACGCTGGGTGGCCAACGGCGACAGCGTCCTGCTGCTGGGCCCGCCGGGGGTGGGCAAGACGCACCTGGCGGTGGCGCTGGGCAGAGAGGCCATCGTGCGCGGCTACAGCACGCTGTTCGTGCCGGCCACGAGCCTGGTGACGCAGCTGGCCCGGGCGCATGCCGAAGGCAGGCTCGAGGACAAGCTGCTGCACTTCACCAAGCCCAAGCTGCTGATCGTGGACGAGCTGGGTTACCTGCCGTTCGAGGCCAATGCGGCGCACCTGTTCTTCCAGCTGGTGAGCCGGCGCTACGAGCGGGGCTCGATCCTGGTCACGAGCAACCGCTCGGTGGCCGAGTGGGGCGGCGTGTTCGGGGACGCGGTGGTGGCCACGGCCATCCTCGACCGGATGCTCCATCACAGCCACGTCGTGACGATCCGCGGCGACAGCTACAGGCTCAGAACGAAGCGCCGCGCTGGCCTGGCTAGCCAGGCCAGCGCGAAACCCGAAACGACAAGCAACTGATCAACAACCGGGGGTCAAAACTCGATGTCGTCAGGGGGTCAGTTCTGGATGTCGCTTGACAGCTGGTGGATACCTTGGGCGGGCGCATGCACGTGCGCAGGGAAGATAGTGCGGCGGCCGCGCCGCACGGCCAGCTGGTGTTCAACGCCCGAGTTGCTGGCCGCCACTGGCGTGTTCGAACGCGGGGTATCCAGTTGCCCGCTGCAGTACCGCAATGGCAACGCCCCGGACAGGCGCGAAGTGCTGGGCATGCTGATGCTGATGCTGGTGCTGCTGGCCTGGCACAGGCGCTACGCCCACATCAGCGCGCTGCGAGGTGATGCGGTGGCCAGCGAGGGCTGGGTTCGAGACGTTGCACGACTGACTGCGCCAACGGTGGTGAGCAGGTGTGGGCAAGTCGCCGGAGCACACTGCGGCGATCATCGCCGCGCAGAGTCCCAGACGGCAGATGGCCAACAGCAGCTGAAGCGGGTCGGCCGCCACTTGAACCACAAGCTCAGGGGATCTCCCGGATGAGCCACCGTGAACCCGGGAACGGTATCGCGATCCGACACCACAGACACCACATCGCAAGACTTCGTTCAAGCTCCTGGAGCTTTCCGGCATGCATGCGCAGACTCCGGTTTCATTGCAGGCAGTCGACTCTGCCGGCAATCGATCCCCAAATCCCACACCTTCGAGGTCACCATGCAAGCCAAGTCCATCCCCCTGTTCATCGCGTTCGCCGCAGCCGCGGCCGGCATCAGCGCCCCTGCGGCGGCCAAAGGTCCCGAGGCCGGCGACATCTATGCCGGCGTGACGCTCGGGGGCGCGGCCATCGTTCCCAAGGGCCTGAACGTCGACTCCGACAAGCGCGCCGAGGGCCGCGTCAGCGGCGGCCTGTTCGTGGGCGCGCAGATCGGCGCGCTGCCCATCGGCAGCGGCTGGCCGCTGGCGGTGGAGGCGAGCCACCAGAACATCGCCCGACACAAGGTCACCTACAAGACAGCCAACGGGGCACGCAGCGAGCTCACCGCCAGCGGCAGCAGCACCTCGCTGGCGCTGAAGCTCGATGCGCCGATTACCGAGCGCTTCGCTCTGTACGGCAAGCTGGGCGTGGCCCGCAACAAGGTCGATGGCTCGACGCCGGCCGGCCAGCCCGTCATCGACATCGACGGTTCGAAGAACGGTCTGCTGACAGCCCTCGGGCTGCAGTACCGCTTCGACGCCCCGGTCACGCTGCGGGGGGAGTTGACGAACTTCGGCAAGTCCTCCGCCAAGTCAAGCGCCGGTGGGCTCTCGGTCAGCCTGGCCTACCGGTTCTGACCAGGCCCCGCGGCCGGCTGATCGCGTGGGGTCGGGACATGCCCGGCCCCTCGGCATCAGGCCGCCATCGGCACGAGGAAGTCGCGCGAGATGCCCACGCCCAGATCGCCCACGCGATCGAGGAACTGCGTCAGGTACGCGTGCAGGCCGGTGGCCAGGATCTCGTCGATCCGCCCATAGCGCAGATCACTCTGCAGCCGCCCGGCCCGGCGCAGCGTCTCATCACTCTGCTGGTTGGCCACGAGGCGCAGGTTGGCCACGACGTCGTTCATGCAGGCCGCCAGCGAGCGCGGCATGTCAGGCCGCAGGATCAGCAGCTCGGCCACCTTCTCGGGCCGGATGACGTTGCGGTAGACCTTGCGGTAGATCTCGAAGCCCGAGACGGAGCGCAGGATCGCGCTCCAGTGGTAGAAGTCCACCTCCTGCGGCGTGGCCGGCCCCTGGCGCTGCTGCTGCGTGCCGGCGTCGGCCGGGCCGAAGTAATCGTCACCCGCCAGGGCCTGGAACTTCACGTCGAGCAGCCGCGCCGTGTTGTCGGCTCGCTCCAGGAAGGTGCCGATGCGCAGGAAGTGCAGGGCCTCGTCCATCAGCATCGTGCCCACGGTGACGCCGCGGCTGAGGTGGCTGCGGAACTTCACCCACTCGAAAAAGGCGCCCGGATCGCGCTCGAACTCGCCGGCCTTGAGCATGCGATTGAACTCGAGCCAGGTCTGGTTCTGCGTTTCCCACACTTCCGTCGTGAGCGCTCCGCGCACGGCACGGGCGTTTTCGCGCGCGGCCCGCAGGCAGTTCCAGATGCTGGAGAAGTTCTTCTCGTCGCGGACCATGAAGTCCATGACGCTGCGCGCCTCGATCTGCGGGTGCTGCTCCTGGTAGGCCCAGGTCAACTCGCTGATGCTCAGCAGCCCGCTCCAGCCCTGCAGTGCCGTGTCCGCGCTCTGCGGCAGCAGCGAGGTCTGGTAGTTCACGTCGAGCATGCGCGCGGTGTTCTCGGCGCGCTCCATGTAGCGCGCCATCCAGAACAGGTGGTCGGCGGTTCTTGACAGCATGGTCCTTGCGCTCCTTATTCTTCGAGAACCCAGGTGTCCTTGGTGCCACCGCCCTGCGACGAGTTGACGACCAGCGAACCCTCCTTCAGCGCCACCCGCGTGAGGCCGCCCGGCACCGTCTGCACCGATTGCGTGGTGACGCCCGAGCTCAGCACGTAGGGCCGCAGGTCGATGTGGCGCGGCGCGATGCCGGACTCCACGTACGTGGGGCAGGTCGACAGCGCCAGCGTGGGCTGCGCGATGTAGTTGGCCGGGTTGGCCTTGACCACCGCCTTGAACTCCTCGACCTCGGCCTTGGTGGCCGCCGGGCCCACCAGCATGCCGTAGCCGCCGGCGCCGTGCACCTCTTTCACCACCAGCTCGTGCATGTGATCGAGCACGTACTGCAGGTCGTCCTTCTCGCGGCACAGGTAGGTGGGCACGTTGTTCAGGATCGGCTTCTCGCCGAGATAGAACTCCACCATCTTGGGCACATAGGGATAGATGCTCTTGTCGTCGGCGATGCCGGTGCCGATGGCGTTGGCCAGCGTGATGTTGCCGGCGCGGTACACGTCGAGCAGCCCGGCGCAGCCCAGCGTGCTGTCGGCGCGGAAGGCCTTGGGGTCGAGGAAGTCGTCGTCGACGCGGCGGTAGATCACGTCCACGCGCTTGGGGCCCTGCGTCGTGCGCATGTAGGCAAAGCCGTCCTTGACGAACAGGTCCTGTCCCTCGACGAGCTCCACGCCCATCTGCTGGGCCAGGAAGGCGTGCTCGAAGTAGGCGCTGTTGTACATGCCGGGCGTGAGCACCACCACCGTGGGCTCGTTCACACCGCTGGGCGACACGTTGCGCAGCGTCTCCAGCAGCAGGTCGGGGTAGTGCGCCACGGGCTCGACGCGGTTCACGCTGAAGAGCTCGGGGAACAGCCGCATCATCATCTTGCGGTTCTCGAGCATGTAGCTCACGCCGCTGGGCACCCGCAGGTTGTCTTCGAGCACGTAGTACTCGCCGCCCTGGCCGGTGTCGGCGCGCACGATGTCGATGCCGCTGATGTGCGAGTACACGCCACCGGGCACCTTGACGCCCATCATCTCCTTGCGGAACTGCGCGTTGTTCAGCACCTGCTCCGCCGGCACGACGCCGGCCTTGAGGATCTCCTGCCCGTGGTAGACGTCGTGGATGAAGCGGTTGAGCGCCGTCACCCGCTGGCGCAGGCCCTCTTCCATGCGCTTCCACTCCGCGCCCGGTATCACGCGCGGGATCAGGTCGAAGGGAATCAGGCGCTCGGTGCCGGCGCCGTCTTCGTCCTTCGCGCCGTACACGGCAAAGGTGATGCCGACACGGCGGAAGATCATCTCCGCTTCGGCGCGGCGTGAGCGCATGGCCTCGGCCGGCTGGCGCTTCAGCCACTCGGCATACACCTCGTACTGCGGCCGCACCGCACCCTCGGCGGTGTTCATCTCGTCGTAAGCCGACTTCATGATCGGGTGTTCTCCATCGGTCTTGGGGTTAGCAACTCGCGGGCCCGCTGCGGCGGCGCCTCGGCAGCGGCGTCGAGCCGCCGTGTACGCACGGCCACGGCCAGCGTGTGGCGGCCGCCGCCGCCCCGGATGACGCCGCGCAAGGGCGTGACATCGCCGAAGTCGCGGCCCACGGCCACGCGCACATGGCCGCTGCCGGGCACGCAGTCGTTGGTGGGGTCGAGATCGAGCCAGGCGTCGTCGGCACCGCCGTGCTCGGCGGGCACGCCCGGCGTGCCCGGGCACCACAGCTGCACCCAGGCGTGCGAGGCGTCGGCGCCCAGCATCGCGGCGCCGCTGCCGGCCGCGTTCGGGGCGTCTTGCACCGGCGCGTGGGTGAGCAGGTAGCCGCTCACGTAGCGCGCCGGCAGGCCCCAGGCACGCAGCACGCCGGCCAGCAGGTGCGCGAAGTCCTGGCAGACACCGCGCTTTTGCAGCAGCACCTGGGCCAGAGGCGTATCGATGTCGGTGCTGCGGCTTTCGTACTGGAACTCGGCGTGCAGCCGGTGCATCAGCTCCAGCGCCGCCTCGGCCACCGGCCGGCCGGGCGTGAAGACCCCCACGCCCAGCTCGCGCAGCGCCGGCAGGCGCGGCACGTAGGGCGAGGGCAAGGCGAACTCGGCCGCGGCGACGAAGGGCGCCCCGGCCACGTAGCGCACGCGCGCGGCCACCTGGGCCCACGGGGGCGATGCCGCCGGCTCCAGCGCCGCGAAGCGCGCCCGCACGGCCACGCGGCTGGTGGCCGTGACACGCAGCTGATCGTGCGCCTGCGCCAGGCTGAAGTGGCTCTGCGCGTTGCCCCAGGCATCGACGCTGTCGCGCCATTGCGCCGGCGCCGGCTGCACGGCCAGCGAGAAGTCCTCCAGCCGCTGGAAGGCGTCGTCCAGCGGCTTGAGGTGTGCCAGGTGGTGCGCCAGCGACACCGGCGCGGCGTAGTCGTAGTGCGTCTCGTGGCACACGTCCAGGCGCATCGGGCTGGCGGCGGGCATGCTCAGATCCGCTGGTCCTGGCCGCGGGCCAGGGTGAAGAAACGCTCGCCGATCTGGTCGGCCAGCGCGTGGGCGGCCTGCAGCAGCTCGGCGGCCAGGTCGCGCAGCGCGTCGGCGGTGGCCGCCACGGGCTGGTCTTCCAGTTCGCGCAGCCGCTCCAGCGTGAGGCCGGCGCCCTCGGCCGGCAGCAGGGCCAGCAGCGGCAGGTGGGCCTCGGCCGGCCCGGGCAGCTTCGACAGCTCGGTGCGCAGTCGCCGCAGCACGCCGGCAAAGGCTCGCGGGTTGGCGCGGTCGAGCACCAGCACCTCGGTCAGCGCGAGCAGGTCTTCGTGACGCTGGTAGCGGGCGCGGAAGGTGATGAGGCTGTCGAACTGCTCGAGCAGCAGCTCGACGCCGGCCACGTGGGCCAGCGCGCCCAGCGGCGGCTCGGCGCCGGCCGGTCCGAGAAAGGCCTGCAGCCGCATCGTCAGCCCCTGCAGCCGCTCGATCAGCCGGCCCACGGTGAGCAGCCGCCAGCCGTGGTCGCGTGTCATGCGGTCGGTCTGCGCGCCGGTGGCGGCGGCCAGCTGCAAGGCCAGGCGGTCGAGCGCCGGCAGCACCTGCGCCGGCAGGGGCAGCTCGCCGTGCAGGGTTTCGAGTGCGCTGGTGAAGCCTTCGCCCATCTGGCGCACGAGGCCCCACTGCTCGGGCGCCAGGCGTTCGCGCAGCGCCATCGCGGCACGCTCCAGCGCCTGCAGGTTGTAGGCGATGCTGGTGGCGGTGTGCGTGTCGGTCAGCGCCGCCAGCAGCGCGCGCTCGAAGTGGCGCGGGCTCTGCGACAGCGTCGGCACGCCTTGCGGCGCCAGCCCCGTGCGCACCGCCAGCTGCGACAGCGCCACACGCAGCGGCGGCGGCAGTTCGGCGTCGGCGTCGATCAGCATCAGCGTGCTGCGCGCCAGCCGCACCAGCTGCTCGGTGCGCTCGGTGTAGCGGCCGAGCCAGAACAGGTTTTCGCCGGTGCGGCTGCTCACCGGGCGCTGGTGGCCGGCGAGATCGGCCACGCGCAGGCGCTGCGGCAGCATGCTGAAGGCGTCGACGGGGCCCTCGGTCATCACCCAGGTGTCGAGGCTGGTGCCACCGCGCTGCATGCTGACGCTGGCGTCTTCGCGGCGGGCCACACGCGTCATGCCGCCCGGCAGCACGTGCCAGCGCTTCTGCCCAAGGCGGCCGTCGGCGATGGCGTACACACGCACCATGGCCGGGCGCGGCGTGACCGCGCCGCTGCCCCAGATGGGTGCGCGCGAAAAGCGCAGGCGGCCTTGCACCGTCCAGGCGTCGGGGTCTTCGTGCACGGGCACCGAGGTCCGCTCGCCGTCGGCGCCGGGGTAGTGCGGCCCCAGGTTGAAGGCCTGCGAGGTGCGCCCGCCGCGCGGGAAGGTGCTGCGCACCACCTTGTCGGCCAGCTGCTCGCGCACGTCGGACCAGGCCGCGGCCTCGCCGCACCACCAGGTGGGCAGGCTCGGCAACGACAGCGGCTCGCCGAGCAGCCGCTCGGCGATGGCCGGCAGGAAGCCCTGCACCGCGGGTGACTCGAGGAAGGCGCTGCCCAGCGCGTTGGCCATCACCACCGTGCCGGCGCGGGCGGCCTGCAGCAGGCCCGGCACGCCGAGCGTGCTGTCGGGGCGCAGTTCGAGCGGGTCGCACCAGTCGTCGTCGAGCCGGCGCATCACGCCGTGCACGGGCTCCAGGCCCTCCACCGTCTTCAGGAACAGCTGCTCGCCGCGCACGGTGAGGTCGCCCCCTTCCACCAGCGGCAGGCCGAGGTAGCGCGCGAGGTAGGCGTGCTCGAAGTAGGTTTCGCTGTAGGGGCCGGGCGTGAGCAGCACGACCCGCGGGTTGGCGTGGCCGGCCACCCCGGCGGCGCGCTGCTGCAGCGCGTCGAGCAGCAGCCGGTACGAGCTGGCGATGCGCTGCACGCGCATCTCGGCAAAGGCCTCGGGAAACTGCCGCGCGATGACGAGCCGGTTGTGCAGCACGTAGCCCAGGCCCGAGGGGCCCTGCGTGCGCTGCGACACCAGCCACCAGCGACCATCCGGCCCGCGCGCCAGGTCGAAGGCGACGATGAAGAGGCGCTGCCCGCCCGCCGGCGGCACGCCGATCATCGGCCGCAGCCAGCCCGGGTGGCGCAGCAGCAGCGCCGGCGGCAGCAGGCCCTGGTGCAGCAGCGTCTGCGGGCCATACAGATCGGCCAGCGTGCGCTCCAGCAGCTCGGCGCGCTGCACCACGCCGGCCTCGATGGCGGCCCAGTCGCCGGGTTCGATGAGCAGCGGCAGCAGCTGCAGCGACCACGGCCGCGCGGAGACGCTGCCGCCGCCCGAGCCCGCCGCCCCGGCATCGGCGAAGACGTTGTGCGTCACGCCATCCAGGCGGATGCGCTGCTCGACCTGCGCCACGCGGTGATCAAGCTCCTCGGCCACCGACAGGCCCGCGGCCGGCCGCGGCACCGCGGCCACGAAACGCTGCCAGGCCGGGCGCAGCACGCCGCCGGCGCCGCGCAGCTCGTCCCACACGCCGTGCTCGGGCGGCAGCGCATGCGAGGCAAAGGCGTGCGCCGCCGCGCCCGCGGCCGCGGCGGCCTCGTCGGCGTCACCGAGCGGCAGCGACTCCTGGCCGGGCGTGGGTGTGGCCGACATCACTCAGGGGATCGGGCTCGTCAAGCCGTGCGCAGATCGAGCGTGAACGGCAGCTCGAGACTCGGCGCGGCAGGCGTCACGTCCATCGTGCCGGGCGTGTGGCCCATGCGGAAGAAGCGCGCCAGGCGGCGGCTCTCGGCCTCGTACGCATTCACCGGGAAGGTGTCGTGGTTGCGGCCACCCGGGTGCGCCACGTGGTAGCGGCAGCCACCCAGGCTGCGGCGCTGCCAGCGGTCGACGATGTCGATGGTGAGCGGCGCGTGCGGCGCGATGGTGGGGTGCAGCGCCGACGCCGGGTTCCAGGCGCGGTAGCGCACGCCGCACACGGCCTCGCCCACGCGGCCGGTGGGCTGCAGCGGCAGCGCCACGCCGTTGACGGTGACGATGTGGCGGTTGCTGTTCAGGCCCGTGGCCTTGATCTCCAGCCGCTCGAGCGACGAATCGACATAGCGCACCGTGCCGCCAGGCGCGCCCTCTTCGCCCATCACGTGCCAGGGCTCGAGCGCGTTGCGCAGCGTCAGGTGGATGCCGGCCACCTGCACGTCGCCCACGAGCGGGAAGCGGAAGCTCAGGTGCGGCGCGAACCAGGCCGCATCGAACGCAAAACCGGCGGCCTGCAGATCGGCCACCACGTCGTCGAAGTCCATCTGCACGAAGGTCGGCAGCATGAAGCGGTCGTGCAGGCCGGTGCCCCAGCGCGTCAGGCGCGTGGCGCCGCGGCCGCGGTAGGGTTCCTGCCAGAACCAGGCGATCAGCGAGCGCAGCAGCAGCTGTTGCGCCAGGCTCATGCGCGCGTGCGGCGGCATCTCGAAGGCGCGCAACTCGAGCAGGCCCAGGCGGCCGGTGGGGCCATCGGGCGAGTAGAGCTTGTCGATGCTGAACTCGGTGCGGTGGGTGTTGCCGGTGGCGTCGACCAGCAGGTTGCGCAGCGTGCGGTCGATGATCCACGGTGGCACGCCGCCCTCGCCGTACTGGGCCAGGTTGCGCTCGATCTGCTCGAGCGCGATCTCGACCTCGTAGACCTGGTCGCCGCGCGCCTCGTCGAAGCGCGGGTGCTGGCTGGTGGGGCCGATGAACAGGCCGCTGAACAGGTAGCTCAGCGAGGGGTGGTTCTGCCAGTACGTCAGCAGGCTGGCCAGCAGGTCGGGGCGGCGCAGGAAGGGGCTGTCGGCGGGCGTGGCGCCGCCCATCACGAAGTGGTTGCCGCCGCCGGTGCCGGTGTGGCGGCCGTCGAGCATGAACTTCTCGGTCGACAGGCGCGTCTGGTGCGCGGCCTCGTACAGGAACTCGGTGTGGTCGACGAGTTCGGTCCAGCTGTGCGCCGGGTGGATGTTGACCTCGATGACGCCCGGATCGGGTGTGACGGCCAGCATCTTCAGGCGCGGATCGCGCGGCGGCGGGTAGCCCTCGAGCACGATCTTCACGCCGCGCTCGGCGGCCGTGGCCTCGATGGCGGCGAGCAGCTCGAGGTAGTCCTCCAGAAAGCGCAGCGGCGGCATGAAGACGTACATGACGCCGCTCTTGCCGCCGTGCTGCTTCTCGGCCCATCTCTCCGCTTTAGGGCCGTTGCCGCGCTGCGGGTCGCGCACCTCCACGCACAGCGCGGTGCGCACCACCTCGCCGGCCGAGACAAAGCGCGCCGGCAGCGTGGTGGGGTCGCGCGGGAAGGCGTACTCGGGCGAGTGCTCGGTGGCTGCGCCGCCCGGGCCGGCGGTGCCGCCGAAGCCCATGCGCGGCACGCCCGGCGCGCCGCCAGGGCCGCCGTCGGCGTGGAAGCCGTCGTGGTCGAGCCCGCCATCGGCACCGGCGGCTGCGGCGGCGGCTTGCGCCGTGGCGCGCGAGCCGGCGGGCACGAACTGCGCCTTCACCATGGTGGCCACCGGCAGCGGCGGCTGCGGCGCAAACGGGTCCTGCGCCTGCAGCAGCGGCATGTCGCCCTTGGCAGCCCAGGGCAGGCTGTCCAGCGGCAGCCGGTAGCCCATGGGCGAATCACCCGGCATCAGGTACAGGCGCTCGTCGCGCAGGAACCAGGGGCCGGTCATCCAGCTCGGGCCGGCGGTGCCAAGCTGCCACTCGCGCTTGAGCGGCAGCAGCCAGCCCACGGTGGCGTCGAGCCCCTGCTTGAACACACGCCGCAGCCGGGCGCGCTCGAGCTCGTCGTCCAGGCGCGCGTCGAAGGGGTCCACGTTCACCGGCAGCCGGCGCTCGCGCCAGAGGTAGTACCAGGTGTCCTCGAAGCCGGGCGTGAGGTAACGGTCGTCGAGGCCGAGCTTGCGCGTCAGCGTGCGCATGAAGCCTTCGGCATCGGCCGCCGTGTAGCGGTGCGTGTCGCGCTCGTCGGCGAACAGCGACGGGTCGCTCCAGCAGGGCTGGCCGTCGGCGCGCCAGCAGATGCTCAGCGCCCAGCGCGGCAGCTGCTCGCCCGGGTACCACTTGCCCTGGCCGAAGTGGAGGAAGCCGCCGTCACCGTAGCGCGCGCGCAGACGGCGCACCAGCTCGGTGGCCAGGCCGCGCTTGGTGGGGCCGAGCGCGTCGGTGTTCCATTCGGCAGCGTCGCGGTCGTTCACGGCCACGAAGGTGGGCTCGCCGCCCATCGTCAGGCGCACGTCGCCGTCGGCCAGCTTGGCGTCGACCTCGTGGCCGAGCGCCACGATGGCGGCCCACTGCGCGTCGGTGTAGGGCAGCGTGACGCGCGGGCTCTCGTGGATGCGCGTGACCTGCATGTGGTGGCTGAACTCGACCTCGCTCTCGTCCACCGCACCGCTGATGGGCGCGGCGCTGCTCGGCTCGGGCGTGCAGGCCACGGGGATGTGGCCTTCGCCGGCCAGCAGGCCGCTGGTGGGATCGAGGCCGATCCAGCCCGCACCCGGCAGGAACACCTCGCACCAGGCGTGCAGGTCGGTGAAGTCGGTCTCGCTGCCGCTCGGGCCGTCGAGCGCCTTGACGTCGGCCTTGAGCTGGATGAGGTAGCCGCTGACGAAACGCGCCGCCAGGCCCAGGTGGCGCAGCGTCTGCACCAGCAGCCAGCCGCTGTCGCGGCAGGAGCCGCTGCCGTTGGTGAGCGTGACCTCGGGCGTCTGCACGCCCGGCTCCATGCGGATGAGGTACTTGATGTCGCCCTGCAGGCGCTGGTTCAGCGCCACCAGGAAATCGATGGTGCGCACCCTGTCCTTTTCAGGATGGCGCGGGATGCTCTCCACAAACGCCTTGAAGCGCGGCGTGAGCTCGCTCTTGGCCAGGTAGGGCTGCAGCTCGCGGCGGCTGTCGGCGTCGTACTCGAACGGAAAGTTCTCGGCGTGCGGCTCGAGGAAGAAGTCGAACGGGTTCAGCACTGACATCTCGGCCACGAGGTCGACCGTGACCTTGAACTCGCGCGTGGGCTCCGGAAACACCAGCCGCGCCAGGTGGTTGGCGAACGGGTCCTGCATCCAGTTGATGAAGTGCTTGGCGGGCTCGACGCGCAGCGAGTAGCTGAGGATGCGCGTGCGGCTGTGCGGCGCCGGCCGCAGGCGCACGACCTGCGGCGAGAGGTTCACCCGCCGGTCGTAGCGGTAGTGGGTGACGTGATTCAGCGCGACATGGATGGACACGGGACAGACTCTCCAGCAGGGCCGGGACGGCAACGGGGGCTTGCAATCTCCGGGCCTGGCACACGACGTGAAGGCTCAGAGCCAGGTTCGCCCGGATGATGCCAGTAGCGGCGGCGCTCCTGGCGTGTGCAGCGCCCCGTGGCCGTCTCGCTGTGCCAGCGCCACGCACCGCAGGCCGCCGAGGTGAGCACCGGCACACCGGCGGCGGCATAACGCCCCATCACCGCAGGCGCCGGGTGCCCGAAGCGGCTGCGGTGTGCCGCTTGCACCACCGCCACACGTGGCGCCACCGCCGCGATGAAGTCGGCCGTCGACGAGGTGTTGCTGCCGTGATGCGGCACCCACAGCACGGTGCTGGGCAGGCTGCTGCCGGCGTCGCGCACCAGCGCGGCTTCCTGTGCCGCCTCGATATCGCCGGTGAGCAGCACGCTGGCCCCGTGGGCCGCCTGCACGCGCAGCACGCAGCTCAGCGTGTTGGCGCGCGTGCGCTCGCTGGCCGCCGCCAGGGCCGCGGCCGGGGGGTGCAGGATCTCGAAGTCCACGCCGTCCCAGTGCCAGCGCTGCCCGGCGGTGCACGGCGTGTGCGGCGCCAGCGCGCGCAGCGGGTGGCCGGGCTCGAGCGACGACATCAGCGCGGCCACCGGCAGCGCCCGCGCCAGCGACGCGGCGCCGCCGGTGTGGTCGGTGTCGCGGTGGCTGAGCACCAGGCGGTCGATGCGCGCCACGCCCACCGCGCGCAGCAGCGGCACGAGCACGCGGTCACCGGCATCCGAGCCCGGTGACCAGGCCGCGCCGGCATCGAACACCAGCGCGTGCCGCGCGGTGCGCAGCAGCACCGCCGTGCCCTGGCCGACATCGGCGCCGACGAGCTCGAAGCCCCCGTGCGCCGGCCGTGCCACGGGCGGCGCCAGCAGCGGCAGCATCAGCGGCACGGCCAGCAGGCGCAGCCGCCAGGGCCAGGGCAGCACGGCCACCACGGCGCCCAGCAGGCCGGCGGCGACGGCCCAGGGCGGTGCGGCGGCAGCGTGCCACACCGCCAGCGGCGTGGCCGCCAGCCAGGCCAGCCCGGCGCCGAGCAGATGCACCACGCCGGCGGCCAGGCTCCACAGCGGCGGCAGCAGCACGCCCAGCAGCGCCAGCGGCGTGACGATCAGCGTCACCACCGGTATGGCCACCAGGTTGGCGGCAAAACCCACCACCGAGAGCTGCTGGAAGAACAGCAGCGACAGCGGCGCCAGCCCCACCGTGGCCACCGCCTGCTGCACGAACGCGGCTCGCAGCCAGGGCCAGCGGCCGGCTTGCGTGGACGAGGCCTGCAACGGCCCGCTCGCCGCCAGCAGCCCCACGGCGACGAAGCTGAGCCAGAAGCCCGGCATCAGCATCGCCCACGGGTCGGCCACCAGCACCACCAGCCCGGCGGCGCCCAGCACACCCGCCAGCGGCCAGCGGCGGCCGGCCTGGCGCAGCAGCACCACCACGGCGATCATCGCCACCGTGCGCTGCGCGGGCACGCCCCAGCCCGCCAGCAGCGCGTAGGCCGCGGCCAGCACCAGCCCGGCCCAACGCCCGGCCACCGGCGCCGGCAGCCAGCGCGGGGCCGAGGGGTGGCGCCGCCACAGGGCGCCCACCACCGCGCCGGCCAGCCAGGCGAACATGGTGACGTGCAGGCCGGAGATGCTCATCAGGTGGGCCACGCCGGTGTCGCGGAACAGGGCCCAGTCGTCGCGCGCGATGGCCGCTTGGTCGCCGACCGCCAGCGCCGCCAGCACGCCGGCCGCGCCGGGGTCGGCCACGCGGGCCTGGATGGCGTCGCGCACGGCCTGGCGCAGGCGCTCGACCGGGTGCGCCGCGGCGGCGTCGAGCAGCCGGGCGGCGCCTTCGGCCTGGCCGGGGCGTTCGCGCACGCTGCCGGTGGCGCGCAGGCCTTGCTCGAACAGCCACAGCTCGAGGTCGAAGCCGTGCGGGTTCATCGCGCCATGCGGCTGCGCCAGCCGCACCGTGAACTGCCAGCGCTGGCCGGCGCGCACCGGCTGTGGCGGCGCCGACAGCAGCGCATCGGTCTCGATGCCGCGGAACCAGCCCAGCGACACCCGATCGGGCACCACCACCGGCTGGCCGCGGTGCCAGGCGGCTTCGATGGCGAACTCGAAGCGCACGCCCTGCAGGCTCTCGCGCGGCAGGCTGGCCACGGTGCCGCGCACGAGCAGGTCCTGGCCCTCCAGCGCCGGCGGCAGGGCCTCGGCCAGCTGGGCGGCAGCGCGGGCATGCGTGCTGGCAAAACCCAGGGCTGCCGCGCCCAAGGCCAGAGCGGCCAGCGCCGCCAGCGCCCAGCGAGTGCAGCGCCCGCGCAGGCCCAGCAGCACCAGCAGGACCCCGAGCGCTGCGATGCCGGCCACCGGCGCGGGCGCCCACAAGGCCGCCATGCCCAACTGGGCGGCACTGCCGGCCACCCAGGCCAGCGCGGCGCATGCCGCCCACCACACGCGCCCGAACGCGGCCTGTGCGCTGGAGAGCGGCCCGGGTGGCGCAGGTTGCAAGGCGAGAGGGGCCATGCAGGGCCAGTGTAGGATTTACCCGCACAGCCGCTGTCCCCTGGCCGGGGGCACGGCGAGGGCCCTCCGACGTGTGCCACCCGTCAGCTGCCCTCAGCCCCCGCTTCGGCCCACCCCAGGAAGGATAGACATGACCCCCCAGCAGCGCCTGCAAGCCCTCGGCATCGTGTTGCCGCCCGTCTCGGTGCCGGCCGCCGCCTACGTGCCCTACGTGCAGACCGGCTCGCTGGTCTTCGTCTCGGGCCACATCGCCAAGCAGGGCGGCAAGGCCTGGGTCGGCCAGCTCGGCCTGACGATGAATACCGCCGAAGGCCTGGGGGCCGCGCGCGCCATCGCCATCGACCTGATGGGCACGCTGAACGCCGCCGTGGGCGGCGACCTCTCGCGCGTGAAGCGCATCGTCAAGGTGCTGAGCCTGGTCAACAGCACGCCCACCTTCACCGAACACCACCTCGTCACCAACGGCTGCAGCGAGCTGCTGCGCGAGGTGTTCGGCCCCGAAGTCGGCGCGCATGCGCGCAGTGCCTTCGGCGTGGCGCAACTGCCGATGGGGGCCTGCGTCGAGATCGAGCTGATCGCCGAGGTGGCATGACGCCGATTCCGCTGGGCGGCGGGGCCCGGGCCGGCGGCCTGCCGCCCGCGCTGCTGTGGGCCGTGATGGTGCTGCTGCCGCTGGCGGCCGTGGCCGCGGCGCTGGTGTCGCAGCACGTGTACGACATGCAGCCCTGCCCCTGGTGCGTGCTGCAGCGCGTGGTGTTCGTGGCCATCGCGCTGGTGGCGCTGCCCGCCTTGCTGCTGCGCTCGCCACTGGCGCGCCGCGTGCTGGCCGGCGTGGCGCTGCTGCTGGCGGCCTGCGGCATGGCGGCGGCGCTGTGGCAGCACTTCGTCGCCGCCAGCAGCACCAGCTGCAATCTCACGCTGGCCGACCGCATCGTCAGCAGCCTGGGCCTGGACGGCGCCTGGCCCGAGGTCTTCGCGGCCTACGCCAGCTGCGCCGATGCGGCCGTCAGGCTCATGGGCCTGTCCTACGAGTTCTACAGCCTGCTCCTTTTCGGGCTGCTGGCGGTGCTGGCGCTGCGCCTGGTTCGGCAGCCGCGCTGAAGGAAGCCGGGCCAGGCACGGCCTTTGTCCAAGCCGAACGACATTTCTCATGCGGGTACGGCGTGGCCACCGCCAGCATGGAGATCACGCAGGGCAACGCGGACCTGAGCCAGCGCACCGAGCAGCAGGCGAGCTCGCTGCAGCAGACGGCGGCGCCGTGGTCGCCGAGGTCGTGGGCACGATGAAGGGCATCCACAAGAGCAGCCGCCGCATCGCCGACACCCCCTTGTTCGCAGTGAACGAAGCAGCCTCCCCGGGGCCGCCCGTAATGCCGGCATAACGGTGCCCTCTGCAAAGTGCAGTGGTCGGATCCGCTGCTGCCCGCCGGGCACTGGCGCAAGACCGCACCACCCAGTGTCTCTGCACGGAGAAACCCATGTCACTCAAGCACCTCATCGCCAGCGCCGCTCTGGCCGTCTGCTCATTGGCCGCCCAGGCCTACACCGTGGGTGGCGCCAGCCAGTCGCTGATTTCCGGCAGTAGCGAATGGGCCTGGGACGGCGCCTATCTCACTGGCTTTCGGCAGGCTCTGGAGAACCCCAGCAACTTCGGCCCCACGGGCGTGGTCAACCGCACCATCAACACCACCGACCTGACGGTGGTGGACAGTACCTCGCTGGCCGGTCTGGACATGTTTGTCGGCACCTGGGTCCTGGACAGCCAGGCCGCCGGGTTCTCGGCCGCCGTGCGCGACTTCTTCCTGGCCGGCGGCGATGTGTTCCTGCTGCAGGACGATTCAGGCCACGACGCGCTGGGCACGGCGCTGGGCATCAGCACCACAGACAGCACGGGCTCGGTGTCCAACGGCGGCGCGCCGCTGTTCGACGGCCCATTCGGCCTGGCCGCCAATGTGACCCAGCACTACCTGACGGGCCAGCTGGACGAAGCCGCCATCCTGGCCAACAACGGCCGCGTCGGCGGTCGCAACGAGGAAGGCCAGGTGACCTCGGCCTACTGGAGGGCCGGCGAGTACGCACCCGGGGCTGGTGCGCTGTTCATCATTGCCGACATCGACATGATCGCCACCACCACCGCGTGCGGCCTGGCCGTCTGCGGCGCCGACTACGCCGCCATGAACGCCAACGCGATCTATGCGCTCAACACCTTCAGCTTCCTGCAGGGCAACGGCGGCAACCCGAGTTCGGTGTCCGCGCCGGGCTCCCTGGTGCTGGCGGGCTCGGCGCTGCTGCTGCTGGGTCGCCTGCGGCGCAGGAACGCCTGAATCTGAAGGCGCAACCCGCAGGCCGAGGCCCCCACGGGCTGGATCCGAGAGACGCTCAACCCGGCAACACGCGCATCGGCCGCTTGAAGCCTTCGAGCTTGTGGCCCTTGCGCGCCCGCTTGCCCACGTGGCCGGCCAGCGCGGCGCCGCGCAGCAGTTCGTCCTTGGGCTTGTCGCCACGGCCCAGGCCCTGCACCAGCAGCGCGTCGGCGCAGGGTGACACGCTGACCAGGGGCGACTGCGCGTCCACGTCCATCAGCGTGAGGCCCTTGCCGCCGTTGCCTTGCAGCTTGAGCTCGTCGGCGCTGAAGACCAGCAGCCTCCCATCGAGCGCCAGGCAGGCCACCTGCCGGTGCGCGGCCGCCATCACGGCCGGCGGCAGCAGCTTCTGCCCTGGTTCCAGCGTGAGGAAGGCTTTGCCACCGCGGTTGCGGCCGGCCATGTCGCCGGCCTTGGCCAGCAGGCCGAAGCCGCCGGTGTTGGCCAGCAGCAGCGTCACATCCGCCGCGCCGGCGAAGCAGTGCGCCACCTGCGAGCCGGCCTCCAGATCGATCAATGTCGTGATCGGCACGCCGTCGCCGCGCCCGCCCGGCAGCGCGCTGGCGGGCACGCTGTAGATGCGCCCGCTGCCCTTGTGCTCGGTGCCGAAGACCAGCAGCGTGTCGACGCTGCGGCAGGGGAAGCAGCCGTAGAGCCCATCGCCCGGCTTGAAGGCCAGCGTGGCGGCGTCGATCTCGTGGCCCTTGAGCGCGCGCACCCAGCCCTTGAGGCTGACGACCACCGTCACCGGCTCGTCGATCACCTTGATCTCCGCCACGGCCTTTTTCTCGGCCTGCACCAGCGTGCGGCGCTCGTCGCCGTGCTGCTTGGCGTCGGCCTCGATCTCGCGCACCACCGTGCGCTTCAGCGCCGCCGGGCTGCCGAGGATGTCCTCGAGCTTGCCCTGCTGCTCGCGCAGCTCCTTCAGCTCCTGCTCGATCTTGATCGCTTCCAGCCGCGCCAGCTGCCGCAGCCGGATCTCGAGGATGTCCTCGGCCTGGCGGTCACTGAGCTTGAAGCGGTTGATGAGCGCCGGCTTGGGCTCGTCGGCGTTGCGGATGATGCGGATGACCTCGTCGATGTTCAGCAGCACCAGCTGCCGGCCCTCGAGCACGTGGATGCGGTCGAGCACCTTCTGCAGCCGGTGGCGCGTGCGCCGCTCGACCGTGGCCAGGCGGAAGTGAATCCACTCCACCAGCATCTGGCGCAGGCTCTTCTGCGTCGGCCGGCCGTCGCGCCCGATCATCGTCAGGTTCAGTGGCGCGCTCGTCTCCAGGCTGGTGTGCGCCAGCAGCGTGGTGATGAGTTCGGCCTGCTCGACGCTGCGGCTCTTGGGCTCGAACACCAGGCGCACCGGGGCGTCCTTGCTGCTTTCGTCGCGCACGGTGTCGAGCACGGCCAGCACCGAGGCCTTGAGCTGCACCTGCTCCTGCAGCAGCGCCTTCTTGCCGGCCTTCACCTTGGGGTTGGTGAGCTCCTCGATCTCCTCGAGCACCTTCTGCGTGCTGGTGCCCGGCGGCAGCTCGGTCACCACCAGCTGCCACTGGCCGCGTGCGAGGTCTTCGATGATCCAGCGGGCGCGCACCTTCAGGCTGCCGCGGCCGCTGCGGTAGGCGTCGCGGATGTCGGCCTCGCTGCTGATGATCTGGCCGCCGCCGGGGTAGTCGGGGGCGGGTAGCAGCGCGAACAGCTCGTCCTCGCTCAGGGCGTCGTTCTTCAGCAGCGCCACGGTGGCCGCGGCCACCTCACGCAGGTTGTGGCTGGGTACCTCGGTGGCCAGGCCCACGGCAATGCCGCTGGCGCCGTTGAGCAGCACGAACGGCAACCGCGCCGGCAGCTGACGCGGCTCTTCTTCGCTGCCGTCGTAGTTGGGCTGGAAGTCGACGGTGCCTTCGTCGATCTCGTCGAGCAGCAGCCGCGAGATCGGCGCGAGGCGCGCCTCGGTGTAGCGCATCGCCGCGGCGCCATCACCGTCACGGCTGCCGAAGTTGCCCTGGCCGTCGACCAACGGGTAGCGCTGGCTGAAGTCCTGCGCCATGCGCACCATGGCGTCGTAGGCGGCGGTGTCGCCGTGCGGGTGGTACTTGCCGAGCACGTCGCCCACCACGCGTGCGCTCTTCACCGGCCGCGCGCCGCCCGTGCCCGTGAAGGCCAGGCCCATGCGCAGCATCGAGTACAGGATGCGCCGCTGCACCGGCTTGTTGCCGTCGCACACGTCGGGCAGCGCCCGGCCCTTGACGACGGAGAGCGCGTACTCGAGATAGGCGCGCTGGGCGTAGCCGGCCAGTGGCAGGTGGTCGGTGGGCTCGGGGGCGGGAACGGGGTCGGTCGGCGGAAGATCGAAGAGGTCGGGCATGGGACAGGTGGAAACCGGCAAGGGCCTGGCGCCGGCGGCGTCAGGCAGCCGGCGATTGTCCCAAACCGGGCTGCAGCAGCGCCTTGAGCAGTGGATGCGGAAACCGCCGCTGCGCCGTGATGGCGTAGAAGCGCTCCTGGATCTGCGGGATGCGGCAACGCTCCACCAGCTTGCGCGTGGCGAGTTCGTCCTGCACCACCACCGGCGGCACGAGCGCCAGCGCGCCGGTTTCGCGGGCGAGCAGCCGCAGCATGGCCATGTCGTCGACCTCGGCCAGGACCTGCGGGCGCACGCCGTGCTGGTGCAGCAGTGCATCGAAGGCACCGCGCGAGGCGCTGTCGCCACCCGGAAGCAGCAGCGGCTGGCCGTCGAGCCCCTGCGGAAACACCAGTGGCACCGGCTTGCGCCCGCGCGGCGGTGCCGAGACGATGGCCAGCGGCTGCTGCGCGATCAGCGTGCTGTGCCAGCCCTGGGCGGCGTCGCGCGGCACGGCCTCGTGGGCCAGCACGACATCGAGCTGGTGCGCACCCAGGTGCAGCAGCAGCTCGCGCAGGCGGCCGCTCTCGAGCCGGATCTGCACCTCGGGCCGCGCCAGCAGCGGCTTCAGCAGCAGCAGCTGGAAGTTGCGCGACAAGGTGGCCACCGAGCCGATGCGCAGCACGCTCACGCGGCCGCGCGGCCGGCCCTTCAGCGTGGCCAGCAGCTCCTTGCTGGCGGCGTGGATGGTGTCAGCGTGCTCCAGCGCCACGCGGCCGGCCTCGGTGAGCACGAGGCGGCGGCCGCGCCGCTCGAACAGCGCGTACCCCAGGCGCTCTTCGAGCTGCCGCAGCTGCACCGACAGCGCCGAGGGCGACACGTGCAGCCGTTCGGCCGCCCGCGCCAGGCCCTGCTCGTGGGCGATGGCGCGGAAGTAGCGCAGGTGATGCAGATTGAGCTCGGCCATGACCCCGGTTCTTTTCTTCGCTTTTACGCAACGAATGATGCCATTCATTGAACTGGACGCGACATGGCTGCCTTCGAAGAATCGCGCTCCATGCCTGCCCTTGACCTGTTGCTCGCCAACCTTCTCCAGCCCATCGTGCTGGCCTTCCTGCTCGGGGCCATCGCCGGCTTCGTGAAGAGTGAGCTCGAATTGCCCGAAGCGGTGATCAAGCTGCTCTCGATCTATCTGCTGTTCTCGCTGGGCCTGACCGGGGGCCGAGAACTCGCCAAGGCCGATCTCTACCAGGTGCTGCCGCTGCTCGGCATCACGCTGTTGATGACCTTCGCCATCCCCACGCTGGCCTACCACGTGGCGCGCCGCGCTGGCGGCTTCGACATCAGCAACGCGGCGGCCATCGCAGCGCACTATGGCTCGGTGTCGACGGCGACCTTCTTCGCCTCCATGAGCTTTGCCACCGCCATGGGCACGCCAGCCGAGGGCACGATGGCGGCAATGGTGGCGCTGATGGAGTTCGGCGTCGTGTACTCGCTTGTGCTGGCTCGCCTGGCCCTGGGTCGGCAGAAGTCGCAGCATGGCAAGGGCAGCATGCCCCTGGCAGAGCTCGTGCTCAGCGTCGTTCGGGGACGCGGCATTCTGCTACTGCTGGGTGGGATGACCATCGGCGCCCTGGCCACCGAGCCGCAGTGGAAGCAGATCAGCCCGTTCTACGAAGGACTGTTCCGCGGCATGCTGATGCTGTTCCTGCTCGAGATGGGCATCACCGCGGCGCGGCAGATCGGTGCGTTCCGGCAGGTGGGCCTGTTCATGGCTGGTTTCGGTGTACTGATGCCGGTGCTGCACGGCGTGGCTGGCGTGACGCTGGCGCACGCCGTGGGCCTGGGCGTGGGCGGCGCGTTCGTGTTTGGCGCCATCTGCGCCAGCGCCAGCTTCATCGACGCGCCCGCCGCCTGCCGCGCCAGCCTGCCCGAGGCCAACCCGGGCATCTACCTCACGGCATCGCTGGGCGTGACGCTGCCGTTCAACCTGGTGGTGGGCCTGCCGCTGTACTACGGCTACGCACGCTGGCTCACCGGCGGCTGATGCGGGGCGCTGTGGCGATGCGGCCACTGCCTCGCGGCTGCGCCACACGCGCGAGCCGAACGCCGAGACTCCGCTGCCGCGCGCGGCACCTGGCGCCAGGCCGCTCAGCCGCTCGTCAGGCGCTCCAGCCCCAGCGCCACGCGCGCCTCGTACTCGCGGTCGAGCAGGCTCATCACCGCCAGCGAGTCCCAGCCTTCGGTGCCGGTGCCCACATAGGCGCGCACGCTTTCGCGCAGCCGGCCTTCCTCGACGAAGCCCTCGCTGGCATACAACGCCAGGGCGCGCGTGTTCAGCGACTTCACGTCGAGCCAGAAGCGGTGCGCGTGCAGGTCGCGGAAGGCCATCTGCTTGAGCAGCCGCACGCAGCGGCGGCCCAGACCACGGCCCTTGCTCTGCAACACCAGGCGCTTGAGCTCGAGGCTGCGGTGCGGGTTGCGGCAACCCTGCAGGATGACGAAGCCGTCACGGCCGCCATGGGGGCCGCTGTCGGGGCCGCTGGCCGCGCCGGCTTCGATGATGAAGTGGCGGAAGTCCGGGAAGCGCACCGCGCCCTCGTGCTGCGTGCGATCCCAGGGCGTGATGAACGGCAGGTTGTGCGGGTCGGCCTCGACCGACGCGACGAAGTCGAGATCACTCAGCAAAGTGGGCCGCAAACGCAGCGGCGCCTCAGACATCGACGTCGACCGCGTCGCCGTGCAGTTCCATCAGTTCGCGCCGAGCCGCGGCCTCGCCCTTGCCCATCAGCTTGGTGAGGATGACGGCGGTGGCATCGAAGCCGCCTCCCTCAGATCCGAGCCAGCTCACGGGCAGCAGCCGGCGCGTCTCGGGGTTGAGCGTGGTGTCCCACAGTTGCTCGGCGTTCATCTCGCCCAGGCCCTTGAAGCGACTGATGCTCCAGCTGCCGTCTCGCGCGCCCTCCTTGCGCAGCTTGTCGAGCGTGGCCTCGAGCTCGCCGTCGTCGAGCGCGTACAGCTTGGCCGCCGGCCGCTTGCCGCGCGCGGGCGCGTCGATGCGGTACAGCGGCGGCCGCGCGATGTAGATGTGCCCGGCTTCGACGAGCTTGGGGAAGTGGCGGAAGAAGAGTGTGAGCAGCAGCACCTGGATGTGCGAGCCGTCGACGTCGGCGTCGCTGAGGATGCAGACCTTGCCGTAGCGCAGGCCGCTCAGGTCGGGCGTGTCGTTGGGGCCGTGCGGGTCGACGCCGATGGCCACCGCGATGTCGTGGATCTCGGTGTTGGCGAACAGCCGGTCGCGCTCCACTTCCCAGGTGTTGAGCACCTTGCCGCGCAGCGGCAGCACGGCCTGGGTTTCCTTGTTGCGGCCCATCTTGGCGCTGCCACCGGCCGAATCGCCCTCGACGAGGAAGACCTCGTTGTGCAGCAGGTCGCGGCTTTCACAGTCAGTCAATTTACCGGGTAGCACGGCCACGCCCGAGCCGCGGCGCTTCTCCACCTTCTGCGCCGCGCGCTGGCGCGTCTGCGCCTGGCGGATGACGAGCTCGGCGAGCTTCTTGCCCCATTCGACATGCTGGTTCAACCACAGCTCGAGCGCCGGCTTCACGTAGGCCGACACCAGGCGAAGCGCGTCGCGCGAGTTCAGCCGCTCCTTGATCTGGCCCTGGAACTGCGGGTCCAGCACCTTGGCCGAGAGCACGAAGCTGGCGCGGTTGAACACGTCGTCGGGCATCAGCTTCACGCCCTTGGGGCACAGCGCATGCAACTCGATGAAGCCCTTGATGGCGCCGAAGAGGCCGTCCTTCAGGCCGCTCTCGTGGGTGCCGCCGGCCACCGTGGGAATGAGGTTGACGTAGCTTTCGCGCAGCGTGGCGCCCTCGTCGGTGAAGGCCACGCACCAGGCGGCGCCCTCGCCTTCGGCGAAGCTCTCGGTCTCCTGCGCGGTGGCGAACTGCTCGCCCTCGAAGAGCGGGATCAGCGGGTCGGCCGGCACCTGCTGCATCAGGTAGTCGCGCAGGCCTTTTTCGTACTTCCAGGTCGTGGTTTCCTGGGTCTTCTCCACCGCCAGCGTCACCGTCACGCCCGGCATCAGCACGGCCTTGCTGCGCAGCAGGTGCACGAGCTCGTGGCGCGGCAGCTCGGCACTTTCGAAATACTTGGCGTCGGGCCACACGCGCACACGCGTGCCGTGCTTCTTGTCGCCCGAGTCCTTGCCGATCACGGCCTTGCGCACCACCAGCGCGTCGACCACGTCGCCGCCGGCAAAGGCCAGCTGCGCCACCTGCCCCTCGCGCCAGACCGTCACTTCGAGGCGCTTGGCGAGTGCGTTCGTGACGCTCACGCCCACGCCGTGCAGGCCGCCCGAGAAGCTGTACGCGCCACCGGCGCCCTTGTCGAACTTGCCGCCGGCATGCAGCCGCGTATAGACGATCTCGATCACCGGCACGCCTTCTTCGGGGTGCAGGCCGAAGGGGATGCCACGGCCGTCGTCGTCGATGCTCACGCTGCCGTCGGCGTGCAGCGTGACGGCGATGCGCGTGCCGAAGCCGGCCAGGGCTTCGTCGGCGGCGTTGTCGATGACCTCCTGCACGATGTGCAGCGGGTTGTCGGTGCGCGTGTACATGCCGGGCCGCTGCTTCACGGGCTCCAGGCCCTTGAGCACGCGGATGGAGGCTTCGGCGTAGGTGTTGCTGGCTTTGACAGTGGGCATGAAGGGGATTCTAGGAGGGGGGTGTCGAGCAGCCCGAGTGCCTGTTCGGCGACTTGCGGCCCTTGGCGGTCGTTTGTCCCGAGCCCGCACCGTTCGGGCTGAGCCTGTCGAAGCCTGGTGGAGCACTGCCGCTCCCACTCGACGCACCGCAGCGGCAAAGGCCTGTGCGGGCGGGGGCTGCGGCGTGAGTTGAAGCGGTCGGCCCTGCGGGCCGACTGCCCTGTGCTGCTCGACTTGAGGGCGCACGGCAAAACTCGCTACGCGGGCTGCGCCCGCTGCGCTCGAACAGTTGCCGTGAGTCAGTCTTGGATGCGCGCTGCGCGCGCCGCCCTCAAGTCTGCGCTGCTCGGCGCTTCAGGATCACGCCGCAGCCCCCCGCCCGCACAGCCCTTTGCAACAACCGGGGTTGGCACTTGGGCCAAACACCCGCGGTGGTGGATGAGCGGCAGGCGGTGCACGGTGCGGGCGCTATGTGAGGCGCTGAGCAGCGCAGGCTTGAGGGGAGCGCGCGCAGCGCGCATCGTGAACTGACTCACCGCAAGTGTTTGAGCGGAGTTCGCGCAGCGAACGCAGCGAGTTTTGCGGTGCCCCCTCAAGTCGAGCAGCGCA
>JADCGQ010000068.1 GCA_020248945.1 Rubrivivax sp.
CAGGGCGGCTGCGGAGCAGTTCAAGGCGACGGACCGATGGGCTCTTATGCTGCGCTACGTCAGCGACAAGATCGCGTCGACACTCGGCCCGTTCAGGCCTCCAACCAGCCTGCCAGCATCGGGGTAACTGCCGGATTTAGGTTGATGCGCATTGAAAGGGCCTCTCTTCAGGGATGCAGCCGGCGGCGGGTGCAACAACCGGGACACTGTCATGGGTATCGGTCCGCAAGCCCACCAACTTGAGCCGGAACTGGCCGGCCAAGGCACCGCTCCCCGTGGTCTCAGCCGCGCAAGGCCTCGCTGAGGCGATACGCCGGTCCCTGGGCCACGCGCTGCGCATACGACGCGTGAGCGTCGCTGCCGGCGGGCCACAAGGCGGCGAAGCGGCGCTGCCACGCGGGGCCGTCGATGGCCAGGGCCAAGGCCTCGGCAAACACCGGCACCCCGCCCGCCCCGGCCGCCTGGGCGCCAAAGCGGCGTTCCGGGCCGCCGAAGGGCCGGGTGGCGATGCGGCTCACGAGGCCGGCGCCATCGCCCGTGAAATTGGGCATGCCGGCGGCGCCGTTGTTCAGCACCCAGCCTTCACCGCCGGCCGTCGGCAGGCGCTGGAACACCGGCAGGCAGGTGTGGCTGCAGGCGAAGGCGTCGACGCCCGCGCGCTGGAGCCACCCGCTCACCGTGGCGCGGTGGGCGGCGTCGCGCAGGTGCTCCTGCGCAAAGCCCCAGCCGGCCAGCGAGGTGGCATCGCCATGCACCAGCGCCAGCTGCCAGCCGGCCACCGAGGCGCGGGCGTGCATGGGCAGGGCCGCGAGCTCGGCGCGCTGCGCGGCCGTGGTGGCCTGGCGCAGGCGGGCGTGGATGCGGTTGGAGCGCGCCACCACCTCGTCGCCCACCCAGGCCGGGTAGGCACAGCCGCAGCCGGCATCGGCCGTGGCCTCGGCCGCCAGCTCGGTTTCGACATTGCCGCGCAGCGCCGTGTGGGCCAGCACGCGGCGCTGCACGCGCTCGAACCAGGCCGGCTCGGCGTCGAACCAATGGAAGTCGCCGTTGAAGACGACGGCGCGGCGGCCATCGTGCGCGGCCTGGCGTTCGAGCAGCTGCTCCAGCGTGTCGAGCGCGGGCTCGTTGCCGTACAGGCCACCGACGACGTAGAGCGTGTCCAGGCCGTCCAGGTGCGGCGGAGGCGGCGCGCGGAAGTCTTCGGGGTGGTAGCGGTAGTGCAGCGGGCAGCTGCGGCCGGGGGCGTCGGCCTCGTCGGGCTGGGCGTTGTCGTTAAGCGGCATGGTCAGTTCGCCGCGACGAGGTCGAGGCGTGGGTCGTACAGGCCCCGCAGCTGCTCGGCATCGAGCACGGCGCGGGGGCGGTCGAAGACGATGCGTCCGCCGGCCAGCCCCACTACGCGCTCGGCCAGCGCCGGCAGCAGCGCCGCATCGTGCACGACGCTGATCAGGGTGGCGGCCTCGGCCAGGTGCCGCAGCTCGGCCAGCACGAGCGCGGTGGAGGCGGGGTCGAGCGCGGCCGTGGGCTCGTCGGCCAGCAGCAGCGGGGCGCGCTGCAGCGCCAGGCGTGCCACCGCCACCTTCTGCCGCTCGCCGCCCGAGAGCCGCTCGGTGCGCTGCCCGGCTTGTGTCGCCAGCCCCAGGCCCGCCAGCGCCTGCAGCGCCTCGGTGCGCAGCGCCGCCGGGTACAGCCGCGCCCAGCTGCGCCAGGCCGGCAGCCCGGGGCGGGCCAGCGCGCCGACGAGCACGTTGTCCAGCGCGCTCAGGCGCGGCACCAGGTGCAGGCCCTGCATCAGCACGCCCACTTCGGCGCGCCAGGCGCGCCACTGCGCGCGGCTCAGGGCCTGCGGTGCATCGACGCGCCGGCCCAGCACCTGCACGCGCCCCTGCACCTGCGCGCCGGGCAGCGCCAGCGCGGCCAGCAAGGCCAGCAGCGTGCTCTTGCCGGCGCCGTTGGCACCCACCAGCGCCACGCGCTCGCCGGCATGCACGGCGAAGTGCTCCACCGCCAGCAGCGTGCGGCCCCCGGCACGCACCACCACGTCTTCCATCAGCACCACGGGCGGCTTCACGGTGGGTGACTTCATGCGCGCTTCATCAGGCCAGGGCCGTGCGGATGCGCCGCGACAGCGCGTCGAAGGCCACCACGAGCGCGATCACCACGATGATCAGCGTCGCCAGCCGGCCCCACTGGAACAGGCTCACGGCCTCGCTGATCAGCAGGCCCAGGCCACCCGCGCCGATGAGGCCCAGGATGGTGGAGTCGCGGATGTTGAACTCCCACACATAAAGATGGTGGCTTACCGCCTGCGGCAGCGCCGCCGGCCACACGGCCTGGAAGAACACCTGCAGCGGCGTGGCCCCGGTGGCGCGCACGGCCTGCACGGCACCGCGGTCGAGCGACTCGATGCTTTCGGCGAACAGCTTGCCCAAGGTGCCCGCCGAGTGCAGCGCGATGGCCAGTATGCCGGCCGTGGGCCCGAGGCCGACGATGCCCACGAGCACGAGCCCGAACACCAGCGTGTGCACCGCACGCAGCGCGTCGAGGAGCCGGCGGGCGGCCACCGCCAGCGGCCAGGGCGCGTGCAGGTTGCGCGCCGCCAGCACCGCCAGCGGCAGTGCCAGCACGGCCGCGCCCAGCGTGCCGAGCGTGGCGATCTGGAACGTCACCCAGGTGGCGCGGCCCAGGCCGGCGAGCCAGGCGGCTTCGACCTCGCGGCGGTTCTCCACGCGCAGCAGCGTGCCGTCGTCGCTGCGGTACTCGAGCCGCTCGGGGCCGAACCACGCGTCGAGAAAGCTCGGGCGCGAGAACTCGGCCAGCGAGCGCAGCAGGTTGTCCCAGGGCTGGCGGCCGAGCGAGAGATCGCCCGCCGCCGCCAGCGTGGCCGCGCAGGCCGCGACCAGCAGCGCGTAGGCCAGCACCAGCGCGGCAAAGCCGAGCCGGCCGCGGTCGAGGCCGGGCAGCGTGGCGTTCAACACGGGGCCCTCACTTCGGTGCCAGCGTGCCGGTGGCCAGGCCGGCGTCGCGGATCGGCTTGTAGAAGCGGTTGTCGCTGTCGACGAAGCCGGTGTAGCGCGCCGGCAGCAGCCCGGGCTGCGCCTTCAGCAGCGGCCCCACCTCGGCCAGCGCGGCGCGCAGCCGCTGCACGAAGCCGGCATCGGCATGCAGCGCCACGCGCACCGCCACGGCGTCGTTGGGCAGCGGCGCCGACTGCCAGATCACGCGGCTGCGCTCGGCGCGGATGAGACCGGACTCGATCATCGCGTTGCGGTTGCGGTTGAAGTCGGCACCGGCATCGAGCTGGCCCGCCGTCACCTGCGTCTGGATCGCCTGGTGCTTGGTATGGATGACACGGCCGAAGTGCTGGGCGGGGTCGATGCCCTGCTGCATGAAGAAGTGCAGCGGGATCAGGTAGCCCGAGGTCGAGCCCTTGTCGCCGAAGGCGAAGCTGCGGCCGCGGCCCTTGGGGCCGAGCAGGTCTTGCATCGACGCCAGGCCCGAGTCGGGATGCGTGACGATGATCGCGAAGTACTCCGGCTTGCCGTCGTACAGGATGGTCGACACCACCTGAGCACCGGCGTTGTGGTTGGCCAGCACGTAGCCCCAGGGGCCCATCAGCGCGATGTCGGTCTCGCCGGCGGCCAGACTCTTGGCCAGGCCTTCCCAGCTGTCCACCGTGCGCAGGTTCACCGGGCGGCCCAGGCGCGCGGCCAGGTGCTGGGCCAGCGGGCGGTAGGTGGCGTCGTTCTTCTCGCGGTCGGGCTGGAACATGCCCACACCCAGGTTCAGCGGCGTGGCCTGGGCCCAGGCGGGTGAAGCGGGTGCGGCCAAGGCGGCGGCCGAGCCGAGCAGGCCGGTGACGACGTGGCGACGGGTGGGCTGGGTCATGCGGAGGCTCTTCAAGCTGGGATGGGGGTGAAGCGGCCGATGAAGCCGCGGTCGATGCGGTCCTTCCAGCGCCAGGCCCAGCGGCCGCTGGCGCCGAAAGGGCCGCGGGCAGCGATGGCGCGGCCGTCGCCGGTGGCCAGCAGCGCGAGGAAGTGGCGCTGCGGCTCGTAGGCCTGCAAGGCCGCGCCGGTGAGGGCCGCGCGCAGGTTCGCCAGCAGCAGCGGGCCCTGGCGCACGGCAAACACGCCGGCCTTGGGCAGCGCCGCGCCGGGGCTCCAGTGCGCGCCGTCGCCGACCGCGAACACCGCGGGGTGCGACACCGAGCGCAGCTGCGCGTCGATGCGGATGAAGCCCTCGTCGCTGGCCGCCAGGCCGCCGCGGCGGGTGGCGTCGCGCTGCCAGTCGTGCGCTTGCGCGCCGGTGGCCCAGAGCACAAGGCCGGCACCGGCCAGCGTGGTGGCGTCGCCCGGCGTGCCGAGCTTCAGTGCGATGCCGCTGCGCGCCAGCGCGCGCTCGGCGGCGCGGCGGGCGGGCGCAGCCAGGCCGGGCAGCAGCTCGGCGCCGCGGCTGAAGAGGGCGCCGCTGACCTTGCGATCGGGCCGCAGCCGGCGCAGCTGCGCCACCACCGCGAGCACCGATTCGAAGCCGGCCGCGCCACCGCCCACCGCGGCCACGTGCAGCGCTGCGGTGCTGTCGGCGCTGCGCCAGTCGTGCAGCAGCTGCTCCCAGGCCGGCCGCAGGGCCGACAAGGGCCGCAGCGTGAGCACGCGCGTGTCGGGCAAAGGCGGCGGCCGCAAGGTGGAGCCGACGTTCAGCGACAGCAGCGTGTAGTCGAGCCGCTCGCCACTGCCGAGCTCGAGGCGCTGCGCGTCGGCGTCGAGCGTGTGCAGTTCATCGGCCACCCAGCGCGCGCCAGCAGCGCGGGCCAGCGCGACGAAGTCGATGACGATCTCGTCGAAGCGGTAGGCGCCGCCGAGCCAGCCCGGCACCATGCCGGAGTACGGCGCGAGGGCCTGGGGCGACACCACCACCAGCTCCACGCCGGGCATGGGCGCGCGGGACCAGGCTTGCAGCACCTGGGCGTGGGCGTGGCCGGCGCCGACGAGCACGAGGCGCTTCATGCGGGGCGTGCCTCGGGCCACGTGGGCGGCAGGTGCGCCAGGTCGGCGGGCTCGTCGATGTCGGGCAGTGCGGGGAGCAGTGCGACGCGCAGGCCGAGCTCGGCCACGCGCTCGAGCGTGCGGGCCAGGACGGTGGCGGTGCTCCATTCGATGGACTCGAAGAGGCGCGTTGGGGCGGCATTGGAGGGGCTCGGGGGCTTCGACAGGCCTGTCCTGAGCTCAGTCGAAGGGCTCAGCCCGAACGGATCCACCCCCGTTCGCCCTGAGCCTGTCGAAGGGCCTGCACCGGCGGCACGGCGCTGCTGAAGCCGCGCCAACCCCACCAGCGCATAACCGCCATCCAGTGCAGGCACGAACACCGCATCGTGCGCCGCCAACGCCTGCGCCGCCGCCCGCAGCACCCCCGCATCGAGCGAAGGCGCGTCCGTGCCGATCAGCAGCACCCGCGCATGCCCCGCCAGGCGCCGGCTCAGCGCCCGCTGCATGCGCGCGCCCAGGTCCCCCTCGCCTTGCACCGACAGCACCGCGTCGTGCCGCGCCGCGGCCGCCTGCAAGAGCGGGTGCGTCGCATCGGGCGTCACGCACAGTTCAATCGCACCAAGGCCCGCCTCGGCCGCCTGCTGCATCGCATGGTCGAGCAGCCGCGCCGCCAGCGCGGCCGCGCCCTCGGCCCCCAGCGCCGGGATCAACCGGGTCTTCGCCCGCCCCGCCACCGGCGCCTTGGCGAAGACGATCAAGGCTGTGCCCGCAAGCGTGTCCGCAAGCCTGCTCATCGCGCGTCGTTCAGCGCCCAGTCGTAGTCGAGGAAGGCGATGCCGAAGTCGCCGCTCTGCAGCCGCGCCCGGTCGGCCGGCGTGTCGGCCAGGCGCTCCGCGTGCTGGCCGGCAAAGGCCTTCAGCGACCGGATGCCCTGGTGGCCGAGCGTGAAGTCCTCGCCGTACCAGTCGAAGATCTTCGACAGCTCCAGCCGGCCGCGCTGCGTGTTCCAGCGGTTGCGCGTGCGGTCGGCCATGAAGCGCTCGGTCTGCTGCGCCAACTGCGCCGGCAGCCGCTCGGCCACGAAGGCCTCTTCGCGCAGCATCGGGCAGCCGATCGACGCGCAGTTCACCGCGAAGTGCACACGCGGCTCGTCGTACACACCGCGCGCGCGCAGCATGACGTGCTCGATGTCGTCGAGCGAGCGCTGCTGCCCCAGCAGCGGTATCCACTTCGGCTTCCATGGGCTCGACAGCAGCGAGCCCAGCTCCTTGATCGACTTCAGGTCGGGGTACCGGGTGAGGATGAGCTCCACCGTGAACGCGTTGTAGGCGTTCGTCAGGAAGGCCTGCTGCGCCGCCGGCGACCAGCCCTTGAACAGGGCCTCGGGCACGGCCGAGAGGCTGTCGAGATACGCCTTCAGCGGCGCCCGGTCGGCCGCGAAACCGCCGTAGCGCACCTGCGAAGCCTGCCCGCCGCGCAGCAGCAGCACATGCTTTTTCAGCAGCACCGTCCAGGCCGCATGGCTGGCATCGAAGGCCTGCGCGGCCGCCGGGCGCAGGCCTGCGGCGCCGAGCAAGGCGGCGGCACCCACGCCCAGAAAAAGCTGTCTGCGTCCGGCGCTCATGACCGCTCCCACGCATGGAACTTCGCCACCCACTGCAGCAGCTTCTGCGGCGCGTGCGCCCGCTTCCATTCGCCGGCGGCGTACTTGTTGGCCTCGGCCAGCGTGGGGTAGGTGTGGATGGTGCCGAGGATCTTGTTCAAGCCCAGGCCGTGTTTCATCGCCAGCACGTACTCGGCCAGCAGGTCGCCGGCGTGTTCGCCGACGATCGTCACGCCCAGGATGCGGTCCTTGCCGGGCACGGTGAGCACCTTGACGAAGCCGTGCGCGGTGCCGTCGGCGATGGCGCGGTCGAGGTCGTCGATGCCGTAGCGCGTCACCTCGAAGGCCACGCCCTGCTCCCTGGCCTCGGTTTCGCTCAGGCCCACGCGTGCCACTTCGGGGTCGGTGAAGGTGGCCCAGGGGATCACCGAATAGTCGGCCTTGAAGCGCTTGAAGCGGCCGAAGAGCGCGTTCACCGCCGCGTACCAGGCCTGGTGCGCCGCCGTGTGCGTGAACTGGTACGGCCCGGCCACATCACCCACGGCGTAGATGTTGGGGTAGAGCGTCTGCAGGTAGGCGTCGGTGGCGATGGTCTTCTTGGGCGTGAGCGGAATGCCCAGTTCCTCGAGCCCGAAACCGGCCACACGCGGGCTGCGGCCGACGGCGCAGAGCAGCTCGTCGAAGGGGATCACCACCTCGCGCTCGCCATGCTTGGCCACCAGCCGCTTCTCGCCATCCACCCGCTCCACGCGCACGGCCTGGTGGCTGGTGAGCAGCACGACGCCGTCTTCGCGCAGCGAGGCCGCCACGAGCTCGGAGACCTCGGGGTCTTCGCGCACCATCACGCGCGGCGCCATCTCGACCTGCGTGACCTGGCTGCCCAGGCGCGCGAAGCTCTGCGCGAGTTCACTGCCGATGGGCCCGCCACCGAGCACCACCAGGCGCTTGGGGCACTCGGTGAGTCCCCAGACCGTGTCGCTGGTCAGGCAGCCCACGTCCTTGAGCCCGGGGATGGGCGGCACGAAGGGGCTGGCCCCGGTCGCGATGACGATGCTGCGGGTGCTGAGCACCTGCTTCCGGCCCCCTTCCAGCGTCACCTCCACCGTCCAGGGGCTGGTGATGCGGGCGTGGCCCTGCAGCACCTCCACACCCAGGCCGGTGTAGCGCTCGACCGAGTCGTGCGGCTCGATGTCCTTGATGACACGGTGCACGCGCTGCATCACAGCACCGAAGTCGACGCGGCCCTGCGCGTCGGCCACACCCAGCGAGGCGGCCTTCTTCAATTGCTTGGCGAGCTTGGCCGACCGGATGAGCGCCTTGCTCGGCACGCAGCCGTAGTTGAGGCAGTCGCCGCCCATCTTGTGACCTTCGATCAGCGTGACCTTGGCCTTCACGGCCGCCGCGATGTACGCGCTGACGAGCCCGCCCGCGCCGGCGCCGATGACCACGAGGTTGCGGTCGTAGCTCGCCGGCTTCTGCCAGCGCGCGTACACCTTGCGCCGCTGCAGCCAGCCTACGCCGGCCTTGGCCAGCAGCGGGAACAGGCCGAGCAGAACGAAGCTGCCCAGGAGGCCCGGCGAGACGATGTCGCGCGCCGAGCCGATGGCCGCCAGCTGCGTGCCGGCGTTCACGTACACCGCCGTGCCGGCCAGCATGCCGAGCTGGCTGACGACGTAGAAGCGCAGCGCGCTGATGGGTGTGAGACCCATCAGCAGGTTGATCAGGAAGAACGGGAACACCGGCACCAGGCGCAGCGTCAGCAGGTAGAAGGTGCCGTCCTTGGCCACGCCTTCGTTGATGGGCGCGAGCTGCTTGCCGAAACGCGCCTGCACCGTGTCGCGCAGCAGGTAGCGCGCCACCAGGAACGCCAGAAGCGCGCCCAGGCTCGACGCGAAGCTCACGATCAGCAGGCCCCACCCGAGGCCGAACATCGCGCCAGCGGCCAGCGTCAGGATCAAGGCGCCCGGGATCGACAACGCCGCCGCCGCCACGTAGATCGCGAAGAAGACCGCCGCAGTGGTCAGGGGCCGCTCGGCCACCCCCTGGGCCAGCCCGTCGCGGCTGGCCTTGAGCTGCTCCAGCGTGAGCAACTCGCCCAGGCCGAAGTGCCGCCAGGCCCACACCCCAGCCAGCACGGCCAGCGCCAGCACGGCCCACAGCAGGGCCTTGCTCGGCCCCGGCTTCGCAGGGGTGGGCATCAAGCCGCCCGAGCCAGCGGGCCCGCGGGCTCGAGCGCGCCACCGCAGCTGCTGCCCTGCCCTGCCGTGCAACCCCAGCAGTGGTTGGCCACACGGATGGCGCTGCCGGCGCCGTCGGTGTGCAGCAGGGTGCGCAGGTGGGCGCGGCCGGCCTTGCCTTCGGGCGCCTTCAGCGCGGCCGGCAGCGCCAGCATCTGGTTGAAGTCGCAGTCGAAGAGAAAGCCCTGCCAGTCGACGCTGACCAGGCTGCGGCACATCACCGTGTCGAGGTTCTCGTCGCGGTGGGCGCTGCGCAGCAGCGTCATGTAGCTGTCGAAGGTGCCCTTGTTGACCAGCGTGCTGCCGAAGCGCTGGATCGGCATGTTGGCCAGCGCGAACAGGTGGTTGAAGCGGATGCCGAAGTGCTGCGCCAGCTCGCGCTGGTAGTCGGCCTGCAGCGGCCCCTGCGCCGGCGGCAGCGAGGGGCCCTGCGGGTTGTAGACGAGGTTGAGCACGAGGCCCGAGCCCGGCGCGCCGTAGCCCAGCGCATTGAGCCGCTGCAGCCCCGCGATGCTGCGCTCGAAGACGCCGTCGCCGCGCTGGCGGTCGACGTTGGCGGCTGAATAGCAGGGCAGCGAGGCCGTCACCTCCACGCCCTGCGCGGCCAGGAACTCGGCCAGGTCTTCGTGGCCGGGCTCCGACAGGATGGTGAGGTTGCAGCGGTCGATCACGCGCACGCCCAGGGCCCGCGCGGCGGCCACGAGTCGGCGGAAGTGCAGGTTCAGCTCGGGCGCGCCGCCGGTCAGGTCGAGCGTCTCCACGCGCCGGACCTGCAGCACCGCGATGACGAGGTCGATGGTCTCGGCGTCCATCTGCTCGGTGCGCTGCGGGCTCGCGGCCACGTGGCAGTGCAGGCAGCTCTGGTTGCAGGTGTAGCCGAGGTTGACCTGCAGCGTTTCGAGGCGGCGGCGCGTCAGCGGCGGGAAGTCGGTCTTGATCAGCAGGGGCAGCGTCGGGTGCATGGGCAGCGGGTCGTTCAAGAGGGCCGACGACCGGCCCGTTGCGGCTTATACGCGCCAGCCGGGCCGGCGGTTACAGGGCCGGTGGGCGGGGATTCGGCCGGTGGGGTTTCAGCGGCAAGCTTCGTCGGCGGCCACGAAGTGCAGGTCGGCGAAGCCGCTGAGCGCCGTCTCGCCGGTGTTGTCGGTGTCGGCCGCCACGGCCACCTGCACCAGCCGCGCGCCGGGGCCGTGCAGGCGCTGCAGGTCGGCGCCGACATCGCGCCGCTCGGCCACCCAGCGGCCCAGGGCCGCCGTGCCGCTGCGCAGCACCACCATCGTCGTGCGCGAGGTGTAGGCGTTGGGGTGCTCGCTGCCCGCGGGCTGGCGGTTGTCCCAGACGTAGTTGATGGCCGCATCGGGCACCTGCGGGCCGAACATCGAGCGCGCCAGGCGCAGCTGCAGCCGGTCGCCCACGCCCAGCGACTGCGGCGGCAGCGCCAGCCCCAGGTACACCCGCGCCGCCTGGTCGTCGCCGGCCTTGCGCGTGAGGTCGGCCGTCTCCAGCGCGCGCTCGATGCGCCAGCGCCAGCACAGCACCGGCGTGCGCGCCAGGTCGACGTCGACCGCGCGCGCCATCAGCGACATCGAGGCCTGCGAGCGCACCTCCAGCGCATCGACGCCATCCCAGCGCCGCAGCGTCCAGGTGTTGGCCGGGCGGTCGGCCTGGAAGCGCTGTTCGGCCCAGGGCGCCAGGGTCTGGTCGAAGCGCCCGATCCAGGTGGACGCCGCTGCGGGTGCGGTGGTGCCCGGGCAAGCCGCAGCCACCAGAACAATTCGCAGCAGGATCGGACAGAAGCGGGTCATGGCGCGCCGGTGGCGCCGCAGCCCCCATGGCCACGGCGAAGCCCAGCATAGCGCGCCGCCCTCAACCGAGCCGGTCGCGGCCGGCGGCCTTGGCTTCGTAGAGGCGGCGGTCGGCCGCCTCGACCAGCGCCTCGATGCCGGTGCCGTCGACGCCTGCCTCGGCGCCGCCCATCGAGAAGCTGCAGCCGTGGGGCACCGGCAAGCCAGGCAAGGTGGCCGCCGCAAAGGCCAAGCGCAGGCGCAGGAACACACCCGGCAGCTCGTGCTGCGCCGTGCCGGGCAGCACGAGCAGGAACTCCTCGCCGCCCCAGCGGCCCAGGCGGTCGGGCGCGCGCAGCAGCGCCGGCACCGCGCTGGCAAAGGCACGCAGCACGGCGTCGCCAGTGGTGTGGCCGTGCTGGTCGTTCACCTGCTTGAAGTGGTCGAGGTCGATCAGCGCCACCGTGAAGGGCAGCTTCAGGCGCTGTGCCTGCTCGAACAGGGCGCGCGCGTAGGCCTCGATGGCGCGACGGTTGGCCAGGCCGGTGAGCGTGTCGCGCAGCGCCAGCTCGGCCATCTCCCGCCGCCGCGACCACTGGCGCCAGCCGACCGCGGCAACGCCGGCCACCAGCGCCGCCGTTGCCACCAGCGCGACCCACAGCGTGCGGGCGGTGGCCTTCTGCGCCACGAGCGACTGCAGCCGGCGCGTGTACAGCGACATCAGCCGCCCGGCCGTGCCGCTGCCGATCTGGCGCAGCACCGGCTCGGCCTCGGCCAGCGCCAGCAGCGCATCGGCATGCCGGCCCTCGCACACGTCGAGCGCCGCGCGGGCCGTGAGCGCCGCAGCGATGCCGGCACGGTCGCCGAGCGCGCGGCTGGCGGCCAGCGCGCGCAGCAGCTGGCGCGCCGCCTCGGCAGAGCGGCCCATGTCCGTGAGCGTGGTGCCGGCCGAGTAGGCGATCAGGCTGCGCTGGAAGCGCGCCGGGCCGGGGCCGACCACGCCATAGGCCTCTTCGAACAGTTGCGCCACGCGCTCGCCCGCCACAGGGCTGCCCCCGACGCCGGCGGCTTCGCCCATCGTGCCGGCCTGCCCGGCCAGATGGGCGCGATCCGACAAGGCCTGGGCACGGAAGTGCGGCCAACCGGTGGCGGTGCCGCAGCGCTCCAGGGCCTCGGTCGCGCGCCAGGCTTCATCGAGGCTGCCCATCTCGCGCAGCAGCCAGGTCTCGGTTTCGTCCCACTCGCAACCCAGCACCGACTGCGCCTCGACCCGAAGGTGGCTGCGCCCCATCAAGAGGGCCTGCAGCGCCTCGGTGCTGCCCTCGGTGATGGCGCGGTGGCGCAGTTCCATGAACTCGAGCCAGGCCTGCATCTGCGACGAGGGGCGCGGCTTCGCCGCGAACAGCTGCCGCGCCCGACGAAGGCTCGCGTCGGCCTCGGTGTCGGCCTCGAGCAGGATCTCCAGGCGCGCTGCATTGAGCGCCAGCCAGAACGCCTCTTCGGCCTGCGCCGGGCTGGTCGGGGCCTTCAGCTCCGCCAGGCGCTTGCGCGTCTGGGTGAGCAGCAGTTCGGGGTCGTCGAGCGAGGCCTCGAGCGTCTCGCCGAGCACCGGCGGCCAGGGCTTGGGGCCGCTCAAGCGCAGATCGGCCGGCGCCGTGGCCGCGGCGGCCGAGGCCGGCGCCAGCGCCTGGGCCCGGGCCGGGGCAGGCCACAGCAGCCCGGCGGCCAGCAGCACGCCTCCCATGCGCCAGGCACGCCCGGCGGAGGTGGCGCACAGCGCAGCAGCCGGGCGTTCGGGATTCATTCGTTTGTTGTCGGCACCTGGCGGCCGCGCTTGAGAGCAGCCGGCCGGGCCGCGTGCCCGGGCCGGACTCAGCGATAGCGGGCAGCGCTGATGAACTCGCGGAAGGTCTCGCACCACACCACGACGGTGGTGTAGGCCGCCACGTCGGTGCCCGGCGGCAGCGCGACGACGAAGTCCTGGAAGGTCTTGACGTCGCCCACGCGGGCCATGCGCGGCTTCTCGCGTTCGAACTCCGCCTCCGTCTGCACGAACACGGGCGACAGGTAGAGCTTGAAGTCCGGCCCCGGCGACAGCCGGCCCTGCAAGGCCACCGCCGCAAGCGACACCATGACATCGCCTTCGCCCCAAAGCAGCGCATCGCTGCCGGGCAGATCGCGCACGAAGCGGCCCTTGAACAGCGCCGCGCCGGCCACCGCCTGCAGCTCTGCAGCCGCGGGCGGCGCCGGTGCGATCAGGATGGGCAGCGCATAGATGCCGCCCGCAAAGCCCCCAGCGGCCACGGCAGCGTGGCTGGCGGTCAACAGGAGCGCACGGCGTGCAGGCGACCGAACAAGCGACATGGGTAACCTCACCAACGCAGGACCCGCGGCCCGAGCAGCGCGCCCAGCCCGGCCGTCAACAGAACACCGAGCGTGTACCAGGCCGCCACAAAAGGCAGCGCCAGCTCGTCACAGGCCAGCGCGTACCCGAAGGCGCCCAGCGCCCCCGCGAACAAGCCCGCAGCCGCACCGGCCGCCACCAAGCGGGTGGGCGCCAGGCCGCGCAGCGCCCACATCGAGGCCGCCAGCGCCGGCAGCGACAGCGCCAGCACGTTCCAGGGGCAGGTGGCCCACGAGTGACCCAACAGCCCCGGCATGCGCTCGGACGCCGGCATCTGCCACCAGCCGACCAGCCCCGTGAGGGCTGCGCCCGCCAGCACCGCGGCCACCGCGACCAGCGGGCCGCGCGTGCGCGGCAAGGGCCGGCCGAGCTGCGCCGCCAGCCAGCCGGCGGCCAAGGCCAGCACCCCGGCGTAGATGAGCTTGAACCAGGGCGCGACTTGCGCATACAGCGCCATCGGCACCCAGCCCAGCAGCACCAGGGCCAGCAGCGCACTGGCTGTCATGCCCACGACGGCACTGGGCGCCAGGCGCCGGGCGGCCACGCCACGCGGCGCCGGCCCGGCGCCTTGCGCCAGCAAATGGATGAGATCGTCGGTCTTCATGTCGTCTTCGTCGGGTTCAGGCGCCCTGCACCAGTGCCGCCAGCTTCTTCAGGCCGCGGTGCACCTGCACCTTGATGGCCGACTCGCTGGCGCCGGTGCGGGCCGAGGCCTCGGCCACCGAGAGGCCTTCGATCTTGGTCAGCACGATGGCGTCGCGCTGGGCCTGCGGCAGCTCGGCCAGCAGGATGCCGAGGTCGCGCGCCGAGCCGGCCTCGGGCTGGCTCTGCGCCAGCAGGCCCTCGTCGACATCGTCGATGGGGTCGTGCAGGGCCTCCTGGCGGCCGCGGCGGCGCCACAGGTCCACCAGCTTGTGGCGCGCGATCGCCAGCACCCAGGCGCTCACCGGCAGCGAGGCGTCGTAGGTGCCGCGCTGCAGGTGAAGCGCGAGCAGGGTATCCTGCACCAGGTCTTCGAGGTCGTCGGGCAGCGACTGCATGCGGCGGCGCAGATAGCCGCGCAGCCGCTGCGCGATGCGGCCGAGCGCCACGCGGTAGGCGGCCTCGTCGCCGGCCTGCGCCCGCAGCCACAGCAGCTTGAGCTGGCGTTCGAAGTCGTCTTGCGCAGCGCTCAAGGGGGCCAGGCGGGGGGCAGACCGCACAACGGAGATGCCCGGCATTCTGTCAGCCGAGTCGCCACGGCCCGGCAAGGGGCCGGAGCCCAGGGCCGGAGCGGTGGCAAGGAGCTGAAGCGTCATCGGGGTGTTCCACGGTCGTGCCGGGGCCAGTCGTCCGAACCGGCATCAGGGTTACAGCGGCCCTGTCGCACACTGCGGGCATGAGCGACGCCCTCACGCTGGCCCCGACGGCCTTTCCGCCCTTCGACAACAGCTACGCCCGCGATCTGCCCGGCTTTGCCACGCCCTGGCGGCCGGCGGCCGTGGCCGCGCCGGCGCTGCTGTTCTTCAACGCGCCGCTGGCCGCCGAGCTGGGTCTGGACGCCGCGGCGCTGCAGGGGCCGGCGGGCGCGGCGGTGTTCGCCGGCAACCTCGTGCCCGAGGGCGCCGAGCCGGTGGCGCAGGCCTATGCCGGCCACCAGTTCGGCGGCTTCTCGCCGCAGCTCGGCGACGGCCGCGCGCTGCTGCTCGGCGAGGTGCACGACCGCCAGGGCCGACGCCGCGACATCGCCTTCAAGGGCTCGGGCCGCACGCCGTTTTCGCGCGGGGGCGACGGCCGCGCGGCGGTGGGGCCGATGCTGCGCGAGGTGCTCATCAGCGAGGCGCTGCACGCGCTGGGCCTGCCCACCACGCGCGCGCTGGCCGTGGCCGCCACCGGCGAGTGGGTCTACCGCGAAGACCGCCTGCCCGGCGCCGTGCTCACGCGCGTGGCCGCCAGCCACCTGCGCGTGGGCACCTTCCAGTTCTTCGCCGCGCGTGGCGAAGTCGAGCGCGTGCGCCAGCTGGCCGAATACACCATCGCCCGCCACGACCCCGACCTGGCCGGCACCCCGGGCCGCTACCGCGCGCTGCTCGAGCGCGTGGCGCGGCGTCAAGCGGCGCTGATCGCGCGCTGGATGGGCCTGGGCTTCATCCACGGCGTCATGAACACCGACAACATGACGATCTCCGGCGAGACCATCGACTACGGCCCCTGCGCCTTCATGGAGGCCTTCGACCCGGGCGCGGTGTTCAGCAGCATCGACCACCAGGGCCGCTACGCCTATGCCAACCAGCCCGGCATCGCGCGCTGGAACCTGGCGCGGCTGGCCGAGACGCTGCTGCCGCTGCTGAGCGACGACGCCGACGCGGCGGTGGCCGAGGCCACGGCGGTGATCAATGCCTTTCCGGACTGGTACCAGGCCGAGTGGCTGGGCGTGTGGCGCACCAAGCTGGGCCTGGCCCCGCCGAGCCCTGCCGACGAAGCTGGTGATGCCCGGCTCGCCGAGGCCTGGCTGCGCCTGCTGCAGGAGCACGCGGTGGACTTCACGCTGGCCGCCCGCCACCTGGCCGATGCCGCAGCCGGCGACGAGGCTCCGCTGCGCGGCCTGTTCGACGCGGCTGATGGCGGCCCGGCGGGCATCACGGCGTGGCTCGGGCAGTGGCAGGCGCGGCGCACGGCACCCGGCACGCCCGACGCCGCCGCGCTGCGCGCCGCCAACCCTCGCATCATCCCGCGCAACCACCGCGTCGAAGAGGCCCTGGCGGCGGCCACCGAAGGCGACCTCGCGCCCTTCGAGACCCTGCTTGCTGCGCTTCGCCAGCCCTTCGACGACGACCCCGCGCTCAGCCCCTTCGCCGAGCCGGCACCGGCCGCGTTGACGGCGGGCTACCGCACGTTCTGCGGCACTTGAGCGCGGCCGCTCGGGCTGAGCCTGTCGAAGCCCTGTCCGCAGCATCGCGCGTCGCGTCAGGCGGTACACGGTGCAGGCGCTAGCCCGGATATTTCACCAGGAGCAGGTCGGCGGCC
>JADCGQ010000069.1 GCA_020248945.1 Rubrivivax sp.
CAAAGTCCTCCAGCTTCACCGTCGTGAACAGGCTCTCGTTGTAGCTGTCGGCTCCACGCATCGGCGGCTCACCTCTCGTCGATCAACACCGCCATGCTCGCTGACGCGGTCGGCGGAGTCGATTGGTATTTCAACGGCCTGCTAGCGTTGGTCCGGTGGGGTGGCCACATCAAAAAATGGGGATCTTGTCCCTGCTGCGAAGTATGTGGTGGTGTTCGCAGACTCGGCATGGAGCAAGAACACCTACAAGGGAGCCCCATGACTTCGCGCCTCACGCGTCGCCCTGCACTTGCCGGGCTGCAGCTTCTCGCCCTCTCGATCCTTGCCGCCTGTGGCGGTGACGGCGAAACTGGCCCCCAGGGGCCCGCTGGCACCGCAGGTGCTGCCGGCGCCCCCGGCGCCGCCGGCCGCTCTGCTCTGGTTCAGTTGGCCGACGAGCCCGCAGGCGCGAACTGCCCGACGGGTGGCCGCGCGATCCGATCCGGCCTCGACGCCAATGCCGACGGCACGCTCGAAGCATCAGAGGTGTCGTCCGTGGGGTTCGTGTGCAACGGGGCTGCCGGGGCGGCCGGAGGAACGGGTGCTGCTGGTTCGCCAGGCGCTGCCGGCCCGGCAGGGCCGACCGGGCCTGCTGGCCCCACTGGCCCGTCAGGGCCTGCAGGCTCGGCCGGACCAGCAGGTTCGAACGGCCTGTCGACCTTGGTGGCGATGTCGGCCGAGGCGGCCGGCCCGGTCTGTGCCAGCGGGGGCGTGCGCATCGAGGCCGGCCTCGACGCCGATCGCGACGGAACCCTGGCGGGCTCTGAGGTGTCGACGACCAGTTTCGTGTGCACGGGTGCCACCGGTGCAACTGGTGCAACTGGTGCCACTGGTGCCACGGGCGCTGCCGGCGCCACAGGTTCAGCAGGCTCGGCAGGTGCCAACGGCCTCGACACGCTGCTGGTCGCTGCCGACGAGCCGGCCGGTGCCAACTGCGCTGCCGGGGGCACGCGTTACCAGAGCGGTCTCGATGCCAACCGCAGCGGCGCACTCGATCCGGCGGAAGTGTCGAGCACCCGCTACACCTGCAACGGTGCCACGGGTGCGACCGGCGCTGTCGGACCCCAGGGCCCGGCCGGCCCCAGCGGCCTCAGTGTCCTGCTGAACAGCACGCCGGTTTCTGCCGGAAGCAGCTGCCGTTATGGCGGCACCCGCATCGACAGCGGGCTCGATCTCGATCTGAACGGCACGCTAGGCACCAGCGAGGTCACCGCCACGAGCTTCGTCTGCAACGGGGCGGGCGTGACCTGGTCGGTGTCGACGGCGGACCGGGCGCTGTCCCTCAACGGCGGCGTCATCGCCTCGGGTGCATCTCGGCTGTCGCTGTCACGGCCAGCAAGCCCGGCCGTGGGCGACATCGTCCAGGTCACCGGTGCCGGTGCCGGTGGCCGGAAGATCACGCAGAACGCGGGTGAGCGGATCGTCACGAGTGGCGTCTCGGCCAGCACGGAGGTCGGCAGCCGTTGGGCCACCCGCGACGCAGGCGTGTCCTGCAAGGTCGTGCGCACGTCGGGTGACGGCAATGTCGTGGCCGCGGTCTCGCTGTTCAGCGATCTGCGAGTGTCCACGAACGGCGGCGCCAGCTGGGTCAACACACCGGCCGGCACCGACGCGCGGTGGCAGGAGCTACTGGCCACCTCGTCTTCCGGCTCCACCGTGATGGCTCTGCGGACGGAGACCGTGTCGCCCTTTGGCCGTTCGATCCAGGGCTCGACGAACAGCGGCGCCAGCTTCGCCGCTGCACCAGGTCTGCCGACGACGGTGCAATGGTCTGCCGTGGCGGCGTCGGGCGATGGTTCGGTGCTGATCGCGGCCACGGCACTGTTCTTCGATGGACGCATCTACCTGTCGCTGGACGGCGGAACCACCTGGGCGCTCGCCCCGACCAGCCAGCCCGGCAACTGGCGCGCGGCAGCGGCATCGGCCGACGGATCGATTCTCGCCGTGGCTCACTCCTACCTGGGGAGTTCGTTCGTCCTCGTCTCCACCGACCGGGGCACCAGCTGGACGGTCCGCGACTCAGGCACCCGCGACTGGGTGGCCATCGCGATGACCGGTGATGGGCAGCGGTGGTTGGCCGCCGACCGCGACCGGCTGCTGTACGTGTCCACCGACCAGGGCACGACGTGGACGCCCACCGAGAGCGAACGCCCATGGACGGATGTGAGCATCTCCACCGACGGGCGGCGGCTGCTGGCTGCAGCGGCGGATGGCAGCGTCGTGACCTCGGGCGACGGTGGGCAGACCTGGACACTCCGCACGCCCTACGGCACCGGGCTGGACACCGTGGCGCTGGCGGGCAATGCCAGCAGGGTCTACGGATGCCTTCCGGGAGCGGGTCTGGTGTTCAGCCAGCCGGTTGCCGTCGCCAGCTTCTCGACCGCCGGCACCGCGGGCTACCTGGCGGGAGCGCAGTACCAGACGGTGGCGCTCCAGTTTCTGGGCGACGGCATCTGGAACGTGCTCAGCTACGTGGGCAGCAGCTTCGAGGCGGAGTAAGTAGGGCGGCTCGGGGCCGGGTTGCGCGCGAACAGTTGCGGTCAGTCAGTCTGCGCAGCGAGCTGCGCGTGGCCGCAAGCCGGCGCTGCTCGAGGCGCCACCTAGGAGCGTGGGCGGCAGAACTTCGCCGAGCACATCAAGTTAGCCAAGATCGGCACCGACGCGGCTACTCGGCCGGTTTTGAGCACAGGGGCCTCGTTTGACGCCCTGCTGGACGCTGTAGAGCGTGGGTGAGGCAACG
>JADCGQ010000007.1 GCA_020248945.1 Rubrivivax sp.
CTCAAGTCGAGCAGCGCAGGGAAGTCGGTGCGCAGCACCGACCGCCACACCTAGCGCCTGCACCGTGTACCGCCTGCCGCGACGCGCGATGCTGAAGACAGGGCTTCGACAGGCTCAGCCCGAACGGAGGAGGCGATGAGGGGGGAAGGTTGAACGACCGCTCCGGCCGCCACGAGCCACTCGGCAGCAGATCCCAAGTTGCCAGGCAGGCCCAGCGCTCCCGGGTCATCCGTACCGCGCCATCGATAGCCCGCTCACGTCGATCTCCGGCTTCTTGCCGCTCACCAGATCGGCGATCACCCGCCCGGTGCCGCAGGCCATGGTCCAGCCGAGCGTGCCGTGGCCGGTGGCCAGCAGCAGGTTCTGCACGGACGTGGGGCCGACGATGGGCGTGCCGTCGGGGGTCATCGGGCGCAGACCGCACCAGAAGCTGGCCTTGGAGACATCGCCGCCGTTCGGGAACAGGTCGGTGACCACATGCTCCAGCGTGCCGCGCCGCGGTTCGCGCAGGTTCAGGCTGTAGCCCGCCAGCTCGGCGGTGCCACCCACACGAATGCGGTCGCCCAGCCGAGTGACTGCCACCTTGTGCGTCTCGTCCATGATGGTGCTCTCGGGCGCACCCGTGGCATCGGTGATGGGCACGGTGATCGAGTAGCCCTTCACCGGGTACACCGGGATGCGCAGGCCCACCGGCGCGAGCAGCGTTGGGCTGTACGAACCCAGCGCCAGCACCACCTTGTCGGCGCGCAGCAGGCCGGCATCGGTGGGGCCGTTGGTGAATACGCCGGTGATGGCACCGCCACCCACCTGCAAGGCCTCGATGCGGGTGTTCCAGCGGAACTTCACGCCCAGCGCCGCGGCCATCTCGGCCAGGCGGTTGCTGAACTGGAAGCAGTCGCCGGTTTCGTCGTTCGGCAGCCGCAGCGCGCCGACGAACTTGTGCTGCGTGTGCTTCAGCGCCGGCTCGACCCGGCAGAAGCCGTCGCGGTCGAGCACCTCGAAGGGCACGCCATATTGCTTGAGCACCTCGACATCGCCGCCGATGCCGTCGAGCTGCTTCTGGGTGCGGAAGAGCTGCAGCGTGCCCTGGGCGCGGTCGTCGTAGGCGATGCCCGTCTCGGCCCGCAGCGCCTTCAGCACATCGCGGCTGTACTCCGCGATCGGCACCATGCGGCTCTTGTTCAGCGCGTAGGCCTTGGCCGTGCAGTTCGCCAGCATGGCCGCGCCCCAGCGCCACATGGCCGGGTCGAGCAGCGGCCAGATGACCAGCGGACTGTGCTGCATCAGCATCCACTTGATGGCCTTGATCGGCACGCCCGGCCCGGCCCAGGGCGCGCTGTAGCCGGGGCTGACCTCGCCCGCGTTGGCAAAGCTGGTTTCGAGCGCCGGGCCGCTCTGGCGGTCGATCAGTTCGACTTCGTGCCCGGCCCGGGCCAGGAAGTAAGCGCAGCTGACACCGATGACACCGCCGCCGAGAACCAATACCTTCATGCAGGATCGCCTTTGAGTCGCTGTCAAGTGTGGCGCCACTGTAGCCAGCACCTAGCAGGCAACGTGCCGCGTTTTCTTCGAGAATCGCCGAATGAATCCCGTTTCGACCCCCGCCCGGCTGTCGATGACTCAGGTGCTGGTGTGCGGCGCACTGATCGTCACCTTGTCGATGGGCATCCGCCACGGCTTCGGGCTGTGGCTGCAGCCGATCACCATGGACCGCGGCTGGAGCCGCGAGACCTTCGCCTTCGCGCTGGCAGTTCAGAACCTGGCCTGGGGCCTGGCCGGGCCGCTGGCGGGCATGTGGGCCGACCGCTTCGGCGCCTTCCGCGTGCTTGTCGTCGGCTCGGTGCTGTACGCGCTGGGCCTGGCGGTGATGGCCTCGGCCACCAGCGGCGCCGGTTTCCTAGGCGGCACGGGCTTGCTGCTGGGCATGGCGCAGGCGGGCACCACCTATGCAGTGATCTACGGCGTCATCGCGCGCAACGTCTCGGCCGAGAAGCGCTCGTGGGCCATGGGCGTCACCGCGGCGGCCGGCTCCTTCGGCCAGTTCCTGATGGTGCCGGTGGAGAACTGGCTCATCGCCGGCACCGGCTGGCAGAACGCGCTCTTCGTGCTCAGCCTGGCGGCGCTGCTGATCATTCCGCTGGCCTTCGGCCTGAAGGAGCCGCCGCGCGCGGCAGCCCCCGGCGTGCAGCAGAGCGTGGGCGCCGCGCTGAAGGAGGCCTTCACCTACCGCAGCTTCCTGCTCCTGATGGCAGGCTACTTCGTCTGCGGATTCCAGGTGGTGTTCATCGGCGTGCACCTGCCGAGCTACCTCAAGGACGGCGGCCTGTCGCCACAGGTGGCCACGGTGGCGCTGGCGCTGATCGGCCTGTTCAACGTGTTCGGCACCTATGCCGCCGGCTCATTGGGACAGCGCCTGGCCAAACGCCACATCCTGGCCGCCATTTACCTGCTGCGCGCCGTGGCCATCGTGCTGTTCATCAGCCTGCCGCTCACGCCCATGAGCGTGTACGTGTTCTCGGCCGTGATGGGGCTCTTGTGGCTGAGCACCGTGCCCCCCACCAACGCCATCGTGGCGCAGATCTTCGGCGTGCAGTACATGAGCATGCTCGGCGGCTTCGTGTTCCTGAGCCACCAGGTCGGCAGCTTCATGGGCGTGTGGCTGGGCGGCCTGCTGTACGACGCCACCGGCAGCTACGACGTGGTCTGGTGGATTGCCATCGCGCTGGGCGTGTTCGCCGCGCTCGTGAACCTGCCCGTGCGCGAGACAGCCATCGTGCGCGCTCAACCGGCGGCCGCATGACGACATCGCAGCGCCGCGGCTTGCGCGTCCTGGCCTTCGGCGCCAGCGGCTGCGCGCTGGCGGCCGTGTTCCTGGCCTACCTCGACCCCGATCTGATGCTCGAGCTGGCCAACCAGGTGTGGGCCTGCTTCTGACGGCAGGCCCAGCCCCTTCGGCCTGGGTCACCCGCTTCGTGCCGCTGCTGCGGCCCGGTGGCACCGTGCTCGACCTGGCCTGCGGCAGCGGCCGCCACACCCGGGAGCTGGCGGCGCGAGGCTTTGCCATGACGGCCGTCGACCGCGACGTCGAGGCGGTGGCGCCACTGAAGGCCTGCGCGGAGGTGATCGTCGCCGACATCGAAGCCGGCCCCTGGCCGCTGGCCGGCCGGCGCTTCGACGGCATCGTCGTCACCAACTACCTGTGGCGGCCGCTGCTGCCGCGCATCGCCGAGGCCCTGGCCGACGGCGGGGTGCTGATCTACGAGACCTTTGCGCAGGGCCAGGAGACCATCGGCCGCCCGTCGCGCCCCGAGTTCCTGCTCGCCCCGGGCGAGCTGCTGCAGGCCTTTGCCACGCTGCGCGTCGTGGCCTTCGAAGACGGCTTCGAGAACCCGCCCGCCCCTGCTGCGCCCCGCTTCGTGCAGCGGCTGGCCGCGGTGCGCCCGGGCGCGGCGGAGCCGCCCGGTAAACTCGCACGTTTTCCCCTCTGAACCCGGGCCCGGCCTGGGCCGAGCGTCCCATGAGCCTCACCCACCCCATCGTTGGCAGCATCGTGGCCCTGGTCACGCCGATGAACGACGACGGCCGGGTCGATTTCGAGGCCTACAAGCGCCTCATCGACTGGCACGTCGCCGAAGGCACCGACTGCATCGGCGTGGTCGGCACCACGGGCGAATCGCCCACGGTGAGCATGGAGGAAAACTGCGAGCTCATCCGCGTGGCCGTGCAGCACGCGGCCGGCCGCGTGCCGGTGATGGCCGGCACCGGCGCCAACAGCACGGCCGAGGCCATCGAACTGGCGCGCTTTGCCAAGAGCGTGGGCGCCGACTGCCACCTGTCGGTGGTGCCGTACTACAACAAGCCCTCGCAGGAAGGCATCTACCGCCACTTCAAGGCCATCGCCGAGGCGGTGGAGCTGCCGCTGGTGCTCTACAACGTGCCCAGCCGCACGGTGGCCGACATGCAGCCCGAGACCGCGCTGCGCCTGGCGCAGCTGCCGGGCGTCATCGGCATCAAAGAGGCCTCCGGCGACATCGCCCGCGCTGCCTGGCTGATCAAGCAGGCGCCGAAGTCCTTCGCCGTGTACTCCGGCGACGACAGCACGGCCGTGGCGCTGATGCTGCTGGGCGGCCGCGGCAACGTCAGCGTCACCGCCAACCTCGCGCCGCGGCGCATGCACGAGATGTGCGTCGCCGCCATCGAAGGCGACGTGCGGCGGGCCACGGCCCTGCACATGGAACTTCTGCCGCTGCACAAGCATCTGTTCTGCGAGCCGAGCCCGGCGCCGGCGAAGTGGGCGCTGTCGCAGATGGGCCGCTGCAGCCAGCACGTGCGCCTGCCGCTGTTGCCACTCACCGACGCCGGCCAGGCGCTGGTGCGCGCCGCCATGAACGACTGCGGGCTCTGATCCCCGCAGCCCCCGAACCCGAACCGATGAGCTCACCCTTGCGCAACTCCTCCCGCCCGGCCCTGCCCCTGCGCGCCCATGAACGCGCTGTCGCACGCGCCGTCGCCGCGGCCCTCACCGCGCTGCTGGTCGCGGGCTGCGGCAGCCTCGGTGGCGACACCATCGACTACCGCGGCACCGTCGTGCGCGCCAAGCCGCTCGACGTGCCGCCCGACCTGACGCAGCTCGCACGCGACTCGCGCTACCAGACGCAGGGCGGCGTCGTCAGTGCGGCTGCGTCGAACGTGCCCACCGCGGCCGGCGCTGCACCGGCCGCGACGGTGGCCGTGGCCACGGTGGTCAACATGCGCATCGAGCGCAGCGGTCAGCAGCGCTGGCTCGTGGTGCCCACCGCACCCGAGCAGCTGTGGCCGCAGCTGCGCGCCTTCTGGGAGGCGCGCGGCTTCCAGATCGCGATGGAAGACGCCAAGGCCGGCGTCATCGAGACCAACTGGTCCGAGAACCGCGGCAAGCTGCCCAACGACGTGGTGCGCAACCTGCTCGGCCGCCTCGCCGGCAACCTGTTCGACACCGGCGAGCGCGATCAATTCCGCACCCGGCTCGAGCGCACCGAGCTCGGTGGCAAGGTCAGCACCGAGGTCTTCATCAGCCACCGCGGCATCGAGGAGGCCGTCTTGTCGCCCACCGGCGCCCGCGACGACAACACCACGCGCTGGCGCCTGCGCCCGAGCGACCCGCAGCTCGAGGCCGAGATGCTGGCGCGGCTGATGGTCAGCCTGGGCGGGCCGCAGGACGTGGCCGCGGCCCGCACCACCGTGGCCGCCGCACCCGAAGCCCCGGCACGCGCGCGGCTGGTGGTGGACGGCGCCGCCATCGAGGTCGACGAGCCCTTCGACCGCGCCTGGCGCCGCGTCGGCCTGGCACTCGACCGGGGCGGCTTCACCGTCGAAGACCGCGACCGCTCGCTCGGCCTGTACTACGTGCGCTACATCGACCCGAAGAGCCTGGGCAAGGAAGAGCCGGGCTTCTGGTCCAAGCTGTTCGGCAACACCGACAACCCGCTCGAGGTGCGGCGCTTCCGTGTCGCGGTGCGCGCCAACGGCCCGCAGACGGTGGTGGCCATCATGAACTCGGCGGGCGCTGCGGACACTGGCGAGAACGGCAAGCGCGTCGCCGCACAACTGCTGGCCGAGCTGCGCTGAACGCCCACCGGGCGCCGACGCGCCCATGAAAAAGGCCGCCCTCGGGGCGGCCTTTTTTTGTCGAACGGGTGTCAGTGCAGGCCGTGAGGCCGCGCGATCACTTCGAAGCGGCAGAGGCGGGGGCCGAGGCGGCGGGAGCGGCGGGCGCCATCGCGGGGGCCGGAGCCGGGGCGGGGGCAGCAGCCGGAGCCGGAGCCGGCGCAGGAGCCTCTTCCTTCTTGCCGCAGGCGGCCAGGGCGAAGGTGGCAACCAGGGTGGCCAGAACGAGTGACTTGTTCATGATCTAAAGACGTCCTCAAAGGGGTGGGTTCAGGTGGCAGGCCGGGCAGCTGCGAGGTATGAATCCCCACTCGCCACCCAACCGCGCATTCTATTCACAAGACTAGGGCATACCCTAGAGGCCCAGCGTCGTCACCGGAAAACCAGGGCTGGAGCGTTGCAAAACCGCATCAACCGGGTCGTGCCAGTGCAGCCGCGTGCGCGGCTCCAGCGAGGCGCGACCGCGGCCCTGCACCGGATCGAGGCGCACCACACTGACGCGGCGGTCGTCGAGCAGCAGGGTCGGCAGCGTGCCGGTCAGTTCTTCGGGCGCGACGAAGGGCGAGATGGCGTGCGACCAGTCGCGGCGCCAGACCACGAAGCGCGGGTGCAGGCGGGCGAAGTCGTCGTAGCCCGCCGCCAGCAACACGAGCCGGCGCTGCGGCAGTCGCAGCCAGCCGGCCAGTGCCGACAACAGCGCCGCGTCGTCCCAGGGCCAGTTCTCGCCGAAGGCAATGTCCACCGCCGTGATGCACCGTGCGCCGTCGGCGATGGCGGTCTGCACGCCCCAGCGAATGGCAGGCGCGAAGTCTTCCGGGCCGGCGATCGCGGGCGGGGCGGACGACGGGGCGGACGACGGGGTTTGTGCAGGCTCGCTCATCGGGGTTCTCCAGGTTCGGCGGCGCGCAGCCAGCCATCGTGCAGCCATTGGTCGAGCAGCGCCGCGGCGCCGGGGCTCAGGCGCCGGCGATCGGCGGCACGCAGGCGGCGCTGATCGGCCAGCCGGCGCATCAGCGTCGCATCGCGGCCGGCGGCCTCGAAGGCCTGGCCGTTGATGAACACGTGGTGGGCGTCGTAGAGCATGCGGCTGCGCGCGTCGAGCACCACGTCGCCATCCGCCGCCGCCCCGGCCTCGAACCACACGCCGGGCTTGGGCTCGCTGAGCGATTCGCCCAGGGCCCGCGCCAGCCAGCGCGGATCGTCGTTGATCGCGCGCTCCACCGCCTCGCGCGCGAACTCGGCCAGCTCTGCCGGCAGCGCCGCCGGCGTGGGGGTGGCCGCCTGGCGCGGGTCACGGTAGCGGCGGCCGCCGGGCTCGGCGCTGGCGCCGCGTTCGTCGGCCAGCGAGTCAGCCACTTCGTCGGCCAGCCGGGCGATGAGATCGGCCGCCAGCTCGTGCGCCGAGGGCGCGCGAAAGCCCACCGAACACGTCATGCAGTCGCCGCCGACGGCATCGCCATCGTGGCCCCAGCGGGGCGGCAGGTAGAGCATGTCGCCGGGCTCGAGCACCCACTCCTGATCGGGCTCGAAGTGCTGCAACAGCTTCAGCGGCGCGCCGGGCACGAAACGGTCGTCCCGGCCCTTGCCCAGCGGGCCGATGCGCCAGCGGCGGCGGCCCTGCACCTGCAGCAGGAACACGTCGTAGGCATCGAGGTGCGGCCCGACACCGCCGCCGTCGCTGGCCCACGACACCATCAGGTCGTCGAGCCGCGCATCGGGCACGAAGCGGAAGGCCTCGAGCATCTGGCGCGCGGCCGGCACGTGCAGGTCCAGGCCCTGCACCAGCAGCGTCCAGCCCGGGCGCGATGCCGGTGGCAGCACGCGCCGGGCGAAGGGGCCGTGGCGCACGCGCCAGCCGGCACCGCGGGCGCCGGCGGCCGCAGGGCGCTCCACCAGGCGCGACTCCACGCCTTCGGCAGCGGCCAGCTCGAACAGCGCCGGCCGCGCCAGCGGCGGCATCACGCCCGGCCAGGCCTGGCGCACCAGCAGCGGCTTCTTCTGCCAGTGGCGGCGCATGAAGACGGCCGGGCTCAGGCCGCCGAGCAGCGGCGTCGGCGTGTCGATCTCGGGCAGCTCGGGCAGGGTGCTCATGGGCCTGATTGTGGGCGCGGCGATCGGCCGGGTGATCGGCGTGGAGGCTGTGCCATCATCGTCCGATGATCATTGCCGCACCCTGCGTCGTGAGCCTGACCTGGCAGCTCTCCGACGCCACGAACCAGGCCATCGACGAACTGGCCGAGCCCGTGGAGTTCTTCTACGGCGGCGACGACCTGCTGGCCAAGGTCGAAGAAGCGCTCGCCGGCCACGAAGAAGGCGCCGAGCTCAGCCTGCAGCTCGAGCCCGAGCAGGCCTTCGGCGTCTACGAGCCCGAGCTGGTGTGCTTCGAGGAGCGCAAGCTGTTCCCCGAGGCGCTGGAGCCCGGCATGGCCTTCGAGGGCCTGCCCGAAGGCGCGGCAACGCCCGACATGCCGGCCGACCGCGTCTACCTCGTCACCGAGATCTACCCCTCGCACGTGGTGCTCGATGGCAACCACCCGCTGGCGGGCATGGCGCTGCGCCTGCGCCTGAAGGTGCGCGGCGTGCGCGAGGCCAGCGACGACGAGATCGAGGCGCGCAGCGTCGGCGGCGGTTTCGTCTCGGTGCTCGACGGGCGGCCGGCGGGCGACCCGGTTCACTGAACAGCGGCGCGGCCGAGGCCGCGCCCAAGCACGCGTTCAGGCCGTGCCGGTGGAGCCGAAGCCGCCGCTGCCGCGTTCGCTGGCGCCGAACTGCTCGACGACGCGCCAGCGCGCCTGCACCACCGGCACGATGACCATCTGCGCGATGCGCTCCAGCGGCTGCACCGCGTAGGCCACGCGGCCGCGGTTCCAGCAGCTCACCATCAGCGGGCCCTGGTAGTCGCTGTCGATCAGGCCCACCAGGTTGCCCAGCACGAGGCCGTGCTTGTGGCCGAGGCCCGAACGCGGCAGCAGCATCGCGGCCAGGCCCGGGTCGCCGATGTGCATGGCCAGGCCGGTCGGGATGAGCTCGGCCTGGCCCGGCTCCAGCACCAGCGGTGCGTCGATGCAGGCGCGCAGGTCGAGGCCGGCGCTGCCGGCGGTGGCGTAGGCCGGCAGGCTGCTGGCCACACGCGCATCGAGGATGCGCAGATCGATCGTCGTCATGGGGCGGTGCGGGCTTTCAGCGTGGCCGGGGCAGGCGTTCGGCGATGGCAGCCACCAGCTGCCGCGCCAGCGTCAGCTTGTCGGCGCGCGGCAGCTCGGTCGTGCGGTCCGCCTCCACGAGCAGCAGCGCGTTGTCGTTGCGGCCAAAGGTGGCGGGGCCCAGGTTGCCCACCACCAGCGGCACGCCCTTCTTCTGCAGCTTGGCGCGGGCGTGGCGCTCGACGTCCTGGCTCTCGGCCGCGAAGCCCACGCACCAGGGGCGCTGCGCTGCAGGCAGGCGTGCCACGGTGGCCAGGATGTCGGGGTTCTCGACGAAGGCCAGCGCGGGCACCGCGCCGCTGCCGTCCTTCTTGATCTTGTGCGCGGCTTCCTCGGCAGGCCGCCAGTCGGCCACCGCGGCGGTGGCGACGAAGACCTCGTGCTGCGGCGCCAGCGGCAGCACGGCGTCGAGCATCTCGCGTGCGCTGCCGACATCGATGCGCAACGCGCCCCGCGGCGTGGCCAGCGCCACCGGGCCGGCCACGAGCGTGACGCGCGCACCCGCCTCGGCCGCCGCGCGGGCGATGGCAAAACCCATCTTGCCGCTGCTGCGGTTGGTGATGCCGCGCACCGGGTCGATGGGCTCGAAGGTGGGCCCGGCCGTCACCAGCACGGAACGGCCGGCCAGGTGCTTGGGCTGGAAGAAGGCCACGAGCTCGTCGCACAGCTCGGTGGCCTCGAGCATGCGGCCGTCGCCCACCTCGCCGCAGGCCTGGTCGCCCGCGGCCGGGCCCAGCAGCACGGTGCCATCGGCACGCAGCTGCGCCGCGTTGCGCTGCGTCGCCGGGTGCGACCACATCTCGCGGTTCATGGCCGGCGCCAGCAGCAGCGGGCAGCGCTCGCGCGGGCGCGCCAGGCACAGCAGCGACAGGATCTCGCCGGCCCGCCCCTGCGCCAGCTGCGCCATGAAATCGGCACTGGCCGGCGCCACCAGCACCGCATCGGCCTCGCGCGTGAGGTTGATGTGCGGCATGGCGTTGGGCGCGCGCAGGTCCCACTGCGAAGTAACGACCGCGCGCCCCGTGAGCGCCTGCATCGTGGCCGGCGTGATGAACTGGCAGGCGGCATCGGTCATCACCACCTGCACCGTGGCGCCTTCGCGCTGCAGCTCGCGCGCCAGCTCGGCGGCCTTGTAGCAGGCGACACCGCCCGACAGGCCGAGCACGATGTGGCGGCCGGCCAGCAAACCGGCAACAGGGGGCAAGGGCTCGGTGCGCATGGCGCGCAACTCTAGCCGAGGGCCGGCCGGCCGGCGCCGGTGGTGCGGCTCAAGCCGACGCCCCGTGGCACTTCTTGAACTTCTTGCCGCTGCCGCAGGGGCAGGGGTCGTTGCGGCCAGGCTGCTTCTCCACCCGCCGCGTGGCCGGCATCGGCGCGTGCTCGAGCCAGAAGAGCCGCAGGTCCTGCGCCGCGAACATCGCGCGGTCGATGGCCGCCTCGCGCGGGCTCATCGGCGGCTCACCGTCCATGGCCGGCGGCACCGGGGCGTCGTCGGGCGTGGGCAGCAGCAGCGCCTCGATGTCGCCCAGCAGCTCGGCAAGCACGCTGCGCGCCTCGGTATCGGCCGGCTCGGCCCAGACATCGGGGAACAGCGTCACCGCCCACAAGAAGCCCTCGGCCCACAGCGCGCCGCCTTGCAGCAGCGCCTGCGCTTCGGGCTCCTGGGCCTGGCCCTCGGGCAGCTGGGAGCCGTCGCCCCAGCTGTAGAGCAGCGGCTCCAGGCGCAGCGCGTCGGGCTCGTCGAGCAGCGCGTCGCCGTCGAGCATGCGGCGCAGCGTGGCCAGGCGCAGCGCCAGGGCCTCGTGCGCCCCTTGCACATCGGCCGGGTCGGCATAGGCGCGCTCGAACTCCTCGCCGAGCAGCGGGCCAACCCAGTTGGACAAGGGCAGCTGGTAGGCGCCGGCGGCCACCGCCGTGAGCGCGCCGTCCAGCCACTCGGCCTGCACGGACGAGCCGAAGCCCTGCAGCCGCTCGGCCAGCGCTTCCAGCCCAGCGGCCTCGTCGCGAGGGGTCGTGGCGCTCATGGCGCAGCTCCTTCGGCGCGGGGTGGGTGGGGGTGCAGCCGCGCCATCGAGAACACGTCTTCGTAGCGGCCGTTGCGCAAGGCGTAGGCGCGGTGCCGGCCTTCCTCGACAAAGCCGAAGCGGCGGTACAGGGCGATGGCCGCGTGGTTGTCGACGAACACCTCCAGCTCCAGGCGCAGCAGGTGCGCCCAGCCGTCGGCGTAGTCGCACGCCCCCTTCATCAGCGCACTGCCGACGCCCTGGCGCTGGTGCGCGGCGCCGACGCTGATGCCCAGCATCGCGGCATGGCGCCGGCGCAAGCGGTCGACCGGGTGCAGGCCCAGACTGCCGAGCAGCTGGCCGTCGCGCTCGGCCACCAGCAGCACCTCGGCGGTCTCCTTGGCGGCCACCGAGGCCTCGAGGCGCTGGCGCCAGAGGTCCTCGCTCGGCCAGGGCATCTGCATCAGGTTGCCGAAGACGCTGGCGTCGGCCAGCTGCGCCGCAAAGGCGGCGGCATCGGCCGGCCGGGCACGGCGCAGCACGATGGGGGACATGGAGGAATCGGGGCTATGGGGCATGACGCGGGATTGTGGCGTGCAGACGACGCGGCCCATGAGCCGGGGGGCCGGTGTCACGGAGCTGGAATGTAGCGCCGGCACCATCGACGGCTCGATCGCCACCGCGAACGCTGGCACCACTCTTGCAAGCATGATCCGTTAGGGCCATGTCGCTTGCGCTGTCAACCCGGGCAAGTGCCGAAGTGGTGGCCCCTCACCTGCCGGCCCCAGGCTCGCAGGCAGGCTGCACACTCGTGGTTTCCCCTGGTTACAAGGGCTCGGCGGCTGAAGCCGACCCGGCGGGTGGCTCTCGACCCCGCAAGAACATCTGCCTTCTCCTTATCTCCTTTCTTCCGAGGACTCATCCCATGAAACAAGACGACTGGCTCCTGTTCCCGCGCACCTCCGTCGCCGCCGCGGTGGCCGTGGTGGCCGCCGCCGTGAGCCTGCCGGTGCTGGCGCAGAACACCACCTCGGCCGTGTCCGGCCGCGTCGTGGGCGGCGACGGCCGCCCGGTGGCCGGCGCCACCGTCACGATCGTCCACACGCCCTCGGGCACCACGGTCAGCTCCACCACCGACAGCGAAGGCCGCTACGCCGCCCGCGGCCTGCGCGCCGGCGGCCCGTACACCATCACCTTCCAGCGCGGCAACGACATCGACCGCCGCAGCGACGTCAACCTGGCGCTGGCCGAGACGCTGACGCTCGACGGCCTGCTGGGGGTGGCGGCGCAGACCGTCACCGTGACAGGGCGCTTGGTCAACGAGCGCTTCGATCGCAGCAACATGGGCGCCGGCACCAGCCTGGGCCAGCGTGAGCTGAACGCGTACGCGTCGATCCAGCGCAACCTGCAGGACTACGCCCGCACCGACCCGCGCCTGAGCCAGACCGACAAGGAGCGCGGCGAAATCAGCGCTGGTGGCCAGAACTCTCGCTTCAACAGCATCACGATCGACGGCCTGACGACCAACGACACCTTTGGCTTGGAGAGCAACAACCTGCCGACGCTGAAGCAGCCCATCTCGATCGACGCCATCCAGAGCGTGCAGGTCAACCTGAGCAACTACGACGTCACGCAGAAGGGCTACACCGGCGCGAACATCAACGCCGTCACCAAGAGCGGCACGAACAAGCTCTCGGGCAGCGTCTACAACGTGTTCCGCGACGAGAGCATGGTGGGCCGTCGCTACAACCGCGCTACGCAGGGCACGTTCGACGCCCCCGCCTTCCAGGAAAGCACGGTCGGCTTCACCCTGGGCGGTCCGATCATCAAGGACAAGCTGTTCTTCTTCGCCAGCTATGAAGAGCTCAGCAGCTCGCGCGCGAGCCCGAACTTCGGCCCCGTTGGCAGCGCGCTCACCAACGTGGGCATCACACCGGCGGCCATCAGCGACGCCATCCGCATCTCGCGCGACACCTGGGGCATGAACGTCGGTACCGCCGAAGTGCCTGGCGGCTTGGCGGTCGAAGTCAAGGACACGCTGCTGAAGCTGGACTGGAACATCAGCGACAACCACCGCGCCAGCCTGCGCTACACCAAGACCGACCAGACCGAGCCCAACATCGCCGGCTTCTCGCAAACGGGTTTGAGCCTGAGCTCGTGGTGGTGGAATCAGGCCAAGGTGCTGGACACCACGGTGGCGCAGTGGTTCGCCGACTGGACGCCGACCTTCAGCACCGAGCTCAAGCTGTCGCAGCGCGGCTACGACAGCGTGCCCACGCAGGTCAACGGCACGCGGCTGCCCGCGGTGGGCCTGCGCTTCTCGGGTGGCCTGCCGGCCGGCGCGCCAGCCGGCACGAACGCCAACAACCGCTTCTTGAACCTCGGCACCGAGAACAGTCGCCAGTTCAACGAGCTGCGCACCGACACCACCGACCTCTACGCTGGCGCCACCTGGACCATGGGCGACCACGAGCTCAAGTTCGGTGCCGACTACGCCAAGAACGAGGTGTTCAACGCGTTCCTGCAGAACATCTACGGCAACTACACCTTCGGCTGCGAAGGCGCTGCCACGGCCGGCGGCCAAGTCGATTACAGCTTCGGCCGCGTCGGCGGCGCCGATGCCGCGGCCCGCGTGGCGGCGGACTGCAACGCCCTCACCTCCGCCCAGCGCGATCTGGCGACGCTCGAGAACTTCCAGCGCGGCCTGATCTCCAGCTACACCGTGCAGCTGCCACTGGCCGGCCGCACCATCAACGACGGCGTGGCGGTGTGGAGCTACACCAACACCGGCCTTTTCCTGCAGGACACCTGGCGCGTCACGCCCAAGTTCAACCTGATGTTCGGCGCGCGCGTCGACCAGCAGGGCGTGCCGACCAAGCCGCTGGCCAACCTCGGCGCGGCCGCGCCGCGCGTGGCTGGCAGCGTCTCGGCAACCAACGTGGTCACGCGCGACAGCGGCGGTTTCGGCCTCGACAACACGCAGACGCTGGACGGCAACCGCCTCGTGCAGCCGCGCCTGGGCTTCAACTGGGATCTCTCCAGCGCCGAGCGGCGGACCCAGATTCGCGGCGGATTCGGCCTGTTCCAAGGCGCAGCAGCCAACGTGTGGCTGAGCAACCCCTTCAGCAACACCGGCACCGCCACTGGCGTGCTGCAGTGCACCAGCTTCAGTACCTGCTCGAGCATCCGTTTCAGCGCCGACCCGAACAACCCGGCCCGCCTGAGCGGCACGCCGCAGCCGAACGTCGACTTCCTGTCGCCTGACCTGGAGCAACCCTCGGTGTGGAAGGTCAACCTGGCCTTCGAGACCGAGCTGCCGAAGTGGCCCGTGGTCGGTGGCCTCACGGCCAGCGTCGAGTGGCTGCACACGAAGGTCAACCAAGGCATCACCTACGAGCACCTGAACCTCGGCGGCGCCACGCGCAGGGGCGCCGACGGCCGACAGATGTTCTGGACGCCGCAGGGCTACCTGGGCGACTGCTGGAACGCCACCGGCGGCAGCATCACCACCGGCGCCACCTGCACCGGCAACCGCAACCGCGCCCTCAGCAACCCGGCCTTCAACAACGTGCTGCTGGCCAAGGAAACCGACAAGGGCGGCGGCGACAGCATCACCGTGCAGCTGCAGCGGCCCAACCGCGACGGCTGGGGCTGGAGCCTGGCCTACACGCGCACCAGCGCTGAAGAGGTGAACCCGCTGACCTCGTCGGTGGCCAACTCCAATTGGCAGAACCGCAACATCTTCAACCCCAACGAGGCCATCGCCCACAACTCGAACTACCTGGTGAAGGACCGCGTCACCGCGTCGCTGAATTTCTCCCGGGCTCTGTTCGACAGCAACCTGCGCACCACGTTCGGCGTGTTCTACGAGGGCCGTCGCGGCAAGCCCTACAGCTGGACCTACCTGAACGACCTCAACGGCGACGCCATTGCCGGTAACGACCTGATGTACATCCCCAGCGCGCCGGGCTCCGGCGAGGTGGTGTTCCGCGGCCGCAACGCCACGGAAACGCCTGCGCAGGCCGAGGCAGCGTTCTGGGACGTGGTCAATGCCAACTCGGCGCTGAGCGCGGCACGCGGCGGTGTGGTGGGGCGCAACAACAGCTTCAACCCCTGGGTCAACACCATTGACCTGCGCTTGAGCCAGGAGCTGCCGGGCTTCGCGAAGTCGCACAAGGCGTCGATCACCTTCGACGTGCTGAACTTCGGCAACATGCTCAGCAACAAGTGGGGCCGCATCGACGAGATCGGCTTCCCGAGCAACCGCAGCTTCGTCAACTATGCCGGCCTCGACGCCAGCGGCAAGTACATCTACACGATGGGTTCGGTGGAGGATTTCGTCACTCGCCAAGTCAGTGGCGAGTCGCAGTGGGCGGTCCAGGTGACCCTGCGCTACTCCTTCTAGCCCGCGGCGCACCTCGCGCCTGCGACCAGGGCGGCCTTCGGGCCGCCCTCTTTCATGCCACCTCGGTTGATGCGCCTCAGGCGGGACTGAGCGACCGCACCCGCTGCAGCGCCAGCGCCGCCGCCGCCGTGCGCGTTTCGACGCCGAGCTTCTCGTGGATGCGCTCCAGGTGCTTCTTCACCGTCGCCGGGCTGGCGCCGAGGATGTCGCCGATGTCGCGGTTGGTCTTGCCCTTGGCCACCCAGTACAGCACCTCGCTCTCGCGCAGCGTCAGGCCGAAGGCGCGCACGAGGGCCTGCACCGTGTCGGCGTCGTCCACCTCGCGCAGCACGACGAGCCAGTCGTCGTCGGCGGTGCGGCCCTGCAGCGTGGCCACGAGCTGGCGGCCTTCGCGGGCCAGCGTGTGCGGGCGGCCCTCGCCGGCGGCGGCCGAGCCCACGAGCCAGTTCGTCAGCACCGGCGGCAAGCGCTCGGCCGCGCTGGCATCGAACCAGGCCACGAGCCAGCGGCGGGCCAGCGGCGTCTGCCACACCACGCGCGCCGTGCCGGTGTTCAGCCGCACGGCCAGGGTGGCGTGGCCGTACGCATCGAGCGCGTTGCGCGCCTGCCGGGCCTGGCGCGCGCTGGCCATGTGCACGGCCATGCGCGCCAGCACCTCGGGCGGGCGCAGCGGCTTCGTCACGTAGTCCACGCCACCGGCGTCGAAGGCGGCCACGACGTGCTCGGTCTCGGTGAGGCCGGTCATGAACACCACCGGGATGTGCGCCGTCTCGGGCCCGGCCTTCAGACGGCGCGCGACCTCGAAGCCGTCGATGCCGGGCATCACGGCATCGAGCAGCACGATGTCGGGATCGGCCGCCGCCGCACGCGCCAGCGCCTGTGCGCCGTCGGTGGCCACGAGCACGGCGTAGCCGGCGGCGTCGAGCGCGTCGTGCAGCATGGCCAGGTTGTCGGGCATGTCGTCGACGATCAGCACGAGGCCGGCGCCGCGCTCGGACAAGGGCGTACCCAGGCTCGTGGAGGGCTCAGCGGTCGGCCGCGTGGGCAAGGGCGCCATCGATCACTTTCGTCATGCGGTCGAACTGGAAGCGGTCGGCCATGCCGCGCAGCGCGGCCAGCCAGGGGGTGCACTCGGGGTGCGCGGCGGCGATCTGGTCCAGGCGCTGCCACACGCCGCGCGGGTAGCCCAGCGCCACGACCTGCTGCAGCGCCTGCAACTGCTCGCGTGGCGGCGGCACGCCGGCGGCGGCCGGGGCCGCGGCCGGTGCGGCTCCGCGCGGCAGCCACTGCAGTTGCAGCTGCGCGCCGAGCCAGTCGAGCAGCTCATCCATGCGCACCGGCTTGGTGATGAAGTCGGCGGGCGTGATGCCGACGTCGTTGTCGAGGTTCTTGTCGAAGGCGTTGGCCGAAACGATGGCCACGGGTGCCGTGCTCAGGCCCTGGGCGCGCAGCGCGCGGATCGTGGCCCAGCCGTCGATGCCGGGCATGGCCAGGTCCATGAAGATGGCGTCGACGCGCTGCTCCTTCAGCAGGCCGATGGCCGCCACGCCGGAGCCGGCCTCGAGCACCTCGAAGCCATGGCCCTGCAGCCGCCGCGCCAGCAGCGTGCGGTCGACCTCTTCGTTGTCGACGACCAGCACGCGCCGGCGCTCGCCGACGCAGTCGCCGCGCGGCGCGGTCGGCAGCGTGGCGGCCCCGCCCTGCAGCGCCGGCAGGAACAGGCGCACGCGGAACAGCGTGCCTTCGCCCGGCTTCGAGCTCACCGTCATCTCGCCGCCCATCAGCTCGGTCAGCATCTTGGCGATCGTCAGGCCCAGGCCGGTGCCGTGTGTGCCGCTGCTGCCGGCTTCGGCGGCGCCGCGCGCGAAGGGCTCGAACACGCGCTCAAGCTCGTCGGGCGCGATGCCGGGGCCGGTGTCCTCGATCTCGAACACGGCCATGTCGCGCACGTGCGTGGCGCGGAAGGCGATGCGGCCGGTGCGCGTGAACTTCACGGCGTTGCCCAGCAGGTTGATGAGGATCTGCGTCAGCCGCCGCTCGTCGGCCCTCACGCGCTCGGGCGCGGCGGCCACGTCGTGCTCAAAGCGCAGGCCCTTGGCGGTGGCCTGCAGCTCGAACATCTCGACGATCTGCACGAGGCTCTCGCGCAGCCGCATCGGCCGCGGCTCCAGCGTGAGCTTGCCGCTTTCGATGCGGGCGATGTCGAGCGTGCCTTCGATCAAGCCGAGCAGGTGCTCGCCGCCGCGCCGGATGACGCCGATGCCGTGCTTGCGCGGCAGCGGCATCGTGGGGTCTTCGTCGAGCAGCTGCGCGTAGCCGAGGATGCTGTTCAGTGGCGTGCGCAGCTCGTGGCTGATGGCGCTGAGGTAACGCGTCTTGGCCTGGTTGGCCGACTCGGCGGCGCGGCGCGCGCGCTGCAGTTCCTGGTCGGTGCGGCGGTGCGACTCGATCTCGCGCACCAGCAGCTCGGTCTGGCGGTTGCTCTCTTCCTGCGCGACGCGGCGGCTGGTGGAGGTGAGCACCATCCACCAGCCGATCACGCCGCCGGCCAGCATCAGCGCGGCGTAGAGCTTCACGAAGGCCAGCTGCAACCCGGGGGCCAGGTCCTCGGCCGCCGGGCCGAGCGCATCGAGCTCCACGCGGTACACCGCCGCCATCAGCGCCGCCAGGCCGATGGCCACCGCAGCCATCAGCAGCAGGTAGCGCACGAGGCCGGTGTCCAGGCGCGGCCACCAGGCCTGGGGTGTCAGGCGGCGCAGCAGCGCCTCGGCCTGGTCGCGCACCCGCGCCTCGCGGGGTTTGCACAGGTCGTGGCAGCGCGCGTCGAGGCTGCAGCACAGGCTGCAGATGGGGCCGCCGTAGGCCGGGCAGCGCGCCATGTCCTCGCCTTCGTACTCGCGTTCGCAGATGACGCAGCGGCGCGTGGCCAGGCGGCCCAGGTAGGCGCCGTCGGTTGGCTCGGCCGCGGCCTCGGCCGGCCGCGCCAGGTAGTACCGCCCCTTCGTCGCCCACGCAATGAGCGGCGCCGCCACGAACGCCACCACCGCCGCCACCAGCGCCGAAAACGCCTCGGCCCAGGGCCCGAAGACGCCGAACCAGGCCAGGATGGACAGCACCGAGGCCAGCGCCATCGCGCCCACGCCTACCGGGTTCACGTCGTACAGGTGTGCGCGCTTGAACTCGATGCCTATCGGGGATTTAGGGCTGAGCCCCAGCGGCTTGTTCACCACCAGGTCGGCCACCACCGCCATGATCCAGCTGATGGCCAGGTTGCTGTACAGCCCCAGCACGCCGCCGATGGCCTTGAACACGCCCAGCTCCATCAGCATCAGCGCGATCAGCGTGTTGAACACCACCCACACCACGCGCCCCGGGTGGCTGTGCGTGAGCCGGGCGAAGAAGTTGCTCCAGGCCAGGCTGCCGGCGTACGCGTTCGTGACGTTGATCTTGAGCTGACACACCACCACCAGCAGCGTGGTGGCGGCCACCGCCCAGCCGTAGTCGGAGAACACCGTCTCCCAGGCCGCGAGGTACATCTGGTTGGGGTCCACCGCGCGCTCGGGCGGCACGCTCAAGCCCAGCACCAGCACCGCCAGCGCGGCGCCGCCCAGCATCTTCAGCACGCCGGGGATCACCCAGCCCACGCCGCCCAGCAGCACGCCGCTCCACCAGCTCACGCGGTTGGCGGGTGTCTTCTCGGGCATGAACCGCAGGTAGTCGGCCTGCTCGCCCATCTGCGTGATCAGCGCCACGCCCACGGTCAGCGCGGCGCCGAAGAGCAGCGGGTCGAACCCGGCGCCGTTGCCCTCGATGCCCGGGTAGGCCGCGAGCTCGCTCAGCAGGTTGGGGTTGGCCTTCAGCACGAAGATGAACGGCACCACCATCAGCACCAGCGCCAGCGGCTGCGTCCACACCTGCATGCGGCTGAGCACGGTGATGCCGTGGGTGACGAGCGGAATCACCACCAGCGAGCAGATCAGGTAGCCCCAGGCCGGCGGGATGTCGAAGGCCAGCTCCAGCGCGTAGGCCATGATGGCCGCCTCGAGCGCGAAGAAGATGAAGGTGAAGCTGGCGTACAGCAGGCTCGTGATGGTGCTGCCCATGTAGCCGAAGCCGGCGCCGCGCGTGAGCAGGTCCATGTCGAGGCCGTAGCGCGCCGCGTACACGCTGATGGGCAGCCCGGCGGCCACGATGATGGCCGCCGTGGCCAGCACCGCCCACAGCATGTTGACGAAGCCCACCTGCAGCAGCAGCGTGGCGCCCAGCGCCTCGAGCACCAGGAAGCTGGCCGCGCCGCCCAGCGCCGTGTGCGCCACGCGCTGCGGCCCCCACTTGCGAAAGGCACGCGGCGTGAAGCGCAGCGCGTAGTCCTCCAGCGACTCGCTCGCGACCCAGGCGTTGTAGTCGCGCCGCACCTTGATGACGCGCTGCTGCGGCTCGGGCGGCGGGGAAGCATGCGGGGCGGTGTCCACGCCTGCCTGCTTGCACGACTCGGGCCACGCCGCTGGGCGCTGCGCAGCGGGGCCGCTAGCATGCGGGCACCGACCTTGCTCATGACGCCCGCATGGACCTGACACCCCGAGAGAAGGACAAGCTGCTGCTCTTCACCGCCGCCCTGCTGGCCGAGCGCCGCAAGGCCCGCGGCCTGAAGCTCAACGTGCCGGAGTCGATCGCGCTGATCAGCGCCGCCATCCTGGAAGGCGCACGCGACGGCAAGACCGTGGCGCAGCTCATGAGCGAAGGCAAGACCGTGCTCGCCCGCAGCGACGTGATGGAAGGCGTGCCCGAGATCGTGACCGAGATCCAGGTCGAGGCGACCTTTCCCGACGGCACCAAGTTGGTGACCGTGCACCAACCTATTGCATGACCACCGCATGAGCACCCAACGATGAAGACCCTGCTGCTCGCGGCCGCCGCCGCGTTGACCTCTCCGCTCGTGCTCGCCCACGAAGGCCACGGCCTGCCCGGCAGCAGCCATTGGCATGCCACCGACGTGGTCGGCCTCGTGCTGGTGCTGGCCCTGGCCGCCGGCGCGGCCTGGTGGATCCGCCGCAAGTAGCCGGGAGCCTCAGCCATGATCCCCGGCGAACTGTTGATCGACGACGACGGCGAGCACGCGCTCAACCCCGGCCGCCCCATGACCACCGTGGTGGTGGCCAACAGTGGCGACCGGCCCATCCAGGTGGGCTCGCACTACCACTTCGCCGAAACCAACGCCGCGCTGGTGTTCGACCGCCAGGCCGCCAAGGGCCAGCGGCTGAACATCCCCAGCGGCACGGCGGTGCGCTTCGAGCCCGGGCAGGAACGCAGCGTCACGCTGGTGCCGTATGTCTGCACGAATGTCAGCACGAGCGGGCGGCCGCAGGTGTGGGGCTTCCGCGGCCTCGTGAACGGCCCGGTCTGAAAAGGAAGCATGCGATGACACGCACCATCGGCCGCCGCGCCTATGCCGAGATGTTCGGCCCCACCGTCGGCGACCGCCTGCGCCTGGCCGACACCGGCCTCATCGTCGAAGTCGAACGCGACTACACCCTCAACGCCGGCGGCTACGGCGACGAGGTCAAGTTCGGCGGCGGCAAGACCATCCGCGACGGCATGGGCCAGAGCCAGGCCGTCAACGGCCCTGGCGTGCACGAGGCGCACGACTGCGTCATCACCAACGCGCTCATCATCGACGCCGCCGGCATCGTGAAGGCCGACATCGGCATCAAGGGCTCGCGCATCGCGGCCATCGGCAAGGCCGGCAACCCCGACGTGCAGCCGGGCGTGGACATCGTCATCGGCCCCGGCACCGAGATCATTGCCGGCGAGGGCATGATCGTCACCGCCGGTGGCATCGACAGCCACATCCACTTCATCTGCCCGCAGCAGATCGAAGAAGCACTGTGCTCGGGCGTGACGACGATGTTGGGTGGCGGCACCGGCCCGGCCACTGGCACCTTTGCCACCACCTGCACACCGGGGCCCGAGAACATCCACCGCATGCTGATGGCGGCGGAGGCCTTCCCGATGAACCTGGGCTTCATGGGCAAGGGCAACGCCACGCGGCCCGAGGCGCTGACGCAGCAGATCGCGGCCGGCGCCATCGGCCTGAAGCTGCACGAGGACTGGGGCACCACGCCGGCGGCCATCGACAACTGCCTGACGATGGCCGACGTGACCGACACGCAGGTGTCGATCCACTCCGACACGCTCAACGAAAGCGGGTTCGTGGAGGACACCATCGCCGCCACCGCCGGCCGCACGCTGTGCGCCTTCCATACCGAAGGCGCGGGCGGCGGGCACGCGCCCGACATCCTCAAGGTCATCGGCACGCAGAACTTCCTGCCCAGCAGCACCAACCCGACGATGCCCTACACCGTGAACACGGTCGACGAGCACCTGGACATGTTGATGGTGTGCCACCACCTCGATGCCTCCATCGCCGAGGACCTGGCCTTTGCCGAAAGCCGCATCCGCCGCGAGACCATCGCCGCCGAGGACGTGCTGCACGACCTGGGCGCCATCAGCATGATGAGCAGCGACAGCCAGGCCATGGGCCGCGTGGGCGAAGTGATCATCCGCACCTGGCAGACGGCGCACAAGATGAAGGGCCAGCGCGGCTGGCTGGCGCCGCCGGCCGAGCGCGCCCAGTTGCATCCGGTGGAAGCCGATTCGCGCAACGACAACTTCCGCGTCAAGCGCTACATCGCCAAGTACACGGTGAACCCGGCCATCGCCAACGGCATCAGCCACGAGGTGGGCAGTCTGGCGGTGGGGCAGTGGGCCGATCTGGTGCTGTGGCGGCCGGCGTTTTTTGGCGTCAAGCCGAGCCTGGTGCTCAAGGGCGGCTTCATCGCGCAGGCGCTGATGGGCGACGCCAACGCCAGCATCCCGACGCCGCAGCCGGTGCATTACCGGCCGATGTTCGGCAGCTTTGGCCGCGCGCTGCAGGCCACCAGCCTGACCTTCGTCAGCCAGACGGCGCTGAAACACGGCGTCGGTGATCAGCTCGGCCTGCGCCGGCATCTTTCGGCCGTGAGCAGTTGCCGCACGGTGAAGAAGTCGCACATGGTGCTCAACAGCTACACGCCGGTGATGGAGGTCGACGCGCAGACCTACCGCGTGCGCGCCGACGGCCAGCTGCTCACCTGCGACCCGGCCACGCTGCTGCCGATGGCGCAGCGCTACTTCCTGTTCTGAGCGCTCAGCGGGGGCGCGAGTGCGTGCGCAACCAGGCGGCGAAGCCGGGTTCGTCGAGCGAGCCGGCGGCAACGGCAAGCATGGTGAGCACGCAGTCGGCGTCGTCGGCCACCAGGTCGTGGCCATTGAGCGCCAGGAACAGCTCCACGGCGACGAAAGCCGTGCGCTTGTTGCCGTCGATGAACGGGTGGTTCTTCGCCAGGCCCACGCCATAGGAGGCGGCCAGGTCGGCGGCGTCGGGGTTGCCGTAGGCGGCCACGTTCTGCGGCCTCGCGAGCGCCGACTCGAACAGGCCGAGGTCACGCACACCGGCCGCGCCGCCGTGTTCGGCCAGCTGCTCCTCGTGCACGGCCAGCAGCACGTCGGCCGATACCCAGCGCCAGGGCTCGTTCACTTGGCCAGCTCCCGCAACACCTGACGGCGGCGCTTCATGATCTCGCGCGCCTCGGTCATCTGCGCCTCGAACTCGGCGCTGTACGGCGTGAGCCGGATGCCGTCGGCGCCGTCGGTGAGGTAGACCGTGTCCCCCTTCTCCAGCTTCAGCCGCGCCAGCACCTCCTTGGGCAGGATCACGCCGACGGAATTGCCGATCTGGGTGAGCTTCAGGGCGGTCATGGTGGGCACTCCAAGTTATAACGTTCGTTATACTCTCGCAACATGCTGACCGTCAACAAGCTCATCCCCGGCGCCCGGGGCCTCGCGGGCGTGCTGCTCAAGCGCGCCGCCACTGTCGAACTCGACTGGGACGTGCGGCAGAAAAGCCGCTTCGATGCCACCGACACCCAAGGCCGCACGCTGGGCGTGTTCCTGCCGCGCGGCACGGTGGTGCGCGGGGGCGATGCGCTGGTGGCCGAAGACGGCAGCCTCATCGTCGTCAAGGCCGCGGCTCAGCCGGTGCTGGTGGTGACGCCCTGCCCCGCGCACGGCAGCCCCTTCGACCTGGTGCGCGCGGCCTACCACCTGGGCAACCGCCATGTGGCGCTGGAGCTGCAGAGCGACCACCTCAAGCTCGAGCCCGACCACGTGCTGGCCGACATGCTGCGCGCCATGCACCTGATCGTGAGCGAGCAGCAGGTGGCGTTTGAGCCGGAGTCGGGCGCTTATGCGGCTGGCGGGCATGGCCACGGCCACGCGCATGACCACGCACATGACCACGGCCACGATCACGATCACGCCGCCGCACCCAAGTCCAAGCCGGTGCCCATCGCCGTGAAGGCCGCCACCGCGCCGCACGTGCACGGCCCCGGCTGTGGCCACGACCACCACGGCCATGGCCACGACGACCACTCCCACTGAATCGGCCGCTGCGGCCACGCAGCTGCAGCTGATGTGGCTGGCCTCGCCGGCCCTGCCGGTGGGCGGCTTCAGCTATTCCGAGGGCCTGGAGGCCGCCGTCGACGCCGGCCTGGTGCACGACGAAGCCTCGGCCGCGATCTGGCTGTCCGACCAGCTGCCCCTCGTGCTGGCGCGCAGCGACGCCGCCGTGCTGGCCGAGGCCTGCAGCGCCTGGGCCGGGCACGACGAACCTGCCGCCCGCGCGCTCAATCACTGGATCTCGCAGACCCGCGAAACCGCCGAGCTGCGCCTGCAGACCGAGCAGATGGGCCGCTCGCTGCTCGAGTGGCTGAAGAACAGCCCGCACGCCGACGATGCGCGCCTGCCGCAACTGGCCGCCCTGCCCCCGGCGCCCACCTGGCCAGTGGCCTTTGCGCTGGCCGCCACGCTGGCCGGCGCGGCCTCGCGCGAGGCGCTGATGGCCTTTGCCTGGGGCTGGGCCGAGAACATGGCGCAGGCCGCGATGAAGGCCGTGCCGCTGGGCCAGGCCGCGGCGCAGCGCATGCTCACCACGCTGGCGGCGCAGATACCGGCCGCCATCGACACGGCCCTGTCCACCCCCGCCGACGCCCGCCAGGCCTTTGCGCCCGGCCTGGCCATCCTGTCCTCACGCCACGAAACCCAGTACTCGCGCCTCTTCCGATCATGACGACCCAACTGCATGCCATCCCCGGCCGCACCAAGAAGCTCCCGCCGCTGCGCGTGGGCGTTGGCGGCCCTGTCGGCTCGGGCAAGACCACGCTGGTGGAGATGCTCTGCAAGTCGATGCGCGACAAGTGGGATCTCGTCGTCGTCACCAACGACATCTACACCAAGGAAGACCAGCGCCTGCTCACCGTGGCCGGCGCGCTGGCGCCCGAGCGCATCGTGGGTGTCGAGACCGGCGGCTGCCCACACACCGCCATCCGCGAAGACGCGTCGATCAACCTCGAGGCCGTCGACCGCCTGCTCGAGCAGTTCCCCGACGCCGACATCGTGTTCATCGAAAGCGGCGGCGACAACCTCGCGGCCACCTTCAGCCCCGAGCTCAGCGACCTGACGATCTATGTGATCGACGTCGCCGCCGGCGAGAAGATCCCGCGCAAGGGCGGCCCCGGCATCACGAAGAGCGATCTCTTCGTCATCAACAAGACCGACCTCGCGCCCTACGTCGGCGCCGATCTCTCGGTGATGGAAGCCGACACCCAGCGCATGCGCCCGCTGCACGCCAGCACGCGGCCTTACGTGATGACGAACCTGCGCACGAAGCAGGGCCTGGCCGAGGTGGTGGCCTTCATCGAGAAGCGGGGCCTGCTGCAGGCGTGAGGCGGACGCCGTGAGCAAGCTCTACTTCCGCTACGCGGCCATGAACGCCGGCAAGTCCACCCACCTGCTGCAGGCGGCCTACAACTACGAAGAACGCGGCATGCGTGTGCGGCTCTTCACGGCCGCGCTCGACCAGCGCTCGGGCGTGGGCCTCATCGGCTCGCGCCTGGGGCTGACGCGGCAGGTCGAGACCTTCGGCCCCGAGACCGTGTTCGACTCGGCCTGGGTCGGCCCCGGCGTGGCCTGCCTGCTCATCGACGAGGCACAGTTCCTCGCGGCCGAGCAGGTGCGGCAGCTGCACCGCCTGGCGCACCAGCACCCGGTGCCGGTGCTGTGCTACGGCCTGCGCAGCGACTTCCGCGGTGACCCGTTCCCCGGCTCGATCATGCTGCTGGCGCTGGCCGACGACCTGGAAGAGATGAAGACCATCTGCGCCTGCGCGCGCAAGGCCAGCATGAACCTGCGGGTCGATGGCGAAGGCCGCCGCGTGGTCGACGGCGAGCAGGTGCTGATCGGTGGCAACGACCGCTACCGCGCGGTGTGCCCGAGCTGCTTCTACAGCGACGGGGGCGACCCTCAGCGCGCGCCGGGCCTGTTCGGCTGACGGGTCGACCACAGGCACCAGACCAGGCCCGCCAGCGACAGCCCCAGCAGCAGCCCCGCCAGCCCGTGCAGGCCGCCGGCCGTGAACACCGCGCCGCCGAGCAGCGGCCCGGCGGTCGTGCCTACCGCATAGGCCACCACCAGGGCCGAGATGGCCTTGACGAGGCCGCCGCCGGCCAGCCGGTGCCCCATCTCGACGATGGCCAGCGTGTACACCGCGCCACCAAAGCCGCCGAGCACGAAGCCCGCGGCCCACAGCACCCGCGCCGGCTCGGCCGCCATCGCCAGCATCACCGCATTGGCCGCCACCACCACGCCCCAGGCCAGGACCATGGTGCGGGGCACGCCCAGGCGGTCGGCGAGCACGCCCACGGGCGGCTGCAGCAGCGCACTGCCGGCGCCGATGACGGCGCCGAGCCAGGCGGCTTCTTCGAAGCCGAAGCCCGCGCGCATCGACACCGAGGGCAGCAACGCCGACACGCCGCCTTCCATGGCGCCGCCGAGCAGGGCCATCACGATCAAGGGGAACGCCACCACGCGCCAGGCCGCGGGCTCGGCGGCTGCCGTGTCGCCACTGCCTGCAACAGCGTCTTCGCGCGGTGGCAAGGCCTCGCGCCAGAGCGCGGCGGCCAGCAGCAAGGTCAGCCCCATCAGCGCCGCCGCCGTGACCAGCGGCGACACGCCGAAGTGGCGCGACAAGGGCACCAGCGCCGGGCCGGCCATCAGGCCCAGGCCCACGGCGGTTTCGAACAGGCCGACGAAAAGCCCGCGGCGCGCCGGCGGGGCCGCCTCGGCCAGCCACGACTCACCCGCCACCCACACCAGCCCGGCGCTCACGCCCAGCACGAACAGCGCCGCCAGCCACGCGCCGAACTGCCCGTGCAGCGGCAGCGTGGCCAGGGCCAGCGCCGACACGGCCGTGCCGCTGACGAACACGCGCCCGTGGCCGGCGCGCTGCACCGCGGCATGGGCCTGCGTGCTGCCGAGCAGGATGCCGCCCCACATCACGCTGGCCAGCAGCCCCACGGACAGCGCCGAGCGGCCATCGGCCGTGGCCTGCAGCGCCAGCTGCGTCAGCGCCGCCAGCTCGGCGGCCACGAACAGCAGGTACACGGCCGGCACCAGCCACAGCACCCGCGTGCTGCGTTCGCGGGTCGAGGGCGGCGTCATCGCCGCGAAGCCAACCAGATGCTCGGCAGGATCATCGCCGCGCCCACCGCGTGGTACCAGCCCGGCACCTCGCCCAGCAGCAGCCAGGCCAGCGCGGCGCCGTACACCGGCGAGAGGTACAGCATCATCGCCGTGCGCGAGGCGCCGAGTTCACGCTGCAGCAGCGAATGCGCGCCGTAGCTCAGCACGCCCGGCAGCAGCGCGGCCACGGCCACCAGGCCCACGGCCGCCCAGGTCCAGGCCGGCGTGGGTGTGAGCACGGCCTCGATCACGGCGCCAGGCAGCAGCACCACCAGCCCGCCGGCGATCACGGCCACCAGCCGCACCAGCGGCGGCAGCGCTGAAGGCCAGCGCTTGAGCAGCACCGAATACGCCGTCCAGCTGATGGCGCAGGCGGTGATCCACAGGTCACCGGCCACGAACTGCACCGCCAGCAGCCGCGCCGGATCGCCCTTGCTGATGATGAACAGCAGCCCGGCCAGCGCCAGCGCCATGCCGAGCCATTGCCAGCGGCTGATGGCCTCGCGCAGCGCCCAGGCCGAGGCGGCGGCGATGGTCATCGGCGTCACGGCATAGATGAGCGCGATGTTGGCGCTGGAGGTGCTGCGCCCGGCCTGGTAGACCCAGGCGCCGCAGATGTACATGCCCAGGAAGCCCAGCACCAGCAGGTGCGGCCATTCGCGCTTCAGCGCCGCGCGCTGCGCGAGCAAGGGCCGCCAGACGAAGGGCAGCAACAACGCGCCCGCCACCAGCCAGCGGCCGGCGGCCAGCGCGTGCGGTGCGATCACGCCGTCGGCCGCGCGTGCGATGACGTAGTTGCTGCTCCACAAGAGCGGCACCACCCACAGCAGCACCTGCGCCCAGCCGCGGGCGTCGACCCGCGCCGCGAAGCTCATGCGCGGGGCTTCACGGCGCCACCAGTGCCGGCACGGTGGCCATCACCTCGCCCAGCCGCAGCGCGCCGCCCGGTGCCCAGGCCGGGTTCCAGGCCAGCGGGCCCGGCGGCATCAGCATCACCACCGTGCTCCCCAGCAGGAAGCGGCCCATCTCGTCGCCCTGGGCGAACTCGATGCGCTGGTCGGCATAGCGCCAGTCGCGCACGCCCGCAGGCCGCGGCGGGTTGACGACGCCGTGCCAGGTGGTGGCCATGCTGCCCACCACCGTGGCGCCCACCAGCACCAGCACCCACAGGCGTTCGCCGGGGGCTGCCGTGGGGTCGTCGAACACGCAGACCACGCGCTCGTTGCGCGCAAAGAGGCCCGGTACGCCCCGCGCCGTGGCCGGGTTGACGGAGAACAGCTCGCCCGGCACGTGCAGCATGCGCAGCAAGCGGCCGGCGCGCGGCATGTGGATGCGGTGGTAGTCGCGCGGGCTCAGGTAGAGCGTGGCGAAGTGGCCGCCCTGGAAGTGGCGTGCCAGCTGGGCATCACCGCCCAGCAGCGCGGTGGTGGTGTAGGTGTGGCCCTTGGCCTGGAAGATGCGATCGGCGTCGATGCCGCCGAACTGGCTGATGGCGCCGTCCACCGGACACACCCACTCGGCCGCTGCCAGCGGGCGCGCGCCGGGCTTGAGCGGCCGCGTGAAGAACTCGTTGAAGCTGGCGTAGCTGGCCGGATCGGGGTTGGCGGCCTCGGCCATGTTCACGCCGTAGCGGCCGATGAACCAGCGGATCACCGACGTGGTGAGCGCGCCGCCCCGCAGGCCCGCAGCCACACCGGCCAGCCGCGTGAGGGCCTGCTTCGGCAGCACATGCTGCAAAGCAACGAAAGTGCTGTCGTTCATTTCAGCGGCGAGGTCGACCCGAGGGCGCCCATCGAATGCAGGGCACGCGCCGCACCGGCGCCGACCTCGGCCCCGAAGCGCTTGGCCAAGCGTTCGGCCACGTTCTCGCGCGGGGTGTAGTCGATGATCTCCTCGGCCTTGACGACCTCGCGCGCCACGAAGTCCAGGCTGCCCAGGCCGTCGGCGAGGCCGTTCTTCACCGCTTCTTCGCCGTTCCAGACCATGCCCGAGAAGGTGTCGGGCCCGGCCTTGAGCCGCTCGCCACGGCCCTTCTGCACGACGCTGATGAACTGCTGGTGGATCTGCGCCAGCATGGCCTTCGCGGCTTCTTGCTGCTTCGGGTCGACCGGGCTGAAGGGGTCGAGCATGCCCTTGTTGCTGCCGGCGGTGATGAGCCGGCGCTCGACGCCGAGCTTGTCCATCAGGCCGGTGAAGCCGAAGCCGTCCATCAGCACGCCGATGCTGCCCACGAGGCTGGCCTTGTCGACGTAGATCTGGTCGGCCGCGGCGGCGATGTAGTACGCCCCCGAGGCGCAGATCTCCTCGACCACGGCGTAGACCTTCTTGCCGTGCAGCGCCTTCAGCCGAAGGATCTCGTCGTAGACGATGCCGGCCTGCACCGGGCTGCCACCAGGCGAGTTGATGCGCAGCACCACGGCCTGCGCGCTGCTGTCGGCGAAGGCGTCGCGCAGGCCGATGATCAGGCGGTCGGCGCTGGCCTCGCTGCCGAGCGCGATCTCGCCGCGCACCTCGACCATCGCGGTGTGCGGCGAAGTCGGCGCCGTGGGCCCGCCGACGTTGCCGAACAGCAGCACCAGCAGCACCAGCGTGATCAGCAGCCAGGTGAAGCGGAAGAAGAGACGCCAGCGCCGCTCGCTGCGCTGGAAGGCCAGCCACTGCACGCCCAGGCGCTCGACGGCGGCTTCCACGCCGACGGCGGCAGCCGCCTTCGCGCCGGCGGCGGGGGCCGCGGTGGCAGCCGGTGCCGCCCGCTCGGGCAGCTTGCCGGCCGCGCGCATCTCGGCCAGCGCGGCCGCCTCGGTGACGGTCATCGGCTCGGACGCCGGGGCCGGCGTGCCGGGCGGGGTGTCGGGATCAGGGGGGGTCATGCAGCAGGCGGCGGTGCCGCATTGGGAGCCTGGGGTGCGTCGTCGAACACCACCGGGCGGATGTCGCGGGAAGGATACCAATAGACCTGCCCGGCTTCTTCCACCACCGCCACGGTGGTGAGCCGGCCGCGGCCGCAGGGGCCGCCGACGCAGCGGCCGTCGCGCGGCTCGTAGGCGGCGCCGTGGATGGAGCACAGGATGTAGCGGCGTTCGCTGTCGAGAAACTCGCCCGGCGTCCAGTCCATCTCCACCGGCACGTGCAGGCAGCGGTTGAGGTACGCGCGCGGCACGCCGTCCACGCGCAGCACGAAGGCGCGCTGCGGCCGGCCGTACTCGAGCACGTCCCAGCCGACGGCGCGGCCGCTTTCCTCGAGCGCAGCCGACAGGCAGACCCACTCGCGGGGCAGCGCGGGGGCTTCGACAGGCTCAGCCCGAACGGGGTCGTTGTCCGACATCGGCCCGCTCAGGCGTTGTCCGCCAGCCAGCGCTGCAGCTCGTCGGTGCTGTGCACCACGGCCAGCGGGCCGAACTCGGCAAAGGCCTCGGGCTCGTGGGCGCCGAAGCTCACCGCCACGCTGGGCGTGCCGGCGTTGCGCGCCATCTGCAGGTCGTGCGTGGTGTCGCCGATCATCAGCGTGCGCTCGGGCGCCACGCCCAGCTCGGCCATCAGCTGCTGCAGCATCAGCGGGTGGGGCTTGCCGGCGGTTTCGTCGGCCGTGCGGGTGGCGTCGAACACGCCGTGCAGCTCGGCCTGGGCCAGCGCGTCGTCGAGGCCGCGGCGGTTCTTGCCGGTGGCCACGGCCAGCAGGTGCTGGCGCGCCTTCAGCGCCTGCAGCATGGGCAGCGTGCCGGGGAAGAGCACGAGGTCGTCCTTGTGCGCCCAGTAGTGCTCGCGGTAGCGCAGGCCCAGCTCAGGGTAGCGCTCGGGCGCCAGCCCCGGCACCGCGTGGCGCAGCGCATCGTGCAGGCCCAGGCCGATGACATAGGCCGCGTCGGCGTCGCTGGGCACGGTGAGGCTCAGGTCGCGGCAGGCGAGCTGGATGCAGCGCACGATCAGCGCGGTGCTGTCGTAGAGCGTGCCGTCCCAGTCGAAGGCGATCAGGTCGAAGCGGCGCGTGGATCGGGCAAGGCGGGTCGTCATGGTGGGGGCAGGCTCAGGCGGCGGCCGCGAGTGTCTCGCACAGCAGCACACAGGCGTCGGGCAAGGGCGACTCGAGCGTGACGCGGGCGCCGCCGGCCGGGTGGTCGAAGGCCAGCAGGCGGGCGTGGAGGAACATGCGCTCGAAGCCGTGCGCCTTGGTCAGCGTCTTGTTGCGGGCGAAGTCGCCGTACTTCGGGTCGCCCACGATCGGGTGGCCGTGGCTGGCCAGGTGCACGCGGATCTGGTGCGTGCGGCCGGTCTTCAGCGTCACGTCCAGCAGCGTGGCGCCTTCGTAGCGGCAGGCCACGCGCACCAGCGAGATCGAGCGCTGCGCGCCTTCGGCATCGGCCGCCACGGGCTTGACGTGGCGATCACCCGCCGCCGTGGTGGTGCGCAGCAGCGCCTGGTCGATGACCTTGAGCTTGTCGGGCCAGGCGCCGAACACCAGCGCCGAGTAGATCTTGGCCGTGTCGCGGGCGCGGAACTGGTCTTGCAGGGCGTTGAGCGCGCTGCGCTTCTTGGCCAGCAGCAGCACGCCCGAGGTCTCTTTGTCGAGGCGGTGCACCAGTTCCAGAAACTTGGCATCGGGCCTGGACCGGCGCAGCTGCTCGATGACACCGAAGCTCACGCCGCTGCCGCCGTGCACCGCCACGCCGGCGGGCTTGTCGATGGCCAGCAGGTGCTCGTCCTCCAGCAGCACCGGAAACTCCCGCGGCGGCGCCGAGGCGGCCTGCGGCTCGTCGGGCTGCGCCGCCAGCCGCATCGGCGGCAGGCGCAGCACGTCTCCCTCGGCGACGCGGCTGTCGGCCTGAACGCGGCCCTTGTTCAGCCGCACCTCGCCGGAGCGGATGACGCGGTAGATGTGCGTCTTGGGCACGCCCTTGAGCAGGCGCAGCAGCACGTTGTCCAGGCGCTGGCCGGCGCTCTCGGCGTCCACGGTCAGCCACTGCACGGCCGTGGCGGCCCCGGGCGCGGCCGGTGCGGGCAATTTGGTGCGTATACTCCGCAACGTCACATTCGGGCCGTAAGTGCTTGATTTATCGGAGTTTACGCGGGCAGTCCGCGGCATCTCTCGGCGTGGTGTGACAAGGACGCAAGCCGCGAAGGCACGTCCACAAGAGCGGATGCAACACCCGCGCGCCCTGTCGAGGCCTGATCCCCAAGTGAGCAGGCGCGGCAAGGCCAAGGGTGGAAGAGCGTCGACCTGAAGAACCTCGCTTCGCCGTCGTTGGCGAAGCCCCGAAAAGAACAAGGGCGCCAGATGCGCCGTGCGGCCCGCCAGCCCTGCTGGTGACTGCACCGAGTCTGGAGCCCGCGCCACCGGTAGCGGCCATGCAGCCCCTGTCGAATCCGTCCATCCTCCCCCACCGTCCCACGTGGCCCCTCGCCGGCAATTGCCCGGCAGGCGCGGCCTGGGCGGCAGCCCGGCCGCGCGATCCGCGGCCCTGGCGCGGCAGGCATGGTGCGGCAGACAGACCCGCTGCGCCAGCCACCACCGCAACGCACGCGCCAACGCTGCACCGCTAGAGCCCCCGCCGCTGAAGCGGCGCGGGTTCCCAGTGCAGTCCAGGGCATTTCGCGTCACGGTTTCTGCAGCCGTCGTCTCGTGCATCGAGGGTGAACCCGCGCGCCGGTACCTAACCGGTGCGCTGCACGGGAGTGCGCATGAAGAGAATGCTGATCAACGCCACGCAGCCGGAAGAGCGGCGCCTGGCCATCGTCGACGGCCAGAAGCTGCTCGACTTCGAGACCGAGATCGAGGGTCGCGAGCAACGCAAGGGCAACATCTACAAGGCGGTGATCACCCGCGTGGAGCCCAGCCTGGAGGCCTGCTTCGTCGACTACGGCGAAGACCGCCACGGTTTCCTGCCCTTCAAGGAAATCAGCAAGAACTACTTCCGCGAGGGCGTGAGCGCCCGCGACGCGACCATCAAGGAAGCCGTCAAGGAAGGCGACAACCTGCTCGTGCAGGTCGAGAAAGAGGAGCGCGGCAACAAGGGCGCGGCGCTCACCACCTTCGTCAGCCTGGCCGGCCGCTACCTGGTGCTGATGCCCAACAACCCGCGCGGCGGCGGCGTCAGCCGGCGCATCGAGGGCGAGCAGCGCGAGGAGCTGAAGGAAAACCTCGAGCAGCTCGAATACCCCAAGGGCATGAGCCTGATCGCCCGCACCGCCGGCATCGGCCGCAGTGCCGACGAGCTGCAGTGGGACCTGAACTACATGCTCAAGCTCTGGGACGCCATCGACGGCGCCTCCAAGGCCGGCAAGGGCGCCTTCCTGATCTACCAGGAAAGCAGCCTCGTCATCCGCGCCATCCGCGACTACTTCACCGCGGACATCGGCGAGATCCTGATCGACACCGACGACATCTATGAACAGGCGCGCCAGTTCATGGACCACGTCATGCCCGAGTCGGCGCACCGCGTGAAGCGCTACAAGGACGACGCGCCGCTCTTCAGCCGCTTCCAGATCGAGCACCAGATCGAGACGGCCTTCAGCCGCACGGTCAACCTGCCCTCGGGCGGCGCCATCGTCATCGACCACACCGAGGCGCTGGTCTCGGTGGACGTGAACTCGGCGCGCGCCACGCGCGGCAGCGACATCGAGGAAACGGCCACGCGCACCAACCTCGAGGCCGCCGACGAGATCGCGCGCCAGTGCCGGCTGCGCGACCTGGGCGGCCTGATCGTCGTCGACTTCATCGACATGGAAGAGAGCAAGAACCGCCGCGAGGTCGAGACGCGCCTGCGCGATGCGCTGCGCTTCGACCGCGCACGCGTGCAGTTCTCGTCGATCAGCAAGTTCGGCCTGCTCGAGCTGAGCCGCCAGCGCCTGCGCCCGGCACTCAGCGAGGGCAACCACATCACCTGCCCGCGCTGCAACGGCACCGGCCACATCCGCGACACCGAAAGCTCCGCGCTGCAGATCCTGCGCATGGTGCAGGAAGAAGCGATGAAGGAGAACACCGCCGCCGTGCACGTGCAGGTGCCGGTGGAGGTGACGAGCTTCCTGCTGAACGAAAAGCGCAGCGAGATCACCAAGATCGAGATGAAGCAGCGCCTGACCGTGCTGCTGGTGCCCAACAAGCACCTGGAGACGCCAAACTACAAGCTTGAGCGCCTGCGCCACGACGACCCGCGCCTGGAGAGCCTGCAGGCCAGCTACACGATGATCGAGGAGCCGGACGAGGAAGTCGGCATCACGCGTCGCGACAAGACCAGCAAGGCCAAGCAGGAGCCGGTGATCAAGGGCGTGCTGCCCGACCAGCCGGCGCCGCCCGCGCCGGCCCCGGCCCCCGTGCCGGCACCCGCCCCGGTGGCGGCCGCACCCGTGGTGGTGCCCGCACCCGTGGCGCCGCCAGCCGCCGCGCCTGAAGCCGGCAGCGGCTTCTTCGGCTGGTTCAAGAAGCTGCTCGGTGGCTCGCCCGTGCCGGCGCCCGCACCGGCCCCCGTGGCCGTGGCCGTTGCGGTGGCGGCGCCCGTGGCCGCACCGGCCCCGGCGGCCAACGCCCGGCCGGCCGGCGACAAGCGCGACGGCCGTCGCGGTGAGCGCAACGACCGTGGCGAGCGCGGTGAACGCGGCGGCCGCGGTGGCCGTGGCGGGCAGCGTGATGGGCAACGCGAGGGTCCGCGCGACGGCCAGCAGGCCCGTGGCGAGCGCACCGAACGCGTGGGCGAGCGAGGTGCCGAACGCACGGAACGCGCCGACCGCGGTGACCGCCGCGGCCCGCGCCCCGAGCGCGTACCGCGCCCGGACGAAGCCGCCAACGGCATCGTGCAGCCCTTCGTCGACACCATCCCGGTGCCGATCCCGCCCGGCCATGAAGCCGCCGATGCCGGCGCCGAGGGCGACCGCGAAGGCGGCCGCCGTCGCCGCCGCCGGGGCGGCCGTGACCGAGGCGAAGGCCGTCAGGCCGACGAGGCCACCCAGGCCCTGACGACGGACCAGGCCACCGACGCGCACCAGGCCACCGACGCGCACCAGGCACCGGCGGAGGCCCGCACCGAGCCGGTCGGCGACGCTGCAACCAGCGACCGCCCCGAAGGCGAGCGCGCGGACGGCGAACGCGCCGATGGCGAGCGCAACCGCCGCCGCCGCGGTGGCCGCGGCCGTGGACGTGACCGCGAGGCCGCCGAAGGCGCCACGACGGATGCCGCAGAAGGCAGCACGCCGGTCGCCGACAGCGCCCCGGCCGAGGCCGAAGCGGCGGCCGCGATGCCGCCCGCGATGCCCGCCGAGCCGGCACCCGCGCCCAGCCCGGCCCCGATGCCGGTGGCCGCGGCTGCTCCGGCACCCACCCCGGCCCCGCGCGCAGCGCGCGCCGAGCCCATCCGCATCGAGCCCTACCTGCTGCCGACCGAGGCCCTCTCGTCGCTGGCGTCGCAGGCGGGCCTCGACTGGGTGCAGTCCGACGCCGGCAAGATCGCGGCCGTGCAGGCCGCGATGGCTGCCGAGCCGAAGCCGGTGCACGTGCCGCGCGAGCCGAAGCGCCACGTGCTGGTGGACGACGGCCCGCTGGTGCTGGTGGAGACGCGCAAGGACCTGAGCCAGCTCAAGCTGCCGTTCGACCAGGCCTCGGCCTGACGAAGCCACCACCCCTAGCGAGCGCCCGCTCGTCAGGGGTGCTCGGTGGCACGCGCCGGGCTCAGGACGCCGGCGTGATCACCACCGAGAAGAACATCAGGTCGATGCCGTTGTAGAGCTTGAAGAGCAGCGTGTTGCGCCCCGCGCGCAGCCGCACGAGCTTCCTGCCCTCGACGAAGTTGAGCTGCCCGATCTCCTGGTCGAGCTGGTAGAACGGCTGGCGGTACCAGGGCTTGTCGCTCAACGCGTCGCTGACCCACACGAGCTCGTCGTTGAGCCAGAGCTTGGAGTCGTCGTCGGCGCCGATCTCCAGCACCACGTCCTGTGCGCGGTCGACGTGTACCTCGGTCCACGCGTAGTACACCGCGTTCTCGGCGCGGTTCGGCGGCACCAGCGGGTACGGCGAGACGGGCAGCCAGCGCCACTCCAGCAGCCGGCCGCCCTGGCCGGCGTAGGCCGCGTCGAGGTCGACCGCGATCTCTGGCGGGTACGGGTCGTGCAGGCTGCGCGCGCCGCGGGCTTCGAACGGACCGACGACGTACCAGCCATCGGGCAGCACGCGCGTGGCCAGCGGCGCGCCGGCGCCCAGCCGCCGGGCGTGTACCGGCCGCAGCGTGGCGGCGTCGATCACCTGCGACTGGCGCATGGCGCCATAGACCCGCGGCTCCTGCACGGCCATCGTCGACTGCAGTTCGCCACCGACGCGCGCGTCGCCCGGCCTGCCCTGGCCACCGCCGCGGCCGCCTTCGCCGGCCACGGTGCCGGCACCCGGCGGGCCGCCTTTGCGGCCCCCGCGCGCCGATTCGGACGAAGGCCCTGCACGGTCGCCCGCCCTGCCCGCCGAGCCCGATGCACTCGCCACCCGAGTGCCCTGCTGCTGGCGCGCCTGTTCCTGCGCCCGGCGCGCCTGCGCGTCGCGCGCCTGGCGCTCCAGGTCGCGCAGCGCCTGCTCGGGCGTGGGAGTGGGCACGCCGGGCTTCGGCACGGGGGGCACGGGCCGCGCCTCGGCCTTCACTCGGGCCAGCGCCTTCTCAGGTGGCAGACCCGTCAGGCGCGACAGCTCCTCGGCGCGCCGGCGCTGCTCGGCCTGCTCGATGCGGGCCGCCGCCTCGCGGGCCCGTTGCAGCAGCGCTTTCGGGTCGTCGGGCAGGGCTTCTGCAGGACGCGACGGCACGGCCTCGGCGCCGGCCAGCTCGCGCTCGATGGCTTCCAGCGCGCGCAGGTGCTTCTGCATCTGCAGCCGCCGCGCGCGTTCGATGGACGCATCGACGCGCGCCTGGTCGGCCGCGCTCAGCGTAGCCTGCCCGGGCAGCGCCATCGGCGAGCCCCGGTGCAACACCACCCCCGCCCCGAGTGCCGCGTGCAGCGCGATCGACAGCGCCCACCACGGATGCGCCTGCACCCACGCCCACGCCGAGGCATGGGCACGGGGCCGGCGGAAGCCCTCGTTCATGGCCGCGTGCGCATGGCCACCTGCGTGAGGCCCTCGAACTGGCACAGGTCGAGCACGTGCACGATGTGCTGGTAGGCCACGCGCTTGTCGCCGTCGATGCGCACGGGCCGCGTGCGGTCCTGCGCAGCCTGCTCGCGCAGCCGGTCGTGCAGCGCCTGCAGCGTGACGCGCCGGCCGTCCACCGCGATCTGCCCGCGCGCGTCGACCGTGATCACCAGCGGGTCGGCGCCGGCTTCCTTCGCCGTCAGCGTGGCCGACGCGGTGGGCAACTGCACCGCCAGGTCCTTGGCCTTCTTCTGCACGTCCTGCTGCTTGAAGGACGTGGCGACCATGAAGAACATCAGCAGGAAGAAGATGCAGTCGATCAGCGCGATCAGGCCGATCTCGGGTTCGGCCTCGTCGCCCAGATCAATGCGCACCGGCGGGCTCCGCGGGCGGGCGTGCCGCCGCTTCGGCCGGCAGCAGCACCTCGTCGAACAGGCGGTTGACCTGCGTCTCCAGGTCGATGCCCACCGAAACCAGCCGGTTGCGCAGGTAGTGGTGCATGCCCAGCGCCGGCAGTGCCACCGCCAGGCCCGCGGCGGTGTTGACCAGCGCCTTCGAGATGCCGCCGGCCAGCAGCGCTGGGTCGCCCAGGCCGCCGGCGAAGGCGATGACGTGGAAGGCCTCGATCATGCCGACCACCGTGCCCAGCAGGCCCACGAGCGGCGCGATGGTGGCGATGACGGCCAGCGGGTAAGCCTTCTGCTGCTCGCGGCGCAGCGCCAGCGCCGCCATCTCGCCGGCCCGCGTGGCCAATGCCGAGGCCGCGAGGCGCCGGTGCTGCACCAGGAAGGCGACGATCCGGCTGGCGGTGCTGCGGTCAGCGGCCAGCACGGTGGCGAGCTGCTCGAAGTCACCGGCCTGCCACAGCGGCAGCACGCGCTCGACCAGATGGCGCGGCGCGATGGCCTCTGCGCGGAAGCGCCACAGCCGCTCCAGCGCCACCGCCAGCGCCACCACCGACAGCACGCCGATGACGACGATGCCGGCGCCCCCGGCGGCCAGCTGGTCCAGCAGGTTCACGGTGCGCCGGTGTGGCCGTTCAGACCCGCTCGCCCACCCAGCCCGCCACCGAGGCCAGCGCCTGCGGCAGCGCGGCGGCGTCGGTGCCGCCGGCCATGGCCATGTCGGGCTTGCCGCCGCCCTTGCCGCCCACCTGCTGGGCGACGAAGTTCACCAGCTCGCCGGCCTTGACCTTGCCCATGTGATCCGCGGTGACACCCGCCGCCAGCTGCACCTTGCCGCCGTCCACCGCGGCCAGCACGATGGCGGCGCTCTTGAGCTTGTCCTTGAGCTTGTCCATCGTCTCGCGCAGCGCCTTGGCGTCGGCGCCCTGCAGCGTGGCGGCCAGCACCTTGATGCCCTTCACGTCCACAGCCTGGCTCAGCAGCCCGTCGCCCTGCGAGGCCGCCAGGCGGCTCTTCAGCGACTCGAGTTCCTTCTCCAGCGCGCGCACCTGCTCCAGCACCGCGCCCACGCGGCCCGGCACCTCTGCCGGCGTGGCCTTCAGCAGCGAGGCCACGCGCTCGAGGTTCTTCTCGGTCTCGCCGATGTAGGCCAGCGCGTTGTCGCCCGTCACGGCCTCGACGCGGCGGATGCCGGCGGCCACGCCGCCCTCGGCCACCACCTTGAAGAGGCCGATGTCGCCGGTGCGGCCCACGTGCGTGCCGCCGCAGAGCTCGCGGCTCGAGCCGATGTCGAGCACACGCACGGTCTCGCCGTACTTCTCGCCGAACAGCATCATCGCGCCGGTCTTCTGCGCTTCCTCCAGCGGCAGCACGCGGGCCTGCGTGGCGGCGTTGGCCAGGATCTCGGCGTTGACCATCTGCTCGATGGTGGCGATCTGCTCGTCCGTGACGGGCGCGTTGTGGCTGAAGTCGAAGCGCGTGCGCTCCGCGTTCACGAGCGAGCCCTTCTGCTGCACGTGCGCGCCCAGCACCTCGCGCAGCGCCTTGTGCATGAGGTGGGTGACGCTGTGGTTGCGCATCGTGCGCGCACGCTGCGTGCCGTCGACGCGCGCCGTGAACACGTCGCCCACGCTCACGCTGCCCTCGACCACGCGGCCCTGGTGGCCGTGCACCGCAGCCTGCACTTTGACGGTGTCTTCGACGATCACGCGCGTCGTGGCGTTGCGCAGATCGCCGGTGTCGCCGACCTGGCCGCCGCTCTCGGCGTAGAAGGGCGTGTGGTCGAGCACGATCACGGCGTCGTCGCCGGCCTTGGCGCTGGCCACCGGCGAGCCGTCGACGTACACCGCCACGACCTTGCTGGTTTCGCACACCAGGTGCTCGTAACCGTGGAACTGGGTGTCGCTGCCGGTGAAGGCCAGCCCCGCCGAGACCTTGAACTTGGCCGCGGCGCGCGCCTGCTCCTTCTGCCTGGCCATCGCGGCCTGGAAGCCGGCTTCGTCGACGCTCACGCCGCGCTCGCGGCAGACGTCGGCCGTCAGGTCCAGCGGAAAGCCAAACGTGTCGTGCAGCTTGAAGGCCACGTCGCCGGGCACGCCCTGGTCGGCAGCCAGCGTGGCCTCGAGCATTTCCATGCCGTTGGAGATGGTCTGGAAGAAGCGCTCCTCCTCCACCTTCAGCACCTCGGTGGCGCGCGCCTGCTCTCGCTTGAGCTCGGGGTAGGCGTCGCCCATCTCGGCGGCCAGCGCCGCCACCAGCGTGTGGAAGAAGGGCTTGCGCGCGCCGAGCTTGTAGCCGTGGCGGATGGCGCGGCGGGCGATGCGGCGCAGCACGTAGCCGCGGCCCTCGTTGCCCGGGATCACGCCGTCGACCACCGTGAAGGTGGTGGCGCGGATGTGGTCGGCGATCACCTTCAGGCTCGGGCTCGCGGCATCCACGTTCGTGCCACCGGCGGCCTCCACCGCAGCCTTCGCCGCCGCCAGCAGCGCGGCGAACGTGTCGATCTCGTAGTTGCTGTGCACGTGCTGCAGCACCGCCGCCAGCCGCTCCAGGCCCATGCCGGTGTCCACGCTGGGCTTCGGCAGCTTGTGCATCACACCGTCTTCGGTGCGGTTGAACTGCATGAAGACGTTGTTCCAGATCTCGATGTAGCGGTCGCCGTCCTGCTCCGCACTGCCGGGCGGGCCGCCCGCCACCTCAGGGCCGTGGTCGAAGAAGATCTCCGAGCACGGGCCGCAGGGGCCGGTGTCGCCCATCATCCAGAAGTTGTCGCTCATGTAGCGACCACCCTTGTTGTCGCCGATGCGCACGATGCGCTCCGCCGGCAGGCCGATGTCCTTGAGCCAGATGTCGTAGGCCTCGTCGTCTTCGGCGTACACGGTGGCCCAGAGCTTGTCGGCCGGCAGCTTGAACTCCACCGTCAGCAGCTCCCAGGCGTAGCGGATGGCGTCCTGCTTGAAGTAGTCGCCAAAGCTGAAGTTGCCCAGCATCTCGAAGAAGGTGTGGTGCCGTGCGGTGTAGCCCACGTTGTCGAGGTCGTTGTGCTTGCCGCCGGCGCGGATGCACTTCTGCGCCGTGGCGGCGCGGCTGTACGGCCGCTTGTCGAAGCCCAGGAACACGTCCTTGAACTGGTTCATGCCCGCGTTGGTGAACAGCAGCGTCGGGTCGTCGCCCGGGATCACCGGGCTCGAGGCCACGACCTGGTGGCCCTGGCGCTCGAAGTAGCTCAGGAAGGTGGCGCGGATCTGGTTGGCTTTCATCGTTGTCTTTCTGCGTAACTCAAGGAGATCGGTCGAGGCGGTCAGCTGTAGGTCGGGATGCCCATGCGGGCGGCGGCCGCCGCCAGTGCACGGTCGCGCGTGGCCAGCGCGGCGGAGAACTGCGCCGCCATCGTGATGTACGTGGCGTCGTAAGGGGTGAGCTCGTGCTCCTGGGCCGCGTCGAAGTGGCGCTGCGCCAGCGTGTGCGAAGGGCCGATCACGTCGACGCGCAGGTCGGCGATGCGCCTGAACAGCGCCTCGACGTCGGCGGCCAGCAGCCGGCCGCGCTTGAGGTTCATGCGCATCGCGCTCGCAATCTCCAGCGGCCAGATGAACGGCGCCGCGAGCTCGTCCTTCAGCACGTTGGCCATGCTGGGCGGCTGCTCCTCGTCGGGCATCACCAGCGCCATGGCATACGAGGAGTCGAGGACGATCAACGCCGCCCCTCGCGCACCCAGTCCAGGATCTCCTCCGGCGTGATCGGGCCGCCACGCGCAATCATCTGGCGGCCGATGGCTTGCATGCCCTTGATGGCTTCCAGTCGCTGCTGCACCAGCTCGGGCGTCACCTTGCCCGGGCCGATGGGCACGATCTTCGCCACCGGCTTGTTGTGCCGCGTGATGATGGTCTCTTCGCCGCGCTCGGCGCGGGCGATGAGCTCCGACAGGTGTGTCTTCGCCTCGAACAGACCCACGGATTCCATGGCTCGCCCCGGGTTGGTTGAATCAACCAGATTGTAGGTGCTGAGCTCGGTCGCGCGGCTGCGGCGTGCCGGCTACAGTGCCGCGCTCCCGCCGCTTTTCGAGGCCCGACACGATGGACACCCCGACCTCCCCTCCCTCCCCTCTGGCCCTGCTCGCCGACCCCGGCCTGCTGCGCACCGAAGCCCTGATCGGCGGCGAGTGGCTCAGCGCCAACGACAGCAGCGCCCGCTTCGCGGTGACCGACCCCGCCACCGGCGCCGAGCTCGCACAGGTGGCCAACTGCGGCGCGGTGGAGGCCGCCGCGGCCATCAGCGCCGCCGAGCGCGCCTGGCCGCTGTGGCGCGCGCGCACGGCCAAGGAGCGCCATGCGGTGCTGATGCGCTGGTTCCAGCTCATCGTGCAGCACGCCGACGATCTGGCGCGCCTGATGACCGCCGAGCAGGGCAAGCCGCTGGCCGAGGCGCGCGGCGAGGTGGTCTACGGCGCCAGCTTCATCGAGTGGTTCGCCGAAGAAGGCCGGCGGCTCTATGGCGAGACGATCCCGAGCACCGATGCCAACAAGCGCTACCTGGTGCTGAAGCAGCCCATCGGCGTGTGCGCGGCGATCACGCCGTGGAACTTTCCGATCGCGATGATCACGCGCAAGGTGGCGCCGGCGCTGGCGGCGGGCTGCCCGGTGGTCATCAAGCCGGCCGAGCAAACGCCCCTGTCGGCGCTGGCCCTGGCCGAACTGGCGCAGCGTGCCGGCATGCCCGCCGGCGTGCTGAACCTGCTGCCGGCCGACGCGGCGCGCTCCATCGACATCGGCCAGGTGCTGTGCACCAGCGATGTCGTGCGCCACCTGTCCTTCACCGGCAGCACCGAGGTCGGCCGCATCCTGATGCGGCAGTGCGCGGGCACGGTGAAGAAGCTGAGCCTGGAGCTCGGCGGCAACGCACCCTTCATCGTCTTCGACGACGCCGACATCGACGCCGCCGTCGAGGGCGCCATCGCCAGCAAGTACCGCAACGCCGGGCAGACCTGCGTCTGCGCCAACCGCCTGTACGTGCAGGCCGGTGTGCACGACGTGTTCGTGGAGAAGCTGGCCGCACGCGCGGCGGCGCTGAAGATGGGCAACGGCTTCGAGCCCGGCGTGGCCGTGGGCCCGCTGATCGACGAGGCCGCGATGGCCAAGGTGCAGGAGCACGTGGCCGACGCGCTGGCCAAGGGCGCGCGCGTCGTCACCGGCGGCGCGGCGCGGGAGGGCCGCGCGAACTTCTTCACGCCCACGGTGCTGGCCGGCGTGACGGCCGAGATGCGCTGCGCGAAGGAAGAAACCTTCGGCCCGGTGGCGCCGGTGTTCCGGTTCGAGACCGAGGCCGAGGCCATCGAGCTGGCCAACGCCACCGAGTTCGGCCTGGCGAGCTACTTCTACAGCCGCGACATCGGCCGCGTGTTCCGCGTCGCCGAGGCGCTGGAGTACGGCATGGTGGGCATCAACACCGGGCTCATCAGCACGGCAGAGGTGCCGTTCGGCGGCGTCAAGCAGAGCGGCCTCGGCCGCGAGGGCGCGCGCCAGGGCATGGACGACTACGTCGAGCTGAAGTACCTCTGCCTCGGGGACATCACACGCTGAAGGTACCGGCGGCGAGCTTCGGCACCTGCACAGCCATCAGGCTGCAGGAGCGGCTCAGCGCTTGCCCAGAATGTCGGGCATCGCCCGCTGCACACCCTGCTCCACCATGTCGCGCAGCACCTTGATCTTCTGCTCGATCGGCATGAAGTTCCAGGGATCAGCCTTCGCCTGCGTGTCGGGCGAGCCGTAGGCGAAGGAATCGCGGATGTCGTAAGCGGCCACGATGTCGCCACTCATGGCATCCATCAACTGCACCTTGATCTGCGTGTAGGGGGCCAGCAAGCCCGTCGACAGTGCACCGGTCGAGGAGTTCCTGATCGTGTACAGCGTGTCGAGGTAGAAGCCGATGCCGTCGACCTGGCCGCGGCCGATGGTGTCGCCATCGCCTGTCCGGGCACCCATCGCGCCGCGATTGCGCGTGATGATGAGCAGATGGGTCAGCCGGCCCTCCTCGATCGTCTTGACCATCCATCCCGGCAACTCGGCCTTGGCTGCGCCGGCTGCGATCTTGCGCTGCTCGTCGGTGGACATCGAGGTCGGCGCTCGGTACAGCAGGATCCGCGCCTCGGGATGTTGTCGCTGCAGTGCGGCCCTGGCTACCCGCAAGGCGATCAGATCGAAGCCGATGTTCTTGAAATCCAGCGTCTCTCGAGAGGTCGCCTCGATGCGGGTGTCGCGAGGCTTGTCATCGGCAGACGTGATGTCGACGCCATCCCCCAGAAAGGAATAGACGCCGATCGCGCCAATCTTGGGTTGCGCCAGCACGCCGACCGAGGCCCACGCCATCAGCAGCGCCGCCAGACATTGAACCCACGTCTTCATCGTTCCACCTCCCGTTTGGACTTCACACCGACCGTGTACACCAACAGCGATCAGCCAGGGCCGAAGTCTCTCATCTCGGCGGTTCGGTGTCAGCTCAGGCGCGGTCGGTCCTGGTGCCCTCGCTCAGCGTGTGCACGTGGCCGGCGTCGTCGTCCGCCGCACGCAGCGCGCGGATCGCCGCACCCGCGCCCTGCATCAACAGGCCCAGGTCGGTGCCCACGGCCATGAACTCGAAGCCCATCGCGCGGTAGCGCGTGGCGGCCTCGGCGGTGGCGCCCAGCGTGCCGATGGGCACGCCCCGCGCCTTGGCGCGACGCGCGGCGTCGGTCATCGCGGCCATCACCGCCGGGTGCGTGAAGTGGCCGACATGGCCCATCGAGGCCGACAGGTCGGCCGGGCCGATGAAGAGCGCGTCCACGCCGGGCACCGCCGCGATGGCCTCGAGCTGCGCCAGCGCGTGCGGCGTCTCGAGCTGCACGATCACCGCCAGCCCCTTGTTGGCATGGCGCAGGTAGTCGGGCGTGGTGCCGAAGCGCGAGGCGCGTGTCGCACCCGCCATGCCTCGCACGCCCTCGGGCGGGTAGCGCGTGGCGGCCACCGCGTGCGCGGCCTCTTCGGCGCTTTGCACGAACGGGAACATCACCGTCTGCGCGCCGGCATCGAGCACACGCTTCACCACCACGGCCTCGTTCCAGGGCACGCGCACCACCGGCACCATCTTCGTGTTGCCCACGGCCTGCAGCAGGTGCACCACCTCCATCAGGTCGGCCGGGGCGTGCTCCATGTCGACCACGCCCCAGTCGAAGCCGGCGTGGCCCAGGGCCTCGGCCACCAGCGGGCTGGCGCTGGAGATCCAGGTGCCGATCGGCGCACGCGCGCCGCGGGCCTTGAGCAGGTGGCGGAAAGGATTCATCGATTCGTCCTGGCGTGGCGTGTCGGCAAGGCCTGCATTGGGCATCCCGGCGCGGCGGCGATCAACGCGGACTGACCCCGAGCCGCAGCAGCACACGTTCGCGCCACCACATGGCGGCGATGGCGCAGAAGCCGAGCACGAAGATCAGCGCGCCCCACCACTCGGTGACGTTTTCCACCCGCCCCTTCAGCGGCTCGCCAAAGGCCGCGGCGACGAGGGCGTTGCCCAGGCCCAGCAGCACCAGCGTGCTGGCCAGCGCCACCATCGCGTGCTCCAGCCAGCGCGGCATGAACAGCCGCCGCACGCGCACCAGCGCCTGCACGGCGTTGCCGGTGAGCAGCAGGTTCAGGCAGGTGAAGCCGAAATAGACCACGGTGCCGTACTGGCGCAGCCAGCGGGAGATGGGGCCCTCGGTGCCGAGGAAGCTGCCGTAGACCACCAGCGCGATGCCGGCCACCACGCCCAAGGGCGCGATCCAGGCCACGCCGCGGCCGGCCGCGCCGCACTGCATCAGCCAGCGCGCCACCGCCACCCACACCAGCGCCTGCAAGGTGGCCGCCGGCAGCATCAGGGCGCGGAACAGGATGTTGGGCAGCTCGTAGCGGGCGGCGCGGCTGATCGAGGTGCAGCCGTCCCAGAAGGGGTTGCAGGTCGGCACCAGGCCTTGCTGCATCGACAGGCTGGCCGCCAGCACCGTGGCCACCAGCGGCAGCAGGCCGGCCACCAGGGCCAGCGGCCACAGCGGCAGCGCACCGGGCTCGCGTGTCGGCAAGCCAGTCATCGCTCAGAGCCTGCGCACCACGCCGAGGCTCAGGCCCCAGCCGTTGCGCTCGCGCACCAGCGGGCTGGCCGCCGAAGGGCCCACCAGGCGCGACACGCTGCTGCCGTAGAACACCGCCCAGCGGCTGCCAAGCTCGGTGCGACCGCCGAGCGACAGGCCCACATCGCGCAGCCCCGCGCCGGGCGTGTAGGCGGCGTAGCCGCTGTTGGCCGACTGCTCGGGCGTGATGCCGAAGTAGTTCTGCTGCCAGCGGCTGCCGCCGAAGCCCACCGAGACGCCGGCGCCCACGGTGGTGGCGGGCGAGAGGCGCCAGTCGCGGCCGGCGTTGACTTCGCCTTGCCAGCCACCGCCGCGGCCCAGTGCGTCGGTGGTCAGCGCACTGCCGGCGCGCCAGCCGCCGTCGAAACGGTAGCCCAGCGACAGGCGCATGCGCAGCGTGCCGCGCACGTCGCCCAGGCCGCGCAGGTCTTCGCTCGCGCCTTCGTCGCGGCCGCTGTCCCAGCGCAGCCCGAGGCTGGAACGCCAGCGCGCGCTGCGCACGAGTTCCACCCGCAAGCCGCCCTGGGCCGCGGCGCCCTCGCTGCGCACGGCAAAGGCGCTGCGGCTGGCCAGGCTGACACGGCCCCAGCGCACGGCGAAGCCGGGCTGCAGATTGACGCCGATGCGCGACGCGCCCGCGAACTCGGGGCCGACGCTGACCACCGCACCGGCTGCGGCGGCCCAGCGGCGTGCCGGCTCCGCGGCCACGGGCCCGGGCTCAGCGGCCTCGGGCTCGACCGCGCTGGCGGTCTGCGCCGTCGCTTCCGCGGCGGCCAGCAGCGCGGCACCGACCCACCCAGGCCTCTTCATCAGGCGCGCCATGCTCAGGCGTTGTCGTTGGCAGCCGGCCCCCCGAGCCGGTGCACGGTGGCACCCAGGCCCTTGGGGCCGACCGTCACCACCGAGGCCGCCTGCGCCGATGCACGCTGCAACAAGGCTTGCGCGTCCTTGCCATGGTCCGGGTACAGCGCCAGACCGACGTGCGCCACCACGCGGCAGGGCTGCCCGGCCACCGAGAGCGGCAGCTCCAGCGCCTTCACCAGCTTGGCGGCCACGCGCTCGCCGTCGTTCTTGCTTTCGAGCCGGCCCAGCAGCACGCCGAAGGCCTCGGGGGTGATCGAGGCCACTACGTCGCTGGCACGCAGGCCGCCGCGCAGCCGCACCGCCACCTTGCGCCGCAGCACGTTGCCGGCCTCGGCGCCCAGGCGCTGCGCGGCCCGCGCGAAGCCGTCGACGCGCAGCACCAGCAGCACCATCGGCGCCGGCTCGCGCTCGCGCAGCGCCAGCAGCTGCGTCATGTGCTCGAGCAGCTGCGCCTGGTGCGGCAGGCCGGTGGCCAGATCGGTGGCGTAGGCGGTACGCGCCGCCTGCTCGACGCGCTTGCGCCACACCGCCTGGCGCAGCGCCCGCGCGGTGGCCCGCGCGTCGTCGGCCAGCAGCACGGCCTCGGTGCCGAGGCGCAACAAGGCGGTCTCTTCGGCAACGGCTTCGCCGTCGGTGTGCACGACGAGCGCGCTGTCATGCGCCATCGACGCCAGCGCCGGGTGGCGGCACAGGTCCGCCAGCGCTGCCGTGTCGGGTGCGCGCCACAGCACGGCGTCGGCGCTGGCCCCGTGGCGGGGGGTGTCGTAGGCCTCCCAGCCCAGGGCGCACAGCGCGGCCAGCCGCTCGCAGCACCAGGAGGCCGTGCCGTCCGAGCCGAGCACCTGCAGGGTAAGGGTTTCGCCGTCGACCATCCGGCGATGATGCAGCAAGGCGTCAGCGCACAGACGGCAGGCCCTACAGCGGCCGTACCATCATTGCTCCATTGTCAGGAGCACGCCATGCCCTTCATCCGCCGCCTCATCGCCACCACCGTGGCCGCCATCCTGACCCTCTCGACCCTGCCGCTGTACGCGCAGCCGGCTGCGCAGGGCGACAGCGGACTCATCCGTACCGAGCAGGTGGCTGCAGGCGCTGCACCCGTGGCGGCCGCCGTGCAGGGTGACCACGCGCGCCTGCTGGCCACGCTGGACCGCGCCGATCTGGCCGAACGCCTGCGCGAGCGCGGCGTCTCGGCCGACGACCTGCGTGTGCGCATCGCCGCGCTCACCGACGCCGAGGCCGCCGAGCTGATGGCCCGCATCGACAAGGCCCCGGCCGGCGCCGACATCCTCGGCATCGTCTTCACCGTGTTCATCGTGCTGCTCGTCACCGACATCCTCGGCTTCACGAAGGTGTTCCCGTTCACGCGCTCGGTGCGCTGAGGCGCCGATGAACGGCGGGCGTCGCCGACTGCTGACGGCGCTCGGCGGCACGGCGACGTTCGGTGCCATCGGCGCACTCGGCGCACTCGGCGGGCTCGGCGGCTGCGCCAGCCTGGCCGATCCGCCGCAGACACAGGCGCTCGACGGCGCCTGGCCTGCGGGCGTGCCGCCGCAGGTGGAACTGCGCGACGTGCCCTTCGTGCCGCAGACGCCACTGCACTGCGGCCCGGCCACGCTCGCGATGGCGCTCGGGCATGTCGGCATCGCCGTCGATGTCGATCAACTCGGGCGCCAGGTCTTCCTGCCTGCGCGGGACGGCACGCTGCAGCTCGAGCTGCTCGCGGGCGCGCGCCGGCATGGCGCGCTGGCCACGCGCGTGCCGGGGCAGCTGAGCGCGCTCGTGCAGGAGCTCGCCGCAGGCCACGCCGTCGTCGTCTTCCTGAACCTCGGGCTGGCGATGAGCCCGGTGTGGCACTACGCCGTGCTCGTGGGCCACGACCGCGAGGCGCGCGAGTTCACCCTGCGCAGCGGCCCCGTCGAGCGGGATGTGTTCAGCTGGCGCACCTTCGAGTTCACCTGGGCGCGCGGCGGCCACTGGGCGGCGGTGGTGCTGCCGCCGGGGCGCCTGCCGACCACGGCCGCCGAGGCCGATGCGGTCGATGCCGCCGTGGGTTTCGAGCGCGTGGCCGCGGCGGCCGACGCAGCACTTGCCTACACCGCGCTGCTGGCGCGCTGGCCCGGCAACCTGGCGGCCGTGATGGGCCTGGGCAACAGCCGTCATGCGGCGCACGACCTGCCCGGCGCCGCCGCGGCCTTCGAGACCGCCGCGCTGCGCCACGACAGCGCCGCGGCCTGGAACAACCTGGCGCGGGTGCACTGGGCGCTGGGTGAGCTCGAGGCCGCCCGCCAGGACGCGCGCCGCGCCCTGAGCCGCGCCGAGGCTGCCGAGCCGCGCTGGCTGGAGCCGGCCCGCGCGACGCTGGCCGCGGTGAGCGCCGCCCGGCCCTGAAACGACGAAGCCCGCGCGGGGCGGGCTTCGTGGCGGCGTTCGTGGAGCGGGTGAGGGGAATCGAACCCCTGTATGAAGCTTGGGAAGCTGCCGTTCTGCCATTGAACTACACCCGCCGCGGCGCGCGAGTGTAGCGCCGGAGACGGCGCGCCGCAGCACGGCTACAGCTTCGAGGCCTCGCCGTGGAACGGGCTCTGGTAGGTGATCAGGATCTGCTCGCGCGCCGGCGTGCCGGTGCTGCGGGGCTGGAAGCTCGAGCTCAGGTCGATCAGCGCCGGCCCGGTGCGCCAGCGCGCCACCGCGGTGCTGGCGCCGGCCTCGTGCTGCAGGTCGGTGAACTCCGGGCCGCCGTAGCGCTGCGACAGCAGCCGGCGCATGACGCGGTGGTGTTCGGTCCAGCGCGGCTCGTCGAGCCGGCCGGTCTCGGCGCTGTGGCTCAGGCTCACGCGCACCAGGCGGCGATCGGTGGCGTCGAGGTGCAGCTTCAGCACGAAGGGCACGCCGGCCACCTCGTAGCGCGGCACGGTCGGCGATTCACACAGCTCGCCCAGGCGCAGCGCCGCCGCGCGCGCGGCGGCGTCGCAGGACGCGGGCTCCAGGCGGGTGCCGAAGCGGGCGGCGATCTGCGCTTCGTCTGCGCCCCAGGGCAGGCCCTGGAAGGCCGCAGGCGGTGGCGGCGGCGGCGGTGCCACGGGCGCCGCTGCAGCCGCCGAGGCCACCGGCGCCGCCGCCAGCGGTGCGGCCGATGCGGCCGGGACCGCCGGCGCGGCCGCGCCGGCCGCATCAGCCGGTGCGGCGGCCGCTGGGGCCGCCGACAAGGCCAGGAGCAAGGGCGCGAGCCCGAGGTGCGTGCGTGGATTCATGCGGCTGCGGATGCTAGCGGCGCGCTGCCGCCCGCCGCCCTGCCGCGGGCACAATCCGCGACCTTTTACGCCTCTCGCCGTGACTGCCGAAGCCCCGCCGCCCGCATCGCCGCCCGAACCCGGAGCGAGCCCGCACCCGCTGCAGCGCCCGATCCGCAGCTTCGTCTTGCGCGCCGGCCGCATGGGCCCGGGCCAGCAGCGCGCGCTGGCCGACCTCGGCCCGCGCTTCCTGCTGCCCTACACGCTGGGGCAGGCGCTCGACTTCAGCGCCATCTTCGGCCGCCAGGCCCCGCGCGTGCTGGAGATCGGCTTCGGCATGGGCCACGCCAGCGCTGCCTACGCCGCGCAGCACCCGCAGCACGACTTGCTCGGTCTGGAGGTGCACCCGCCCGGCGTCGGTGCGCTGCTCAAGCTGGTGGGCGAGCAGCAGCTCACCAACGTGCGCATCATCCAGCACGACGCGGTGGAGGTGCTGCGCGAGATGGTGCCGCCGGCCTCTCTGGCTGCCGTGCACATCTGGTTCCCCGATCCCTGGCACAAGAAGCGCCACCACAAGCGGCGCCTCATCCAACCCGGCTTCGTGGCCGCGCTGCTGCCGCACCTGCAGCCGGGCGGCGTGCTGCATTGCGCCACCGACTGGCACGACTACGCCGAGCAGATGCTCTCGGTGCTGTCGGCCGAGCCCGGGCTGGCCAACACCGCCGAGGGCTACGCGCCGCGCCCACCCTGGCGCGCGACGAGCCGCTTCGAGACCCGCGGCGAGCGCCTGGGCCACGGCGTCTGGGACCTGGTGTTCACACGTCGCTGAATCTCAGCTTCAGATCGTCCAGCTCACCAGCCCGGTGTAGGCGGTGCCCAGCACCACCAGGCCGAACACGATGCGGTACCAGGCGAACACCGTGAAGTCGTGCGTGCTGACGTAGCGGATGAGCCAGCGGATGCACAGCAGCGCGCTGAAGAAGGCGAACACCAGCCCGACGGCGAAGGTGGGCAGGTCGGCCAGGCTCAGGTCGTGGCGCTGCTTGTAGAGCGAGTACGCACCCGCCGCCATCAGCGTGGGGATGCCGAGGAAGAAGCTGAACTCGGTGGCGCACTTGCGCGAGAAGCCCAGCACCATGCCGCCGATGATGGTGGCCCCCGAGCGGCTGGTGCCCGGGATCAGCGCCAGGCACTGCAGCAGGCCGAGCTTGAGGGCATCGACCGGCGTGAGCTCGTCCACGGTCTCGACACGGGCGCGGCGCGCGCCTTCGAGGTCGCGGTCGCCGTACTTGCGCCGGTGCCAGGCCTCGACCCACAGGATGATCAGCCCGCCGACGATCAGCGCAATGGCCACCGGCACCGGCTTCAGCAACTGCGCCTTGATGAGGCCGCCGAACAGGTAGCCCAGCACCGCCGCCGGCACGAAGGCCACGCCGATGTTGATCCAGAAGCGCTGCGCATCGGGCTTGGAGGCGACGCCGCGCACGGCGTCACCCAGGCGCTGGCGGTACTCCCAGATCAGCGCCAGCATCGCGCCGGTCTGGATGAAGATGCCGAAGACCTTGGCCTTCTCGCCGGTGAAGTCGATCAGGTCGCCGACGATGATCAGGTGGCCGGTCGACGAGATCGGCAGGAACTCGGTGAGTCCCTCGACCACGCCCATCAGGGCGGCTTTCAGCAGCAGGATGAAGTCCAAGGCGCGGGGCCGGCACGGGGCGGCGTTGCAGGGGGCGGCGGATCATAGTCAGCGCCCGGGGCCGGCCCGGCTTCGCTCGCCGCGCCGCACGTGGCATCCGCCTCACCTTGACCGGCCCCCACCCCGGGCCTACCATTACTGACCAATCGGTCATTAAATCCATGCCCCCCGACGTTCTCTCCGAAGCTGCCGTCGCCGACGCCGAGTGCCTGGCCGACGCTGGCGTGCGCCAGCGCCGCAAGGAAGCGCGGCCGCAGGAACTGCTCGACGCCGCGCTGGCGCTGTTCGTCGAGAAGGGCTTCGCCGCCACCCGCGCCGAAGAGGTGGCCAAGCGCGCCGGCGTGTCCAAGGGCACGCTGTACCTGTACTACCCGAGCAAGGAAGAGCTGTTCAAGGCCGTGGTCCGGCGCAACCTGTCGAGCCTGATCGCCGAGGGCCTGGAGGTGGCGGGCTCTTATGAGGGCAGCAGCGCCGACCTGCTGGCCCTGCTGATCCAGACCTGGTGGGAGCGTTTCGGCAACACGCCGGCGGCCGGCATCCACAAGGTCATCCTGGCCGAGGTGCGCAACTTCCCCGAGCTGGCGCAGTTCTACGCCGACGAGGTGATGGTGCCGGCCGACCGCCTGTTCGGCGGCTGCGTCGAGCGCGGCGTGGCTCGCGGCGAGTTCCGGCCGATGCCCACGCACGAGGTCTCTCTGGCGCTGATCGCGCCGCTGATCTTCATGGCCATCCACCGCCACTCGTTCGGCTGCTGCCCGGTGCACGGCACGGCCGAGATGGACCCGGAGCTGATGCTCAAGACCCACCTCGACCTCGTGCTGCGCGGGCTGCAGGTGCGGCCCGACGAACCCCCTGCCAAGACGCACCGCAAGGGCCCCGTCAAGACCGCCGCCTAGAATCCGCGGGCCGTGTGGCAACATACCGTACACCGTATCAACATGAAGACCGAACTCGCCCGCTTCAACATGATCGAGCAGCAGATCCGCCCCTGGGACGTGCTCGACGCCCAGGTGCTGGCGCTGCTGGCCGCGGTGCGGCGCGAAGACTTCGTGCCCAGCGCCCACAAGGCGCTGGCCTTCGTCGACACGCAGGTGCCGCTGCTGCCCGGGCAGCCCCACGGGCCGGCGATGCTCGAGCCCAAGGTCGAGGCGCGCCTGCTGCAGGCGCTGCAGGTGCAGCGCCACGAGTCGGTGCTCGAAATCGGCGCCGGCAGCGGCTTCATGGCGGCGCTGCTCGGGCACCGCGCGCAGAAGGTCACCTCACTCGAATGCCGGCCCGAGCTGGCCGCGGCCGCGCGCCAGAACCTGGCCCGCGCCGGGCTGTCGAACGTGCGCGTCGTCGATTGCAGCGCGGCCGACGGCGCCCGCGGCCTGCCGGCCGAGGCGCCCTTCGACGCCATCGTGCTGTCGGGCTCGGTGGCCGATGTGCCGGCGGCGCTGCTGCAGCAGCTCAAGCCCGGTGGCCGGCTGGTGGCCGTGGTCGGCGCCGAGCCGGTGATGCGGGCGCGCCTGTACACCCGCACCGGCGAGGCCGCCTGGGCGCAGACCGATCTCTTCGACACCGTGGCGTCGCGGCTCGAGGGCTTTGCCGAGCCCACGCGCTTCAGCTTCTGAAGCCTTCTGAACCCACAAGCCCGATGCTCGCCCTGCAGGTGAACCAGCTCCAGGCCTTTGCCGAGGCCACGCCCGGCGCGGTGCTGCTCGACGTGCGCGAGCCCTGGGAGCTGGCGCTGGCGCGCGTCGAGCTGCCCGAGCTGCCGCTGCGCCACGTGCCGATGCACGAGATCCCCGGCCGCCTGGCCGAGCTCGACCCGGCGCAGCCCGTCGTCTGTATCTGCCATCACGGCGTGCGCAGCGCGCAGGTCGTCGCATTCCTGCAGCGGCAGGGCTGGGCCCACGCCTATAACCTCGACGGCGGCATCGACGCCTGGTCGGCGCTCGTCGACCCGGCCGTGCCGCGCTATTGAACACCCCAGAGGAAAGCTGAATGTCCCGCTCCCGCTTGCTGACGCGCCCGGCCCTGGCTCTGCTGGCCGCCGCGATCGTCTCCGCCCTGCCCGGCCTGGCTGCCGCGCAGAACCTGCAGGAGCTGGTCGAGGCCGCCCGCAGCTACGACGCCACCTTCCGCGCCGCGCAGGCCGCCGCGCAAAGCGCCGAGTTCCGCAGCGCGCAGGCCGATGCGCTCACGCGCCCGACGGCGGCGCTCAGCGCCAGTGCGGGCACCTCGGTCACCGACGCCAGCCGCGCGCCGAACACCATCCAGGCCACCACGCTGCAGGGCGGTGTCAACGGCCGCTACCCGCTGTTCAACCGCAGCAACGCCGCCTCGCAGGCGCAGGCGCGCAAGGCGCTGGAGCTGTCCAAGGCCGAGCTCGATGCCGCCGGGCAGGACCTGATCATCCGCGTCTCGCAGGCCTACTTCGATGTGCTGACGGCCGAAAACGCGCTCGGCGCGGTGCGTGCCAACAAGACCTTCATCACCGAGCAGCTGGCCTCGGCCAAGCGCAACTTCGAGGTCGGCACCGCCACCATCACCGACACGCGCGAAGCCCAGGCCCGCTTCGACCTGGCCAGCGCCCAGGAGATCGCCGCCGACAACGACCTGCGCACCAAACGCGTCGCACTCGACCAGCTGGTGGGCCGCTCCAACGTGGCGCCCAGGCCGCTGGTGGTGCCGGTGGAGCTGCCCGGCCCGGTGCCGGCCGACGCCGAGCTCTGGGTCACGGCTGGCGACCAGAACCACCCCGCCATCCGCCGCGCGCGTGTGGGCCTGGACGTGGCCACGCTCGAAACCGAAAAGGCGCGCGCCGCCGAAAAGCCGACGCTGGACGCGGTGGCCTCGGTCAGCGGCAGCAACGGCCGCGGCGGCCTCGAGGCGCTGAACCGCAGCACCGGCACCAACACGGTGGCCAGCCTCGGCCTGCAGTTCAACATGCCCCTCTTCACCGGCGGCGCCACGCAGAACCGCATCAAGGAAACGCTGGCGCTCGAAGACCAGTCGCGCAACCAGCTCGACGGCGCGCGCCGCGGCGTTGCGCTCGGCACGCGGCAGGCCTTTTTCGGGCTGCAGTCGGTGCTGGCGCAGGTGAAGGCACTCGAGGCCGCCGAGGCGTCCAGCAAGCTGGCGCTCGAGTCCACGCAACTCGGCTACCGCGTCGGCGTGCGCGTCAACCTCGACGTGCTGAACGCCCAGAGCCAGCTCGTGACGACGCAGCGCGATCTCGCCAAGGCACGCTACGACGTGCTGCTGGCCACGCTGCGCCTGCGCCAGGCCAGCGGGCAGCTGGGCACGGCCGATGTCGAATCGGTGAACCGGCTGCTGGCGCGCTGACACTTCTTCACGTGGCGCTCATGCAGCGTCACCTGCCGCAGGGGCACACTCCGGGTCCGAGAGCCGGTTCTTGAGGAGTGAAACGCTTGGCCCAATCTCACAGCCCCGAACAAGCCGCCGCGATCGCCGCCCACCGCTTCGGGCTGGGCGAGCCCACGCTGGCGCCCATTGGCGCAGATGCAGCCGGCTGGCTGCTGCAGCAGATCGGCCCGGCCGAGCCGCAACAGGGCAGCGGCCTGGCCAGCGGCGCCGAGGCCACGCGCGTGTATGCCCGCTTCCTGCGCGAGCAGCGCGAAGCCCGGCGTGCGCCGCCGCCGGCATCACCAGGAATGGCCGTCGCAGCGCCGGCCATGGTCGACGGCCGCAGCAGCGAGGAGGTGTTCGTCGCCCACTTCCGTGATCTCGTCACCAGCGACGTGCGCGCGCGGCTCGTCACGGCCGCCACCAGCAAGCGGTCCTTCAACGAACGGCTGGCCCTGTTCTGGGCCAACCACTTCACGGTGAGCATGGCCAAGGCCAGCGCGCGCGGCATCGTCGGCGCCTTCGAGCGCGAGGCCATCCGCCCGCATATCGGCGGCCGCTTCGAGACGCTGCTGATGGCCGCAGCCACGCACCCGGGCATGCTGCGCTACCTCGACAACGACCAATCCGCCGGCCCCGATTCGGCCCTCGTGCAGCGCCTGGCGCGGCGCGCCGGCCGCGACGGCGGCACGCCGCGCGTCAGCGGCCTGAACGAGAACCTGGCGCGCGAGATCCTCGAGTTGCACACGCTGGGGGTCGGCTCGGGCTACACGCAGGCCGACGTCACCGAGTTCGCGCGCGTGCTCACCGGCTGGCGCGTGGCGCTGGCCGACGCCGAGCCCGGCACGCGCTTCGACCCCGCCTGGCACCAGCCCGGCCCCAAGACCGTGCTCGGCAAGCGCTACCCCGAAGGCCCCGAGGCGCTGACGCTCGTGTTGCGTGACCTCGCCGCGCACCCGGCCACGGCGCGCTTCGTCTGCAGCAAGCTCGCGCGCCACCTGGTGGCCGACGAGCCGCCGCCGGCGCTGGTGGCGCGGCTCGTCGAGGTCTGGCGCGCCAGCGATGGCGACCTGGCCGCCGTCACGCGCGCACTCGTGCTCGCCCCCGAGGCCTGGCAGCCGCAGCCAGCCAAGCTCAAGACGCCGGAGGAGTTCGTCGTCACCACCGCGCGCCTGCTGCAGTGGGGCGACGCCGCCTTCCAGCGCCAGCCCGATGGCGCCATCTCGACGCTGGGCCAGCGCGTGCAGGCCGCGCCCTCGCCCGCCGGCTGGCCCGACCGCGCCGAGGAGTGGCTGGGCCCCGATGCGGTGTGGAAACGCGTCGAATGGGCCACGCGCGTGGCCGATCGCGTGGGCCGCCGCACCGATGCCCGCGCACTGGCCGAGGCCAGCCTGGGCCCGCTGCTGAGCGACACCACGCGGCAACAGATCCAGCGCGCCGCCGACGGCCCGCAAGCGCTGGCGCTGCTGCTGCTGGCGCCCGAATTCCAGCGCCGCTGAAAGAGGAGCCGACGATGCACCCCACCCGACGCCAGTTGCTGCTGGCCGGCGCTTCGCTCGCCGTCGCGCCCACGCTCGCCACCGCGGCCGACGCGCCGCGCTTCGTGTTCGTCATCCTGCGCGGCGGGCTCGACGGCCTCACAGCCGTGCCCGTGCCCGGCGACCCGGCCTTTGCCGAGGCCCGCGGCCCGCTCGGCCGCTTCGAGGCCTTCGACGCCGCGCCGCGGCCGCTCGACGGCCCGTTTGCGCTGCACCCGTTGCTGCCGCAGCTGCACGCGATGCACGGCCGCGGCGAACTGCTGGTGTTGCACGCCACTGGCCTGCCCTACCGCGAGCGCAGCCACTTCGACGCGCAGAACGTGCTCGAGCACGGCGGCGTCAAGCCGCACGAGCTGGCCACCGGCTGGCTGGCGCGCGCGCTGCCGCACGTGGCCGGCAGCCGCGCCGTGGCACTGGACACCGCCGTGCCGCTGGTGCTGCGCGGCGCGGCGTCGGTGGACACCTGGGCGCCATCGACGCTGCCCTCGCCCGACGCCGACCTCGTGGCCCGCCTGTCGACGATGTGGCAGGGCGATGCCGCACTGGCCACCGCCCTGGCCCGTGCCCGCGGCCTGCGCGACGACCCCGACATGGCGGGAATGAGCCTGGGGGCCATGGCCACCGGAGGCGGCCGCCGCGCCGCCGTGGCGCTGGCTGGCAAGGCCGCCGAGTTCCTGCAGCGCGGTTCCACCATCGCGGTGCTCGAGCTGGGCGGCTGGGACTCCCACGCCAACCAGGGCGCGCCCAACGGCGCCACCAGCAACAACCTGCGCACGCTCGACGCCGCGATGGACGCGCTGCGCAGCGGGTTGCAGGAGGGCGGCACCTGGGCGCGCACGGTGGTCATCGTGGCCACCGAGTTCGGCCGTGAGGTGGCTGTCAACGGCACGCTGGGCACCGACCACGGCACCGGCGGCGCCGCCTTCGTGCTGGGCGGCGCGGTGCGCGGCGGCCGCGTGCTGGCCGACTGGCCGGGCCTGGCGAAGGCACAGCGCTTCGAGGGCCGCGACCTGCGCGTCACCACTGACCTGCGGGCCGTGTTCCGCACCGTGCTGGCCGAGCACCTGCGCGTGCCGCGTGCGGCGCTGGACGCCACCGTGTTGCCGGGCAGCGCCGGCCTGCGGGGCTTGCCGCTGTTCGGCTGATCAGCGCCGGCGCAGCGCCAGCACGGCTTCGGCCATGCGCGCCGCCGCGCCGCGGTGCGCGGCCGTGAAGGCCAGGCCGGCGGCGGCCATCGTCTCGCGCGCGCGGCCGTCGTTCAGCAGCGCCAGGGCCTCGTCCACCGCGTGCGCCAGCGTGGGCACGCGGCGGGCCGCACCGGCGGTCAGGGCGAGGTCGGCCGCGAGCGCGAAGTTGTAGGTGTGCGGGCCCATCAGCAGCGGGCAGCCGCAGGCCGCGGCCTCGATGAGGTTCTGACCGCCCAGCGGGGCGAAGCTGCCGCCGAGCAGGGCCACGTCGGCCAGCGCGTACCAGGCCGGCATCTCGCCGAGGCTGTCGCCCAGCCAGACCTCGGCCGTGCGATCAGCGACGGTCGGCGCATCGGCCACAAAGCCGCTGCGCCGCGCCAGGCGCAGGCCGCTGGCGCTGACGAGCGCCGCCACCTCGTCGAAGCGCTGCGGGTGCCGCGGCACGATGACCAGCAGCGCCGCACCGCGCGGTGACGTGCGCCAGGCCTCGAGCAGCGCCGCCTCCTCGCCCTCGCGCGTGACGGCCGCCAGCACCACGGGCCGCCCAAGCTGCGCCTTCCAGGTGCGGCCGCGTTGCAGCAGCTCCGGCCTGAGGGCGATCTCGAACTTCAGGTTGCCGGCCACCTGCACGGTGGCGGCGCCGCTGGTGCGCAGCCGCGCGGCGTCGGCCTCGGTCTGCGCCAGCACGGTGGCGAAGCGGCCGAGCGCCGGGTGCAGCAGCGCGGCGAAGCGCTGGCCCTGGCGCTGGCTCTTCGGCGAGAGGCGGGCGTTGGCCAGCAGCATCGGCACGCCGGCTTGCTCGGCTCCGTGCAGCAGCACGGGCCAGACCTCGGTTTCCATCACCACGCCCACGCTCGGCCGGTGGCGGGCGAAGAAGCGGCGCACGGCGCCGGGGGTGTCCCAGGGCTGCCAGCACTGGATGTCGCCGGCACGCAGCAGCGCGTGGCCGGCGTCGCGGCCGGTGGCGGTGCCGTGGGTGAGCAGCAGGCGCAAGCCGGGATCGCGCTCGCGCAGCGCAGCGAGCAGCGGCTCGACGGCCTTGGTCTCGCCGAGCGAGACGGCGTGGATCCACAGGCGGCCGAGTGGCTCGGCCGGGCCGTAGCCCAGGCGTTCGGCGAAGTGGGTGCGGTAGCCCGGCTCGGCGCGGCCGCGCCACCACAGGCGCAGCAGGTAGGCCGGGGTGAGCAGCCTCAGGGCGAGCGCGTAGAGCCTGCGGGCCAGGGCTTCGGTCATCGGGCGCTTCGGCAAGCTCAGCGCGGCCCTTCGACAAGCTCAGGCCGAACGGGGGACACGTTCAATGCGCCGAGGCGCCCACCGTGGCGTCGGGCTTCACGCTCTTGAGCACCTGCATGAACTGGGCTTCGATGCGGTGCAGCGCGCTTTCGGTGTGGCCCTCGAAGCGCAGCACCAGCACCGGCGTGGTGTTGCTGGCGCGGATGAGGCCGAAGCCGTCGGCGAAGTCCACGCGCAGGCCGTCGATCGTGCCGACCTCGCCACCCTCGAACTTGAGCCGCCCGTCGGCCACGCGCGCCAGCAGCTCGGCCACGACGGCGTGGTGCTCGCCCTCGGCGCAGCTGACGTTGAGCTCGGGCGTCGAGAAGCTCGTGGGCAGCGCATCCAGGAAGGCGCTGGGGTCGGCGTGCCGCGACAGGATCTCCAAGAGGCGCGCCGCCGTGTACATCGCGTCATCAAAGCCATACCAGCGCTCGCCGAAGAACAGGTGCCCGCTCATCTCGCCAGCAAACGGTGCGCTCAGCTCCTTGAGCTTGGCCTTGATCAGCGAGTGCCCCGTCTTCCACAGCACCGGCACGCCACCGGCCTCGCGGATGGCCACCGGCAGGCGCTGGCTGCACTTCACGTCGAAGATGATCTTGCCGCCCGGGTGGCGCGCCAGGATGTCGCGCGCGAACAGCATGATCTGGCGGTCGGGATAGATGATGTTGCCGCCCGCGGTGACCACGCCCAGGCGGTCGCCGTCGCCGTCGAAGGCCAGACCGATCTCGGCGCCGGTGGCGTGCACCACGGCCTTGAGCATCTGCAGGTTCTCGGGCTTGCTCGGGTCGGGGTGGTGGTTGGGGAAGTCGCCGTCGACCTTGCTGTACAGGTCGATCACTTCGCAGCCCAAGGCCTTCAGGATGGCCGGGGCGCTGGCACCCGGGATGCCGTTGCCGCTGTCGACGACGATCTTCATCGGCCGGCTCAGCCGGCAGTCGCCGACGATGCGCGCGGCGTACTCCGCGCCGATGTCCATGCGTGCGCTGCGGCCCTTGGCCGCCGTGTAGTCCTCGGCCTCGATGCGGCGCTTGAGCTTCTGGATGTCTTCGCCGTAGATGGCGCGGCCCGACATCACCATCTTGAAACCGTTGTAGTCCTTCGGGTTGTGGCTGCCCGTGACCTGGATGCCGCTGGTGCAGCCGTGCCTGGCGCGCGTGGCGGCCACGTAGTACAGCATGGGTGTGGTCACCGGCCCGAGGTCGACGACATCGAGGCCGGTGCTCTGCAGCCCGCGCACCAGCGCCGCCGTCAGGCCCGGGCCCGAGAGGCGCCCGTCGCGGCCCACGGCCACGGCACGCTCGCCGGCAGCACGCGCTTCGCTGCCGAAGGCGCGGCCCAGGTGCTCGGCGAAGGCCTCGTCGACGTTCTTGCCGACGATGCCGCGGATGTCGTAGGCCTTGAAGATGCTCGGGTCGATGCGCATGGGCGGGGAGTGGGTTGGTGGCTCGGAATCGGGCGATTGTAGGAAGGGCGGCCCTGCGGGCTGTCGATCCGCCGCCCGGGCTGTCGATCCGTCGCGCCCCCAGCGGCACACGAGGCCGCCGTGCCTAGACTGGCGGCCCATGGAGCACTTCTTCGCCACCCTGCGCCTGGCCCGCCAGGACTTCTTCAAGCTGCGCCGCCAGCACGCCGCGCCCGAGTGGGCGATGTGGGTGATGACGGGGCTGGTGTCGCTGGCCTGGGGCCTCGGGCTCATCGTGGTGGCGGTGGTGTTCAGCGGCCGCGTGCCCTCGGGCCGGGAGTTCTTCGAGATCGGACTGCCGCTGCTGCTGACCTCGCTGATCATCGGCATCGTCTTCCACGTCGTCTACACCGCCATCGAGCGGCTGGCGTCCGACCGCTTCCTCGCCTGGGTGAACGGCGAGCCCGGCCTGTGGGTGAACCTGTTCTACGCCGGCAGCTCGATGGCCTGCGTGGCGCTGGGCCTGCTGTTGGGCTTTCTGGTGCTGGGGCAGCTGCCGGGGGTCGGCCGCGTCGACTGGGCGCCGCAGCGCAGCTGGATCTCGGTGGCCATCTTCTCGGTCTTCGCCAGCGTGATCTGGGGCCTGTGGGCCTGGCAGCAGTGGTACGAGGAGCAGCTCAAGCGCCAGGCGCAAGAGGCGCAGCTGCGGCTGCTGCAGGCGCAGATCGAGCCGCACTTCCTGTTCAACACGCTGGCCAACGTGCACAGCCTGATGGACCACGACCTGCCCAAGGCCAAGCAGATGCTGGCCAGCTTCACCGACTACCTGCGCGTCAGCCTGGGCAGCATGCGCAGCGAACACAGCACCGTGGCGCAGGAGCTCGATCTGGCGCAGAGCTACCTGCAGCTGCTGCAAGGGCGCATGGAAGACCGGCTGCGCTTCGAGATCAGCGCCGACGAGGCGGCGCGCCGCCACCCACTGCCGCCGCTGCTGCTGCAGCCGCTGGTCGAGAATGCCGTGATGCACGGCCTGGAGCCCAGCGTCGACGGCGGCACGGTGTGGGTGCGCGCGCAGCTGCAAGGCACGACGCTGCGCCTGGAAGTGCAGGACGACGGCCGCGGCTTGGGCGCCCCGCCGCGGCCCGGCGCGCGCCGGGGCAACGGCCTGGCGCTGAACAACATCCGCGAGCGGCTGAAGGCCCGCTACGGCCCCGAGGCGCAGCTCGAGGTGATGCCGGCGCCCGGCAGTCCGCGCGGCACGCTGTCGCGCATCACCATCCCCTTGCACCCCGCCACGCCATGACCACCTGCCTGATTGCCGACGACGAACCCCACCTGGCCCGCGCGCTGGCGGCCGAGCTCGCGCGCCTGTGGCCCGGGCTGCAGATCGTGCACACCGCGCGCCATGGCGAAGAGGCCGCCGAGCGCATCGCGGCGCTGCAGCCTGACGTGGCCTTTCTCGACATCCAGATGCCCGGCCTCACGGGCCTGGAGGTGGCGCAGGGCATCGAGGGCCGCACGCGCGTGGTCTTCGTGACGGCCTACGACGAGTACGCGGTGCAGGCCTTCGAGCACGAGGCGCTGGACTACGTGCTCAAGCCGATCCGGGCCGAGCGCCTGGCGGCCACGGTGCAGCGTGTGCAGAAAGCGCTGGCCGCGCCCGAGGCCACGGCCGGGCTCGACGGCGTGCCGCTGCTGGCGGCACTGCAGCGGCTGCTGCCGGCGGCATCGAACCCGCCGCAGCAGCCCGAGCGCCTGCGCTGGGTGCGCGCCAGCCAGGGCGAGCTGATGCACCAGGTGGCGGTGGAAGACGTGCTGTTCTTCCAGGCCGACGACAAGTACACCTGCGTGCGCACGGCCGACCGCGAGCTGCTCATCCGCAGCCCCATCGCCGAGCTGGTGCAGCAGCTCGATCCGGCCGACTTCGTGCAGGCGCACCGCAGCACCGTCGTCAACCTGCGCCACCTGGCCGGCACGCGGCGCGACGAAGCCAGCCGCCTTTACCTGCGCATCAAGGGCCACGCGCAGGAGCTGCCGGTGAGCCGCGCCTATGTGCACCTCTTCAAGTCCATGTAACGCCCACCCCCAAGGAGCCGCGACGATGACGCTGACCATGACCCCCGGCCTGGCCTGGACCCTGCTGCTGCTGGCCGGCCTGCTGGAAGTGGTGTGGGTGATGACGATGAAGGCCTCCGCCGGCTTCACCAAGCCCAGCTGGGCCGTGGCCACGATGGTGGCCGCGGGCCTGAGCTTCTGGCTGCTGGGCCTGGCGATGAAGCTGCTGCCGGCGGGCACGGCCTACCCGGTGTGGGTGGGCATCGGCGCGGTGGGCGCGTTCATCTTCGGCATCGTGTTCTTCCACGAGCCGGCGGGCCTGGCGCGCATCGCCTGTGTGGGGCTCATCGTGCTGGGCATCGTGGGGCTGAAGCTGCTGTCGCCGCATTGAACGCCGGCCGGGTGGCCGCGGACTGACAGGTCCGGAAACGGCGAGTCGGCGGCGCGCCGGTGGCGACAATGCCAACATGCTTGCGGATGCTGCCCTCGACGCCGACTCGGCCTACCTCGCGCTCAAGGCCCGCGATGCGCGCTTCGACGGGCGCCTGTTCGTGGGCGTCACCAGCACCGGCATCTACTGCCGCCCGGTGTGCCGCGTGCGCACGCCGCGCCTGGAGAACTGCCGCTTCTTCGCCACGCGCGAGCGTGCCGAGGCAGCCGCCTTTCGGCCCTGCCTGAAGTGCCGGCCCGAGATCGCGCCGGGGCTGTCGGCCATGGACAGTTCGGCCACACTGGCCGAGGCCGCGGCGCGCGCCATCGAGCAGGCCGTGCACGCCGGCGAGCCGCTGCGGCTGCCGCGCGTGGCCGATCGCCTGGGCGTGACCGACCGCCACCTGCGCCGCATCTTCGCCGCCGCGCATGGCGTCTCGCCGGGGGCCTACCTCACGACGCAGCGGCTCTTGCTGGCCAAGCAGTTGCTCACCGACACGGCCCTGCCCGTCACCCAGGTGGCGCTGGCCAGCGGCTACGCCAGCCTGCGGCGCTTCAATGCGGCGTTTGCCGAGCACTACCGGCTGCAGCCCACGCAGTTGCGGCACGACAAGCCCGCCGGCACCGCGGCGCAGGGCCTGCGCCTGGCCTACCGCCCGCCGCTGGATGCCGAGGCGCTGTTCGGCTTCTTCGCGCGGCGGCAGCTCGAAGGCGTGGAGCAGGTCGACGTGGCGCGCGGCCTGTTGCGCCGCACGCTGGCCTGGCCGGCGGCTGAGGGCACGGCACCGCGCCGCGGCTGGATCGAGGTGCAGCTCCAACCGGGGCGCGACGAGCTTCGGCTGCGCACCAGCGACAACCTGAGCCCGGTGCTGGGCGCCGTGATCCGCCGCGTGCGCCACGCCTTCGACCTCGACGCCGACCCGGCGCGCATCGACCCCGTGCTGGCGCAACTGCCGCTGCCGCCGCGCCCGGGCCTGCGCCTGCCGGGCACGCTGGACGCCTTCGAGACGGCGGCCCGCGTCATCCTCGGCCAGCAGGTCACGGTGAAGGCCGCGCGCACACTGGCGGCGCGGCTGGTGCAGCGCTTCGGCGAACCCATCGACACGCCCTTCGAGGGCCTGACGCGCCTCTTCCCGAGCGCGGCCACCCTCGCGGCGGCGAGTGCCGAAGACATCGGCACGCTGGGCATCGTGCGCCAGCGCGTGAAGGCGCTGCAGGCACTCGCGCAGGCGCTGGTCGAGGGCCGGCTGCGGCTCGAGCACGGCGCCTCGGTCGACGACACACGGGCCACCCTCGTCGCCCTGCCCGGCATCGGCGACTGGACGGCACAGGTGATCGCGATGCGTGCGCTGGCCTGGCCCGACGCCTGGCCGGTGGCCGACATCGGCCTGATGAACGCCCTCGGCACACGCGACCGTGCCGAGCTCCTGGCGCAAGCCGAACCCTGGCGCCCCTGGCGCGCCTACGCCGTGATGCGGCTGTGGCAGCACATCGAGGTCCCGACATGAATCCGCACCACCTGGCTCATCCCTTCGAAGCGCAGGCGCGCCTGGCCACGCCACTGGGCCCGTTGACCCTGGCCGCCACCGCCGAGGGCCTGGCCGGCGCCTGGTTCGACGGCCAGGCCCACCACCCCGGGGCGCTGGCCGTGCCGGTGGACGGCAGCCAGCGCTGGCTGCGCGAGGCCGCCGAGCAACTGAGTGCCTACTTCGCCGGCAGCCTGCGCGCGTTTTCGCTGCCGCTGCATGCCGCCGGCACGCCCTGGCAGCAGGCGGTGTGGCGCCAGTTGCGGGCCATACCGGCCGGCGGCACCACCGGCTATGGCGCCATCGCTCATGCTCTGGGCAAGCCGCAGGCGGCGCGCGCGGTGGGCGCGGCGGTCGGGCGCAACCCGCTGAGCGTGATCGTGCCCTGCCACCGCGTGCTGGGCCGCGATGGCGCGCTCACGGGCTACGCCGGCGGGCTGGATCGCAAGCGCTGGCTGCTCAAGCTGGAGGGCGCGCCGATGCATGCCGCTGCCACATGAAGCCCGCATGACACGCCGCGACATCGCCGACCTTCTGCTGCTGGCCGCCATCTGGGGCGCCAGCTTCCTGTTCATGCGCCTGGGCGCCGCCGAGTTCGGCCCGGTGGCGCTGGCCTTCGTGCGCGTAGCCGGCGCGGCAGCGCTGCTGGTGCCGCTGATGCTGCTGCGCGGCGCTGGGGGCGCCTGGCGCACGCACGGCGTGCCCATCGCCGGCGTGGGCATCGTCAACTCGGCGTTCCCCTTCCTGCTGTACGCGGTGTCGGCGCTGGTGCTCAGCACCGCGCTGATGTCGGTGTTCAACGCCACGGCCTCGATCTGGGGTGCGCTGTTCGCCTGGCTGTGGCTGAAGGAGCGGCTGACGCCGCTGCGCTGGCTGGGCCTGGCCATCGGCCTGGCCGGCGTGGTGGGGCTGAGCTGGGGCAAGGCTGATTTCCGACCCGGCGAACACGGCGTCAGCGCCGCCGTCGGCGTGGCCGCCTGCCTGGGCGCGACCTTGCTCTACGGCCTGGGAGGCAATGTCTCGCGGCGCTGGCTGCAGGGTGCGACACCGCTGGCGGTGGCCGCCGGCAGCCAGGCCGCCGCCACACTGGCACTGGCCGTGCCGGCGGCCGTGTGGTGGCCGGCCATCAACCCCGGCGCCACGGCCTGGGCAGCGGCGATCGCCTTGTCGGTGCTGTGCACGGGGCTGGCCTACATCCTGTTCTTCCGGCTCATCGCCCGCACCGGCACGACCACCGCGATGAGCGTGACCTTCCTGATCCCCGCCTTCGCGCTGCTGTGGGGCTTCGTCGCGCTCGGCGAGGTGCCCACCGGCACCATGCTCGTGGGCTGCGCCGTCATCCTGCTGGGCACGGCGCTGGCGACGGGTTTGCTGCGCTGGCCGCTACGCTGAGGGCACGCGCCGCTGGGGCGGCGGCTTGGCCAAGGCATCGACCAGCTGCGCCAGGCTCGCCAGGTTGTGCACCGGGCGGAAGTCGTCCACGTGCGGCAGCATCGCGCGAATGCCGCGCGCCTTGGGCTGGAAGGCCTCGAAGCGCAGCAACGGGTTCAGCCACACCAGGCGGCGGCAGCTCTTGTGCAGCCGCTCCATCTCGAAGGCCAGATCGTCGGCGGCCTCGTGCTCGAGGCCGTCACTGACCAGCAGCACGGTGGCGCGCGAGCCCAGCACGCGGCGCGCCCAGAGGCGGTTGAAGTCGTGCAGGCTGTGGGCGATGCGCGTGCCGCCGGACCAGTCCTTGACGTTGGCGGTGCACTGGGCCACGGCGACGTCGGGGTCGCGCTGGCGCAAGAGGGGTGTGAGGCGCGTCAGGCGCGTGCCGAAGACAAACGTCTCCACGCGCGGCCCGGCCTGGCCGAGCAGGTGCGCAAAGTGCAGCAGCATGCGCGAGTAGCGCGCCATCGAGCCGGAGATGTCGGCCAACACCACCAGCGGCGGCACGACCTCGCGCACCGCGCTGTGGCGCAGCGGCAGGTAGTCGCCGCCCACGCGGCCGGCGGCGCGCAATGTGGCGCGCACGTCCAGACGCCCGGGGCGCGGGCTGGCTTCGCGGCGGCGCGTGGGCAGCGGGGCCATCGCGGGCTTCAGGCGGGTGAGCAGGCGCAGGGCTTCGCGGAATTCGTCCGTGCTCATCGTTTCGAAATCGGCCTTCTGCAGCCGCTCCTGCGCGCTGGAGGTGAGCGTGGCTTCGAGCTCGATTTCGGGCGGCGGTGGCGCCTTGGCCGGCGCGTCGCGGGTGCTGGGGAAGAGCGCGTCGCCGAGGCGGCGGTTTTCCTTCACCGGCGGCGGGGTGTTCGTGTTGACGCGGGGCAGCAGCAAAGCGCGCATGCGGCCGGCGAGATCGGGGTCGCGCCAGTACAGCGTGAAGGCCTGGTCGAACAGCGTCTGCTGCTCGTGGCGGCTGACGAAGCAGGCCGAGAGCACGGCGTGGAAGTCGGCCTTGCCTTCGAGGCCGGCCACGGGCAGCGCTTGCAATGCGAGCTGCACGCGGTCGGTGCCCACAGGCAGGCCGGCGCTGCGCAGCACGCGCGCGAAGTGCATCACGTTCTCGGCCAGGCGGCCGGGGGTTTGGCCAGAGGGGATCATGCTGCTCGAAGGGACTTCGACAGGCTCAGTCCGAACGGAGGTGGGGGATCAAGGCCTGCGCCCCATCCCCGTTCGGGCTGAGCTTGTAGAAGCCCACGCCGCCCCTCACGCCGCCGCCGTGCGCGCCTGCTCGATCAGCCGCGCCACCTCGTCGTGGCCGACCCGCGCGATGTCGTCCTGATACTTCAGCAGCAGCCCCAAGGTGTTCTGCACCACCTCGGGATCGAGCACGATGGTGTCCAGCTCGCGCAGCGCGCGGGTCCACTCGATGGTCTCGGCCACTCCCGGCAGCTTGTACAGCTCGATCTCGCGCAGCCGCTGCACAAAGGCCACGATCTCGCGCGCCAGCCGCTCGGGCGCGCCGGGCACCTTGCGGCGCAGGATCTCCAGCTCACGCGCGGCGTCGGGGAAGCCCACCCAGTGGTACAGGCAGCGCCGCTTCACCGCATCGTGGATCTCGCGCGTGCGGTTGCTGGTGAGCACCACGATCGGCGGCGTGATCGCCTTCACCGTGCCCATCTCGGGGATGGTGATCTGGAAGTCCGACAGCACTTCGAGCAAGAACGCCTCGAAGGGCTCGTCCGCGCGGTCGAGCTCGTCGATCAGCAGCACCGGCGGCAGGGCACGCGCCGGGTCGATGGCATCGAGCAGCGCCCGCTTGACCAAGAAGGTGTCGGAGAACAGCCGCGAGGCCAGCGCGGCACGGTCTTCGGCCGTGGCATTGGCGCCCGACTCCGCCAGGCGGATCTCGAGCATCTGCCGCGCGTAGTTCCACTCATAGGCCGCACCGGCCAGGTCCAGCCCCTCGTAGCACTGCAGCCGGATCAGCGGCCGGCCCAGCGCCGCCGCCAGCGTGCGCGCGATCTCGGTCTTGCCGGTGCCGGGCTCGCCCTCCAGAAAGAGCGGCCGGCCCAGCTTCAGCGAAAGAAAGACGACCGTGGCCAACCGTCGGTCGGCCACGTAGTCGTGGGCCGCGAGCGCGGCCAGGGCCTCGTCGATGGACATCGGGATGGCAGCGGAACCTGTGTACATGAACCCGATTCTTGCAGGGATGTCGCCTGTGCCGCTGCATGACTGCGCCGGGCCAGCATCATGCGGCGTCATCAGCCGGTCGGATGTCGCCCCAGTGCTAACCATGTTGACAACTCCACGGCGCCGACAGAAGCATCCGGATCCACCACATTCAAAGGTTACCTATATGCCGAATTTCGTGCAGCCGACGCAGCCCTCGGCCTGGCCAGTGCAGGCTCGGCGGCTGGTGATGCTGGCGTCCCTGGCCTCGGTAGCGGCCTTGCTGCTTGCCTGCGGTGGTGGCGGCGGCGGCGGCGACTCGCCGCCCGGGCCGCCGGCGCCGCCGGCGCCGCCGACGGGTTTCTCGCTGGGGGGCACAGTCACCGGCGTCTTGGCGGGGCAGACGGTCACGATTACCGGCGCGACCCGGCTCACCACGGCCACAGCCGACGGCGCGTTCGAACTGGGCCGCGACCTACCCTCCGGCACCCGATACACCGTGACCGCCGGCAGCACCGCGGCCAACCAGCGCTGCCTCGTCACGGAGGGCGCGAGGGGCACCATCACTGGCAACGTGTCGTCGATCCGCGTGGACTGCAGCTACCGCCAGCCCTGGTCGCTGATCGGAGTTCCGAAGGCAAGCGCCCTGTCCGAAGACGGCAGCCAGCTGATCGTCGCCGGGTCACTGCGATATGCCACGCCGCTGCAGGACCTGCAGTTTCGTCTCGACACTGACACCGGCCGCGCGCGGGGAGGTTCGCTGACGCAGGCCGTGTTTCTGAACGACACGGCACGACCCGACGGCGCCGGTGGTGCCTACCTCACCCAGCAACTGGCTGCGCCCATCGAGTTTTTTGATCCGGACAGCAACTACGCCATCCGCCGCCTCGACGCCAATGGCAATCCGACGTCGTTCCGCGCCGACGGTCTGCGTGCCCGGGCCAACGCACGGGTGGGCGAGCGCCTCTTCCTGGCGGGCAGCTTCACCGTGGCCGGCAGCAGCGCGCCGACGGGCCTTATGGCGGTCGATGCCACCACAGGTGCCCGCGTAACTTGGAGCACGGACATGCGGGGCGAGGGCATCAACCTGCTGGCCAGGGGCGACACCCTGTTCGTGCAGCGGCGGCTGGTCGATCCCAGTGGAGCTGTCGGCTTCACGCTCGCCGCCGTCGATGTGGCGACCGGTGTCACGCGGGACTGGGCGCCGCGATTCACCGGGTCCGGCGGTTTCCCGATCAGCGTCGATCCGATGAAGATGGTGATCAGCGGCCGCACCCTGGTCGTGACGGGCAACTTCGTCGCGGTAGATGGCCTGCGGCGAGCCAGCGTGGCGGCCTTCGACACCGAGACCTTGTTGCTGCGGGCATGGCCGGCGAATCCTGTGACGACGGATTTCAGCAGCCAGCCTGCAGTGGCTGCGACGGCAGATCGGGTGTTTCTCACCAGCGGCATCGAGCCGCCGGATGGCATCTCTCGGTGGGTTTACGCCGTGTCGACGGATACAGGCGAGTTGCTGCCCTGGAACTCACCGGTGCTGAGCACGGCCGGTTCCAGCCTGGTCTTGTATGGCTTGGTGATCCAGGGCGACCAGCTGCTGCTGCACGGTGAGTTCCAGGCCGTGAACGACCAAGCGCGCAGGGGCCTGGCGGCGGTGGCCATTAGCGATGGTCGGCTGCTTCCCTTCGCCGCAGACGCGCAGCTTGACAGTGGGCCTGGCGGTCTGTTCGTGAGCGGATCGCAGATCTGGGTCTGGGGCGGGGCAAGGGGCGGCGGCGTGGGTGCACAGGAACTCACGGGTTTCGACACGCGCAGCGGCATGCCCACCGCCTTCTCGGTGGATGTTCGAGGGACTGCGGAGACCCCCATCTCTCAGCTGTTGCGCGTGGGCTCGACCCTGATCTTGGCCGGCAGCTTCAGCGAAGTGGCTGGCGTGCCACGCCGGAACCTGGCGGCCATCGATGCGCGAACGGGCGCCGTGCTCGACTGGAATCCCAACCTGGATGGCGGACTGCGCAGCATGGTTCGCCAGGGCAACCGGATCTACTTCCTCGGTGACTTCACCCGTTGGGACGGTCAACCCCGCCCCGGCGTGGCACGGGTGGACGCCAGCAGCCTGCTTGCCGACGACTTCGGCAGCGCTGCAGGCTTCCTGGTGGAGCGAGTCGACTCATTGGCAGAAAGCGACGGCCGCCTCTACATTGCACTGGGCAATCAATTCGCCGCCGTTGACGCCGCGACGGGCACTCGCGAGTTCTGGCGCACCGCGCTCGCCACCGTCGATTTCAGCTTCACGGCAGGAATCGCCGTGCGCGACGGCTTTGTCCACGCAGCTGGCAGCAACTATCTGATACCGGGCGTCGCCGTGATCCGCAACACCGTCAAGCTTGACGCCGCCACGGGCGCACCACAGGCTTGGTTGGCCGTGAACGACACCCGCGGAACCGTGCAGAAGCTGTTCCAGATCGACAACACGATCCTGGTCTCGGCGTGCTGGATCAGCCCGTTGTCCGTTCGGACCTGCGACCTAGGTGCCGACTCCGTCGTCAGCGGGGTCGGCAGCTACTCGCTGCTGTTCAGCGACGTGCTGCCGGTGGCGGATGTGCAAGCCGACGCAAACACTTGGTATCTTGTCGGCGAGTTCGGCATGACGGCGACGCAACCCTCGGGCCTGCGTTTCGTGACACGCTGAACCGCTGCGATCGGGCAAAAAGGGGCCCCGGCCTTGAGCCGGGGCCCTGCGCTACAAAACCTCAGCCAACGGCACGGGCCGCCAGCACCGGAACCAGCGCCGCCCGGTACTCGGCCGAGCCGTGCAGGTCGGAGTTCATGCCGTCGGCACTGACGGTGGCGCCGGCCAGCGCCGCGGCGCTGTAGTTGCCACTCAACTTGGCTTCCAGCTCCGTGGCGCGGAACACGCCAGAGCCGGCGCCGGTGACGGCCACGCGTACGCCCTTCGGCCCCTTGCTCGTGAACACGCCGACGATCGAAAAACGCGACGCCGGCTGCTTGAACTTCTGCCAGCCCGCCTTCTCGGGGATCGGGAAGCTCACCGCGGTGATGATCTCGTCCTCGGCCAGCGCCGTGGTGTACAGGCCCACGAAGAAGTCGTCGGCGGCGATGTCGCGGCGGTCGGTGTGCACGGTGGCACCCAGGCCCAGCACGGCTGCGGGATAGCAGGCGGCCGGGTCGTTGTTGGCCAGGCTGCCGCCGATGGTGCCGCGGTTGCGCACCTGGCGGTCGCCGATGTGGTTGGCCAGGTCGGCCAGCGCCGGGATGGCCGCGCGCACCTCCGCACTCGCGGCCACCGTGGCATGCGTGGTCATGGCGCCGATCTTGACGACGCCACCGGCCACCGTGATGCCCTTCAGATCGGCGATGGCGCCCAGGCTGGCCAGCGCGTCAGGCGCCGCCAGGCCCAGGCGCATCGACGGCAGCAGGCTCTGCCCGCCGGCCAGGATCTTGGCGCCCGAAGCGGCCGCGGCCTTGGCCTCGGCCACGTTCTTCGCATTGCTGAATTGGAAGCTCTGCATGGTGTGTTCTCCTTGTGTGCTGCGGGTGCGTTCAGAGCTTGCCGTGGGCGGCCTTCCACACCGTGTGCGGCGTGGCAGGCATCGGCACGTCCTTCACGCCGAGCGCGTTGCAGATGGCGTTGATCACCGCCGGCGGCGAGCCGATGGCACCGGCCTCGCCGCAGCCCTTCACACCCAGCGGGTTGTGCGTGCAGGGCGTGCCCTTGGAGGTCTCGACCGTGAAGCTCGGCACGTCGTCGGCACGCGGCATGGCGTAGTCCATGTAGCTGCCGCTGAGCAGCTGGCCGCTGTCGTTGTCGTACACGCCGTGCTCGAGCATGGCCTGGCCGATGCCCTGCGCCAGGCCGCCGTGCACCTGGCCCTCGACGATCATCGGGTTGACGACGTTGCCGAAGTCGTCCACCGCCGTGAAGCGCTCGATCGTCGTCTTGCCGGTGGCGGGGTCGATCTCGACCTCGCAGATGTAGGTGCCGGCGGGGTAGGTGAAGTTGCTCGGGTCGTAGAACGCGTTTTCGTTCAGGCCCGGCTCGAGCTTGTCGTGCGGGAAGTTGTGCGGCACGTAGGCGGTGAGCGAGACGCTGGCAAACGGCACGTTCTTGTCGGTGCCCGCCACCTTGAACAGGCCGTCCTCGAACACGATGTCGCTGTCCGACGCTTCCATCAGGTGCGCGGCGATCTTCTTGCCCTTGGCGATGATCTTGTCCAGCGCCTTGACGATGGCGGTGCCACCCACGGCCAGCGAGCGGCTGCCGTAGGTGCCCATGCCGAAGAGGATCTTGCCGGTGTCGCCGTGCTCGATGGACACGTCTTCCATCGGGATGCCCAGGCGGTCAGCCACCACCTGCGCGAAGGTGGTCTCATGGCCCTGGCCGTGGCTGTGGCTGCCGGTGAACACCGTCACCTTGCCCGTGGGGTGCACGCGCACCTCGCCGGCCTCGAACAGGCCCGCACGGGCGCCGAGCGCGCCCGCCACGCTGGAGGGCGCAATGCCGCAGGCCTCGATGTAGGCCGCGTAGCCCAGGCCGCGCTTCAGCCCCTTGGCTGCCGACGCGGCCTTGCGCGCCGCGAAGCCGGCCACGTCGGCCAGCTCGATGGCGCGGGTCATCGTCGCGTTGTAGTCACCAATGTCGTAGGTCAGGCCCACCGGGCTGGCGTACGGGAACTCGGTGATGAAGTTGCGGCGGCGGATCTCGGCCGGGTCGAGCCCCATCTCGTGCGCCGCCGTCTCGACGATGCGCTCGAGCAGGTAGGTGGCCTCGGGGCGGCCGGCGCCGCGGTAGGCGTCCACCGGGGCGGTGTTGGTGAACACCGCCTTCACCTCGCACCAGATCTTCGGTGTCTTGTACTGGCCGGCCAGCAGCGTGGCGTGCAGGATGGTCGGGATGCAGCTCGCGAAGGTGGAGAGGTAGGCGCCCATGTTGGCCGTGGTGTCGACCTTCAGGCCCAGGAAATGGCCGTCCTTGTCGAGCGCCAGCTGCGCCGTCGACACGTGGTCGCGGCCGTGGGCGTCGGACAGGAAGGCCTCGCTGCGCTCGGCAACCCACTTGATGGGGCGGCGCAGCTGCTTGCTGGCCCACACCAGCGCGGTTTCTTCGCCGTACAGGTAGATCTTGCTGCCGAAGCCACCGCCCACGTCAGGCGCGATGACGCGCATCTTGTGCTCGGGAATGCCCAGCACAAAGGCGCACATCAGCAAGCGCTCGACGTGCGGGTTCTGGTTGCTCACGTACAGCGTGTACTCGTCGGCGGCGCTGTTGTAGCTGGCGTTGGCGCAGCGCGGCTCCATCGCGTTCGGGATCAGCCGGTTGTTGCGGAAGCTCAGCGTCGTGACGTGCGCGGCGCCGGCCAGGGCGGCCGTGGTGCCGTCCTTGTCGCCGATGCCCCAGTGGTAGCAGAGGTTGCCGGGCGCCTCGTCGTGCACGTTGGAGGCGATGTCGGTGGCCTTGGCGGTGTCGATGACGGGCGTGAGCACCTCGTACTCGACCTCGATCAGGTCGCGCGCGGCCTGTGCCTGCGCAAGGGTTTCGGCGACGATGAGGGCGACGCGGTCGCCGACATAGCGCACCTTGCCGTCGGCCAGCACCGGGTGCTTGGGCTCCTTCATCGGCGTGCCGTCGAGGCTGTTGATCAGCCAGCCGCAGGGCAGGCCGCCGACGCCCTTGAAGGGCTCGCCGTTGAAGATGGCCACGACGCCCGGCGCCTTGGCGGCGGCGCTGCTGTCGATGGACTTGATGCGCGCGTGCGCGTGCGGGCTGCGCAGGAAGACCCCGTGGGTCTGGCCGGGCAGGTTGATGTCGTCGGTGTACTGGCCGCGGCCGGTGAGGAAGCGGGTGTCCTCGCGGCGCTCGACCGACTGGCCGACAAATCCTTGGCGTGCGTTCATGGTGCGTTGCTCCTGGTCGCTTGCGTTGTCGGGGTCGGCTTCAGGCCGTGGCTTTCATGTCGGCGGCGCCCTTGATGACGGCCTTCACGATGTTGTGGTAGCCCGTGCAACGGCAGATGTTGCCCTCGAGCGCCTCGCGCACCTGCGCCTCGTTGTGGCAGCCGTGGTGCGTGGCCAGGTCGACCGCGCTCATCACCATGCCCGGGGTGCAGTAGCCGCACTGCAGGCCGTGGCAGGTCTTGAAGGCGGCCTGCATCGGGTGCAGCGTGCCGTCGGCCGATTCGAGGCCCTCGATCGTAGTGATGCTGGCGCCGGCCACCTGGTGGGCCAGCACGTTGCAGCTCTTGGCGGCGCGGCCGTCGATGTGCACGGTGCAGGCCCCGCACTGCGCGGTGTCGCAGCCCACGTGCGTGCCCGTGAGGCGCAGGTGCTCGCGGATGAACTCGACCAGCGAGGTCTCGGGCGGCACCTCGCGGGTGACGGACTTGCCGTTGACGGTCAGGGTGAGCGGTGTGCTCATGGGCGTCTCCATTGGTAGGTTCGTCTATGGGTTCGAACAACGTGACGGCTCCGACGCCGCTGCTGCGGCAGCGCTCGGCCATCGAACCGACGGATGCTGGGCAAGCCGCGCGGCGGCGTCACGCTGGCAGATACCCTAGGTGCCGCGTCACGGCACTGCCACGAGCGGCGACTGTCCCGAATCGGAACATCTTGAGCGCACCAGCCCTCGGGACAACCCTGCCCACCATCCCCAACGGTCGCGCCCAAGCGCCGACGCCGTGCGTTCCCGGGAATGGGCACGCACGGCGTCGGAGCGAAGAAGCGGCAGAAACGCGGGCGGCGTCAGCGGAAACGCGACTGCTGCACCACGCGCAGGTCGCCAGGCAGCGAGGCGAGGTAGTCGGCCATTTGCTTGAGCTCGGCGCGGGTGTATTGCTTGACCTGGCCGGCCATGATGGCGTTGGACCGGCCCACGTTCGGGTTGCGCTCGATGCCGTAGGAGCGCAGTGCCACCAGCAGGTAGTCGGCGTGCTGGCCGGCGATCTTGGGGTAGGCGCCGTCGATGGGCTTGTTGAAGTTGGCGCCGTGGCAGGAGGCGCAAGCGCCCTTGGTCAGCAGGGCCTGCACGGCGGCGCTGGGCTGGCGCGCCGGGGTCTCGGCCACCGGCTTGATCATCGAGGCGCCGTCTTGTTCGTAATAGGCGCCGAGATCGGCCATTTCCTGCTCGTTCAGCATACCGGCGATGGCGCGCATCGTGGGGTGCTTGCGATCGCCCTTGGCGTAGGCCTGCAGCGACGCGACGATGTACTTGGCGTTCTGGCCCGAGATCATCGGCACGCGGTGCACCTCGGGGAAGCTGGACTGGTAGCCGCCGATGCCATGGCAGCCGATGCACTGGGCCGCGCGCTGCTCGCCGCGTTTGATGTCTTGCGCCAGCGTAGGGGTGGCGAAGGTGGCCAGGGCCAGCAGGAGGGAGGCAGCAAGCTTGAACATCACGGGCGGGGGAGTTGGTTGCGACGGTCTCCGGCACGCCCCTCGGGGGCCGGGACGGCACGGAACAACCATCGATTATAGGCCGCCCCCTATACTGACTCGATGAGATTCCAAGGCTCCGAGCGCTACGTCGCCACCCCCGACCTGATGCTGGCCGTGAACGCGGCCCTGACGCTGAAACGGCCCCTGCTGATCAAGGGCGAGCCCGGCACCGGCAAGACCATGCTCGCCGAGGAAGTGGCCCAGTCCCTGGGGCTGCCGCTGCTGCAGTGGCACGTCAAGAGCACCACCAAGGCACAGCAGGGCCTGTACGAGTACGACGCCGTCAGCCGTCTGCGCGACAGCCAGCTGGCCGATACCGACAGCGTGGCCAAGGTGCGCGACATCCGCAACTACATCGTGCAGGGCGTGCTGTGGCAGGCCTTCACGGCCGAGCAGCCGGTGGCGCTGCTGATCGACGAGATCGACAAGGCCGACATCGAGTTCCCGAACGACCTGCTGCGCGAACTCGACCGCATGGAGTTCTACGTCTACGAGACGCGCGAGCTCGTCAAGGCCAAGCACCGGCCGCTGGTGTTCATCACCAGCAACAACGAAAAGGAGCTGCCCGACGCGTTCTTGCGCCGCTGCTTCTTCCATTACATCAAGTTCCCCGATGCCGAGACGATGCAGGCCATCGTCGATGTGCACTTCCCCGGGCTCAAGCGCGAGCTGCTGTCGCGGGCGATGAAGACCTTCTTCGACATCCGCGGCCTGCCCGGGCTGAAGAAGAAGCCGAGCACGAGCGAGCTGCTCGACTGGCTGAAGCTGCTGGTGGCGGAAGACATCCCGCTCGAGGTGCTGCAGTCGGCCGACGACAAGGTGGCCATTCCGCCGCTGGTGGGCGCGCTGCTGAAGAACGAACAGGACGTGACGCTGTTCGAGAAGCTCGTGTTCATGCAGAAACACAATCGATGACACTGTGAGCGGCTGGCCCGAACCGGTCACGCTGACCGGCCCCCACGCGACGCTGGTGCCGCTGGCGGTCGAGCACCACGACGCACTGGTCGCGGCCACGCGGGACGGCGAGCTCTGGCGGCTCTGGTACACGGCCGTGCCCTCGCCCGAGGGCATGGCCGCCGAGATCGAGCGCCGGCTCGCCCTGGCCGCCAGCGGCTCGATGCGGCCCTTCACGGTGCTCGACGCCACCGGCACCGTCGTCGGCATGACGACCTACATGCACATCGACGCCAGGCACCGCCGCGTCGAGATCGGCAGCACCTGGACCGCCCGCCGCGCCCAGCGCACCGCGCTCAACACCCAGTGCAAGCGCCTGCTGCTCGGCCACGCCTTCGAGCAACTCGGCTGCATCGCGGTGGAGTTCCGCACGCACCGCCTCAACACGCAGAGCCGCCGCGCCATCGAGCGCCTGGGCGCGCAGCTCGACGGCATCCTGCGCGCGCACCAGATCGCCAGCGACGGCACCGTGCGCGACACCGCCGTCTACAGCATCACCGCGGCCGAATGGCCGGCGGTGCGATCGCATCTCGACTGGCAACTGGCGCGCCCACGCGACTAGGCCCCGCCCACCCCGCCCCGAAGGAAGCCCATGGCCACGAAGAAGAGCGCCCCGAAACGCCCCCGCCTGCTCACCGTCGACGACCTCTGGCAGTTCGAGCGCCTCGGCGCCCCCAGCCTGAGCCCCGATGGCGCGCAGGCCGTGGCCTCGCTGACGCGCTACTCGATGGACGACAACAAGGGCTCCACCCAGCTGTGGCTGCTGTCGACGCTGGGCGGCGAGCCGCGCGCGCTCACGGCCTGCGGCGACAAGGACGGCGCCCCGCGCTGGAGTCCGCAAGGCGACCTCGTCGCCTTCACCGCGCAGCGCGAGCAAGAGGGCCACAAGGACCAGACACCGCAGCTCTACCTCATCGCCCCCGACGGCGGCGAGGCGCGCCGCGCGGCCACGGTGGCCACCGGCGTGGAGGGCTTTCGCTGGATGCCCGACGGCCAGCGCCTGGTGTTCCTGAGCTGGGTCTGGCCCGATGCCAAGGGCAGCAAGGCGCAGGCCGAGCGCCACAAGGCGCACACCGAGCGCAAGGAAACCGGCTACGCCACCAGCGAGGCGCAGTACCGCCACTGGGACCGCAACCTGCCGATGGGCCGCGTCGTCCACCTGCACCTGCTGCAACCGGGCAGCGACGGCAAGCCCGGCACGGTGCGCGACCTGTTCGAGGGCACGCCCTACGAGCTGCCGCGCGCCGACCCCGGCATCGACCACTTCGACGTCGCCCCCGACGGCAAGAGCCTCGTCTTCTGCTACGACCCGTCGGCCGAGAAGCGCAACGACGGCCGCTCGGCGCTGGTCGAGCTCGACCTGAAAAGCGGCCGCTTCACCACGCTGGCGCAAGACGCGGCCTGGGACTTTGCCGCCCCGCGCTACAGCCCCGACGGCCGCCAGATCGCCTTCACCGCACAGCACGTCGGCCGCAAGCACACCATGCCCGAGCAGCTGGCGCTGCTGCAGCGCGGCAACAAGCCCAGCTGGGCCGTGCTCAGCGCCGAGTGGGACCACGCCGTGCAGGCCCCGCTCACCTGGGAGGCCGACGGCAGCGCGCTGCTGTTCCCGGCCGAGCAGAAGGGCCGGCGCCACCTGTGGCGCTTCGACATCGCCGACCGCCGCGCCGAAGTGGTGGTGGCCGGCGGCTGGCTCAGCGCCTATGACAAGGCCGCCGGCACGCTGGTGACGCTGGCCGACAGCGCCCTGCACCCGGCCCGCCTGACGGCCCACGCCCCGGGCGCGGCGCCGCGGCGCATCGAGCACTTCAACGACGCGCTGCTGGCGCAGTTCAGCCTCGGCCGGGTCGAGGAGGTGTGGATCAAGGGCGCCAACCCCGCCACCGGCAAACGCGGCCCTGGCGGCGACCCGGTGCAGATGTGGCTCACCTACCCGCCCGGCTTCGATGCGAAGAAGCAGTATCCGGTGATGCACAACATCCACGGCGGCCCGCACACCGGCCCCGGGGACAACTGGCACTACCGCTGGAACACGCAGGTGTTCGCGGCGCAGGGCTACGTCGTGGCCAGCGTCAACTACCACGGCAGTTCGGGCTTCGGCAACGCCTTCCTCGACAGCATCACGCACCGCTGGGGCACGCTCGAGCTGCAGGACATCGAGGCCGGCACCGACTGGCTGCTGAAAAAGCCCTGGGCCGACAAGCAGCGCGTCTTCGCCACCGGCGGCAGCTATGGCGGTTTCATGGTGGCCTGGATGAACGGCCACGTGAAGCCCGGCCGCTACCAGGCTTACGTCTGCCACGCGGGCTGCTACGACTGGGTGAGCATGTTCGCCGACGACGCCTGGAGCTGGCACGCCAAGGAACTGGGCGCCTGGTACTGGGACGACATGGCCCGCGTGCACGCGCAGAGCCCGCACGCCTATGCCAAGAACTTCCGCACGCCCACGCTCGTGATCCACGGCGCGCTCGACTACCGCGTGCCCGACGGTCAGGGCCTGGCCTATTACCACACGCTGAAGGCGCTGAAGGTCGATGCGCGCCTCCTGTGGTACCCCGACGAGAACCACTGGATCCTGAAGCCGCGCAACAGCCGCCTGTGGCACGAGGAGTTCTTCGGCTGGTTGAAGGCCCACGACCCAGGGGTCAAAGCCCACGACCCCGGTATCAAGGCCAAGCCCTGAGCGCAGGCCCGCCGGCCTGCGCAGGCACAATCCGGCCACCCGGTGCCCGCCCATGCTGATCCACTTCTTCCAGACGCTGCGCAGCGCCAAGCTCAAGGTCTCGGTGACCGAGTACCTGGCGCTGCTGGAGGCGCTGCGTGCCGGCGTCATCGGGCCCTCGGTCGACGAGTTCTACGTGCTCGCGCGCACCATCCTCGTCAAGGACGAGGCGCACTTCGACAAGTTCGACCGCGCCTTCTCGGCCTACTTCAAGGGCGTGGAGCTGCTCGCCGACTTCACGCAGGACGTGCCGCTCGAGTGGCTGCGCAAGAACCTCGAGCTCGAGCTCACGCCCGAGCAGAAGGCGGCCATCGAGAAGATGGGCTGGGACGAGCTGATGGAGACGCTGAAGAAGCGCTTCGAAGAGCAGAAAGAGCGCCACGAGGGCGGCAACCGGATGATCGGCACCGGCGGCACCAGCCCCTTCGGCGCCAATGGCTACAACCCGCAGGGCATCCGCATCGGCCAGGCCGGCGGGCGCAACAAGAGCGCCGTCAAGGTGTGGGACCAGCGCGCCTACAAGGACTACGACGACACCAAGGAACTCGGCACGCGCAACATCAAGGTCGCGCTGCGCCGGTTGCGCCGCTTTGCGCGCGAAGGCGCCGAGATGGAGCTCGACCTCGACGGCACCATCCACCACACCGCGGCGCAGGCCGGGCTGCTCGACATCCGCATGCAGCCCGAGCGCCACAACAAGGTGAAGGTGCTGCTGCTGATGGACGTGGGCGGCACGATGGACGAGCACGTGCACCGCGTCGAAGAGCTCTTCAGCGCCGCGAAGTCGGAGTTCAAGCACCTGGAGTTCTTCTACTTCCACAACTGCGTCTACGACTTCGTCTGGAAGAACAACCGCCGCCGCTTCGCCGAGAAGACCGCGACCTGGGACCTGATCCGCACCTACAACAAGGACTGGAAGCTGGTCTTCGTGGGCGACGCGACCATGAGCCCCTACGAGATCCTGCAGCCCGGCGGCAGCGTCGAATACAACAACGAAGAACCCGGCGCCGAGTGGATGCAGCGCCTGACGCAGGCCTTCCCGCGCCACGCCTGGATCAACCCCGAGCCGCAGGGCGTGTGGGGCTATCGCCAAAGCATCGCCATCGTGCAGCAGCTCATCGGCCAGCGCATGTTCCCGCTGTCGCTGGCCGGGCTCGAAGGCGCGATGCGGCTGCTGAGCAAATGAGCCCCCACGGGCGTGCGACACGGGCAACGCGGTCCGTGGCGGCCCGGGCCTGGGCCCCGCTGCTGGCGCTGGCGCTGCTGGCCGCAGGTTGTGCGGGCACGCCCAAGTCCGACACGCTGGCGGCCGCCGCCGCGCGCACCGATGCGGCCGATACCTTCTCGCTCGTCAGCGAGTCCGAGTTCGAGCAGCAGTCGCCGACGCTGGGCGTGCGGCTGGAGATCGACGCCCCGGGCCCGCTGAAGGCCCTGCTCGAACGCCACCTCGACCTGATCCGCCTGGGCACCTTGGGCGGCGACGACATCGACGACACCGAGTGGGCGCGCCTGATCGACGCCAGCCCGACGCAGGTGCGCGACCTGCTGCAGACCGAAGGCTACTTTGCGCCGGTGGTGCGCATCGAGCGCACGCCGGGGCGTGGCAACAACGAGCGCGATCTCGTGCGCCTGAGCGTCGACCCCGGCCCGCGTGCCCGCATCTCGCGCGTCACGATCGAGGCCGAAGGCGAGCTCGAACGCGCCGCCACCGCGGGCGACGGCTATGGCGAGGCCACGCTGGCAGCGCTGCGCAAGGAATGGGAGCTGCCCGTCGGCGCCGAGTTCCGCAACGCCGGCTGGTCCGATGCCAAGGCCGCCGCGCTGTCGCGGCTGCGCAGCGCCGGCTACGCCAGCGCGGTGTGGGCCGGCACCGGCGCCGCCGTGGACGCGGCGAAGAACGAGGTCCGCCTCTTCCTCGTCGTCGACAGCGGGCCGCTGTACCGGCTCGGGCCGCTGCAGATCGAAGGCCTGGTGGCGCAGGACGCCGAGACCGTGCGCAACCTGGCCTACACACGCGGCGGCGTGCCGGTGACCGAATCGCTGCTGCTCGACTTTCAGGAGCGGCTGCAGAAGTCCGGCCTCTTCGAGACCGTGGCCGTGACGCTGGAGCCCGACGTCTCGCAGGCCGCCGCCGCGCCGGTGACGGTGCGCGTGCGCGAGACGCCGCTGCAGAGCTACACCTTCGGTGTCGGTGTCAGCGCCAACACCGGGCCTCGGTTCTCGGTCGAGCAGCAACTGCGCCGGCCCTTCGGGCTGCCGGTGTCGAGCTCGCTCAAGATCGAGATCGGCCAGAAGCGCCAGGCCTGGGACGGCGAGCTCAGCACCCGAGCCGACGAGCGCCTCTACCGCAACCTGCTCGGCGCCGCCGTCGAGCGGCTGCGCTCCGACAGCGACGTGGTGCTGTCGCAGCGCGTGCGCCTGGGTCGCACGCAGGACACCCAGCGCATCGAACGGCTGGGCTTCGTCGAGTGGGAGCGCTCCAGCCGCCGCACCAACGCCGGCGAGCGCGCCGACGCGGTGGCGGTGTCGCTCAACTTCCACGGCGGCTGGCGTGATCTGGACAGCGTCGTGCTGCCCACCACCGGCGAAACGCTCTCGGCGCAGCTGGGCATCGGCCGCAGCCACGGCACCGAAGCCAAGACCGGCATCTTCGGCCGCACCTACGGCCGCCTCACGGTCTACCGGCCGCTGGGCCGCACGCTGTACAGCCAGGCGCGGCTCGAGGTGGGTCGGGTGTTCCTGGAGCCCGGCATGGTGGTGCCCGAGTCGCTGCGCTGGCGCGCCGGTGGCGACGAATCGGTGCGCGGCTACAGCTACCGCGAACTCGGCCCCGTGGTCGACGGCGCCGTGGGCAGCGGCGAGACCATCCTCACCGGCAGCCTGGAGCTGGCGCGTCCGATCACGGCGGCGATGCCCTCGCTGTGGGGCGCCATCTTCGTCGACGGCGGCAACGCCGCCACCAGCTTCGGCCAGCTCGAGCCGGTGTACGGCTACGGCTTTGGCGTGCGCTGGCGCAGCCCGGTGGGCCCGCTGCGCATCGACCTCGCCTGGGCACAAAACGTCTCCACCCCGCGCCTGCACTTCAGCATCGGCATCGCTTTCTAGAGGGGCCCCTTGAGCGACGCGCCGAACCCACCCACCCCGCCGGCCGCCGCCGCGGCCAGTGGGCGCGCGCGGCCCTTCACCACCGCGGCCTCGCTGATGGTGCCCCTGGCCTGGGTGCTGGGTTTTGCGCTGCTCGTCGTGGTGCTGGCCGCCGCCGCGCTGCACACGCTGCTGATGCGCGAGGCCGGTACGCGCTGGCTGCTGCAGCAGGTGCCGGGCCTCACGGTGCAGGGCTGGCAAGGCGCGCTGCTGGGCGGCCGCTGGCAGGCCGACAGCCTGCGGTTGGAGTGGGACGGCGGGCGCGCCAGCGCGGTGCTGGAGAAGATCGAGATCGACGGCATGGGCTGGCACTGGCGCCCCAGCGACATCGCCTGGGCCAGCCTGGCCATCGAGAACCTGCGCGTCGAACGCATCGTGGTGAAGACCGGGCCGCCGGGCGCGGGGCCGACACCGCTGCCCGACTCCATCGCCTTGCCGCTCGATCTGAGCCTGGCGCAGGCCCGCATCGGCCGGCTCGAGATCGACGACCAACCCGCAGCCACCGGGCTGGCGCTCGAGCAACTGCGGCTCGACCCCAGCCCGGGCGGCGAGCACCGCATCGGGCGCTTCGCCGCCACCGTGGCCGGTGTGCAGACTGCGCTGGCGGGGCGCATCGGCACGCGCGCGCCGCTGCCGTTGGACCTGCAGGCCACGCTGGCACCCGCGCCCGGCAGCACACTGCCGCCCTGGACGGCCCGGCTGGCGCTGGGCGGCGACGCCCGCAACACCTCGCTGAAGGCCACGCTGCAAGGCGAGGCCACGGCCGGCCGGCCGGCCCCGGCGGCCGAGCTGACGGCGGCGCTGCAGTTGCTCGAAGCCTGGCCCCTGGAGGCGCTGGCGCTGAGCACGCGCGATCTCGACCTCTCGGCCCTGCACGCGCAAGCGCCGCGCACCCGCCTCAGCGGCGAGGCCACGCTGCGCATGAGCGCGCGCGACGCGCCGGCCGTGGCCCGCATCGCGCTGAACAACGCGCTGCCCGGCCGCTGGGACCAGCAGCGCGTGCCGGTGGCCAAGCTGACGGCCGACCTGGGCGGCTCACTCACCCAGCCCGACCGGCTGGAGCTGGTGCGCGCCGAGGTGCAACTGGCCGACGCCACACGCACGGCCGGCCGCGTGCAGCTGAAGGCGCTGTGGCAGGGCACGGTGCTCGAGCTGCAAGGCCGCCTCGACGCCGTGGCGCCGTCGCGGCTGGACGAGCGCGCGCCCGCCATGACGCTGACCGGGCCGGTGGATCTGCGCATCGCCGGCCTGCCCTCGCCCGACCCCGCGGCGTCGGCGCCGGCCATCCCAATGAAGCCGTCGGTGCGGGCGTCGATCGACCTCACCGGCCAGCTCGCCGGCGCGCCCCAGACCGTGCGCCTGACGATGGCCGGCGAGGCCGACGAGCGCCGGCTCGACGTGACGCAGCTGCGCGCCATCGCCGGTGCGGCGCAGGCCAACGCCAAGCTGCTGCTCGTGCGCAGCGGCCCGGGCGAGCGGGCCGACTGGCGCCTGGCCACCAGCGGCAGCATCGTCGACTTCGACCCGCTGCCCTGGTGGCCCGGCGAGGCCGACGCGCCCTGGCGCCGCGGCCCGCACCGCCTGTCGGGCGGCTGGGACTTCGACGGCCGGCTGCCCCACAACGCCGCCGCGCTGGCGCCGCTGGAACTGCTGCAGCGCGTGGCCGGCAACGGCCGGCTGCGCCTGCAGGACTCGCAGCTCGCCGGCGTGCCGGTGTCGGCCGACTTCGCGCTCGGCTACACGCAGGCGGCGGCGCCCAGCACCGCGCTGCTGCGCGGCGACCTTCGCGTCGGTGGCAACCAGCTGCGCCTCGAGGGCCGGGCCGACCCGACGGGCTCCGGCGCCGCCGACCGCTGGAACGCCGAGCTGCAGGCCGACAGCCTGGCCGGGCTGGCGCCGCTGTTCGCGCTGCACCCGGCCGCGCGCGAATGGGCGCCGCGGCGCGGCAGCCTCACCCTCGCGCTGGGCGCCGAAGGCCGCTGGCCGGCGGTGCGCACGGCCGGCACGGCGAGGGTGTCGCAGCTGCAGCTCGGCAACATCGAGCTCGCCCAGGGCCGTGCACAGTGGCGGCTCGACACCGCCGGCGCGCGCACCCTCAACGCCCAGGTCGACCTCGGCGGCCTCGTGCAGACCACGGCCCAAGGCAAGCAGCGGGCCGACCACCTGCGCGCCAACGTCGACGGCACGCTGGCGGCCCACCGCATCGACATCAACGCGGCCGCGCCGCTGTCGCCACCACCGGATCTGCTCAAGCTGCTGGGCGTGAGCGGCCAGACCGGCACGCGTGCGCAACTGGTGGCCCGGGGCGGCTGGACCGAGCTGCCCGATGGCGGCGGCCGCTGGCAGGCGCGGGTCGAGCGGCTCGTCGTTGGCGCCTGGGACGGCAGCGAGGCCGACTCGGCCCCGGCCTCCTTGTGGGCACAGGCCAGCGGCCTGGATGCCACGCTCGAGTTCGGGCCCGGCTACACGCTGCGCGCGCTGCGCGCCGGCGCCGGCCGCGTGCTGCTGAGCGACGTGCTGACCCTGCGCTGGGACGCGGTCGACCTGAAGCTGGGGCCCGAGCGCACCGACCTGCTGTTGCGTGCCGACATCGAACCCTTCCGGCTGGCGCCGCTGCTGCGCCGGGTGCAGCCCACCATCGGCTGGGAGGGCGACCTGCGGCTGGCCGCGACCGTGAACCTGCGCGCCGGCGAGCGCTTCGAGGCCGACCTCGTGTTCGAGCGCCGCGACGGCGATCTGCACATCAACAGCGAAGAAGGCCTGCTGCTGCTCGGCCTGACCGAGGTGCGCCTGGGCCTGAGCGTGCGCGACGGCCGCTGGACGCTGACGCCGCTGTTCCGCGGCCGCAGCCTCGGCGAGCTGTCGGGCAGCGCCAGCGTGCAGACCACGCCCGAAGCCCGCCGCCCGCCCGACAGCGCGCCGCTGACGGGCTCGCTGCAGGCGCGCGTGGCCGATATCGCCATCTGGGGGCCGTGGGTGCCCGCCGGCTGGCGGCTGGCCGGCGAGCTGAGCACGCAGGTGCAGCTGTCGGGCACGCTGGGCCAACCGCGCCTGACGGGCGATGTCAGCGGCAGGAGGATCGCCGTGCGCAACCTGCTGCAAGGCATCAGCGTCAGCGAGGGCACGCTGGCCATCAAGCTCGACGGCGACCGCGCGCGCATCGAGCAGATGAGCGCCAAGAACGGCGAGGGCACGCTCAGCGTCACGGGCGATGCCGACCTCGGCAGCCAGCCGCGTGCACGCCTGGCGATCGAGGCCCGCAAGTTCCGCGTCATCGGCCGCGTCGACCGCAGCGTGGTGGCCAGCGGCGCGGCGCAGCTGCTGCTGTCGCCCGACCGAGGGCAACTCGACGGCCGCTTTGTCATCGACGAAGGCTTCTTCGACGCCAGCCGCAGCGACGCGCCCTCGCTCGACGACGACGTGACGGTGCAGCGCGCCGGCGACACCGCGCAGGCCGAGCGCGAGGAGCCCGCGCCGCGCCGCAACTTCGCGCTCAACCTCGAACTCGATCTCGGCGAGCAGCTGCGCATCCGCGGCCGCGGCCTCGACACCGGCCTGCGCGGCGCGCTCAAGCTCACCACGCCGGGCGGACGGCTGGCCATCAACGGCAGCATCCGTACCGATCAGGGCACCTACGCCGCCTACGGCCAGAAGCTCGAGATTGAACGCGGCATCGTCACCTTCATCGGGCCGGCCAACGAGCCGCGGCTGGACATCCTGGCGCTGCGGCCGAACATCGACGTGCGCGTGGGCGTGGCCGTCACCGGCACCGCGGTGGCACCGCGGGTGCGGCTGTACTCCGAGCCCGACAGCATGAGCGAGACCGAGAGGCTGTCGTGGCTGGTGCTCGGTCGTGCGCCTGAAGGCCTGGGCCGCAACGACACCGCGCTGCTGCAACGCGCCGCGGTGGCGCTGCTGGCCGGCGAAGGCCAGGCGCCGACCGACCAGCTGTTGAGCCGCCTGGGCATCGACGACATCAGCCTGCGCCAGGGTGACACCGACGTGCGCGAGACCGTGGTCAGCCTTGGCAAGCAGCTGTCGCGGCGCTGGTACCTGGGCTACGAGCGCGGCGTGAACTCCACCACCGGCACCTGGCAGCTCACCTACCGCATCGCGCAGCGCTTCACGCTGCGCGCGCAGAGCGGCCTGGAGAACTCGCTCGACGTCATCTGGACCTGGCGCTTCCAGGAAACGCCGAACGATGCCGCCATGAGAAAATCGACCATCTCGCCGCGTTGAACGCGCGTCGACGATCCCCGCTCACCCGCCGTAGTTCAATGGATAGAACGGGCGCCTCCTAAGCGCCAGATGCAGGTTCGATTCCTGCCGGGGGGACCACCCGCCGAGGGGCCCCAAGGTCCCTGCGGACCTTGGGGCGGCGGGTGGAGGCTCGCGCCTGCAAGCGCGAGCCTGGCGCGCGCCGGGCTGCGGTACCTGCGCAACGTGGGCAGCGGGTGGAGCAGCGCCCCTGGGCTTGCAGGGATGAACACACAAGCAGCCCCGCGGCAGAATCGGCACCGATGACCGCCGACCAGGAGACCGTGATGCCGCCTCTGGATCAGGAACAGCAAACCTACGACAAAGCGCTGCCCGACATGCTCAAGCGCAGCGGCGAAGGCCAGTTCGTGGTGATCCGCGGCGAAGAGGTCTGCAAGTTCGAGCCCACCTACGAGCAGGCTTTGAGCTGGGGCTACGAGCACTTCGGTCTGGCGCCGTTCCTGGTGAGGCAGGTGACTGCGGTTCAGCCCCAGGTCTACTACTCGCGCTACGACGATCTGTGCGCCGGCTGAGCGTGCCGATCGGCGCCCAAGGCGCCATCGTTTCGGTAGAGATCGGGGTCAGCACTCCCATGCACAAGGCGCTGCTGCGGGCCAGGCAAAGCCCGCCGGCCGTGGTGTCAGTGCCCATGCTCGTGGACACGGGCGCGTCGCACACCTTCATCGATGCTGCGCTTCTGGCGGGTGCCTTGAACCTGAGCCCCAGGAACCGCTACCGCTTCCACTCTGCCACCACCTCGACACACAGCCCGCAGGAGTGCGCGGCCTACGACGTGTCGCTGGCGCTCGGCTCCGCGTCGGCGCAGAACCTGTGGCGCATCGACGCCATCGAGGTGATGGGATCCGAAGAGCCACGCAGCCACGGCCTGCTGGGCCGTGACGTGCTGGAGCGCCTGCAATTCGAGTGGCACGGCCCGCGGCGCGAGATGGTGCTGCTGTACGTTTGAAGCACCGGGCCCGCCGGACGCGGCTCAGACGCCCTGCCAGCGCACGCCATCGGCCTGCAGCAGCGGGCGGGCGCGGCCCAAGGCTTCGAGCGTGTTCAGGATGGTGGGCAGGCGCTCGCGCCAGCGGCCGCGGGCGCTGAAGCGGGCTTCGATGTCGGGCACAGCCAGTGGCACGGGCGTGGCGGCCAGCGCCTCGGCCACGGCCTTGATCTGCTCGTGCAGGTCGGTGGGCCAGGGGCGCTTGGCGGCCGGCGCAGCGGGGGCCGCGGGCGCCGGGGTGTCGGTGTCGGGTTCGGTGTCGACGTCCATCGTGGCCTGCGTCCCGCCCGCCGCGCCGGGGTTCTGGAACTCGGGGCGCAGCCAGCGCACGGTGCCGGCGGCCTCTTCGGCGGCGCGGCGGGCGTTCAGCGCTACCAGGCGTTCGAGCAGCGTGTCGACCGCGGCGGCGCGGGCCTCGGACGCCGCGGCTCGGTGGTCGGCCAAGCTCGGCGCGAGGTCGCTCCAGCCATAGACCTGCAACACGGCGGCATCGAGTTCGTCGTGCAGGCTGCGAAGCACCGAGACGAGGCCTTGTTCGTGGATGAGCTTGTCTTTGGCGGTGAGCGGCTCTTCGGCGCGGAGCTTCGCAAGAACGTTATAGAGACCCGTAAGCGTAACGTCCGAGCAAGCCGCTTGGCGCGACTTGCGATGAGCATCGAGCAACTCACCGAGTCTCCTTATGCGATCAGCTCCCTCTGCGGTGCACCCTGTGTCTTCAGAAGGAAATGCGAATGGCAAGAAGCAAGTTGAGTTGATCCAGAGGGGCCGGTCCTCTAAGGAAACGCTGATTTATCCGGGTCAAGCACGATAGCGGAGCCCGACGGTGCCGGGGATGATCGCGGCATGAAGCAGACGAGCTTTGCCAGCCTGGAATACGCGGGCAAGAAGCGCCAGAC
>JADCGQ010000070.1 GCA_020248945.1 Rubrivivax sp.
CATGCCGCATCGGCCATGACAGCCAGCGTACCGGCTGGCATCCGGCGTCAAGGGTGCGCTTCGCCGGGCTGCGCCCGCCCTTGACCCCGGCTGCCAGCTCAAACACCACCGAATCCACCCACTCGAAATTCGAGAGAGGCTCAAATCTTAGTGTGGACCAGTATGCTCAACCCATGATTGATTTGAACTTTGCTATGCACGTTTCGGCATCTTCCAGCTCACGGGCCACGGGTCGGGAATGAGCGCCGCGCAAGCCCAGCATGCCCACTGGTTCATCCGCTCGCGACTGAAGACGCGGCAGCTGCTGCTGCTGGCCGCCCTGGAGGATGAACGCAACATCCATCGCGCAGCCGTTGCCATGGCCATGACGCAGCCCGCGGCCTCGAAACTGCTGAAGGAGATCGAGGAAGCGCTGGGCGTGCCGCTGTTCGACCGCCTTCCGCGCGGCGTGGAACCAACGCCCTACGGCGAAATCATGATCCGCCACGCGCGCATGATGTTGGCCCATCTGAGCGGCGCCAAAGAGGAAGTCGATGCCCTGCGCAAGGGCCTGACCGGGCTGGTTCACATGGGCGTGGTGGCTGGTCCGGGCGCGGTGCTGGTGCCGCAGGCCATCGCGCGCATGAACCAGCAGTTCCCGCGCGTGCAAGTACGGGTGGACCTGGCGGTCAGTAACCTGCTTCTGCCCAAGATGAAGGAAGGACAGCTGGACATCCTGGTGGCGCGGCTGTCGGCAGAGCATGACGACAGGCAGTTGGTGTTCGAGCAGATCGCCGTCGAGCCCATACGTCTGGTCGTGCGCGCGGCGCATCCGTTGGCCCGCAAACGCAAGCTGTCGCTGACCGATCTCGTGTCATGCGCCTTCGTGTTGCCACCCGCGGGCGACCTGCTGCGCCATCGCTTCGACATGCTGTTTCACCGGCAAGGCCTGATGCCGCCTCATCGGGGTGTGGAAACCTTGGCGCTGCAGGTGCTGACGGGGCTGCTGCTGCGCACCGACATGGTGGCTGTGCTCGGCCAAGAGGTGGCGCAGCCCTATGTCGACGCGGGGCTCTTCGTGACGCTCAAGACTCCGATGGACCTGGCTCTGGATCCATACGGCATCATCACCCGCCGCGCTGTGCTGCTGTCGCCGAGCGCGCAGGCCATGTGCGACATCTTGCGCGCGGAGGCTTGCGCGCTGTACGGACCGGCGCGCGCCACCCGTGCCGCCCCACCGGCGGCTGCAAGGGGCCCGCGGCCGGCCGGACGCTGATTCACGCGAACCGTGCGCCGGCCAGGATGCCTGTTTGCGGATGCCGGCCGCCGGATTGGTGATTGGACGGTTCCACACACACTGCGTACATTCCAGGGGCGGACCCGCATCACGCACGCCGTCTGCGCGCGGCAGCCCTGTAGGCCCGCCCTTGGCGGCAGACCAGCACTTTCCAGCATCGGCCGGCACAGTTAGGCGCAGCGGCGAGGTCGAGCGTCCCGCATGGCGGGCACGCGCGGCAACCACCGCTCGCCGAGCCCACCGCCATCAGTACACACACCACGATGATCTCGACGTCTCACCCTACCGTCAGCGCCCGCACCGCCATCGTCACTGGCGGCACGAGCGGCATCGGCGCCGGCGTGTCGCGCACGCTGGCCGCTGACGGGTGGCAGGTGTTCGCGGCCACTGCTTCCAGGGCCGAGATCGCATCCTTCACCCCGACGGCAGGCGTCATGCCGATGCACATCGACGTCACAGACCAGGCCTCGGTGGATGGAGCGCTGGCCGCCATCGAAGGTGACTTGGCCGGGCTGGTGAACTGCGCCGGCATCATCCAGCGCGACGGCGCCGAGTTCCAGATCGACAACTTCCGGCAGACTCTGGAGGTGAACCTCGTCGGCACCATGCGCATGTGCCTGGCCGTCAAGCCCCGGCTCATCGCTGGCGCTGCCATCGTGAACATGGCTTCGATGTTGTCCACCTTCGGTTCGGCAGCGGTCCCGGGCTACTCTGCTTCGAAAGGCGGAGTGGCGCAGCTCACCAAGAGCCTGGCTGCAGCCTGGGCGTCCCACCATGTACGCGTGAACGCCGTGGCACCGGGCTGGATCAGCACGCCGCTGACCCAGCCGCTGCAAGAAGTCGACGCGACGTCTGCCCAGATCCTGCAGCGCACGCCGATGCGACGCTGGGGCCGGGCCGACGAGATCGGCGTCGTAGTGCGCTTTCTGCTGTCCGACGAAGCGCGGTTCATGACGGGGGCCGTGGTGCCGGTGGACGGCGGCTACTCGGCTGTTTGAGATTGAGCGCACCACGTTGTCCTCCCTGCCTGCAACCGGAGCCTGCCCATGACAGCGAACGACCCGAGTCATGACCCCGAGTGGGTGGCCTACCGCCACCCCCAACCCGCCGAGTCGCCTCCGGAAATCATCGTCCCCGACGCGATACCCGCGGACGACCGGGTCTGGGTGCCGGTGGGCAACCGGGTGTGGTTTCGGCCGCTCTGCCTGAGTGCCTCGCGCGGCTACTGGGTGAATCTGCTGAAGGTGCAGAGTGCGGGCGTGCTGTCTCGCCACCGCCATCCGCAACCCGTGCACGGCTACGTGCTGAAGGGTCGCTGGCGCTACCTGGAGCACGACTGGGTGGCCACCGAGGGAGGCTATGTGTACGAGGCGCCGGGCGAAACGCACACCCTGGTGGTGGACACGGGTGTGCCCGAGATGATCACGATGTTTCAGGTCAATGGCGCGATGATCTACGTGGACCCGGACGGTGCCGTCACCGGTTTCGATGACGTGTTCACGCGCATCGACAAGTGCCGGCGCCACTACGCCAGCAATGGCCTGGGTGCGGCCTACGTGGACCGTTTCATCCGCTGACGGCGCAGCGTCGTTCTTCCGGTCGGAAGTGACGGCAGGAGTCCGGGGCGCTCAAGAGGCCGGGCGCCCTCGCGCTTGGCCCTGATCCGACTCGTGCCGCGCTGGGGCGATGCGCAGCGCCGCCCGGGCTGCGGGTGGGCGCCGCAGTCCGGCGCGGGCCGCTCGCGGCGGCCGGCGCGGCTCTGGTGAGCGGCGTCTCGAAGAGCGCGTCGGCACGCGCCCGTCGTGCGGCGCGGGATCCTTCGCCAGGACGACCTCGCGTCCCCCCGCTCGGTCCCGGGTGGGTGAGGATCCTCTCGGCGTCCGGCCGCTCGAGGAGGGTTTCGGCTGCCCGGCCCGCGGCCGCGCGCACCTCAGGGCGCAGGCTGGAACTCCGGCACGCCCAACTGCCACAGCAGGAAGCTCCAGGTGTCCGCCAGCCGCTGCTGCGTCTGCGCGCGCGAGGTGCCGCTGCCATGCCCGGCCTCGAAGTCCAGCAGCATGAGCACGGGGCGCACCTGGGACTTCAGCGCCTGCGCCCTGGCCGCGAACTTGGCCGATTGCCAGACGTCGACCCGGATGTCGTTGACGCCGTGCACGAGCAGGAAGGCCGGGTAGCGCGTGCCCTCGGCCAGCGCGTGGTAGCTGCTGTTGTGCAGCAGGGCGCGGAACTCGTCTTCGCGGGCCACCGTGCCGTACTCGGGCACGTTGGCCACGCCGTTGGCGCGCTGCTCCGACCGCACCATGTCGAGCACGCCGACGCTGCTGATCGCCGCGGCGAACAGGTCGGGCCGCTCGGTGGCCGCGCGGCCGACGAAGATGCCGCCGGCGCTGCCGCCCTGGACCGCCAGCCGTGCCGGCGAGGTGTAGCCCTCGCGGATCAGCCACTCGGCCACCGCGATGCCGTCGCGCCAGGTGTTGAACTTCGTGGTCTTCTGGCCGCCGCGGTGCCAGGCGTCCCCGAAGACGCCGCCGCCCCGCACGTGGGCGACGACGTAGACGCCGCCGCGTTCGAGCCACGCCAGCAGGCGCGGGCCGAAGGCCGGGGCCTCGAAGTTGCCGTAGGCACCGTAGCCGTGCAGCAGCGTTGGGTTGCGGCCGTCGAGCCTGAGGCCCTCGCGGTGCACGATCGAGGCCGGCACCATCACGCCGTCGTGGCTTCGCACCATCACCTCGCGCGAGACCAGGCCGGGCGGGGCGTCGAACACCCCGGGCCGGGCCAGCGAGAGCGCGGTCAGGCGCGGGCTGCCCTGGGCGTCGGGGCTCAGCAGGTGGTCGCTGGTGGCGCGGGTCCAGCTGCCGAGCGTCAGGATCACGCCGTCCTGCCGCGGATCGGCATGGCGCACGCCGACCGTGCCTTCCACCGGCAGCGCCACGGGCTGTGCCTCGCGCGCGCCCGGCGGCCAGCGCCACAGCGACGCCACCACGCCCTGCCGGCGCACGACGTACAGCGCGTCGCGCGCGGCATCGACGTCGGTGATCACCGCCTCGCTCTCGGGCATCAGCAGCCGCGCCTGCGCGATGTCGAGCCGGGACGGGTCGTCGTCCAGCTCCCAGCGCAACAGCTTGAAGCGCGGCGCGTCCTTGGCGCTGTGCAGGATCAGCGCGCCGTCGGCGGCGACGACGGCCTGGCGCACGTCGTCGCCTTCGGCGACCACGCGCTTCCAGTCGGGCCGCCCGGCGCGCACGTCTTCCAGGCGCGCCGCCAGCATGACGCCGCGGCGGTCCACGCCGAGGCCCACCCAGGCCAGCACGAGCGGCCGGTCGCGCAGCGCGAAGGTGTAGGCCGAGGCGATCGGCGGCAGCCCGAGCTGCGGGTGGCGGCTGGCCGAGAAGATCACGTGCTCGGTGCCGTCGAGCGTGCGGTAGACACGAAGCGCGTCGCCGAAGCGCTCGGTCGGCGGCAGCTTGTCGAAGCCCTCGCGCAGACGCGTGTAGAAGAAGCTGCGGCTGTCGGGCAGCCAGGTCGTCGAGGCGAAGCGGATGCGGTCGATCGGGCCGGCGAGCAGCCCGCCGCTGCCGATGTCGATGACGCGCAGCTCACCGATCTCGCCGCCGCTCACCTGTGTCGAGTACGCGAGCCTGCTGCCGTCGGGCGATGGCGCGAAGTCCATGATCGACACCGGGCGGCCCGCCGCGCGCGAGAGCTCGTCGGGGTCGATCAGCACCCGGTCGGCTGCAGGGTCGGCGTCGATGCGCTCGCGCAGCACCAGCTTGGGCTGCTGCTCGCCCGGGTTGCGGCGGAGGAAGAACACGCGGCCGCTGTCGGTGCGCTTGAGCGAGGAGACCGAGCCGCGGGCATCCGCGTCCAGCGCCCGGATGCGCTCGAGCAGCGCCTGGCGCCCGGGCAGCCGCGCCAGCACCTGGTCCGTCGTCTCGGCCTGGGCCCGCAGCCAGCGCTGTACGGCCTCGTCGCGCGTGCTCTCCAGCGTGCGGTAGGGGTCGGGCACCGTCGTTCCCCAGTGCGTGTCGCTGGCTTGGCCGGGCGGCCAGGGGGCGGGAAGCTCGACGCCGAGCACGCTGCGCAGCTGGGCCTGGGCCACGCCGCAAGCCACGGCCAGCGCGGCGAGAGTCACGGGGAGTTTCATGTCGTTGGGTGGCTTTGCTGCCTGAGTAACGCCAGGGCGCCTGGAGCACCGCCGTGCGTGGCGCGGGTCAGGACCTGTCACCGGCCAGTTGTTGGTTCGCCGCTCGACGGGGCTGCACGGGCCGCCCTCGCAGGAGTGACTCGGTCGGCCCAAGGCCTGCCCGAAGTTTCCGTTCCCGGCGCGCGGGGGGCAACAGCGCAACTCCCAGGCGATGGCCGTGCCATCCGTGCTCCCCCGTCGGTGCAGCGCTGCACGCCAGCTGCCCCAGACTGATCCTTGTCTCCCGCTCTCCCAGCGGGGCCGACCATCATCCACGTTGAGTTGTGTCAAGCGCGATCGGCCAACTGCTGGCAAAGTAGCGCCGCTTCAAGACCGAGCCTTGGCGCTGGTCGAGCCGACGGTCATGCAGCGTGGCCTGCGCCTCGCCCGCGCCGGACCCGTACGCCCCCAAGCCAGACCACGCCGAAGCGCATGAGCACTGCTGGACCTGCCTCGCCACCGCCGCGTGCCCGGCGCATCCTGCTCTTGGGCGCGCTCGGCGCAGTCGTGCTCGCCCTGGCCGCCGGGGCCTGGTACTGGTGGGCGGACCGCGCTGCCCCTTCCGGCCTGCTGCAGATCAACGGCCGCATCGAGGGCGATCAGATTGCCGTCGCGCCCAAGGCCGCTGGCCGAATCTCCGAGCTGCTTGTGCGGGAA
>JADCGQ010000071.1 GCA_020248945.1 Rubrivivax sp.
ACCCTCGCCGACGTGTTGCGCTTGCTCGGCGCCAATGCGCAGCGCTTTATCCCCAGTCGATCCCGGCCTCGTCCGGCTCATCACGTCAAGCCACATCCGTCTGCGGTGTACAAAGGGTGAGGCTTAAGTTCGGTGGATTGGCCCATCAGGTACTTGCGCCGGAACTTGTCCTTCTCCCAGGGGTACTGGAAGAAGCTCTTGTTCATGAAGAAGCGGCGATAGTTGTTCATCACGCGGTCGAGCAGCTCGGCGCGGTCCATCGCATCGGGCTTCATGATGGGCGTGACGAAGTTGTACTTCTCGAAGTCGAACACCTCGACCTTGTCGCCGAGCTCCTGGAACAGGTCGCTGAACGGCCAGGGCGTGTACATCGCCCAGTTGGCCATGTCGGGGTTCCAGTCGCGCGCCATCTGGTAGGTCTCTTCCAGCGTCTCGGCGGTTTCGTTCTCGAGGCCGACGATGAACTGCGCCTCGGTCACGATGCCGGCCTCGCGCAGCAGGCGGATCGCCTTCTTGTTCTGCTCGATCGTGGTCTCTTTGTTGAAGCGCTCCAGCTTCAGCTGCGCCGCCGCCTCGGTGCCCAGGCTCACGTGCACCAGGCCAGCCTGGCGGAACATGGGCAGCAGCTTCTCGTCGCGCAGGATGTCCGTGACGCGCGTGTTGATGCCCCACTGCACCTTGGCCGGCAGGCCGCGCGCGATGAGTTCCTCGCAGAAGGCGATGAACTTCTTGCGGTGGATGGTGGGCTCTTCATCGGCCAGGATGAAGAAGCCGACGCCGTGGTTGTCGACCAGGTCCTCGATCTCGTCGACCACGGCCTTGGGCTCGCGGATGCGGTAGTCGCGCCAGAACTTCCACTGGCTGCAGAAGGTGCAGGTGAAGGGGCAGCCGCGCGCGAAGTTGGGAATGGCCACGCGCACGCCGAGCGGGATGTAGATGTACTGGTCCCACTCGAGGATGCTCCAGTCGGGCTTGATGCGGTCGAGGTCCTGGATGGGCGGCTCGGCCGGCGTGGCCACCACCGCGCCGTCGCTTGACGCGAAGGCGATGCCGCAGACGGCACTGCGGTGGCGCGCCCAGCTGCCGTCGTCGACAGCGCGCACGAAGTTCAGGAACACCTGCTCGCCTTCGCCGCGCACCACGGCGTCGATCCACGGCGCCTCCTTCAGCACCTGCGGGTACATGAAGGTGCCGTGGATGCCACCGAGCACCGTGACGATGGCCGGGTTCACCTCCTTGGCAATCTTCAGCAGCCCCTCGGCCTTGTAGATGGCCGGCGTGATGGCGGTGCAGCCAACGATGTCGGGCTGCAACTCCGCGATGCGCGCGCGCACGGCCCCGTCGTCGAGGTGGTGCGTCATGGCGTCGACAAAGTGCACGTCGGCGTAGCCGCCCGCCTTCAGGGTGCCAGTGAGGTAGGCCACCCAGGCCGGCGGCCAGTTGCCGGCGATCTCGGCGCCGCCAGAGTGGTAGTTGGGGTGGATCAGCAGCACGCGCATGGGGTCGCTCCCGGCCTGGGGGTTCCCACGCTAGGCCCGCCGTGCGCATGGCGCCTTGTCTTGTGTCAATTCGCAATGACACATGCAACCGTCCGACACACGGACAGCCGGTTCCTCCGCCGCCCGGTCAGCGCACGGCGTCCAGCGTCAGCTTGCAGCGGATGCCTGCCGGCAGACGCTGGTCGCGGTTGTCGAGATCGGCCACGATGCCGAAGGTGCCGGCAGAGGGGTCGATGACGCGATCGACCGTGCGCACGCGCGCGACGATCGCTCCGCCGAAGGGCGCCTCGGGCCGCACGGTCACCGCCTGCCCGACGCGCAGCTGCGGGAACAGCCGGTACGGGAGGATGGCCTGCACCGCCAGCGGGTGGATCTGCGCCAGCTTCAGGATGGGCTTGCGGCCCTCGCCGCCGTCGACCAGCGCGCCCGGGTGCAGGTACTGGTCGACGACCACGCCGTCGAAGGGGCTGCTGAGCACGCGGCGGCCGAGCTGGTCGAGCGACTGCCGGTGCTCCAGCCTCGCCAGCGCGCTGGCCTCTTCGGCGCTCTTGAGCTCCGACTCGGCCAGGCGCAGCTCGGCCTGCGCGTCGTCGCGCGCCTGCGCCGACACGAAGGCCTCCTCGTGCAGCTCGGTCATGCGGCGCGCCTTCTCGCGTGCCGCGGCGAGCCGGTTGCGCGCGGTCAGCAGCGCGCCCTGGGCCTCGGCGCGGAACGCGGCAGCGTCGGCAGCGCTGCGCTCGACGCTGCTCTCGATGCTCACCAGCGTCTGGCCGCGGCGCACGCTGGCGCCCCGCTGCGTGTGCACCTCCTGCACGATGCCCGCCACCGGGCTGCGCAGCTCGACGACGCGCGCCGGCTCGATCAGGCAGTCGTGGGCGGTAGCGCCAACGGCAGCCGGGCTCGTGGCGGGCACGGCTGCGGTCGCGGCCAGCGCGGCAACGGCCACGAAGGCCGCCCGCACCGCAGGGCCGGGTTTGCGCCGGGGCGCGACGGGGGGGCTGGGTCGTGGTGTCATCGGAGCGATCCCGAAAAGCCGATCATGCGCGGCAGTTCACGGTCCTGCCTGAGGGTCTGCAGCCGGCTGCGCCGCGCCTGCCACTCGGCGCGCGTCTGGGCGTGCCAGACGGCCAGGGGCAGCAGGGCGTGGCGCAGCGGGCTGGGTAGCGCGGCCAGCAGCCGGCTGCTGCCGGCGCCGAAGCGGTGGAACAGCGGGTCGCTGGCGGCGACGATCGCGCGCGCCGAGCCGGGCTGCCCTTGGCGCGCGGCGCGGCCGAAGAGCTGCCGGTCGACGCGGCGCGACTCGTGGTACTCGGTGAGGATCACGTGCAGGCCGCCAGCGGCCAGCGCGGCCGGCTCGGGCTTGATGTCGGTGCCGCGGCCGGCCATGTTGGTGGCCACCGTGATGCGCCCGGCCGCACCGGCGGCGGCGACGATGGCGGCCTCCTCGGCGTCCTGCCGCGCGTTGAGCACCACGTGCGCCAGGCCCCGGCGCTGCAGCTCGGCGGCCACCTGTTCGGAGGCCTCGACGCTGCGCGTGCCCACCAGCACCGGCTGCCCGCGCGCCGCGGCCGCGGCGGCGTCGTCGGCCACGGCGCGCCACTTCGAGGCGGCGTCGGGCACGCAGGCGTCGGGCAGTCGCCGGCGCTGCTCGGGGCGGTGGGTGGGGATGCGGCGCACCGCCAGCCCGTACACGGCCCAGAGCTCGCGCGAGGCCTCGGCGGCCGTGCCCGTAAGCCCGGCCAGCAGGTAGTAGCGGCGGAAGAAGCGCTGGAAGGTCATGCGCGCCAGCGTCTCGCGGCCCGGCGTGGGCTGCAGTCCTTCCTTGACCTCGATGAGCTGGTGCAGGCCCTGCTCCCACGAGCGGTCGGGCATGGTGCGGCCGGTGCTCTCGTCGACGATCTGCACCTTGCCGTCGACGACGATGTAGTGCTGATCGCGGTGGAACAGGTGCAGCGCCGTGAGCGCCTGCCGCAGCAGCAACTCGCGCCAGCTGCGCGCGCGCCAGACGGGCCGCACCGTGTCGGGCACGGGCGGCGTGGCCGCCAGCGCGGCGTCGCGCAGCTCGACCTCGCGGTTGCCCTGCAGCACGAAGTGCCGGCCCACGACCAGGCCGCGGGCCGCCCCCACGGCCCAGGCGAGCAACTCGGGCTCGAGGAGGCCCGGCGCATCGCGCGACAGGATCATCGGCGTGCGGGCCTCGTCGATGAGCACGCTGTCGGCCTCGTCGACGATGGCGTAGTGCAGCGCGGGCAGCAGCGGCTCGCCCCCAGCGGCCTGCGCGGCTGCCGGCTGCGGTGCCAGGCTGCGCAGCCGCGCCACCGGCACGGGCTCCACGCCATGGCCGGCGAGGCGGTCCTTCAGGTAGTCGAACACCAGTTCCTTGCCGTCGACGTGGCACACCGCTGCGCGGTAGGCCTCGCGCCGCTGCGCGGGGTCCATGCCGCTGCTCACGAACGCGCTGCGCAGCCCGAAGAAGGCCAGCAGCGGCCGCATCTCGGTGCTGTCGCGCTCGGCCAGGTAATCGTTGGTGGACACCACGTGAACCGAGGCGCCGGAGCCGGCCATCGCGCACGCGGCCAGCGCAGCCACCAGCGTCTTGCCCTCGCCGGTGCGCATCTCGGCCAGCCGGCCCGACAGCAGCGTGCACACGCCCGACCATTGCACCGGATGCGGCACCAGGCCCAGCGTGCGGCGGCTGGCCTCGCCTGCACAGGCCAGCACGCTGGCCAGAGCGGCATGGTCGCGCAGGCCGCGCCGCCCGGCCTTCAGTGCCTGCTGCGCCTGCGCGAAGCCCGCGGCGACGGCCTCGTCCGGCTGCCCGCGCAGCGGGGCCTGCGCAGCGTCGATGCGCGCGGCCAGCGCGGCCGTGGCCGAGGCCGGCTCCAGGCCCGGCGGCCACAGCCCCTGCACATTGCGCAGGAACCGCTCCACGACGTGGTCGCGGTCGACGCCGCGCTCGTCGCGCAGCGTGTCGGCGCGTCGGAAGGCGGCGCCGGCCAGCTGCCGCGCGAGCGTGGCGTCGCGCGCGGCGCCGCGCAGGTGCGGCGCCGCCAGGGTCAGCACGGGAGCGGCACTCATCGCGGGCGCCGGGCGGGGCCCTGGATCGAAGTCCATCGCGCCATGTCCCTCACACCCCCAGCTGCGACAGGAAGAGCTGGCGCAACCGGATGAAGCCCTGCCAGGCGAGCGGCGCCAGGCCAAGGTCGAAGCGCACGTGGGCGCGGTCGCCGAAGACGGCCAGCGGCGTGGGCTCGTCGAGCTGCAGCTCGAGATCGAAGACGCGCGACAGGCTCTTGCGGCCATCAGCCTGGGCCGGGTCGACAGCGATCGCGCCGCCGCCGCTGGTGCCCAGCGCAGGCGACACCAGCTCGAACTCGCCGCCCGGCACCTGGCGCACCAGGCGCGCCGGCCGCACCGTGCCCGGCTGCTGGGCCAGGCGCACCTCGGCCGAGCGGGCGCGCGAACGGATCAGGTCCAGGTCCTCCTGCACCACCGCCGCGCGCAGACTCAGCGAGGGCGCGGCCACCACATAGCCCAACACCTCGCCGCGGCGCACCCAGCGCCCCGCCAGCTCGGTGGGCGCGGCGGGCACCCAGCGCCCGCCGCCCGGCGCCGCGACCTGCAGCGACGCGAGGCGGGCCTCGACCCGGTCGAGCTCGGCCTGCCGGGCCGAGAGCTCGCTGCGCAGCGGCGGCACGCGGGCGGGCTCGGCCACCACCGCCTGGCGCAGCTTGACCTCGCTCTCGGCTACCGCGGCAGCGGCCACGCCGAGCTCGGCCGTCAGGCGCGGCTCGGCCAGCACCATCAGCAGCTGTCCCGCGCCGACCGCCGCGCCGGCGCCGGGCGGCGCCGCGGCCACCGTGCCGGCCACCTCGGCGCGCACGATGGCCTCGTCGGGCACCCACACCACGGCCTCGTGAATCGAGCGCCAGGGCAGCGGCAGCGCGCCCACCAACAGCAGCAGCACCACGACCGCGGCCGCGGTGCGGCGCAGCGCGGCGTCGCGCCGGCGCACGAGGCCGGGCGCCTCGCGCAGGTGCTTCCAGCCCTTCCACAAGGGCATCACGAACGACTGCCAGGCCGCCCAGAGGGCCATGACGACACCGATGAGCAGGTACTCGCTCGCCACGAACCAGATCAGCCCGAAGGTGATGAACAGCCGGTACAGCGGCGCCACCGCGGCATACAGCACCAGCAGCCAGCGCTCGCGCCGGTGCTCCGGGCCCAGCGTGAGGCCCACCGGCAGCTGCGCCTCGCGCGCGCCAACGAAGTGGCGGTCGAAGCGGTAGGCGGCGTACTGCGTGGAGCGCTGCGCCAGGTTGGGCACCTCGAGCAGGTCGCAGGCCACGAAGTAGCCGTCGTAGCGCATCAGCGGGTTGCCGTTGACCAGCAACGTGGACACGCCGGCGATCAGCACCACGTTGAAGGCCACCGCGCGCACCCATCCGGGTTCGGCGGCCAGCCACATGTACAGCGCCAGCGCGCCCAGCGCCAGTTCGGCGGCGATACCGGCCGCCGCCACGCCGGCACGCGCCCACTTCGACGGGAACCGGTGGGCCGCCGTCGCGTCCACGTAGGGCACCGGGATGCCGGCGATGAACATCAGCCCCATCTCGCGCACGGTGCCGCCGCCGACCTTGACGGCCAGACCGTGGGCGACCTCGTGCACGGCCTTGACCACCGGGTAGATCAGCCACAGCAGCAGCAGGTTACCGGCCGACAGCACGCGGTCGGAGAGGTTCTCGGTGAGCGCTCCCCAGTGCTGCCAGCCCAACACGCAGGCCGGCAGTACCAGCGCCAGCCAGACCAGCAGCACGGGCCGGCTGCACAGGGCGCGCGCCAGGTCGCGCCGCTCCTCGAACCAGGGCTCAGGGTACAGCAGCGGGATCTTCAAGCTCACCGGGTTGAGGCCTTGCTGCCGCCACTGCTGCCGCCGGTGCCGCTTGTAGCGCTCGAAGACCTCGTGGGCGTCGGGCGAGACCTGCGTCTGCACCAGGTCCTGCGCGTACAGGGCCGCCATCAGCTGCACGAGGTCGTGCTGCGAGATGGCCTCGCCGTCGGGCTGGGCCGCCTCGGCCGCGCAGGCGGCATCCCAGACCTCGTCGAGCGTGCGCTCGCCGTCGAGCAGCCCGATCACGCGCCAGACGGCCGGCGTGACCCGGTGGAAGCGCTGGCTGACGGGGTCGTGGAGCAACACCCAGGCCTTGCCGCGCAGCCGCCGGTGCAGGGGCTGCACGCCCTCGCGCAGGCGCGGGCGCAGCATGCGAACGGCGTGCCAGTGCTCGGACAGCAGGGCCTGCATGGTCAGGGCATCCAGCGCCAGAGCTTCAGGCGCAGCCAGTTCAGCGAGGGGCGCGTCCACTGCACGAGCAGCGGCGCGTGGCCGACCTCGATCTTGCCCACGCCCTGCATGCCGGGGCTCAGCGGCGGCGGCTCGCCGAGCCAGCGCGCCTCGACGCGGAAGCCGTTGACGCTGTCCTGCACGCTGGCGGTGGCGGTCAGGCGCAGCACCTCGAAGGCGTGGGTCTCCTGCGGCCGGCCGGCGAGCCGGATCTGGCCCTGCTGGCCCACGCGCACGCGCACGATGTCGGCGTCGGGCACGTGCAGCACGACGCGCCAGCCGTCGCCGGCGGCGATCTCGAACATCTCCTTGCCGGCCTCGACCGGGCCGCCGAGCTGCTGCGCCCAGTCGCCGCTGACCACCAGGCCGGCCAGCGGCGCCGTCAGCCGCGTGCGCGCCAGCCGCGCCTCGGTGAGCGCGAGCTGCGCCTCGGCGCTGCGCTGCTCGGCGGCGGCCAGCGCCATGGCCGCGGCGTCGCGCTCGGCGCTGGCCTGGCGCAGCCGCCCAGCGGCCTGGTCGCGCGCGCTGGCCTGGCGCTGGCGCTCCAGCTCGATCTCGCGGTCGTCGAGCCGCGCCAGCAGTTGCCCCGCGGCGACCGCCTCGCCCGGGCGCACCTTGACCTCGGCGATGAACCCTTCCTGCGGCGCCGTCACCAGCTGTCGCGTCTGGCCCTCGATCACGGTGCTGGCGCTCACGCGGTCGGCGGCCGGCCACACCAGCAGCGCCACGGCGGCCACCGCGGTGGCGGCGGCACCGGCCTTCCAGGTGAGGTGCCCGGGCCCGGCCACCTTGGCGGCCGACTCGCGCAGGCTGTCCCAGCCATGCACCAGCCAGTTGCGCCGCGCCCGCCGCCATTGGCGCAGCCAGGGCTCCGCCAGCGTTGCGCTGGCGCGCAGGATCTCCAGCGCCACAGGCGGCAGCGGCGCGTCGCTGCGGGCCACCAGCACCGCCTGCGGCCGGCCGTCGTCCAGCAGCGGCAGCGCCCACCAGGGGGCCTGCTGCACCTCCTGCATCTCGAGCAGCGCGCGCTGCGCCGGCTCGGAGGCCGCCAGCACGGCGGGCGATCCGCGCTCGGCCCACGCCGTGTCAGCGCCGACCCACCAGCGCGGCACATCGCCGCGCACCTCGAACAGCGCCAGCGTGAAGCCGGCCGGCAGCCCGTCGTCGGACTGGCGCAGCTCCTCGCGCACCCAGGCGGCGCTGCGGTTGATCCACTCCTGTGCCCCCGCGCGGGCGTCCACCTGCACGGCCACGTGACCCAGCAACTCGATCAGCCGGGCCGCTCGGCGGTTGTGCGCCAGGCTTGCCGAGGCCAGCGCGAGCTGCAGCCAGCCCAGCGCCAGCAGCACCTGCTGCACCGTGCGCTCGTGGTGCGGCGGCGCCAGCAGCAGGCCAACGATGCCGTGGCCGGCAGCTGGGGCCTCATCCGAACCGGGCGCCGCGTCCGGCAGCGCCACGCGGATGGCCAGCATCAGGTCGGCGCTGGCGCTGTGCTCGGTGCGGCCCAGCGCCACCGGCTGGTCGTCGCCGACGCGCGCGCGCAACGCCACCCAGGCCTCGGCCACCGCGCGCGACGCGGGCTCGAAACCGAGCTGCCATGCGGGCGTGCCGGCGTGGAAGGCCACGCCCCGGCAGGCCAGACCGGCAGCGTCGAGCCGGCGGCGCCAGTCGGCCAGGGCCTGCAGCAGCTCGGGCGCAGGCCCGGCGGGCGGCAACTCGGCCGGCGGCCCCTGGGGGGGCGCGACCTCGGCGTCGGGCGCGTCTTGCGCCAGCGACTCGGTCAAAGGTTGGGCGGGAACGGACATCAGCGCATCGGGTTGGACGTAGCGTCGCCGCGGGACGCGGTCGGTTCGCCAGGGGAGGCGGGCAACATCAGCCCGTCGATCTCCTGCAGCAGCGCCAGATCGAGGCGGCCAACGAGGCCGCGCAGCCGCGCCCAGGCCAGCCAGGCCTCGTGGCGCGACCGCGCCAAGTCGCGCCGGGCCTCGAACCAGCGGCTCTGCGCCGACAGCACGTCGGCCTGCGTCTTGATGCCTACCTCGTAGCCGCGCCGGTTGGCGCGCAGCGCCACGTCCTGCGAGCGCACGGCCGTAACGAGGCCGCGCGCCTGCCCGCTGGCGGCCAGGATGGTGGAGAACTGCTGGCGCACGCCCAGCGCGGCGTTGCGGCGTGCAGTCTCGACGTCGGCTTGGGCCTTATCGAGCAGGGCCTGCGCCTCCTTGACGCGGGCCTGCGTGCCGCCGCTGGCCCACAGTGGCAGCGTCAAGCTCACGCCGACCGCCGAGGTGTTGCCGCGCCGCGGGAAGAAACTGGTGACGGTGCCCGACTCGCGGCTGTCGGTGTAGGTGTAGGTCAGGTCCACCGTGGGCGCGTGGGCCTGCCAGGCGCGTCGCAGCTCGGCCTCTGCCGCGGCCTCAACCTGGCGCGCCTGCTCGACGGCCGGGTTCTCGGCCTGGGCCTGGGCCAGCCACTCCAGCACCGAGTCGGCGGCCAGCGGCGGCAGCCGGTCGGCGTCGAGCATGCGCGCCTCGAGCTGCGGGGGCACTGCGCCGGCCAGCTCGCGCAGCACCTGGCGCCGCAGCTCGAGATCGGTCTCGGCCGCAGCGCGCTGCGCCGCGAGCGTGTCCAGCCGCGCCTCGGCGTCTCGCACGTCGGTGATGGCGGCGTTGCCGACCTGGAACGCGCGCTGCGCGGCGGACAGCTGGTGCCGCGCCTCCGCGGCCTGTGCGTCGCCCAGCGCCACCGCGTCGCGCGCCTGCAGCAGCGCGAAGACCGCCTCGATGGCGCGCTGCGAGGCCTCGGCGCGCGCCTGGCGCAGCGCCGCCTCGGCCTGGTCGAGCTGTGCCCGCGCGGCCTGCACCCCAAACACGCGCGCGGTGGCCAGCAGCGGCTGCACGATCTGCAGCTGCTGCTGGCTCGAACCGAAGGGGCGCAGCTCTTCGAGCGGCGCCTCGCGGTATCGCGTCTCGGTGTTGCTGGCCGTCAGCGTGACCGTAGGGCCGAGCGCCGCCTGCGCCTGCACCACCCGCTGCTCGGCGGCCCGCTGTTGGGCCTGGGCGGCGCGAAGGCCCGGGTCGCGCGTCAGCACGCTGGCGTGGAGCTCGAGCAACAGGCCCTGGGCGCTGGTCGCCTGCACGACGCAGCTGAACCCGCACAGGGCCACGACCCTGGCAAACAGGACGATGGGGTTCATCGACGCACCGGCTCGGAGTTCTCGGCGGCAGCAAGCCAACAGGCCCAGGCGGGCAGCGATCCCGCGCCTGCGCGCGAGGCGCTGTTCGGTCCGGCTTGCCCTGGGAGGGACTGCGGCGCCTTCAGGCCCGGCGCCGAACCAGCACCAGGGCGGCCAGCCCTGCCAGCAGCAGCGCCGGCGTGGCCGGCAGGGGCACCGAGCCGCCCGTGAAGCCCGACAGCACGCGCAGGATCGAGTAGTCCAGCGCTCCGCCGTCGAGCACCAACGGGTCGCCCGTGGCCACGCGGATCTGCACCCGGTCGTTCCCCGACAGGTTGATGCTGGCCAGGTACGGGGTCAGGTCGAACGTGTTCAGCCATGTGGTCTCAGTTCCCGCGCTGTCCTCGCCGTCGGTCAGCGAACCCACGAAGACATCGTTGACCCACACCTGGGCCGGTGCGTACAGACCCCAGCCGGCGGTGAACAACTCCAGCGTGGCCTGCGTCGCGACGCCGGCCGGCGTGTAGCTGTGGGTGAAGGTGAAGGTCTCGAAGCTGACGCAGTCGGACAGACCACCGGCGCTGCCGCAGTCGAACAGGTTGAACGTGGAGAACTCCTGCCCGCTCACCGGCCCGGTGACGAAGCCGAAGGCATCCTGGGTGCCGAACGTCGTAGTGACCACGTTGGCCTGGGCCAAGGGTGCCGCGGCGACCACGGCCGCGGCGGCCAGAGCTTGCAGGTGTCGTCTCATGCTGAACTCTCCTGAATGCGATGATGCTTTGGTGGGTGGAGGGGGTGCCCGGTGAATCCCCTTAGAACCCCTCGTTTCAGTGATAGACCGGGCGTTCGGACGGCCCACTGCCGCCCATCAGCGTGCGCCACTGCTCCTGGGCCGCCGTCTCCAGGCTTGCCATCCAGGCCTCGGACTCGCGGCGCTGCCGCTCGCGCTCGGCCTCTTCGTCGCGCGACGACACGCGCGGCACCCACGCCGCCGACGGTCCGTTGGCAACCGCCCCGCTGGCCAGCGCCCTGGCGAGCCCGCCGTCCTGCGACCCCGCCTGCATGCGCTGGACGGCGGCTGGATCCGGAGGCTCGCCCGTGCCCGTGCCGGCCGTCATGCTGACGTAGGGATTCACGCCCGGCGGCGTGGCCGCCACCGGCCCGGCCAGCACCGTCAGCGTCACGCTGCGCGTGCTGACGGCCTGGCTGCCGTTGGCCGCCTCGGTGCTGGTGGCGCGCACGGTCAGCTCGCGGCTGGCGATGGGGCCGGCCGGCAGCTGCAGCTGCAGCCCGCCCAGGTTCCACCCCGTCACGTCCACCGCGCCGCCCGCGCCCACCGCGCGGCTGTTGACGCCGTCGCCCAGCACCGCGCCCTCCGGCAGGCCCTCGATGGCCAGCGCCAGCTGCTCGCTGCCGTCACTGTCCACCAGCGCCGCCACGATCTGCGGCAGCGCGGCCACCTGCCCCTCGATGGCGTACACCCGTGCGGCCGACACCGGCAGCGTCTCCACGATGCGCAAGCCGTCCAGGTTCGCCGAGCGCAGGTTCACCGGGCTCGTGGCCGCAGCGTTGCCGCCCTCGAGCTGGATCGTCACGCGCCGCGACTGCCCGTTGCCGTCGAAGCCGAAGCTCAGAGCCTGCCAATTCAGCGCGTTCAGCGGACTGCTGGCGCTGTGAACCGCCACCTGCACGCCGTCGACGTAGATGCCGATGGTGCCGTTGGCTTGCGCGAAACCCGGCGACGCGGCATACCAGAACTGCAGCGTGTAGCGCGCGCCGGCCACTGTCTCCACCTGGCGCTCCACCCCCAGCGTCTGGTACGCCGTGGCACCGCCGCCGTTTTGCAGCCGCAGCCAGCCGCTGCCGCCGCCGGCCGGGGCCGACACCACCACGCCGTTGCCGCTGCTGTTGCGCATCAGGTCGTTGGCCGCGAACACCTCGAAGGCCGCCGTGCGTCCGGCCTGCGGCGGCGTCAGAGCCCAGCCCTGCAGCTGCGGGCCCGCCACCACCGTGGCGCTTCGGTTGGGGTTGGCCACGCCCTCCCAGTCGGTGAGGAGCAGCTCGCGGCTGACCGCCACGCTCCGCGGCTGCAGTTGCAGCGTCGGCGCGTCGGCACGCGCCGCAATGCCGACGCGCAGCTCCGCATCCGCGCTGCTGAGCTCGCCGTCGAAGGCCGCGAAGCGCAGCCGCCCGTAGTACGGGCGACGGTTGCCGTCGCCCGGCGTCGTCGCGATCTCGCCGCTGGCCTCGTGGGCCCCGGGCACAAAGCGCAGCCCGCCGGCCACCACCAGCGCCTGCGCGAGCAGATCGCCCACCTGCACAGCCACCCAGGCGCCGTCGTCCAGCCGCCTCTCCAGGCGGCCCGCCGCCGGCAGTGCCCGCACCCACAGCGCCAGCGCAGTGCCCTGCGGGTCGGAGACGTCGAAGTCGCTCCAGCTCAGCACCAGCGCCTCGTCCTCGGCACCCTGTACCACGCTGTCGGCGGCGCGCGGCGGGGCGTTGCCGGAGAGCACCGTGATCGACACCGTGGCCAGGCGCGAATCGGCCTGCCCGTCGCTGACCACGTACGTGAATTGGTCGTTGCCGAGGTAGGCGGCATCGGCCACGTAGGTGAAGCTCCCGTCGGCGCCCAGCACCAGTGTGCCGTGGGCCGGCGCCTGCACCAGCCTGGCGGTCAGCGCGTCGCCCTCCACGTCGGCCGCTCCGGCCAGCGCATCCAGCAACAGCGGCTGGCCCGCCAGCACCTCGGCGCTGCGGTCGGGCAGCGTCGGGGCATCGTTGACCGGCGTCACGTCAAAGCTCAGGTTGTTCGGGCTGGCGTCCTCGTTCTGACCGGCTCCGGCCGAGGAGCCGGCATCCAGCACCCGGAAGCCGAAGCTCGCGTAGCCGCTTCCGTTGGCGTTCAGTGCCGGGGTGAAGACGAGTGCTCCCGCGGCGATGTCCGCCGCGCTCACCACTTGGTTGGCGATCAACGCCACGCCATTGAGCGTGAGGCTGCCAGCGCCCGGCACGGTGACGACTCGGATGCCGGCGAAGGCATGGCCGTCGATGTCGGCAAAGCCGAAGTCCGCCTGCATCAGCGTGCGCGGCACGTCCTCCAGGATCGTCAAGGTCGCGTCTGCGCCCGTCGGCGCGTCGTCCACCGGCGCGACGTCGAAGATCAGCGTGTTCGGCGTCGGATCCAGATCGACACCACCGCCCGCCGTGCCGCCACCATCACGCACCTGGAAGGCGAAGCTTGCGAGACCGGCCCCGTTGGCGTTCAGGTCGGGGGTGAAGACCAGCTTGCCGGCCTCAATGTCGCTGACCGGCACGAACTGCCCTGCAGCCGACGCCCCGTTGACCGTGAGAGTGCCCGCGCCCGCCACGGCGCCGACCAGCACGCCTGCAAAGGGGTGGGCGCCGGCGTCGGTGAACCCGAAGTCCGCCACCGTCAGGGTGTAGGGCGAATCCTCATCGATCGCGATCCTCCGGTCGGCACCCGATGGAGGCTCGTTGACGCTGACGACGGAGACCGCGAAGGGCCGCACCGCGCTGTACAGCTCGCCGTCATTGATGGACCAGGACAACGTGCGCGTGACACCGACCGAGCCTGGCAGGACGCTGTCGCTGCGGAACGCGATGGTGCGCATCGCTGCCTGGTACGTTGACAGCGGCGCAGGTCCCGACAGCGTGAGCACGCCGGTGGCGGCGTCGTACACCGCGCTCAGGCCCCCGAGGGCCGACCCCGAGACAGACAGCACGTCACCGGCCACGAAGCCGCCGGTGATTGCCACGGTCGCGAGGGCCAGGCTGCCCTCAGGGTCTGCCATGGTGAGCGCCGGGTCCAGCGTCACGGCCGGCTGCCCCAGGGTCCAGGAACGTCCACTCACGCTCAAGTTCAGCGTCGGCGCGTCGTTGACGGCACCCACGGCGATCTGCACCGCCGCCACGTTGGACACGCGGCCCGAGGCATCGGTGAAGCGGTAGCTGAAGCCGTCGCTGCCGAAGAAATCGGCCGCCGGGCGGTAGGTGTAGTGGCCATCGGCCCCCAGCTCCAGGCTGCCGTGCAGCGGCCCGTCGACCAGTTGCACCGACGCGATCGCCGAGCCCACGGTGATGTCGTTGCCCGTCACGTCGCCCGTGGCGGTGCCGTCCTCGTCCAGCGACAGCGCGTCGGCCGCGGCCAGCGGCGCGCCGACAAAGTGCACGTCGCGCAGCGTGACCGAACTCGTCAGCGCGCCAAAACCCAGCAGGTCGAAGCTCAGCAGCGCCGACCGGCCGGCCAGGCCCTCGGGCAGCTGGATGAAGTACGTGCTGCTGCCGTCGGCGTTGACAAGCTTGCGCACGCTCGCTGCCAGCCGCTCTGTGCCGTCGCTCTGCAGGTTCAGCAAGGCATCGCTGCGGCTGAGCGAGACCCGCCCGGCCGAGCCCAGCAAGGGCGCGCCCGTGAGCGCGTCCAGCAGCGCCACTTCGAAAGCGTCGCGCGGGCCCGAAGCGTTGCTCAACAGGCCGTTGGCGGCCAGCGTGAACGACAGCGTGCGGTCCGACGCCTGCAGCACGAAGGCCTGCGCCAGCCTCGCGTGCCGGTCGGCGCTTTCGCCCAGGCGCGCCTGGCCTCCTTGCACCTCCACCGGGCCGAGCGAGCTCCACCCGCTGGCCGAAGTGAGTTCGCCCGACGTCAGTGCGGTCTGCACGGGCAAACCGTGCCGGAAGGTCGATGTCGTGGCAGATGCCTGGGGTTGCGGGGCCAATGCCGAGACGGCCATGTGGGCGCTGAAGTCGGCGGGCTGCACAGGGGGCGCGAGTTGGTACGGATGTTTGGAATGCAGGTCCTTGAGGTAATTGACCAGACCGTCGATGCGGCTTTTCCACTCGAGCCCGTAGATATCCTGTTGTGGAGCCCAGGAAGGATTGTAACCACTAAGGCCCCTTGCAGGATCGCCAAGACCCGCTCTGAGGAGATCGGCTATTCGATCGTTATGCTTCTTCTCCATCGCTTTTGACATGAACGTTGGCGTCGTCGTCGTCGGACTGAATCCACCTGTGGCCACATCATAGAACTCCATTGCGCCCGACGTACTAAAGCGATATTCGTCAGGCAGACCGAACAAGTGTGAGGCCTCGTGCGCCAGCAACCACCCCAAGTACTCACCAATGAACCGAGCGACCTCGTTCTTATTCTGCAGTTCTGCGGGCTCCAATTTCGCCTTCGCCGCCGTCAGAGCGTGAAAGAGGGCGCCAGGGATGGAAACCCTAAAGACGTCTGTTGGGTCCTTGTTGCTGAGGCGGCTGACGAGATAGAACTTACCACGGCTACCGGTCTTGCTCGTCGCAGCGGGACTGTTTTCATAATTGTTTTCCCAAATAAATTTCTTGAAGACAAGTCCGTCGAAGTCGCGCTGCGCCAATGCGGGCTCAATATACACCGGGTTTCCAGGTATGCCAATTCGGTCGTCGAGCAAATAAGTGGCGTAGTCGACGGAAGAAAACTCCATGCCGCCTTTCACGTCATCCGTGCTGGACGCTTTCTTCAGCACTGAACCCTCGGGGGAAAATCCTGGATCCTTACCAACAAGCCGCTCGTCAAATACCCCAAGTCCTCCTGACTCCGAATAAAAGGCTACGCCCAGACTAGATGCGAGCTTCTTGAATTCTTCCGTTTGAACCATCTTCGGAAGGGGAAATAAAACCAGCTGCTTGAAGTCCGGAAGCAAGGTTTCTGCGTCAAGTGCTACAAGTTTCGGATGGTCACTCAGGTTGTTTCGGACTTCATGCAACGCATTAGCGAGGGCATCTTTATTGGTCACAAAAGCCTGCGTGGGCCGCCACTTGGCACGAACCTCTCCTTGCCAAGCCACATCTGTCCCGATCACCACTTTCAAGACGCCAGCGAAATACGCCTCATCGCCCTCCTTCTGGATGGACTCGCCCCGTTGCGGCCGGAAATTGTTACCCTTAAGTCCTGGTGGCCCCCCTTGCCAGACTTGAGGCCGCAGACGCAGGATGGTTGTGTCACCCGCGGTCTCTACTTTCCAGCTGGTGAACTGGTCCGGGTTAACAATATCCTTTATCCAGCCTGGTTGAGCGTCCCAGAACGGGTTATGTGGGGTGTCGTGGGCTTGGACAGTGATTTGAAGCCCCTTTGGGTTGTAAATTCGAAGCGTAACCTCGCCGCCATACGAAACAGGCGGTGCGTACAAGACGCTGTCGCGCCGATTCATGTCAGAAAGCTCGGTCAAGAACACGACATCTTGCGATGTGCTGGCGAAGCGAACTTGCTGGTTATTGAGCTCACGGGTTGTGTCCATCGTCAACGTGGCGTGCAGCAGGGCCGCGTCGTAATCGTCGTGGAGTGCCTTCCTCTTCTCGTCGTTCAACACTGCCTCAACGATGACGGGTGTGCTGCCCTTGGCGGAGATGGCCCCGCTTTCAGACGCCGGATCTTTCAGGCTCAGGAATTCGTACGGGTTGTCGAGAATCAATGTGTAGGCGAGGTCGTGCTCGCTGCTGTTGTGCAGCTTAAGAGTCCGTACGTTTCTCTCGGGAATCGGTGTTGGCATCACCCAACTCTCGGTGGGCAACAGGCTATTGGCAGCCGGCGCCATCTCGCCCCTCAAGAGTGCGGGGTCGTTGTCTGCGTCGTCCATCCACACCCCGTTCCGAAGCCTAATGTCATTCTTGTCGCGGATCGAAACGCCCAGGTCGAAGCGTATGTCGTCAAGGATGAGCTTAGCCTTCTCAATGGCGACAAACTCCAGCTGGACGACGTCGCCAGGCTCTATGCCCAAGTCAGAGAGCGAAATCTCGACGTAATCATCAGCGGGACTATTTTTCAGGAGATACGCTATTTCAACAGGCGGCTTTGGCGCTCCCGTCGTCGCGTCCCGCATGTAGGAGCGCACCAGCAAGCTTGCGGCAGGTGGCGACTGGTGGTCGTGCGTTAGTCGGAAACTTAGGTGCTTGGCATCCTTGGGGACAACGAGCCAGTTGTGCCGCAGGGTGTCCACTGCCCCGGGGTCCGTCTTCTTGTTATCGAATTGACTAAACGTATCGTGTAGCCTGAATCCCCAGTTTGCAACCTGCTGAAGGCGCAACCCCGCCGTGCCAAGTTCTTTGAGGTCAAAGCCGGCGTAAAGGTCGTCCAGCACTCCCATCATCTTTCCAATGTAAGACTGGATCGAGTCGCCAATTTTTTCGACTATCCACCCCAACGTCCCAGCGCTGACCACGTCAACAGCAGCTTTTACAACCTTATTTACCAAGCCCAAGACAGCGCCGATTAGCTTATGTAGGACCTCAGTCCGTACTCCCCAAGTCATGAACTCGCCGAGTGTGAACTTGGACCCGAGTTCGTTGATGGTTGGAAGCGTATCGAGCGCCTTGATGAGCCTCTGCTTGTCCTTGTCTTTCAGGTTAAGTTCTTTGGCAAGCGCTTCAACGCGGCCGCGGTCATAGCCAAGGTAGGTGAGGCTACGACCTTGGTCCACTTGAGCCAGACCTTCGTATTGGGATTGCGAGTTCGAGAACGACCAGCCCGGCATTTGATAGGTCGAAAGGAAACGCCCGAACACAGCATTTCTGCTTGCCTGGAAGTCGCCATTGAAGATGCCCGGTATGGGCTCGCTCTTCCCAATCTTGGTATTGTCATAGGTGACAGACTGGCGAGTGCCCGTGGGTTGTTCACGACTGGCAGCACCCTCGAGGGCGCCACCAAGCGCCGAGTGCGCCCACCCGATTCCAACTCCTTCCCAAGAGGCATTGGGCTTCGCCGCGGCAGCCTCCAAGTCCGCGCTGGTTTTGTTGCCCGCGGATATCCCCTGGGCGTACCATGGGGCCTCGTTGGACCCGTAGGGACTGACTGTTTGAACCAAGCCCGTAAGCGGATTGAACTTTTTCGCCCAATCCGGCATCTTTAGGTTGATATCAAAAGGAGCTATCTGTGTGGCCTCGTAGTTGCTGTCGGCGCGTCTACGGATGATCCAGTCACGATCTGCAAATCCGTCTTTCTTATTCAGGAATCCAAGATACGAGGCTTGTGAATCGGCGGTCCCGAAGTACCATGCAAGCGTGCGCTGATGGACATCTGCTGCAGAGCCAAGGATTGTGATGTCGTCGTCTTTGGTAAACCCCTTGAGGCCATTTAGATGTAGGTTGAGGTCAAAGGAGTCCACCTTGCGCCCGTTGGGGGTCACGGTTCGTTTGTCGGTTGGATTCTCGGGCTTTGTCGTGGTGGCAAGGGTCTGGTAGTAGTTATCTGCATAATGGATCCCCTGCCACGCAAAAACCTCGGGATCCTTGAAGTCCGAATAGAGGACAGGGTTTAGCCCGAGAGCTTTCGGGTCTCCCTCCGCAAGCGCCAATGCGTCACCAATAGCCTTAAGGTCCCCGAAGATATCTCCTGCGGATTCCAATATCTTACCCACCTGCTCAATCAGTTTTTCGACTACCTTTTCATGAAGCCCTAGTCTCTTCAGAAGGTCCGTAACCACCTTAGAGAAGACCTGCATTCCAACCGCTGCAACGCCACCAACGCCGCTGAGCACTGACTGGACCCGCCTGTCACCCGAGAGATTGACAAGAAAGTCATTGAATTCGGCGGGCAGCCTCAACGAGTCTTGCTTAAAGTCGTGGGGGTCAATTGTCGTCATCTGCAGATCTTTCGGCGGCGCCAGCCCAAAGGCCAGGCCGCCCGAAAGAATCCGTTGCGCGAGCTCGCTGTTGACCACTGCGCCGCGGCTGTGTCCGATCAGGTGAATGTGTGCCTTGTCGCCCTCCAGGAACTCGACCCCCGCTTTTTGCTGCTCGAATTTGAGCGAAGCGTAGATGGCATCGGCTGCAGCCTCGGAAAACCCCGAATCGGTCAGGCTAGACTCGTATTGCCACTCTGGAACCAGCAGCACGGGAATGCCGGCTTGGAGCGCATCGGTCAGCGTCATGTCGAGGTCACTTCCAGCAGTGGCAAGCCGCGTCCAAGTGTCTTCGGCCCTATTCTGAACATAGACGAATGCTTCTTGATCCCTTGCAATCGAGCGGGCGATTTCGGCAATCAGGGTGTACGTCGCCGCCTCTTGGTCCTGAGCGGGGCTCGGGTCTTCACTAAACCACCATTTGTCATTCACGAGGTTTGTGATGGGTTGTGAGAACCCGTGAGTCAAGATCGTCACGAAGCTGCTGCCTTTGTTCTCGTCCAGCTTCCACGCCGGCTTTACCTTGAACATGGCTTCGCTCTTTGCGGTGCTGCCGTTGGCGAACACGGCCTCAACGCCCCAGTAGTAGGTCTGGCCGGCGGTGAGCTTGAAATCCTTGTATAGATCCTCCGTGAAGTCCTTGATCTCAAGAGTCTTGTACGCAGGAAGAAATCCTGCGGGCGGGAGAGTTACGTCGATCGTTGCGATCCGTTCATTGTGGCCCGGTCCAGATTTCTTCGAAGGGTTGTTCTTGTTCGCCCAGTCCGGCAAACGCGGGCTGTCATCGGGAAAGAGGCCGTCCCCTTCCTTGAAGGAGCTCAGGAAAAGACGCACGCCCGTGATGTCCTGCGTTCCCGCCAACTTGAATATCGGGCGGGATTCGCTGCCCTCCCCGCTGTGGTCCGGGCTGATGAGGTTCACGCGGCCCGGCGCTGTCAGCCCGGTCTGGATCATGCCGATACCACCGGCCCCCAGGTAACGCTGCGGGAGAAGGTGGGCCGGTACTGTCAGTGTTGCGGCCCAGTCCGCCTCTGATAGGCCGAGAGGCCACGCCACGTCTTGCTGACTCTCGGCAGCTTGGATGAGGGCGTCAACCGAGAAATCGAAGACATAGCTTGTGGCCTGGCCCTCTTCCGGTAGCTGGTCGCCGGTGGCCAGGAGTCGCTTGCCATCCGCAGACAGCACCAGGTTCTCCAGATGCACTTCCTCGATGGGAACGGTCGCACCGACGTACTTCGGGTTTGGTCCGAATGGGTCCTTTATGACGCCGATCTTCCCGCCGATCTGCCGGAACACCCAGCCGCCAATCTGGGCAAGGGGTTCGTTGTACGGCTGGTTGAAATCCGCCACAAAAGCCCACTTGCCGTCTGCCGTGACCGCTACCCCGTGGGCCTTCTGAATGTTCTGATAGAAGGGATTCGCAATGCCGTCCGGGGTCAAGGGGGGGGTGGTGGTGCCAAAGCGCCAATTGCCCACCACATCCAAACCATTTGTCGTTGGTGCCAGACGCTTCAGGTCCTTGAAGTCGGCAACCAAGACGGCCGGGGGAGAAGGAGTGTTTGGAGGAGGAGGAAGTTGGTTTGGCGGCAGTTCGCGTTCGACGGTCACTGCCACCAGGCCTCTGTTATACGACTCGATGCTGGACACCAGGAACTGGCCAGGCTTGGGGCCGGGCGTCACGTGAATCGGGGTGCGGCCCGAAGCCAGTTGCTTGTGCTGGAACTCCACCTTCGCCACATCCTTGCTTTCGATGGACAAGGTGCCATTAGCTTTCTGGATGGCCGCGAGGTCTAGGATGTATACGTTGCCCGGGGCCTGGTTGTGATCCAGTCGCAGGCGGTTCAGGCTCAACGGCGTCGTCAGCGCAAGGTATTTGCCACCGCTTACGGCCATATCTACGATGCCATGGCTTCCGAATTCCACACTATCGGGAAGTTGAATCTCCTCTTTCTCCAGCAGGAAGCCCGGGGATTTGAAGTTCACGTTCACACGCAGCAGGCGCGCTTTGGTCTGTTTGTCTCCCGGTTGCCCGGACCCGATGTACAGCCACCCGTCGACGAAAGCCAGGGAAGAGATGTTGGTTTTGTTGCCTATCTGTGCGTCAAGGTCCAGTGTGTAGACAAGCTTGCGGCTGAGCAGATCGACCATGTAGACCTTGCTCGTACCCGCGACGAACACGACCCGGCTATCCGGCCCGTAGGCCAGTGCGTCCGTCTTGAGGCCCTCCAAGGGCTCGTTGGACTTTGTCAGTTCGATGTCCTCTTCTTCCGGCGCTCGGTACAAGGTTCCGTCGGGGTCGCGGTAGCCCAGCCTCAAGTGGGTGCGGTCGAGCCACAGCTCTGGTTCGTCAGCTTGGCGGGCGAGCGCAAACTGGACCTTGTTGCTTGGTACGGGCGCTACGTTGGCGATCTTTCTGCCAGCAAATCCGTCGCTGGTTTTTCGCTCGAGCCAAACCTCATGAAGCCCGACAGCGAAGTTGTCCGGTACCTCCAGTCTTACGGACCCGTCGTTTTCGACTTCCACGTCGAAGGAATTCCAAATCAGTCCGCGCTCGCTTTTATTGCCGCTGGTTTTATTGTCGAGTGCCCCTCCGCCCACCGGTCTGATATGCGCTTTCAGATCTGATTTGGAATTGGGGGCATTGAAGTCGGTTCCGGTCAGCTTGTAGACATTCGGTGCGACTCTCTCGATCTTCGTGATGACGGGATCCGCTATCGCGCGCTTCGGGGCCAGCTGCAGGGTTACTTCGACATCTGTGCCATTCCCACGCTCCACAAGCACCTTGTGCTGGTACTGATCAGTCGTGGTCCACTCGTAGGCATTGACTTCGATGAAGTTGGAAGCGACAAGCATGAGGTCAAGGCCTCTCTGCAACGCTGCCGTCCCCCCACTGGCAAGCGTCGGAGCGTATACAGCAAGCTTTATCTGGAATTCGATCACTGCCGCCCAGTTGACTTTTGAAACCACCGCTTCGATCGTGCGAGCACCCGTGGCGTTGTTCAGCGTTTTGCTTGTGACAGCGATGGCGTAATCGCCGCCCTGGTAATTGCCTGGGTATGGCGGGCTGGCCGTACGGGCCACACCGTCTGCGCCGATGACGCCGTTGTCCATCAGCCACCACATGTCTTTCGTGGTGCCGTCCGGCATGTCGATGGGCCCGCGCCTGAACACCAGCATCTCGTACTGCGCAGGGTCGTAGCCGGCCGCGGGCAGTGCCAGCTGGATGGGCATGGCGCTGTCGCTGCCGCCCAGGTCGAGCCGGAAGGCGTTCAGCATCGTCAGCCCAGGGATCTGCAGGAATTCGCCGGCCCCGAGCGTCAGGTCCTGCAGCCGCACGTTGCGCGCGCCGTCGAAGGCCCCGGCGGCGATGGCCACCTGCAGGCCGCTGGCGGTCTGCAGCAGCGCGCCGCTGCTGTCCACCTCGATGGCCTGCCCTGGCGTGGCCGGCTGCGGCTCGGCCACGTGCACGGTGATCTCCACCTGCTTGTTCTTGTGGATGGCGTACACGCGCGTGGTGCCCTTGGCCAGCGCGGTGATGCGGCCGCTGGCGTCGACCGAGACCACGCGGCCGTCGCCCGCCACGTAGGTGGTCTGGGCGGAGGCCTCGAGCTGCTGCCCGTCGTACACCTGCGTGAGCCTGATCTGGCGCACGCCCGCGCCGGCGCCGCCGGCGCCGGGCGCGGCCAGCGTCACCGAGCCGGGGTAGACGTCCAGGCCCTGGACGGAGAGCTCGTAGGTCTGCTCGCCGTCGGCGCCCACTTGCAGCACGCGCACGCCCTTGACGTCGCCGCGCTGCGCGAGCACGTATCCCCAGCCGTCGCGCACGGCGTTGAGCTGTTGCCCGCTCGCAGTGGTGCTGAGCCCCGACACGCCCTCCTGGACGTTGTGCACGCTCCATTGCAGGTAGTTGCCCGTGAGCGCGACGCCCTTCTCGTCGGCGAAGTCGCCGAAGGCCTGCAGCTCCGCGGCCTGCCCGGCGCGCAGGGGCGCGATCTCGCGCACGTGAATCGCCAGCAGCGCCGCGCCGCTGACCTTGAACTGCAGCACGATGGGCTCGCTGGCCGCGTAGCCGTCGTCGGCCTGCACGGTGACGCTGGCCATGCCCGCGAAGCCCGCGTCGGGCTGGAACAGCAGCGCGCCGCCGTCCAGCGCCAGGCGGGCCGTGCCGCCGGTGGCGCCGAGCACGCGCCAGTACACGGTGTCGCCTTCCTGGTCGATGGCCACGTTGTCCAGCAGCGTCCACTTGGCCAGGTCGGTGTGGGTCAGCAGCGGCTGCCCGGCGGCCTGGGCCACCGGGGCGCGGTTGGCCTTGAAGCCGTAGTTGGCGTAGAGGATTTGTCGGTCGGCCGGTGTGGCCGAGCCGTCGCCGTCGAGGTCGGACTGCGCGAGTTGGCCGGCGCCGCGCGCGGCCTCCCAGGCGGCAGCGTCGGCGCCGTCGACGTCGCCGTCGCGGTCGATGTCGCCGGCCAGCGAGATGCGCAGGCTCGCCGCGCCGTTGCCGGCCAGCGTGACGCGCACCTGCCCGGCGTCGGTCACGCGCAGCAGCGTGAGGGTGCGGCCACCGGCCTGGGCGCGCCCCACGACGGTGGCGCCTTCGGCCACGAGCGGGGTGTCGACGCCGGTGGTCTCCACCGCGTAGATCAGCGTGCCGGCGGCCCCGCGCAGCTTGGCTGCCGAGCGCAGTTCGCTGTCGCGCACGACAAAGCCGAAGTGCGCGGGGGCGCCTGCGGCCAGCGTGCCGCTCCAGGCGTTGCGCGGCGTGGGCGAGGTTGCCGTCCAGTCGCCGGCCGTGCCGAGGTGCGCGGTCAGCGGCTCGGTCATCAGCGAGCCGTCGGCGCGGTAGCCCAGGCTGAGGTTGAGCGAGGCCTCGCCGTACAGCGAGCGCACCACGGCCAGGCGGCCGGCGGTGTCGTAGCGGTAGACGATGGAGGTGGGCTTGTCGCCGACCAGGCCGACGACGCGCTCGATGCGGCCGGCGCTGTCGCGTTCGAAGCTCACGCGCTGCTGCGCGTCGGCGCTGCCGGCCAGGGCGACGCCGGCGTCGCTGACGAGCCAGCTCGCGCCGTCGGTGAAGCGCACGGCCGAGATGCGGCCGCTGGCGTCGAGGCTGTAGCGGGTGCCGTCGGGGGCGGTGAGCTCCCAGCGTTGCGGCACCCAGGGCAGGCCGCTGTCGCGCTCGAGCAGCCGCGAGCCCTGCAGCTGCAGCGCCGGCGGCTGCGCGCCCTCGTCCTGGATGGCGCGCAGCGTCCAGCCGGCGACATCGCCCTGGAACTGCGGCCGCAGCACCTTCGGGGCGGTGGGTTCGGCCGACAGTGTCTGCGCCTGCGTGCTCAGCGTAAAGGCCAGCTGCTGCGTCGGCGCGTCGGCCAGCGCCAGCGAAGTGGGCATCTGCAGCCACACGCGGGCGCCCTCGCGCCAGGCGGCGGCGGCGTCCAGGCCGCCGAGCAGCGGCTGGTCGTGGCTGAGCTGCGCCGACAGCAGCGGCAGCGTCCAGTTGCCGAAGTCGCCGATCCCGTTGCCGGCTCCCGTGCGGGCCGGCTCGAAGCTGCGCACCAGCGCCAGCTGGTGGCCGCCGATCGTGAACGTGGCGTCGGTGGCCGCGGCCACGCGCAGTTCCTTGGTGGCGGTGTCGATCTGCACGCGGGCGGTGATCTCGCTGGTGCGGCCGCCGAGGTCCACGGCGCGCAGGCGCAGCGCCAGCACGCCGTTGGGCCACAGGCGCGGGTCCAGCGTGGCCAGCGCGAGTTCGCCGTTGCTGGCGGTGGCCGGCTCGGTGCGCTCGGCCACGACGCGCCAGGCGGCGTCGTCGATGGTCGAGCCGCCGGCCGGTGCGGCCTCCAGCACCCAGCCCATGAGCTGGCGCTCGTCGATGCGGGCGCTCAGCTCGGTGGTCGCGGCCAGCGTGATGGGGCGCTGCGGGTCGATGCCGGGCAGTGACGAGGCCAGTGCGCCGCCCCAGGCCAGGGCTGGTGCGGCGCTGTCCAGCGGGTCGCGCACGCGCAGCGTCTGCACCGTGGTGTTCTCGAAGCCGTCGGCGTCGACGGCGCGCACGCGCAACTCGGCCACGCCGGCGGCCGCGGGCAGCAGCCGCAGCCGGCCCGAGGCGTCGGGGGTGAGCGCGGTCCAGTCGGCCAGGCCGAGTGCGGCGCCGCGGGCGTGCACCTCCAGCAGCGCGATGGCGCTGAAGCCCTGGGCGCGCACGGTGGCCAGCACCTGCTGCCCCGGCAGCACCGGGGTCGACGGCGTCAGGTTGACGAGCACCCCCGGCGCGTTGGCGGCGCGGTCGGCCACCACGCGCAGCGTGAAGCCGCGGGTGACGCTGTTGCGGCCGTCGCTGACGGTGGCCAGCACCAGGTGGTCGGCCACCTGGCCGGGGCCGGGCGTCCACAGCAGCTGGCCGCTGGCGGCGTCGTAGTGTGCGCCCTCGGGCAGGCCGCTGAAGGACACCGACAGCTCGGCGGTCTGTGCACTGCCGTCGGCGTCGAACACGCGCAGGCTGCCGGGGGCGGCGCTGGCGCCGCGCACGATGCCGATGGCCAGGGGCTGGCCGACGAGCAGCGCGCGGTTGGCCGTCTCGATCTGCGGCGCGCGGTTGACGTCGAAGACGCGCACCTGCACCGTGCGGTAGGTGGTGGCGGTGCCGTCGGTGGCGCTGAAGGTGAGGTTGAAGGCGCGGTCGCCGGCCGTGTGGTTGTCGACCGTGTCCTGGCCGGGCGACCACTCGAAGTAGCCGGTGGTGGGATCGAAGTACACGCCGTTCGGCGTGGTGTCGTCGTAGAGCAGGGCCAGCCGCACGGCGTCGCTGTCGGGGTCGCTGGCGCGCAGCTGGAACAGCAGGGCGTCGCCCTCGGCGACCAGCTGCAGCGGCAGCGGCAGCAGCTGCGGGGCCTGGTTGACGTTGCGCACGCGCAGCTCGATCTCGCGCGTGAGCTGAGCGTGGCCGTCGCTGGCGGTCGCGGTGAAGCGGTAGATGCCGTTGCTGGCCGCCCCGTCCTGGGCGGCGAAGTAGCCCGGCGTCCAGCGCAGGCGCAGGTTGGCCTGGCCGTCGGCACCGGCCACGGGCTGCGCCACCATGCCCGAGGGCAGGCCGCTGAGCCGCCAGTCCAGCAGGTCGAGGTCGGGGTCCAGCGCCGAGAGGTCCAGCGTCAGGGGCAGGCCTTCGTCGACCAGTACCACGGTGCGCGCGCCGGCCAGTGCCGCGCCCTCGATGAGGCCGCCGGTGGCGGACACGCCCACCAGGCTGGCGGCCTGGTTGGCGCTGCGCACGACGATGCGCAGGTCGGCCACCGTGGTGTTGGGCGCGGGCGGGCTGGCCGGGTCGACGGTGTAGCCGCCGTTGTCTGGCGGCAGGCCCTTGTCGGTGACGCGCAGCTTCAGGTCGTGGCTGCCCATCTGTGCGGCCGTGGGCGTCCAGACGATCCAGGCCTCGCCATAGCGGGCGCCCTGCTCGAGCGTGGCGCCTTCGGGCAGGCCCTGCACGAGGTAGCTGAGCTCGTCCTGGTCGAGGTCGCTGACCTGCACCGGCAGCCGCAGCTCCTGGCCGGCCACGGCCACCGCCTGGCGTGCCAGGGCGATGACGGGGGCCTCGCTGGGGCTGCGCACGGTCAGCACGAAGCTGGTGCTGGCCACCGCGACCTGGTTGATGTCGCCCTCGCCGTTGTCCTGGGCCAGCACGGTGATGGTGTAGGCGCCGCGCGACTGCGCCCCCGGGGCGATGCGCAGCATGCCGGCGACGCGGCCGGCGGCCGTCTCGGTCTGTTCGTAGGTCACGAACGGCGGCAGGCCCTGGATCGTGAGCGTGATCGGGTTGCCGTCGGCGTCTGTGGCCTGCACCGGCAGGTTCAGCACCGCGCCGCGCTCCACGGTCACGCCGGTGAGGCTGCCGAGTTCCGGCGCGCGGTTGGCGTTGCTCACGATGATGGGCAGTCGCAGCTCGCTGCTGGCGGGCGTGCCGGTGCCGTCGCCGTCGTCAGTGGCGCGCACCGTGATCTCGTAGCGCCCGGCCTGGGCGTAGCCGGGCGTCCATAGCAGCTCCAGCGTGTCCGCGTCGAACGTGGCCCCGGGGGGCAGCCCCGTCACCTGGTAGGTGACGCTGGGGCTGGCGCCGTTGTTGTCGCCGCCGGCGCGGCCGGTGGGGGTCAGCCGGACGAGGGGTTCGAAGCCGGGGTTGTCGGGGTCGAAGGCGAAGACGCTGACGCGCAGCGGCTGGCCCTCGGCCACCTGCCAGGTCTGGGCCGGGTCGAAGCGGGGTGCGCCGTTGGCGTTGAGCACCTCGAAGCGGATGCGCTGCACCACGGAGGCGCTGCGCGTGCTGCCGTCGGGGGCGGTGAACACCGCACGCAGCGTCACCGGCAGCTCGAAGCTGCCGGCCTGCGTGTAGCCCGGCGTCCAGGCGAACCAGCCGGTGGCGGTGTCCAGCGTGGCGCCGGCCGGCAGCCACGGCGCCGTCCAGCTCAGCGTGACGCGGCTGCCGTCGGCCTGCTCCAGGCCGCCGGGCACGCTGCCGGGCAGTTGCAGCCCGTGGGCGTCGCCCTCGCGCAGCACTTGCTGGGGCACGGCGGCGAACACCGGCGCGGGTACGCCCTGCAGCACGCTCAGGTTGAAGCGCCGCTCGGTCTGGTGGATGCCGTCGCTGGCCACGACGACGATGTCCGTGTAGTCGCCCGCCTGAGCGTAGCCGGGAGTCCAGCTGAGCACCTGGCTCTGCGCGTCGAAGCGCGCCCCCGCGGGCAGGTTGCGCAGCAGCAAGGTGACGGGCTGGCCGTCGTCGTCGGAGGCCTTCAGCCGCAGCTCCAGCGTGTCGCCTTCGGCCAGCACCAGGTTGGCCACGGGGTCGATCACGGGCGCGCGGTTGCCGCCGGCCACCGCCAGCGCGAGCCGGCGGATGGCCACGCCGCCGCGGCTGTCCACCACGCGCAGCAGCAGCTCGGTGTCGGCGCGATCGGCGGCCGTGGGCGTCCAGCTGAGCTGGGCGCGCTGGCTGTATCCGGCTGCACCGGACTGCGGCGAGCCCTGCGGCTGCAGGCTCATCCCGGCCGGCGCCTGCAGCAGCTCCCAGAACAGAAGGCTGCCGTCGGTGTCGCTGGCCTGCAGCGTGGCGCTCCAGGCTTGGCCGGCGCTCGCCGCCGGCAGCGCGGCCGGCACGCCGCTGACCGCGTCGATCACCTCCAGCGCCGGCGGCGTGTTGTCGTAGGGCACGGCATACACGCCGTGGCCGAGGTTGGCCTTGACGAGCGCGCCGCTGCCGCCTGTGCCGAAGTGCGCCGCCGGCTGCACCGTGACCAGCAGGTCATCCAGCGTCTGGCCGCTGGCCAGCTGGCCGCCACGGGCGGCCAGGGCGTCCTTCAGGTCGATGATCCACAGCTCGGCTTGCTCGCCGCTGCCGGCGCTGCTGCCGGCGACGCTGCCGTCGAAGTAGCGGCCCGGGTCGAGCAGCAGCATCAGCGGGCCGCGGATCTCGTCGCTGCCGATGTTGGTGATGCTGACGTCATAGGTGACGCTGCCGTTGACGCGCTCGGCGCGCGTGGCGCCGAAGACCAGCTGCACCTGGTTGCTGATGTCGGCCACAGCGGTGAACACCAGGCTCCAAGCCGAGGCCAGGGCGACCTGGCTGGCGCTGCGCAGCGCCGGGTTGACCTCCAGCCGCCAGCCGCCGGCGGGCAGGTTCGGCAACGTCAGCACCGCCGAGCGCGTGCCGGCGTCCCAGCGCACGGCCTCGGGCACGAGGCTGCGCCCGGCGTTGGCGCCGGTGGCGATGAGGCTGTAGTTGGCGGGGTTGAGCACCGAGTCCGGCGAACTCGTGTCGGTGCCGCTGGAGCCCGTCCACATCGGCTGGTCGAAGGCCACGGCCAGCTGCGTCAGCGGCAGCGGCACCAGCGCGCCGTCGCCGACGGAGGCACCCACGACCTGCGGCGCCTTGATCGGCGCGATCTCGTCGATGCGGCTGCTCTGCGCCACCAGCACGCGGCCGTCTGGCGTGGCCAGCAGCGTCTCGCCGCGGGTGCCGCCCTGGGCCAGTTGAAGCACACGGCGCGAGGCCAGCTCCACCATCCACACCGCGCTGGTGTGCGGCAGCGCGCTGCCGGCAGCGCCACCCGTGGGGCGCTGCGGCAGGTTGCTGCTGGCCAGCAGCAGGCCCTGCAGGCCGCTGCCGGCCTGGCCGAAGGTGATGCTGTCCACCAGGCCTGCGAGCCGGTACTCCAGCTCGGCGCGGCCGGCCGTGAGGCCGCTCATCGGGAAGCTGACGATCTCGGTGGTGGCAGCCGGGTCGGCGCCGTTGATTTGCGAGCCGGTCCAGCGCACGCCCCACAGCCGGCCGTCGGGGGCGAAGGCGAGGTCGCTGACGCGGGTGTTGGAGAACGCGCGCCAGGCGCGCGAGGCATCGGTGGCGCGCGGGTCGAAGACGGCCACGCCGTCGCCCGTGCTGACGTAGACGAGCCCGGCCGGGTCGATGGCCAATGCGTGCGTCAGCGGCTCGCCGCCAGGGCCGCGGTGGCGCGCCAGCACGGCGCCGCTGGCGGCGTCCAGCAGCAGCAGTTCCGCGCCCGTCAGCGCCCAGAGCTGGCCGCTGGCGTCCAGCGCCATGTCCAGCACCGCGCTGTCCAGTTCGAACAGCGGCGCGAGGCTGCGGCCGCCCTCGGGGCCGAAGCGGAAGACCTGGTTGCGCTGCGCGCCGGCGCTGGCCAGCACGCTGCCGTCGGCCAGCTGCACCATGGCCAGCGCGCCGATGTCGCCGGCGCTGCCGGCAAAGCCGCTGGCAAAGCCCCGCAGCTGCATCGGCGCCAGCACGCTGCGCAGGTCGGCGGCCTGGCCGGGCACGACGAAACCAGGCAGCTGCTGCAGCGCCACGTCGAACATCGCGTTGTCGGCGTAGCTGCGGCCGGGCTGTGCAGCTGGCAGCTGGGGCGTGGCGGCGAAGGTCTCGTTGGTGCCCAGGGCGCGCTCGGTGTCGGCGCGGCTGCCGTCGTCGGGCAGCACGGCGCGCGAGACACTGGCAGCTTCGCGGTTGCCGGCCAGGTCGGTGGCCACGGCGATGAATTCGTAGGTCTTGTCGGCCTGGCCCGTGAACAGGCGGGAGCCCTGGGCCTCGGTGATCTGGCGCTGCCAGATGCGGAAGTCGCCCCCGTTCTCGGCCACGTACAGGGTGACGTGGCGCACGCCGCTGGCGTCGTCGCTGGCGTTCCACTCCAGCCGGTAGGTCGGCAGGCCCTGCGCGTCAGCGCCGGCGCTGTGCGCCTGCAGCGTGGTGGCGGGGGCGGCGGCGTCGAGCTTGTGGCTGAGGCTGGCGCTGTCGATGGGCGGGGTGGCGTCGAAGATGGCGCGCGCGCGCATCTGCAGCGTCGCGCCGGTGGCGGCGCCCTGCGCCGCGCGCACGGTGTAGCTGGCGCTGCCGCTGCCGCGCTGGCCGTTGGCCGCCGGCAGCAGCAGGCCGCGCGCGGGGTCGCGCAGCACCTCGCCGGTGTCGGGGTCGATGGCCTGGATCAGCCAGGTGGCCACGCGACTCGCGGCGTCGATGCCCGCGCTGACGCGCAGCACGAAGCCCTTGCTGCCGGTGAAGTCGAAGTCGCCCTGGAAGGCCGCCAGGCCCGCCGGCACGTGCACGTTGATGTCGCCGACCTTGAGGTCGCCCAGGCGCAGGCTGGCCGCATCGAGATCCTCGTCGAGCTCGGTCACCAGGCGCAGCTCGCCCACCGCGTTGCCGCCCGGGTTGGTGAAGCCGATGGCGTACGGCAGCGCGTAGTCGGCGGGTACGTAACTGTCGCCGCTGGCCGACAGCAGCGCCTGCGGGCCGCGCACGGTGACGTCGCCCGTGACGGCGCTGCCGCGGCCGCTGAGCTCCTGCAGGTACTGCGTCAGGCCCAGCGTCGGCACGCCCACGGGCTTGAACTCCCCGTCCAGCAGGCCGATGTGGCGAAGGTACTCGAGCTCGGCACGGCCGCCGGCGAAGACGTCGAAACTGATGAAGTGCGTCCCGGCGCGCGCGCCGCGGTCAAAGGCAGCGCGATCGGGGGCCACGTGGACCGGCACGAACACCGACTCGCCGCCGGCGGTGCGGCGCTCCACACGGTATTCCACCGGAGCGGGCTGGGCAGCCGCGTCGCCCGCCCAGCGGGCGGTGTCGCCGTACCACTGCTGCACCTTGGCAAAGAAGCCCAGCAGGTCGGACTGCGTGCGGTAGGTGTCGCCGGCGCGGCCGATGAGCACGCCGCTGGCCAGCGTGGCGTTCAGGCTCAGCACGAGCTCGTCGGTGCGGATGGCTGGCGCGGCGTCGGCCGGCCGCAGCAGGCCCGCGGTCTCCAATGCCGCCAGCCAGCCCTGCACCCACTGCGCCTCGTCCGCCGCCAGCGCCGTCAGGGTGCTGGCGGCGCTGGCGTCGGCAAGGATGGCCGTTCGCAGCCTCTTGGCGTGCTCGCTCTGGTCGGCGATGAACTCATCGCGCGTCAGCGGCGTGGCCGATCCCAGCGTGTCGAAGCGGAAGGGCATGGCCAGAGCCTCGATCTCCGTGATGCGCTCACGCTCGTCGGGTGCGAGGAAACGCGCGGCCAGCCCTGCCGAGATCTTGTCCAGGTCATGCACGCCCCCGTCGAGCAAGCCGGCTTGCTTCCAGTCCGGCCGGATCGCGTACAGGCGCTCGCGCAGGCCCTCGAAGTCACGGCGCAGCCACTCCGCCAGCCCGGGATAGGTCTGGACTGTGAAGGTGAGGCCCGCATAGCCGTTGCCCGCCAGATCGAAGGCGTAGCCCGGTGCCAGGTTCCAGCCCGATGTGTTGACGGTGCCGTCCAGCGAGGCCCAGGGCACGTCGCTGCGCAGCGGCCGCGTGGGTGTGGTGCCGTAGGTCTGGGTGTTGGCGCCGTTGCCCTGCGCGGCGCCGGGCGGCTGCCCGCCGACATTGCTGCCGAACACGGCATAGGGCAGGTTCAGCCCGCCGAGAACGTCCTCGCTGCGGCCCATCTCGGTGGCGCCGACGTCGAAGCGCACGTAGGGCGTATCGACGTTGGTCAGGCTCTGCAGGCTGACGCTGTAGACGGCGCTGTCGCCCGGCTCGATGTTGCGCGGGCCGCCGATGCCGATGGTGACATCGGGCTCGATCATGCGCTCCACCAGGTAGCGGTAGGGCTCGGTGACGCGCTGCCCGTCGGGGTTGATCACCGTCAGGTCGTACAGGCCGTGCGGCACGTGGCGCAGGTCGAAGACGGCGCGGATGCGCGTGGCGTCCAGCACCTGCCAACGCGCGGGCTCGATCTCGAACTCGCCCGGCCGCGACAGTTTGACGAGCGCGCCTGCCGCGAAGCGGGCACCCTCGATGTCCACCGTGACCCAGCGGTGGTCGTCGTCGCCGGTGCCGCCCTGGTCGGGGCTGACCCGCGTGATCGACAGCGGCAGCGCGTCGGCACGCAGCGTGGCTGCGGTGGGCGCGCCGGCCGTGGCCAGGCGCGAACGCACCAGCACGTAGTAGCTGCCCGCCTGCGTGCTGGGCATGAGCAACTGCTGGTCGGGCGCCAGCGGGTTGGTGTAAGCAGCGTCGAAGGCGCTGCCGGTGGGCACCTCGCCGTAGCGGATGTACAGCTCGTTGGCCCCGCTGTCGGCGCTGGCGTCCAGCGCCACGCGCAGCGTCTGGCCGGCGCCCACGGTGATGCGGTACAGCCGCTCGGCCCCGGCGCCCAGTTGCAGGGTCTGCGCGGTGCCCAGCACCAGCTCGGGCACCTGCACGTTCAGCGTCGCGGCGCTGGCGGTGCGGTTGTTGGCCTCGCCCGGGGCCATGTTCAGGCCCGTCTCGGTGTAGGTGATCGGGCCCTCGAACACCTGGTTGTACAGGTCGGGCCGCACCAGTACGCGCCAGGCGCCCTGCTTCAGCGGCGGCAGCTTCACGCTCAGCGTGCCGCTGTAGCTGCCGCCCGCCGCCACGTCGCCCACGCGCTCCACGCGGCCCAGCAGGATGTCGTCCAGCCCCCAGGTGCCGTCGGCCGACAGGTACAACGCGTCGGTCCAGCGGCCGATGGCCGCATTGACCGACGCGTTGGTGATCGTGAAGCCGATGCTCACCATCTCGCCGGTGACCGCACTGGTCGGCACGTTGACCGCCTGAGCCACCAGATCCGCCGGCGGTGGCGTCTCGATGAGCATGGGTGCCAGCGGGGCCGCGTCGTTGTTGGTCTCGGCGCCGAACTCCAGCACGCGGCCGTTCTCGCCAGCGCCGCCGGCGCGCGCCGGGTCGGTGACGACGAACACGTAGTAGGCGCCCTCCAGGTCGCGCGGGGCGATGAAGCTCAGCGCGGCCTCGTAGCGCTGGCCCGCCGACAAGCCACCGCTGTGCCCGACGAAGCCGAGGAAACGGTCCTTGGCGGTGTCCAGGAAGCGGTCGCGCGACAGGTACACCATGTCGTACCAGCCGCCCTGGTCGAGCGGCGTGTCGCCGCCGAAGTTGCGGACCCCGAAGCTGACTTCGAACGACTGCCCCGCCACCACCCGCTCTGGTGCCGTGACGCTGTCCACGCGCAGGTCCGGCGGCTGCACGAGGCGGATCGGCAGTGCGATGAATTGCTGGTTGTTGCCCTCGTCGCGGAATTCCTGCACCGCGCTGGTGCCGCTCTCGCCCACGGAGCGCAGCCCAGCCCGGATGCTGCTGGGCGCGTAGCCTGCGACCCCCGGAATCGCCTTGCCGTCGAAAACCCGGGTGTCGGCCTTGACGATGAGCCGGAAGTCCCCGCTGATGGAACTGGGCAGCGTGAAGGTGGCCGAGTTGGTGTACGACTCACCCGGCAGCAGGAAGCGCGGGTTGCCGCCCGAGTCGGTCAGCGTCGTCAGGCGAACAGCCAGGCGGGTTTCGAGGCTGCTGCCACGGTCCACCAAGGGGTAGTCGCTGCCGTCCAGCGTGTCGTCGCGCGAGAGGTAGAGGCCATCGAGCCAGTTCGACACGCGTGTGGCTCGCGCGCCCTGGTTGGTGACGGTCCAGCTTGCCGTGATGGTCTGCCCGGAGCCCGGGTTGGGATCGGAGACGGTGATCGCGCTGACCACCAGGTCGGGCTCGCGGTAGGTGACGTTGAGCGTGCCGCGGCCCACGTTGTTGTCGTTGCGCAAGCCCTCGAACGCGCTGGCGGCGTAATGCTTCAGGGCACCGGCATTGCTGCCCGTCAGCGACTCGTCCTCGGGGACGGGTGCCCGCATGCCGAGCCGGCTGCCGTCGGCCACGACGTAGATGTAGTACGGCCCGTCGGTACCCGGGGGCAGCTTCACCTTGGCGCTGGCCGTGTAGCTGGCGCCGCCAGCCAGCGGCGTGAGGTTGGTGCGCTCCACCGAGGCCAGGAACACCGCGCGCGACGGGATCAGCTCCGGATCGGGGCTGAAGTAAATGTTGTCGACCCAGCTGCGCGTGCCAGCCCACACCGTGCCTCCATGGTTGGTCACGGTGAAGGTGATCGTGGTCTCCTCGCCCGAGAAGTTCTCGGGCTGCGTGACCACGCTGCCCACCCGCAGGTCGGCGGGCTGGTTCGTCACCACCGAACTCACGGCGCGGCTGTTGTTGTTCTCGTCGGACTCCTTCACCTCGGTGCCGCGCGTGGTTTGGATGTCCGTCTCGACCACGAGGTACCCGGCGGCGATGGACGGCGCCAGCGCCACCGTCTGGCTGGCGCTGTAGGTCTGGCCCTGGCCCAGGCTGCGTTCCTGGCGGTACTCCCCCAGCAGCCAGCGCACGTTGGCCTGGCTCAGGTCGGCGTTGTCGGCAAGCCAGACGCGGTCGGTCCACGTGCCAGTGAAGGCGCCACCCGTGTTGCGCACCGTGTAGCCGAAGCTGTAGTCCGAGGCCGCCGCACCGGCGGTCGGCGCGGACACCTGGCTGACCACCAGATCGGGAAGGGACGCGCCCTGCACGCCGAGCACCGCGATCGGCCGCGCCTTGTAGTTGTTGTTGTCGATCTGCGTGGCGTCGTCGGGGTTGACGTTGGACGCCAGCGTGTCCTCGAGGATGGCGTCGTAGGTGTCGCTCCAGACGGTGATGAAGTACTGACCCGACAGCAGCCCCTCGGGGATCTGCACGTTCAGCGTGCCCAGGTAGTCCTGGCCCACGGCCAGGTGGCCCGTGTGCGTGACCTGCGCCAGGCGGATGTCGCCCTTGGCAGCCGACGGGCGTGTGCGGTCCACCGTCAGCCAGACGCTGTCGGTCCAGCTGTTGACGGCGGCCGTGTCGCCCAGCGTCGGGGCCGAGCCGCGGTTGCTGACCTTGTAGCGCACGTCGATGCGGCTGCCATGCACGGCCTGGTCGGGCGCGACGACGTCGCTGGTCACCAGGTCGGCGAACGGCACCGGGTCGATGTGCAGCTGCGCGGCGCGCGAGTTGTTGGCCTCGTTCGGGTACTCGTCGATGCGGTTGGTGGCGTCGGCCACGACGATCAGGTAGGCGCTGCCGCGGTAGCGGATCGGGATGTCCACCAGCGCGGAGGCATTGCTGTAGCTCTCGCCAGGGGCCAGCGCGGCGCCGCTGTCGAGGCGGCCGACGAGCACGTCGTCGGCGCTGACGGTGCCGTCCAGGGACAGGTAGACGTAGTCGCTCCACGGGCCGCTGGTGGGCAGCGAGCCGAAGTTGCCCACCGTGAACTGCACGGCCGCGCGAGTGCCCGCGGTCACGCTGGCAGGCACGGTGAGCTGCGTGAGGCGCAGGTCGGGTCGCGGGGTCAGCGCCACCACGATCGCCCGGTCGTCATCGGCGCTGTTGTTCGCACGTGCCGCGCCGTGCTCGTAAGTCTGGTTGGCCGAGCCCGTGCCCAGCAGACTGTTGGTCACCACCCGCAGCCGGTAGCCGCCCTCGATGCGCGTGGGCAGCCGCAGCTGCTCGCGCCGCTCGTAGCGCTTGCCGGCATCGAGCCCGCGGTCGTAGGTGAAGCTGCCCAGCAGCACCGCCGCGCCGCCGCCGGGCGGGATCAGCAGCACGTCGTCCTGCCAGGTGCCGCCGGCGGCGGCCGTGCCCTGGTTGAAGACTGTCCAGCTCAGCTCGAGCAGCGAGCCCTCCAGCGCCGTGGCTGGCGCCTCGATCGACTCGACCACCAGGTCGGGCGAGGGTGCCAGCGTCACCGCCACCGCCCCCGAGCGGCCGCTGTTGTTGTTGGTGTAGACGAACTCGAAGGGACCGCCCGTGTCCACCTGCACGTACCAGGTGCCCTCCAGCCCCTGCGGCAGCGTGGCCTGGATGGTTCGCGTGTAGCTGCCCCCCACACCGAGCTGCCCGATCTGCCCGGCCCGGGCCAGCTCGTGGCGCGCGCCGCTGCCGTCGGCGTTGGCCGTCAGCCAGACCCGGTCGTCCCAGGTGCTGCGGTCGGTGATGCCGATACCCCGGTTGGCCACCGTCCAGCTCACCTGCAGCGGCTGCCCGCTGACCGCCGCGGCCGGCACGGACACGCTCTCCACGCGAAGATCCGCGTAGGGGATGGGCATCACGTCCAGCACGCCCGTGGCCTGCCCCTGGTTGTTGGCCTCCTGCCCGTTTTCCCACACCGCGCCCAGCGCATCGGTGCGCACGAAGACCTTGCCCTGCCGGGTGAAGCCCGGCCCGAAGCGGTAGGTCACCGTGCCTTCGTAGCTCTGGCCGGCGCCCAGCGCGCCGTCGCGCTGGAAGGTGCCCAGCACGATGTCGTCGCCGTCGCCCAGCACGTCGTTGGTGGAATACACCACCCGGTCCGTCCAGCTCACGCTGCGGCCGGCGCCGATGCCCACGTTGGCGACCACCCAGCGCACCGTCACGCTGGCCGGGTCGTCCACCACCGGCGCGGTGGGAATGGTCACGCTGGTGACAGTAAGGTCGGCGAAGAAGTCGCGTGCCACGTCGATCGCCAGACGCGCCGTGTTGTCGCCCTCGCCCGCCGCGCTCTCGGCGTTGGCGCCCGTCGCGTCGGTCACCACGATCAGCCGCCACGAGCCCTGCAGATCGGCCGGCAGCGTGAAAGCCAGCTCGCCCGCCGCCTCGGCGCCGGCAGCCAGGCTGGCGATGCTGCGCTCGCCCAGCAGCAGGTCGCCGCCGCCCACGGCGTCGTCGGCCGACAGGTACACCCGCTCCAGCACGTTGCTCGCCTGGGCGTTGCCGGCGTTGCGCGTGCTCCAGCGCAGCGTGACCCCCTCGCCGCCGCGCAGCGTGCCCGTGGTCTGCAGGCCCTGCAGCTGCAGCTCGGGGGCGGCCACCGTCAGGGCGCGCGTGGCCAGGTTGTCGGTCTCGTCGGACTCGCTGACCCGACCCGGGCGGTCAGTCGTCACCTCCAGCCGCCACTGGCCCGGCGGCAGCGCCGGCACGGCCACCGACAGCGTCTGCTCCAGCGTGGCGCCGGCATCGATCGAGCGGAAGGCCGCGTCGCTGCTCAGCAGCTGCGCCGGGTGCACCCCCGACACGTCCACCAGCCGCAGCTCCTCGTCGAAGAAGGCGTTGGCCGCGTCGTTGCCGCTGTTGCGCAGCAGGTAGGTCACCGTGACGCTTTCGCCCACGCGCCAGGTGTCGGGCGCGGCCAGCGACTCCACGCGCAGGTTCGGGCGCGGCTCGGGCTTGACCTCCAGCGCGGCCACCGACGCCGCCACGTTGTTGGCCGTGCGGCCGAGTTCGTGCACGACCGCATTGGCGTCGCTGCGCACCACCAGGTAGCGCGCGCCCGTCGCGTCGCGCGGGATGCTCACCTGCAACGACTCGGTATACGCCGCCCCAACCCCCAGCGCGCCCGCGTGGGTGACCGAGCCCAGCAGCACCGAACTGCCGGTGATGCCCGGCGTGCTCGACAGCCACACCTGATCGACCCACAGGCTCGCGTCGGTCAGCGCGATGCCGTCGTTGTGCACCGACCACTGCACGGTCGCCGAGCGCCCGGCCACCAGTTCCGGCGGCAGTGCCAGCAGCGTCACGGCCAGGTCGGCGTAGGTCTCGCGCACCTCCACGGGGCTGGAGATGCGGCGGTTGTCGGCCAGGGTGTCGGGCTCCTTGACGTTGCCGTCGGCATCGGCCACGACCGCCAGGTGCCAGGCCCCGCCGATGCGCGAAGGCAGCCGCACCAGCGCGCTGCGCTCGTAGCTGACGCCCACCGCCAGCAGTTCGCTGCGCGGCACGCTGGCCAGCACGATGTCGTCGGCGTTGCCGATGGTGGCGTCGCGGCTGAGCACGATGCGGTCCACCCAGCCCCCTGGGGCCGGCGCGCGGCCGTCGTTGCGCACCGTCCAGCCCACGCTGATCTCGGTGCCCGAGTCCGCCGCCGTCGGCGCCGCCAGCGCCGCCAGCACGAGGTCGGCGTAGTCGCGCGCTGCCGACACGAAGGCGAAGGCGGCGCTGTTGTTGGCCTCGGCGCTGCCGCCGTCGTTGGTCTCGTACACGGTGCCGCTGCCGCCGTTGCCGGCATCGACGCCGATCACGACGTCGAAGCTGCCCGCGCCGGCCAGCCCCTCGGGCAGCACGAAGCTGTGGCTGCGGCTGCGTGCCTCGCCCGGCGCCAGCGGCAGCGCCGCGTCGCCGGTGAAGCTCAGCAGCGTGTCCAGCACCACCGCGCCGGGCGTGCCGTCGCCATTGCGCTGGCGCACCACCAGGCGGTCCTGGTACGGCAGGTTGCTGGGCACCCGGCCCAGGTTGACGTCGTCCCAGCTCACGGTGACCACGGCACCGGCCTGTGGCGTGGCCTCCACGACGCGCGCGTTGCGCACCACCAGGTCGGAGCCCACCGACAGGCTGCGCTCCAGCGTGTTGTCGGCCTCCAGGCTGCCGAAGCTGTCGAACTCGTTGACGACGTTGTCGGAGTCCACCATCACGCGCAGCCGCAGCAGCCCCGCCGCGTGCGCCCCCGCCGGCCAGACGAAGCTCACGCTGCGCTCGACCTCCGCGCCCGGCGGCAGCTCGGCCACCAGCCCGGGCACCGACAGCACCGCGATCACGCCGTTGCTGGTCAGGTTGCGCAGCTCCATCTGCTCCGACCAGCCCGTGGCCGCCGCCACGGTGCCGGCGTTGCGCGTGATCCAGCGAACAGTCACCG
>JADCGQ010000072.1 GCA_020248945.1 Rubrivivax sp.
TCCTCGCTGGCCTGCGCCAGCGCGGTCTTCTGCGGCTCATTGGCTTCACCCATAGGGTGAGTGTGCCAAACAGCCTCAACCCCGCGCCAGCGTTGAAGAAAACCGCCGTGGCCCAGGTTCAACTGCAGGACTTAGGTTGATTCGTCTCACTCTTTTCGAACTTGCTCAGTCAGGAGGTCCTGAGACAAGCACAGTCTGAGCTTGAGCGACGACCCGATGAGAAGAGACTTCCTTGATCTGCCTGGTACGCCGCGGATCTGAAAATCACAATCAGATCAACGCTTTGCGAAAGCCGGCAAGGGACAGGAGAAAGTTGAAGAAAGTGTCCTGGCGGAGAGGGAGGGATTCGAACCCTCGGTACGGGAGGACCCGTACGCCGGATTTCGAATCCGGTGCATTCGACCACTCTGCCACCTCTCCGGTAATGCGTGGTCTCGCGCTGAGCGAAGCCGCGCATTCTATGCCGACTCCGCCCGCGCTTTCGTCGCCTCAGGCGCGCAGGAATTCCGCTCCGCCAAGGTAGGGCCGCAGCGCCGCCGGCACGCGCACGCTGCCATCGGCCTGCTGGTGGTTCTCGAGCACCGCCACCAGCGCGCGGCCCACGGCCAGGCCGCTGCCGTTGAGGGTGTGCACGTACTCGGGCTTGCCGGCGGCGTTGCCCCCGCCCGGACGGAACCGCGCCTGCATGCGCCGCGCCTGGAAGGCGTCGCAGTTGCTCACCGAGCTGATCTCGCGGTAGGTGTCCTGCGTTGGGATCCACACCTCGAGGTCGTGCGTGCGCGAGCCCGCAAAGCCCATGTCGCCGGTGCACAGCACCACCACGCGGTAGGGCAGCTCGAGCTTCTGAAGGATCTTCTCGGCGTGGCCCGTCATCTCGTCCAGCGCCGCGGCGCTGTGCTCGGGGTGCACGATCTGCACCATCTCGACCTTGTCGAACTGGTGCTGCCGGATCATGCCGCGCGTGTCGCGCCCGGCGCTGCCGGCTTCCGAGCGGAAACACGGCGTGTGCGCCGTCAGCTTGATGGGCAGCTGCGTCGCGTCGAGGATCTGCCCGCGCACGGTGTTCGTCAGCGGGATCTCGCTGGTGGCGATGAGGTACTGCTCGGCCTGCGGCGCATCGCCGTCGTCAGCCCCGCGCGTGACCCAGAACATGTCCTGCTTGAACTTCGGCAGCTGGCCCGTGCCCTCGAGGATGTCGCCGTTGACGATGTAGGGCGTGTAGCACTCGGTGTAGCCGTGCTCCAGCGTGTGCGTGTCGAGCATCAGCTGCGCCAGCGCCCGGTGCAGCCGCGCCACCGGCCCGCGCAAGAAGGTGAAGCGGCTGCCGGCCAGCAGCGCGCCGGTGTCGGGCTCCAGGCCCAGCGGCGCGCCGAGGTCCACATGGTCGCGCGGCGTGAAGTCGAAGGCGCGCGGTTCACCCCAGCGGCGGATCTCCTGGTTGGCCTTCTCGTCAGCGCCGTCGGGCACCCCGGGCAGCGGCAGGTTGGGCACGCTCATCAGCATGAACTGCAGATCGGCCTGCAGCTGCTCCAGCCGCTCGGCGCCGGCCTTCATCGCCTCGGCGATGCCGCTCACTTCAGCCATCAGCGCTGCGGTGTCTTCGCCGCAGCCCTTCATCTGGCCGATCTGTTTGCTCAGCGCGTTGCGGCGGGCCTGGTGGCCCTCGGTGGCGGTCTGGATCTGCTTGCGCTCGGCTTCGAGCGTGCGGTAGCGATCGACGTCGAGAAAGGGCTGCGGCTGCTTGCGGCGCTGCAGTTGCGCGACGACGGCGTCGAGGTCGCGGCGGAGGAGGCTGATGTCGAGCATGGTGCTGTCCTGATGCGGTGTTCGGTCTGCATGCGACGACGGCGCCTGATCAGGGGCGCCGTCGGCTTCGAGGGTGGGGTCGCGAAGTCGGCGGTGGTCAGGATCGGGACGATTCCGACACAGCGGAGGCCGCAGCAGATGCAGCCGATTCGGCCATGCTGCGGTCGCCCAGCCCGCGCGGCAGCGGGAAGCGCACGTTCTCGACCACGCCGTCCATGCGGCGCACGCTGGTGGCGCCCAGCTCGCGCAGCCGCGCGATCACGGCCTGCACCAGCACATCGGGCGCCGAGGCGCCGGCCGTCAGGCCCACGCGCTGGCGGCCCTCGAACCACTCGGGCTGCAGCGCCTGCGCGCCTTCGATCATGTGGGCCTCGGTGCCCAGCCGCTCGGCCAGCTCGCGCAGGCGGTTGCTGTTGCTGCTGGTGGGGCTGCCGACCACGATGACCACGTCGACCGCCGGCGCCATCACCTTGACGGCGTCCTGGCGGTTCTGCGTGGCATAGCAGATGTCCTGCTGCTTGGGCTCGCGCACGTGCGGGAACACGCGCTTCACCTCGGCCAGGATCTCGGCCGCGTCGTCGACGCTCAGCGTGGTCTGGGTCACCACCGCGAGCTTGTTCTTGGTGGGCCGCACCCGGGCCACGTCGGCGGCTTCCTCGACGAGGTAGATGCCCTCCGTGAGCTGGCCCATCGTGCCCTCGACCTCGGGGTGGCCCTTGTGGCCGATCATGATGAACTCGTAGCCTTCCTTGGCCAGCTTGGCGACCTCGACGTGCACCTTGGTGACGAGCGGGCAGGTGGCGTCGAAGACCTGGAAGCCGCGCCGCGCGGCCTCGGCCCGCACGGCCTGCGGCACGCCGTGGGCGCTGAACACCAGCGTGGCGCCGGCGGGCACATCGTTCAGGTCATCGATGAAGATGGCGCCCTTGGCGCGCAGGTCGTCGACGACGTAGGTGTTGTGCACGATCTCGTGGCGCACGTAGATCGGCGCGCCGAAGCGCTGCAGCGCGCGCTCGACGATCTCGATGGCGCGGTCGACCCCGGCGCAGAAGCCGCGCGGCTCGGCCAGGAAGATCTCGTCGAGCGATCCCTTGGACGTCATGGTCACATCACTCCCAGCAGCTTGACGTCGAAGCGCACGGCCTGGCCGGCCAGCGGGTGGTTGAAGTCGAACAGCAGCCAGCCCTCGCCCTGCTCGCGCACGACGCCGGCGTAGGCGCCCTGGCCGTCGGGCGTGGGGAACTCCACCACGTCGCCCACGGCGTACTCGGCCGCGGGGTCGCCCAGCTGGTGCAGCAGCGAGAGCTTCACGCGCTGCAGCATCTCGGGGTTGCGCTCGCCGAAGGCGGCGCCGGCGGGCAGCTCGAACTGCGCCTCGGCGCCCTCTTCCAGGCCCAGCAGCCGCTGCTCGATGGCCGGGGCCAGCTGGCCGCTGCCGAGCGACAGCGTCGCCGGCTTGTCGGCGAAGGTGTCCACGACCGCGCGGCCGTCGGGGCCGGCGAGGCGGTAGTGCAGAGTGAGGAACGATCCGGGCTGGACGCGGTTGGACTGGGCAGTCACGGCGGGGCATTCACAGGTGGCAGGAAGGGCGGCGAGCCCCTCGCATAGACTGCTCTCGATTCTAGACGCCGCCCCCGAGAAGGCCCCATGAAGGACCTGCCCGCTGATCAGCGCCCGCGCGAGAAGCTGCTGGGCCGCGGCCCCGCCGCCCTGGCCGACGCCGAACTGCTGGCCCTGCTGCTGCGCACCGGCACGGCCGGCACCGGCGTGCTCGATCTGGCTCAGCAGGTCATCGATCGCTGCGGCGGCTTTGCCGGCCTGCTGCAGCCCGAATCGCGTGCCGCGCTCGCCGCCATCAAGGGCCTGGGCCCGGCCAAGCAGGCCGAGCTGCTGGCGGTGGCCGAGATCGCCCGCCGCGCCATCGAGCAGCCGCTGCGCCAGCGCGACGTGTTCGACAGCCCGAAGCTCGTGAAGCACTACCTCACGCTGCAGCTCGACGGCCACAGCCAGGAGCTCTTCGGCGTGATGTTCCTCGACGGCCAGCACCGGCTGATCCAGTACGAGGTGATGTTCACCGGCACGCTCACGCAGACCAGCGTCTACCCGCGCGAGGTGGTGCGCCGCGCGCTCTTGCTCAATGCCGCGGCCGTGGTGCTGGCGCACAACCACCCCAGCGGCGTGGCCGAGCCCTCGCGCGCCGACGAGTACCTGACACAAAGCCTGGCCAGCGCGCTGAAGCTGGTGGATGTGCGCGTGCTCGACCACATCGTGGTCGGGCGCGGCCAGACGGTCTCGCTGGCCGAGCGAGGGTTGCTGTGACGCGCCCTGGTCACTCATTGGCCGATCTGCGCCACCTGCGCGACACCCTGGCCGACCGCCAGCGCCAGGCGCGCGAAGCGGCCGCGGCGGCGCTGGCGGCGCAGCGTGCGGCCGAGCGGGCCCGGCGCCAGTTTGCCGACGCCGTGGGCCCCGTCACGCCACTGGCGCCGCACGGCCTGGCCGCGGCCGTGCTGCTGGGCGAGCGCCCCGAGCCGCTGCCGCGCCAGCGCGAGGCCGACGAGCGCCTGGCGCTGGCCGAGGCCATGTCCGACGAGGTCGACATCGAGAGCCTGCTGCTCACCGACGACGGGCTGAGCTTCCGCCGCGAGGGCGTGGGCAGCGACGTCGTGAACCGGCTGCGCCGCGGCCACTGGGCCATCCAGGGCGAGCTCGACTTGCACGGCCTGCGCCGCGACGAAGCCCGCGACGCGCTGGCCGGCTTCCTGCGCGAAAGCCGCCAGCGCGGCTGGCGCTGCCTGCGCGTGGTGCACGGCAAGGGGCATGGCTCGCCGGGCCGCCAGCCGGTACTCAAGGCCAAGGCGCAGCGCTGGCTCGGCCAGAGTGCCGAGGTGCTGGCCTTCACGCAGGCCAGCGGGCCGCAAGGCGGCGCGGGCGCGCTGATCGTGCTGCTGAAGGGCTGATCAGGCCGGTGGCGGGGCGGTGCCCGGCGGGCACTGCCCGCGCCGTTCGGCCCAGTAGAGCACGTTGCCGATCACGGCCACGCTGCCCGACACCACCGCCGAAGCCACCGTCACCACGCCCACCGCCACCATCAGTGCCGCGCACTCCTGGCCGCGGCAGTTGTAGAAGCCCGGCAGCACGGCCACGTCGAGCACGACCTGCATGGTGGCCACGCCACAGGCGGGGTCGTAGACGCGCGTGGTCTGCGGCACCACGACGCAAGCCGTCAGCAGGGGCAGCAGGCCGGCCGCCAGCGCCATGCGAGTCGGGGGTCGGGGCAGCGCCATGGCCGCATTGTCGCGCCCCTGTCATCGGCGCCGCCTAGCGTTCGCGGCTTCGTCACACCACTCCTGCGAGCCCACCATGCGCCTTCGTGCCCACCGCCGCGCCTCGAGCGCCTTCGCCCTCTCTGCGCTGTCGGCCCTGCTGGCCGCCGGCGCCGCGCAGGCCCAACTCGCCATCACCGAAGTGGCGCCGTGGAGCAGCGGCAACTCGCCCGTGGCCGCCGACTGGTTCGAACTCACCAACTTCGGCAGCAGCGCGGTCGACATCACCGGCTACCGGATCGACGACGCCTCGAACAGCTTCGCCTCGTCGGTGGCGCTGGTCGGCATCACCAGCATCGCCGCGGGCGAGTCGGTCATCTTCATCGAGGGCGCCAGCGCCAACGCGAACTTCGTGTCGACCTGGTTCGGCGCCAGCGCGCCTGCCGGGCTGCAGATCGGCCGCTACTCGGGCGCGGGCATCGGCCTCGGAACGGGCGGCGATGCCGTCAACCTGTACACGTCCACCGGCACGCTGGTCACGCGCGTCGACTTCGGCACCTCGCCAAGCGCCGCGCCGTTTGCCAGCTTCGACAACAGCGCCGGCCTGTCGGGCGTGACCCTGACGGTGCTGTCGGCCATAGGCGTGAACGGTGCCTTCCTCACGGCCTCGGGCAACGAGATCGGCTCGCCGGCTTCCGTGGTGCCGGAGCCGGGCACGTGGGCGATGCTGCTGGCGGGTGCCGGCATCGTCGCCGGTGCTGTGCGCCGTCGCCGCGCCGCCTGACCATGGCCACCACCTTGCTGAAGGCCCTGCTCGCTGCGGCAGCCTGCGCGGCCACGTTCGGCGCCCAGGCGACGGGCTCGATCAACCTGGGCAGCTACGTGCCCGCAGGCAGCTACGCCATCCCCGCACTCGGCGGCCTCGGCCTCGAGGCCAGTGCCGTGACGTACGCGCGTGACCGCGGCACGCTGTTCGTGGTGGGCGACGAAGGACTGGGCGTGATGGAGCTGTCGCGCACCGGCAGCCTCATCGGCACCATGAGCTTCGACTGGGCCGGCACCGGCAGCACCCACAACGACGCCGAAGGCCTGGCCTATCTGGGCGGCGGCACGCTGGTCGTCGTCGACGAGCGGCCGCAGATCGCCTACCGCTTCAGCTTCGCTGACGGCGGCTCGGTGCTGCTGAACAACCAGCCGAAGGTGGCGACCACCGGCTCGACGGCGAGCGTGGGCAACGCCGGTACCGAAGGCATCAGTGTCGATCCGCGCGACGGCCGCTTCTTCACCGTCAAGCAGGACAACCCGGCCCGGCTGCTCGGTGGCACGCTGAGCTTTGCCGTCGGTGGAGGCACGAGCACGATGACGACGTTGTTCGAAGGCGCCACGTCGCTGTTCGGCCTGGCCTCGCTGTCGGACGTGCAGACGCTCGGCGGCGTCGATGCGCTCGCCGGCCACGCCGCGGCCGACAACTTGCTGATCCTGAGCCTGGACTCGAAGCGCCTGATCGAGATCGACCGCGCGGGCAACACACTGTCGAGCCTGGATCTCAGCGGGCTCACGACGCAGGCGCTCGAGGGCGTGACGATCGACGAGCTCGGCACGATCTACCTCGTGGCCGAGGACAGCGGATCGGGCAACTCGCGCCTGTTCGTGCTGACCCCCGTGCCGGAGCCGGGCACCTACGCGCTGATGCTCAGCGGTCTGCTGGCCCTGGGCTGGGCCGCGCACCGCCGTCGCGACTGAGCCACGCAGGCCCTGCGCGGCACTCAGTCGCGCTTGTTGCGCATCCAGTCGGCCGTGCCGTAGAGCGCCTCGCCCAGGCGCTGGGCCAACGCTGGCTCCACGGCCTCGTCTTCCAGCGCCTGCAGCATGCAGCCCATCCACTGGTCGCGCTCGACGCTGCCAATGGGGTAGGGCAGATGGCGGGCGCGCAGCATCGGGTGGCCGAAGCGCTCGGTGTAGTGCTGCGGGCCGCCGAGCCAGCCGCAGAGGAACCAGTTGAGCTTGTCGCGGGCGCCGTCCAATTCGGTGGGGTGCACGGCGCGCAGCGCCGCAAAGCGCGGCTCCAGGTCCATCAGGTCGTAGAAGCGGTCGACGATGGCGCGCACGCCGGGCTCGCCACCCAGGCGTTCGAACGGGCTGGGGCCGGCCGCGGGCGCGGCTTCGTCGCTGCTGCTCACGGCGCGAGCATGCGCTGCGCCACGTTCAGCAAGGCCAGCGCCGGCGGCGTGCCGGGCAGCATCTCGAGCAGCAGTTGGCGGCGCAGCACGGCGTCGCGCACGGCGGGGTCGGTGGGCACCTCGCCGAGCAGTTCCAGGCGCACCGGGCTGTCGAGATTCGGGTTCACGTAGCGGTCCACGACCTGCTGCAGTTGCTGGCGCACGGCGCGGCCTTCGCCGGCGCGGCGGGTCTGGTTCACCAGCAGCCGGATGTGCCGGCGGCCCTGCGTCGTGGCCAGCACCTTGATGGTGGCGTAGGCGTCGGTCAGCGAAGTCGGCTCCGGCGTCACCACCACCAGCACCTGGCCGGCCAGGCTGACGGTGTACAGCACGACATCGGAGATGCCGGCGCCGGTGTCGAGCAGCACATGGTCGAAGCGCGGCGCGACCTCGTCGATCACGTGCTGCAGCTTCTCGCGCACCTCGGGCGTCATGCGCGAGTACTCGACCATGCCCGAACCAGCCAGCAGCACATGGAAGCCGCCCGGCGCGGGCAGCACCGCCTCGGGCAGCGAGGCCTTGCCGGTGAACACGTCGTGCAGCGTGATCTTCGGGAACAGGTTCAGCACCACGTCGAGGTTGGCCAGGCCCAGGTCGGCATCGAGCACCAGCACGCGGCGGCCATTGCGCGCCAGCGCCGCGGCCAGGTTGGCCGATACGAAGGTCTTGCCAACGCCGCCCTTGCCGCTGGTGATGGCCATGATGTGCGGCTTCGGGCTCGACGGCGGCGTCACCACGGGGGCGTTGGCCGGTGCGTTTGCCGGTGCGTTTGCCGATGAAGGGGCGGATGTCATTCGGGGTCCTGGATCTGGAAGCTGTCGAACAGCAGCCGCTTTTCTTCGTTGCTGACCACCGACATCGCCGAAGGCTCGAGTCGCACCAGGTTGCGGCCCTGCGTCTTGGCCAGGTAGAGCTGCTGGTCGGCCCGCTCCTTCCACAGCGCCGGGGTCGAGCGCACCCATTGCGGCGCGAAGGCACCGCCCACGCTGATGGTGACGCCCAGTTCCTGCTGCGACGGATTCAGCAGGATCGGCATGCGCTCGACGCGGCGGCGGATGCGCTCGGCCACCGTCTGGCCAAAGGTGCTGGCGCAGTTGGGCAGGATGATGGCGAACTCCTCGCCGCCCACCCGCGCCACCAGGTCCATCGGGCGCACGCTGTCCATCAGCGCCGCGGCCACGGCCCGGATCACCTGGTCGCCGGCGGCGTGGCCGTGGGTGTCGTTGACGCGCTTGAAGTGGTCGATGTCCAGCGCCAGCAGCAGCGCGGGCTCGCCGCTGCGGGCCACGCGGTCGACCTCGCGCTCCAGCGCCATCTCGGAAGCCCGGCGGTTGGCCAGGCCCGTGAGCGCATCGCGGCTTGACAGCTCGACGAGCTTGTCGACCATGGCCTGCTGCCAGGCCAGCGTACCCGGATCGCCCGGTGGTGGCGCCTGACCGGCGTGCGCCAGCAACTGCAGGGCCTGCTCGAACAGGAGCGTGGGTGCAGCAGCAGGCACGGAGGGGCGGGTACGCGACAAGGCCTCGACGGAGCGCTCGCCCGGGGTGGCGGCGGGTCACCGGTTTGTAACGGGTCCAGGCAGTCTAGCAGCGGCCTCTTCTCGGGCCGGGGTGGCAATTGAACCCCATCCCGGGCCCATTTCGGGGCAACGCCCGCTCGCCGGCTGGCCACACTGGCCGGGTGACACATGCCGCCCTGCCCCCCCAAACTCTGGCCTCCCCGGTTCCCGCGGACGCCGAGTACACGCTGACGCCGGCTGACTTCGAGCGCATCCGGCGCCTCATCTACGACCGCGCCGGCATCAGCCTGCATGCGGGCAAACAGGCGATGGTGTACAGCCGCCTGTCGCGACGATTGCGAGAGACGCGCCAGCCTTCGTTCGCGGCCTACCTCGAGGGCCTGGAACGCGGCGCCGGCGGCGATGCCGAATGGCAGGAGTTCGTGAATTGCCTGACGACGAACCTCACGGCCTTCTTCCGCGAAGAGCACCACTTCCATGCGATGGTCGACGACCTGCGCGCGCTGGCCGGCCGCAACGGCGGCAAGCCGCTGCGCATCTGGTGCAACGCCGCCAGCACGGGCGAAGAGCCGTACTCGCTGGCCATGACGGTGATCGAGACGTTGGGCGTGTCGGCCCCGGCCAAGCTGGTGTGCAGCGACATCGACACCAAGGTGCTGGCCACCGCGCAGCGCGGCGTCTACGCTGCCGACTCGCGCGGTCTGAGCCCCGAGCGCCTGAAGCGCCACTTCCTGCGCGGCACGGGCGCCAACAGCGGCTCGATCCGCGTCAAGCCCGAGCTGGCCAGGCTGATCGAGTTCCGCCCGTTCAACCTGATGAACGCCAGCTGGTCGGCGCTGGGCGACCCCTTCGACATGGTGTTCTGCCGCAACGTGATGATCTACTTCGACGGCCCGACCCAGCGCAAGGTGCTGGAGCGCATCCACGGCGTCACGCGGCCCGGCGCGCTGCTGTACGTGGGCCATTCGGAGAACTTCACCGACTCGCGCGACCTGTTCCGGCTGCGCGGCAAGACCATCTACGAGCGTGTCTGACAGGCGCGCGCCCGACGCGGGCCGAAAGCCGCCGCGCTGTGCGGCTCAAGCCGCGTCCGGCATGCGCCGATAACCCCTTTGCCACGCCATGTACACCGCCCTCCGAACCGCCATGCCGTCCCCCGGCGCGCCGCCTTCCACGGCCGCTGCGCCGAGCCGCCTCGAGCGCCTGAAGGCGCATTCGCGCAAGCCGGGCGAGGCCAGCTTCTTCTTCTGGGACGCGCACTTCAAGAACGATGCCGTCAAGGTGCTGCCGGGCGAGTTCTTCGTGCACGACGAGGACATCCTCGTCATGACGACGCTGGGCTCGTGCATCGCCGCCTGCATCTGGGACCGCGAAAAGCGCGTGGGCGGCATGAACCACTTCCTGTTGCCTGATTCAGGCTCGGGCGGCAGCGGCGGCGGCGCCGACGGCGGCCGCTACGGCAGCTACGCGATGGACCTGCTGATCGGCGAGCTCGTCAAGCGAGGTGCCACGCGCTCCACGATGGAGGCCAAGGTCTTCGGCGGGGGCGCGGTCATCAGCGGCATGAACACCATCAACGTCGGCGAGCGCAACACCGCCTTCGTGCTGGACTACCTGCGCACCGAGCGCATCACCGTGGTCAGCAAGGACGTGATGGACATCTATCCGCGCAAGGTCTGCTACCTGCCGGCCAGCGGCAAGGCCATGGTCAAGCGGCTGGCCAGCGCCAACACCGAAGCACTGGCAGCGCAAGAGCGCGCCCTGGCGCAGCGCGCGGCACCGGCGGCCACGTCCGGCGGCAGCGTCGACCTGTTCTGAACCTCATCCGACAAGCACCCATGGCCGGCCCCAAGACCCGTGTCGTCGTCGTCGACGACTCCGCGCTCGTGCGCGGACTGCTCGCCGAGATCATCGATCGCCAGCCCGACATGTGCTGCGTCGGCGCCGCCGCCGACCCGCTGGTGGCGCGCGAAATGATCCGCAACCTCAACCCCGACGTCATCACGCTCGACATCGAGATGCCGCGCATGGACGGGCTGGATTTCCTCTCGCGCCTGATGCGGCTGCGGCCGATGCCGGTGGTGATGGTGAGCACGCTCACCGAGCGCGGCGCCGATGTCACGCTGAAGGCGCTGGAACTCGGCGCGGTGGACTTCGTCGCCAAGCCGAAGATCGGCGTCGCCGACGGCCTGCGCCAGCTGGGCGCCGACATCACCGAGAAGATCCGCACGGCGGCCCGCGCCCGCGTGTCGCGCCTGGCCGCGGCGCCTGCCGCCGGCACGGGCAACGGCAGTGCCATGGCGGCCAAGCCGTCGCCGATGGCCTCGCTCGGCCGCCTGTCGACCGAGAAGATCATCTTCCTCGGCGCCAGCACCGGCGGCACCGAAGCCACGCGCGAGGTGCTCGCCGAACTGCCGGCGGACTGCCCGGCGGTGATGATCACGCAGCACATGCCGCCCGGCTTCACCAAGAGCTATGCGGCACGCCTGGACGGCCTGTGCCGCATCCGCGTGGCCGAGGCCCGCGACGGCGAGCGCGTGCTGCCCGGCCATGCCTACATCGCGCCGGGTGGCTTCCACCTCAGCGTCGAGCGCTCCGGCGCCAACTACGTGGCCCGGGTGGTCGACGGCGAGCCCGTCAACCGTCACAAGCCCAGCGTCGAGGTGCTGTTCGAAAGCGCCGCACGCGTGGTGGGCCGCAACGCGCTGGGTGTGATGCTCACCGGCATGGGCGCCGACGGCGCGCGCGCGATGAAGACCATGCGCGACGCCGGCAGCTTCAACCTCGTTCAGGACGAGGCCAGCTGCGTGGTGTTCGGGATGCCGCGTGAAGCCATCGCGCAGGGCGCCGCGAACGAGGTGCTGCCGCTGAACCGCATCGCGCCGCGCTTGCTGGAGTGGCTGCGCACGCACGCCGGGGTGGCGACACGCGTCTGACGTGGCTCGAGGCCCGCCGGGCTAGCGAGTGGGCGCGAACAAGGCCGTCAGGTCGTTGAGGAAGTCGAACCCGCGCGCGCTCGGGCGGATGTGCTCGTCGGCTGTGCCCTCGGCCAGCCACTCGACAAGGCCGCGATCCTGCGCACGCTGCAAGGGCGCGAGCACGGCCGACGTCGGCAGCGCGGTACGCTCGTTGAACAGGCGCAGCGGGAAACCCTCTTTCAGCCGCAGCGCGTTCATCATGAACTCCAGCGGCAACTCGGCGCGCGCCACCTCGTGCTGGTTGCTGATCGCACGGCCCTCGATCGCACGAGCCATGTAGGTGGCCGGCTCGCGCCAGCGCACCAGGCGGAGAACGCGCTCCGGGAAGCTCAGCTTGCCGTGGGCGCCGGCGCCGAGGCCGAGGTAGTCGCCGAAGGCCCAGTAGTTGAGGTTGTGAAGGCAGCGATGGCCTTCACGCGCGAAGGCGCTCACCTCGTAGCGCGCCAGACCGGCGGTGGCCGTGCGCTCGGTGATGAGATCGAGCATGTCGCTGGCCAGGTCGTCGTCGGGCAGGCCCGCGGGCGGCGCGCTGGCGAAGCGCGTGTTGGGCTCGAGCGTGAGATGGTAGATCGACAGGTGCGGCGGCGCGAAGGACAGCGCGGTGTCGAGCTCGCGCTCGAGGCCGGCCAGCGTCTGCCCCGGCAGCGCGTACATCAGGTCGAGGTTGAAGCTGTCGAAGCTGCTGGCGGCTTCTTCCAGCGCGGCGCGGGCCTGTGCGCCGTCGTGCACGCGGCCGAGCACGGCCAGCGCGGCGTCGTCGAAGCTCTGCACGCCCACCGACAGCCGCGTGACACCCGCCGCGCGATAGGCGCGGAAACGCTCGCGCTCGAAGGTGCCGGGGTTGGCCTCGAGCGTGATCTCGCAGCCGGGCTCGAAGGGCAGGCGGGCGCGCAGCTCGGCCAGCAGCCGATCGATGGCCGCCGGCGCAAACAGGCTGGGCGTGCCGCCGCCGATGAACACGCTGACGATGCGCCGGCCCCACACCAGCGGCAGGCTGGCTTCGAGGTCGGCCACGAGCGCGGCGATGTAGCGCGTGGCGGTGTCGTCGTCGAGCGCCGCGCCGCGCACTTCATGGCTGTTGAAGTCGCAGTACGGGCACTTCTTCAGGCACCAGGGCAGGTGCACGTACAGCGCCAGGGGCGGCGGCGCGGCGAAACGCAGCGTGCCGGGGCGCAGGTGGTGCTCCAGGCCCGGCAACGGGCCGGCATCATCGGCCGGGGCTGCCGCGGCCACCACCGGCGGCAGCGGCTTCACAGGCCCCAGACCTCGCGCAGCTGCTCGCGCAGCGACACCATGGCGCGCGCGCGGTGACTGAGGCCGTTCTTGGTGACGGCATCGAGCTCGGCCACGCTGCGGCCGAGTTCGGGGATGAACATCAGCGGGTCGTAGCCGAAGCCCTGCTCGCCCCGCGGTGCATCAAGGATGAGCCCCGGCCAGCGACCCACCGCCACCAGCGGCTGCGGGTCGGCCGCGTGGCGCAACGCCACCAGCGTGCTGATGAAGAACGCGCGCCGCGGCGCGCCGGGCTGCGCGGCCAGATCGGCCAGCAGCCGCTCGTTGTTGCGCGCGTCCTGCAGCCGCCGGGTGGCTTCGCGGTCGGGCAGCGGCTCGATCAGGCCGCCGTAGTGCGCCGAGATCACGCCCGGTGCGCCGCCGAGCGCATCGACACACACGCCGGAGTCGTCGGCCAGCGCCGGGCCGCCACTGGCGGCCGCAGCATGGCGCGCCTTGGCCAGCGCGTTTTCGATGAAGCTGGCGTGGGGTTCCTCGGCTTCGCTGATGCCCAGCGCGCGCTGCGGCAGCAGGGCCAGTGGCAGATCGGTCAGCAGCGCCTGCAGCTCGGCCAGCTTCTTGGCGTTGTTCGACGCCAGCACCAGTTGCAGCGCCGGCATCAGCCCAGGCCCAAGGCGCGCCGCTGCAGTTGCACGAGATCGGCAATGCCCTGGGTGGCCAGCGCCATCAGCGCGTCCATCTCAGCGCGGCTGAAGGGCATGCCCTCGGCGGTGCCCTGCACCTCGACGAAACCGCCCGAGCCCGTCATGACGACGTTCATGTCGGTGTCGCAGGCCGAGTCTTCGGTGTACTCCAGGTCGAGCAGCGGCGTACCCTCGACAATGCCCACCGACACCGCCGCGACGGCATCGCGCAGCGGGCTGGCGACGATGCGGCCCTGCTTCAGCAGCACCGAGACGGCATCGTGCGCCGCCACCCAGGCGCCGGTGATGGCCGCGGTGCGCGTGCCGCCGTCGGCCTGCAGCACGTCGCAGTCCAGCGTGATGGTGCGCTCGCCCAAGGCGGCGAGGTCGAACACCGCGCGCAGGCTGCGGCCGATGAGGCGCTGGATCTCCTGCGTGCGCCCGCTCTGCTTGCCCTTGGCCGCCTCGCGGTCGGAGCGAGTGTGCGTGGCGCGCGGCAGCATGCCGTACTCGGCCGTCACCCAGCCCTCGCCGCTGCCGCGCTTGTGCGGCGGCACGCGGTCTTCGACCGAGGCGGTGCACAGCACGCGCGTGGCGCCGAAGCTCACCAGCACCGACCCCTCGGCGTGTTTCGTGTAGCCGCGCTCAAGGGTCACGGAGCGCAAGGAGTCGGCCGCGCGGCCGCTGGAACGAACGAAAGTCATGGGGCAGACGTGGGCAGTTGAGCCCCCGATTGTCGTCCGTCTGACAGGAGCCTCCTCGCGGAGGGGGCTGGGGGGAGCCGTACGGTCGGCCGCAGGCGATCCAACGGTCGTCAGCGCTTTCGCGCTGACGACCGTTGGATCGCCTCGTTGATCTCGCGGATCGAGCGCTCGATCTCTTCGTCGTCGAGCTCTTCGCCGCCGACACTGTCTCCGCCCAGGCTGGCCTGGATGGTGCTGGCGAAGACATCGTCGCCCAGCGCAGTGGTGGAGATGCCGCCGCTGGTGTCGAGCACTTCTGCCGCTTCCCATTCGACGGCCAGCACGGTGACGTTGTCGCTGCGCTCGCCGGCCACGCGCAGCGCGCGCTCCACCAGCTCGGGCACGGCGTCGGATATCGGCCGCGTGGCCAGGATATCGGTGATGATGGCGTCGGACACGCTGCCCCACAGGCCGTCGGAACACAGCATGACCTTGTCGCCCGGCTTCACCAGCAGCGGGCCCGCGGTGTCGACCACCGGGCGGCCGGGGCTGCCCAGGCAGGTGAACAGCACGTTGCGGTTCACCTTGTCGGGCATCGGCACCACCTGCGACAGCGTCTGCTGCAGTTCGCTGTAGCTGTGGTCGCGGGTGCGCGCCACGAGCTTGTCGCCGCGCACGAGGTACAGGCGCGAATCGCCGCAGTGGGCCCAGTAGGCGGCGTTGCCTTGCAGCAGGCAGGCGACGACAGTGGTGCGCGGCGTGTCCATCAGCGCGCGCTCGGTGGCATAACGCAGCAGTTGATGATGTCCGGCGATGATGGCGTCGTGCAGAAAGCGCAGCGGCTCGGCCAACCGCGGCTTGGCCTCGCGCTGGAAGTGGGCCGAGAGCGTCTGCAGCGCCAGCTGAGAGGCCACCTCGCCTTCGGGGTGGCCGCCCATACCGTCGGCCAGCGCGAACAGGCCCGACTCCCGCGTGTAGCTGTAGCCCATGCGGTCTTCGTTCTTCTCGCGGCCGCCGCGACGGCTGACCTGGTAGACGGAGAAACGCATGACTACGGTTTCTGACCCGTCTTGATGGTCTCGAGCTGCAGCTTCAGCCGCTCGGAAAAGCTCAGCTTCGTGTAGCGGCGCTCGGTCTCGCGCGCGAGCTCCTTCTGCAGCGCGAACACGCTCTGCGGACGGCTCAGCGGATCCAGGCTCATGCACCACTCCGTGACCTCGATGAGGTTGTCGGAGTACACGTTGCGCAGGCGCGAGAGGCTCAGCGCCAGGCGGTCTTTCTCGAGCCGCTGAGGGGCATCGTTCGGTGGATAGCCCTGCATGCAGGCGTAGATGCAGGCACCGATGGCGTAGATGTCGGTCCAGGGGCCGAGCGTGCCGTCGCGGCGGTACATCTCGGGTGCAGCGAAGCCCGGCGTGTACATCGGGCGGATGAAGTTGCCTTCCTTCGACAGCACCTCGCGCGCGGCGCCGAAGTCGAGCATCACCGCCTTGTTGTCGTTGGTGATGAAGACGTTGGCGGGCTTGATGTCCAGGTGCAGCATCTTGTGCTGGTGCACGATGCGAAGGCCGCGGAGGATTTCGTCGAACAGGCTGCGGATGGTGCTCTCGCGGAACACCTTGTCGCGCTTCAAGTCGCGCGCGGTGACGATGAAGTCCTGCAGGGTGTCGCCCTGCAGGTAGTTCATCACCATGTAGACGGTTTCGTTCTCGCGGAAGAAGTTCAGCACCGAGACCACGCTCGGGTGGCTGATCTGCGCGAGGCTGCGCCCTTCTTCGAAGAAGCTCTTCAGGCCCAGGCGGTACAGCGGCTGCTTGTCGGGCTTGACGCGCGGCGTGAGCTCACCCGCACTGCGCTCGGCCAGGCTGGCGGGCAGGTACTCTTTCACTGCCACCAATTGCTGGCCCTCGCCCTCGGCGAGATACACGACCCCGAAACCCCCGGCCGCGATCTTCTTGACGACCGTGTAGCCGCCCACCACGGTGCCCGAAGGCAAGGGAGCAGGCTTGGGCTTGGACGACATAATCGCCGAGGCTTCTTTCTAGGATGGGCGGAATGGCGGTTTATAGCATGACGGGTTACGCGATCGCGGCCGTGGCGAGCACCGCGCCAGAGGGCAGCACGGCTCCGGCCAGCGCCTCGGTCACGGTCGAGGCCCGCTCGGTGAACGGCCGCTTCCTCGACCTGGGTTTCCGCATGCCCGACGAGCTGCGCGGCCTCGAGCCGGTGCTGCGCGACAAGCTCACCGCCGCGTTCCGGCGCGGCAAGATCGAGATGCGCATCGCCACCGCGCGCGAGGGCGAAAGCGCCGTGCCGCAGCCCACGTCGGAACAGCTCAACCGCCTGGCCCACCTGCAGGGCTCGATCACGGGCTGGCTGCCCGATGCCCGCACCTTGTCGGTGAACGAGATCCTGCAGTGGTGCCGCACCGGCGCCGGCAACGAGCGCCTCGACGGGCCCGCGCTGGAGGCCGCCGTGCGCTGCATCGAAGGCCTGCGCGAGGCCCGCGCCCGCGAAGGCGCCCGGCTGGCCACCGTGTTGCTGGAACGCGTGGCGCGGCTGCGCGAGCTGGCCGCACAGGCGCGGCCGCTGGTGCCGCAGGTGGTGCACCGGCAGCAGGCGCGCTTTCTCGAACGCTGGAACGAGGCGCTCGCGGCCGCCCCCGGCGGCCAGACGCTGCCGGCCGAGGCCCTGCACGAGCGCGCCATGGCCGAAGCCGTGGCCTTTGCCATCCGCATCGACGTGGCCGAGGAACTGGCGCGCCTGGCCTCGCACCTTGACGAGATCGAGCGCCTGCTCAAGGCCGGCGGCGAACTGGGCAAGCGACTCGAGTTCCTGATCCAGGAGCTTCAGCGCGAGGCCAACACCTTCGGCAGCAAGAGCGCCGCCGTCGAGCTGACGGCCATCGCCGTGGAGATGAAGGTGGCGGTCGAACAGATGCGCGAGCAGGTGCAGAACATCGAGTGAGCCGCCCCCGGCCGCTCACCGCTCAAGCACCCTGCTGCCGCCTCAGCGTCGGCAAGCCCACGCCCGCGGCATCGAAACCGCCGTCGGCCGCCAGCACCTGGCCGTTGATGTAGCTGGCCGCCGGGCTGGCCAGCCAGCACACGGCCTCGGCGATCTCGTCGACCGTGCCGTAGCGGTTGAGCGGGATCACGTCGTGGTAGTCCGACCGGATGGCCACCGAGTGCACGAGCTTGGCCATGTCGGTGTCCACCGGCCCTGGCGCCACGCAGTTGACGCGGATGCCCACCGTGCCCAGCTCCACCGCGTGCTGCTTCGTCAGGTGGATCAGCCCCGCCTTGCTGGTGCCGTAGGCCACGCGCAGCGTGCTGGCGCGCAGGCCGGAGATGCTGGCGATGTTGACGACGGCACCGCCGCCGCCTTGCTGCATCAGCGGCGCCGCCGCCTGCGTGCACAGGAAAGCGCCGTGCAGGTTGACGGCGAGCACGCGCGAAAACTCGTCGTGCGTGGTCTGCAGCGTCGGCTTGAAGACGGCGATGCCGGCGTTGTTGACGAGCGCATCGAGCCGCCCGAAGCGCTCGGCCACCGCGGCCACGGCCTGCGCCACGTCGGGGGCCGACGACACGTCGCCCACGAGGGCGAGCACCCGCGCCGGGCCGACTTCATCGGCCAGCCGCGCCTCGGCGGCCGCCAGCGTGGCCGCGTCGATGTCGAGCAGCGCCACCGCATGCCCGCGCGCCAGGAAGCCGCGTGCCACGGCCAGGCCGATGCCTCGTGCACCGCCGGTGACCAGCGCCACGCGCCGGGGTTGTGCTGTCATGTCGTCTCCAGGGCCGGCGCGCGGCAGTGTTGTTCGATGAAGGCCTGCTGTGTCGGCATGCGCTGCAGGCAGTTGGCCACCACCTGCGCGCTGTGCGTCACCAGGGCGGCCACCTCGTCGTCGCTGCGCTGGTCGACCAGCGGGTGCCAAGCGCGGGGCACGAGGTGCTGGCCGGTCATCACCTGCAGCCAGCTCGAGGTGCCGAAAAGCTCGAAGTCCTCGCGCTCGATGCGGCCGTTGGCGGCGAACAGCGCCATCTTGTGCGCCAGCGTGGCGGGCACCTTCATGTGGCGGCTCTGGCGCCACAGCGGCTCGTCGCGCTGGTTGGCCTTGTAGTGGAAGATGATGAAGTCACGGATGCGCTCCATCTCCACGCGGCACTGGCGGTTGAACTCGTCGATGTCGGCGGCGTCGAAGCCGGCCCACGGAAAGAAGCCGATCAGCCGGTTGATGACCTGCTGGATGAGGTGGATGCTGGTGCTTTCCAGCGGCTCCAGGAAGCCGCCCGCCAGGCCCACGGCCACCACGTTCTTCAGCCAGGTGTGGCGCCGCCGACCGGCCTTGAAGCGGATGTGCCGCGGCTCGGCCAGCGCACGCCCGTCGAGATGGCCCAGCAGCGTGGCCGCGGCCTCGTCGGCGCTCATCAGCGCGCTGCAGTAGACGAGCCCGTTGCCGGTGCGGTGCTGCAGCGGAATGCGCCACTGCCAGCCGGCGGCGCGCGCGGTGCTGCGCGTCAGCGGCAGCAGCGGGTGCGTGCGCTCGCTGGGCACAGCCACCGCGGCATCGCAGGGCAGCCAGTGCGACCAGTCTTCGTAGCCCGAGCGCAGCGTCTGCTCGATCAGCAGGCCGCGCAGGCCCGAGCAGTCGACGAACAACTGCCCGGCAACGGCCTCGCCGCTGGCCAGCCGCACGCTCTCGACGAAGCCGTCTTCTGCGCGCTGGCACACCTGCACGATGCGGCCCTCGATGCGCTGCACGCCGCGGGCCTCGGCCCGCTGGCGCAGGAAACGGGCGTACAGGCCGGCGTCGAAGTGAAAGGCGTAGCCCACCTCGCCCAGCGGCGAGCCGCGCAGCGCCGGATCAGGCCGCTGGAACTTGGCCGCCTCGGGCGCGGCGGTGTTGATCTGAAAGGCCTCGAGCCCCGGCGCGCGACCCAGCGCGCGCATCTTCAGCCAGTAGTGATGGAAGGGCACGAGCCCGAGATCGGGGCCGACATTGCCGAAGCCGTGGATGTAGGCGTCGCCCACGCGGCCCCAGTCGCGGAACTGGATGCCGAGCTTGAACGTGCCCTGTGTGGCGCGGATGAACTCGTCCTCGTCGATCTCCAGCGCCGCGTTGAAATGGCGGATGTTCGGGATCGTGGCCTCGCCGACACCGATGGTGCCGATCTCCTCGCTCTCGACCAAGCGGATGCGCTGGCCGGGGCCGAGCACCTGCGCCAGCGCGGCCGCCGTCATCCAGCCGGCCGTGCCGCCGCCGACGATGACGATCTCGCGAACCGGTTCGGGCTTCATGCGTTCTCCTGCACAGACGCCGGATGATGCCCGCAGCACCGGGGCTGCCGCCTTGGGGGAAAATCCGGCGATGGAAACCCCCGGCAACCTTTTCTGCGTCGCCGCGCCCAGCGGCACCGGCAAGTCCAGCCTCGTGAAGGCGCTGCTCGAGCTCGACTCGCGGCTGGCCGTGAGCGTCTCGCACACCACGCGCCGGCCGCGCGGGCAAGAGGTGCATGGCCGCGAGTACTGGTTCATCGAAGAACCCGAGTTCCGCGCCATGGCGGCCCAGGGCGACTTCTTCGAGTGGGCCGAGGTGCATGGCAATCTCTACGGCACCAGCCGCAAGGCCATCCAGGCACGCCTGGAGCACGGCGACGACGTCGTGCTCGAGATCGACTGGCAAGGTGCCCTGCAGATCAAGCAGATCTTCCCGCACGCGGTGCTCATCTTCATCCTGCCGCCGAGCTGGGAAGAGCTGATGCAGCGCCTGAACCGCCGCGGCGAGGACACGCCCGAGGTCATCGCCCAGCGCATGGCCAACGGCCGTACCGAGGTGGCGCAGGCCCGACACTTCGACTTTGTTATCATCAACAGCTTGTTCGAAACGGCGCTTTTCGACCTGAAGACGGTCGTCCACAGCCAGCGTCTGAAGTACGCCGCCCAGTTGCGCAACCGCTCGCAGGTGTTCGCAGCGCTGGGCCTGGTCTGATTCCCTGCCGAGATAGCCACCGAGACCCCCCCATGGCCCGCATCACCGTCGAAGACTGCCTTGCCAAGATCCCCAACCGCTTTCAGCTCGTGCTGGCGGCCACCTACCGCGCCCGCATGCTGAGCCAGGGCCACGCGCCCAAGATCGAAACGAAGAACAAGCCTGGCGTCACCGCGCTGCGCGAGATCGCCGCCGGCGAGGTGGGCATCGAGATGCTGCGCAAGGTGCCCGTCTGACGCTGCACCGGCCTTGACGACGAGGGCGCCCACGGGCGCCCTTTTCAATTCCACGCCTGCACCGGGCAGGGGCAGGCTTCCGCGCTAAATTCGGGCCATGGGTCTGCGTTCCCTTGCCGCCGAACTGCTGCCTGCCGCACTGCAGGGGCTGCAGCGTGCGCCGCTGGTGCCGGTGGACCTGGCGCCCGGGCCCGAGGCGTCCAGCTTCGCGGCGCTGCTCGACAAGCTCGGCTACCTGAACAAGGCCGATCTCAAGCAGGTGCGCGAGGCCTACAAGTTCGCCGACGAGGCCCACCTCGGCCAGTTCCGCGCCAGCGGCCAGCCCTACATCACCCACCCCATCGCGGTGGCCGGCCTGTGTGCCGACTGGAAGCTCGACGCGCAGGCCATCATGGCAGCGCTGATGCACGACACCATCGAGGACCAGGGCGTCACGAAGACGGAGCTGATCCAGAAGTTCGGCGCCCCCACGGCCGATCTGGTCGACGGCCTCACCAAGCTCGACAGGCTGCAGTTCAACACGCGCGAAGAGAACCAGGCCGAGAGCTTCCGCAAGATGCTGCTGGCGATGGCGCGCGACGTGCGCGTCATCCTCATCAAGCTGGCCGACCGCCTGCACAACATGCGCACGATGCAGGCCATGGCGCCGGCCAAGCGCAGCCGCATCGCCCGCGAGACGCTCGACATCTACGCGCCCATCGCCCATCGCCTGGGACTGAACGCGATGTACCGTGAGTTGCAGGAGCTTTGCTTCGAGCTGCTGCACCCTTGGCGCCACGCGGCCTTGTCGAAAGCCGTGAAGCGCGCCAGGGGCAACCGGCGCGACATCGTCGAGCGCGTGCAGCGCGACGTGGAAATGGCCTTCACCACGCACAAGCTCAAGATCCAGGTCTCGGGCCGCGAAAAGACGGTCTACAGCATCTACCGCAAGATGCGCGAAAAGCACGCCGGCTTCGCCCAGGTGTCCGACATCTTCGGCTTCCGCATCGTCGTGCCCTCGCTCACCGACTGCTACGTGGCCCTGGGCCTGCTCCACCAGCTGTACAAGCCGGTGCCGGGCCGCTTCAAGGACTACATCGCCATTCCCAAGGCCAACGGCTACCAGAGCCTGCACACCACGCTCGTCAGCCCGCTGGGCACGGCGGTGGAGTTCCAGATGCGCACCGAGGCCATGCATGCGGTGGCCGAGGCCGGCGTGGCCGCGCACTGGCTCTACAAGGTGGGCGACCCCAAGAACGGCAAGGGCGGCAGCGCGCCCGACGGCCGCCTGTCGACGATGTGGCTGCAGAGCCTGCTCGACATCCAGGACGAGACGCGCGACGCGGCCGAGTTCCTCGAGCACGTGAAGATCGATCTCTACCCTGACGCGGTCTACGTGTTCACGCCGCGCAGCAAGATCCTGGCGCTGCCGCGCGGCGCCACGCCGGTGGACTTTGCCTACGCCATCCACTCCGACGTCGGCGACCACACCGTGGCCGCCAAGGTCAACGGCGAGACCGCGGCCCTGCGCACCGAGCTCAAGAGCGGCGATGTGGTGGAGATCATCACCGCGCCCGGCGCCAAGCCCAACCCGGCCTGGCTGAGCATGGTGCGCACGGGCCGCGCGCGCAGCAAGATCCGCCACTACCTCAAGACGCTGGAGAGCGAGGAGTCGCGCGCGCTCGGCGAAAAGCTGCTCGGCCAGGCGCTGCGCGCCGAGGGCCTGCAGCTGCCCAGCGCCGATCCGGCCGACGAGCGGGCGGCGGCACTTTGGCAACAGCTGGCGCGCTGGGGCGGCAACCGCAACCGCGGCGAGTTGCTGGTCGAGGTGGGCCTGGGCCGCAAGATCGCCGTCATCGTGGCCAAGCGCCTGGCCCAGCTGCTGGCCGAGGCCGGCATCAAGCCCGATGCCGTGACGCTGAGCCTGACACGCTACGCCAGCGCCGACGACGCCGCGCCGACACAGGGCGTGGTCTTCGTCGACGGCAGCGAGGGCAACTCGATCCAGCTCGCGCCTTGCTGCCGCCCGATCCCGGGCGACCCCATCGTCGGCTACCTGGGCCGAGGCGAGGGCCTCGTCGTGCACACCGCCGAATGCCCCACCGGCCGCCGCCTCTTCGAGCGCGACAGCGAGCGCTGGATGCAGGTGGAGTGGGCCGAAGAGGCCACGCGCCCTTTCGACACCAGCCTGCACGTGCTGGTGAAAAACGGCAAGGGCGTGCTGGCCCAGGTGGCGTCGTCGATCAGCAGTGCCGAGGCCGACATCGTGCACATCGACATGGACCCCGAACCCGTCGAGGAGCAGATCGAGCTGCGGCTCATCGTCAGCGTGCGCGACCGCGTGCACTTGGCCGACGTGCTGCGCACGCTGCGGCGCTCGCCGGTGGTGAGCCGGGTGTCACGGTACCGGCCGCAGTGAGCCCCCAGGCTGTGGTCGCGGCGAAGCCGCGATCCTCGCCACCCCCCGAGGGGGCTCTGGCAGCGGCCCGGCGGAGCCGGTTCCGCGCCAGGGACTCGGCCCGCCTTACCGTGCAGGCGCCGGGTACACCACCTTCAGCACCTCCAGCGTCTCGCGCCCGCCCGGCGTCAGCAACTGCACCTCGTCGCCCTCGCGCGCCTTGATCAGCGCGCGGGCGATCGGCGCGATCCAGCTGATCTCGCCCTGCAGGCTGTCGGCCTCGTCGATGCCCTTGATGGTGACGGTGCGCTCCTCGCCCCGCGCCGTGGCGTAGGTGACGGTGGCGCCGAAGAAGACCTGGTCGCTGCCGTGGTGCAGGCTCGGATCGGCGATCTCGGCGATGTCCAGGCGTTTGGTAAGAAAGCGGATGCGGCGGTCGATCTCGCGCAGGCGCTTCTTGCCGTAGAGGTAGTCGCCGTTTTCGCTGCGGTCGCCGTTCTTGGCCGCCCACGACACGATCTCCACGATCTTGGGCCGCTCGGACTCGATCAGCGAGATCAGCTCGTCGCGCAGCCGCTGGTAGCCCTGCGGCGTGAGGTAGTTGCGCGTGCCGGCCGGCAGCGGCGGCGGGCCGCCGGCGTCGTCGTCCTCGTCCAGGCCGTCGTTGGAGGGCTCCTTGACGAAAGCCTTGTTCACGGCCGGCGCAGCACGGCGGGCGTCACCGCACCGTATTGAAGGTCATCAGCGCAGCGCCGTACTCGTCGGCGCAGTCGCTGCCACCGCCGGCGCACTGCGGCCGCCCGGCCAGCATCGAGCCCTTGCCCTGCCAGGCTTGCAGCAGCCGGGTGGCCTCGTCACCGCTGGCGAACTCCTTCACCGGCCCGGCCGCCTTGGGCGCCATGCTGTCGAAGTTGCGCGGCAGCGCCGACACCAGCACCAGCAGGCGGCCGGTGCCCAGCGGCTCGGCGGCGTTCAACACGAAGCGGTCCTTGGTGGGGAAGCTGTAGGTCTGACCCTTCTTCACCTGCACGCTCGCGGAATGCGTGTTCGGCACCAGCAGCGCCAGCGAGCCGTCGGCGCTCTGGCCGACGACGTAGAGGTGGCCATCGCGCTCGGCCGTGACCTTGAAGCGCACCTGGTCCTTGGCAGCGATGCTGAGATCGGTCTTGGCGGCCTCGGCCTTCAGGCCGAAGTCGGCCGCCTGGGCCTGCAGGATGCGCTCGAACTCGCGCTCGGTCTCGAAGCGCGGCGGCGGCGCGGGTGGCGGCGGCGCGGGCGCCACCACCGGAGCCGGCGCCGGGGCGGCGGCCGGAGCGGCTGCTGGGGCGGCTGCCACGGGGGGCGATGCAGGCGGCGCGGCCGGCTTGGAGGTCATCGACCAGATGCCGAAACCCGCCGCGGCCACGACGACGGCACCGATGCCGATGCCGACCGCGGCACCATTGCCCTTCTTCTCGGCTGCGGCCGCGGGTGCCGGGGTCGGCTGCAGCGCGGCTGCGGGCGGCGCCACCGGGGCGGCGGCCGGCGGCTGCAGCAAGGTCTGCGGGAAGGCGGCGGGCGCCGGCGCCGGCGCGCGCGCGGCCGGCGGTGGCACCAGCACCGTCGGCTCGTTGCCGGAGGTGGCCGGTGCCGGCGGCGGCGTGCGGATCGAGGTCGGCAGGTGGCCGTCGAGCCCCATCTCGGCGCGGAACTGCGCCACTGTCTGCGTGCGCGCCTCGGGCCGCACGGCCAGGGCATGGTCGACCGCGGCCAGGAACGGCGCGCTGTAGCGGCCCGCGGCCACCTGCGCCAGCGGCTGGTAGGTGTCGTTGAGCAGGCGGCCCACGCTGGGTGGCGGCGTGCGGCCGGTGATGGCGTAGTGCACCACGGCGGCCAGCGCGTACACGTCGGTCCACGGGCCCTGCTTCATGCCCGGGATCTCGGCGTACTGCTCCACCGGCGCGTAGCCGGGCTTGAGGATGACGGTGAGCGCCTGCGTCATGTCGCCGATCACTCGCCGCGCCGCGCCGAAATCCAGCAGCAGCGGCTTGTTCGTCTCGGCCAGCATCATCACGTTGTCGGGCGCGATGTCGCGGTGGTAGCAGTTCTGCGCGTGGATGACGAGCAGCGCCTCGGTCAGCGGCTCCAGCAGCGTGCGCAACCAGTCCTCGCTGGGCGCCGCGGGCAACGCGCGCAGCGTGTCGCGCAGGTTCTTGCCTTCGTAGAACGGCATCACCATGTAGGCGGTGCCGTTCTGCTCCCAGAAGCGGTAGACCTTCACCAGCGACGGGTGGTCGAAGCTGGCCAGCAGCTGCGCTTCGTTGATGAAGCTCTTCATGCCGGCGTCGAAGGTCTCGCGATAGCGCTCGCTCTTAACCTGCACCTGGCTGGTCTCGGTGCGCGCGGCCAGCGAGCTCGGCATGTACTCCTTCAGCGCCACGCGGCGCTTGAGCATGGTGTCCAGCGCCAGGTAGACGATGCCGAAGCCGCCTTCGCCGACGAGGTTGGTGATCTCGAACTCGTGCAGCCGCGTGCTCTTGGGCAGACCGTTGCCCATGTCGTGCGCCGGCGCCGCCGGCTTGGGCGGTGGCACGAAGACCTGCGTCTTGTCGAAGCCGAGGTCGATGTCCGTCGGGTTGGAGCCCGGCGGCGGCGTGATCTGGGTTCGGTCGTCGTCGGGCGCGGCGGGCGTCATGGGCGGCTGCAGTGGTGCGCGAAGCCGGCATTGTCGCAGCCGCGCAACCGGCTGCGTGCTAGGCGTGGCCCGCAGCCATCGTCAGGGCAGTCGACCGTCGGCCAGCAGAACCCGCTCGCCCTCGAGGAAGCGGCGGGCGAAGACACGCGCCGGCTCGCCCGTGGCAGGGCTGTCGATGAGCTCGGCGATGGTCTCGTCGCGCCGCCACTGCAGGTGGCGCGACACGTAATCGGCGTTGTAGGCGTCGACGGCGCGCTGGAAGCCGTGCATCTCGTGCGCCACCCACAGCGTGCAGGCCAGCAGCACCGCCAGGCCGGTGTCCACCGCCACCCAGCGCATCACGATGCCGGTGAACACCAGCAGCACGATCAGCGGCGCCAGGCCGACGGCGAGCGCGGTGCTCCGCTGCTGCGGGGGGCGTAGTCGGGCAGGTGGTGCGGCATGTCGTGGGCTCCTGCCGCAGGTATACGGCAGCGGCGCCTGCGGCATTGCCCTGATCAGCAGGGGTCTGGCCCGTCAAATCGCCGGCCGCCCCGGGCTCGGCACGCCGGGCGCGGAGTCAGGGAATCGCGCGCAGGTCGGCCAGCAGCTTGGCGCGCACGCCCTCGGGCGCGGATTCGGCCAGCAGCACGTAGAACGGCTCGCGCTGGCGCACCCGTTCGGCCGAGCGCTTGACCACGACACGCGCGATCGGCCCCAGGTGCGCCGACAGCAGCTTCACCGCCTGCTCCAGCACGGCGTCGTTGACGGGCGTGTGGTTGCCGGCGAAGGTGCCTCCGCCGCTGCCGTGCCCGAAGGTGGTGGGCGGGCCAGCCCGCGCGCCGCCAGAAGCGCCGCCAGAAGCCCCGCCGATGCCCGTGAGGCTGGTGATGCCGGTGCCTGCCGACGACCCGCCCGTGCCGCCGGAGCCCCCGCCGGCCTTGGACGAGGCGCCGAGGAAGACCTCGCGCGCCTGCGGGCTGGTGATCTGCTCGGCCAGGCGCATCTGCAGGCTGGGCAGGTCGTGGCACTCCTTGGCGGCACGGCGCACCAGCACCGCGGCCAGCGGCCCCACGTGGCGGGCCAGCGAAGCCTCGACCTGCGCCAGCACCGACGGATCCCAGTGCGTGGGCGGTGCGCCGGTGGTGTTGGTGGCCGGGGCCTGGCTCTGGTTGACGAAGGGCGCGCCGAAGGGGCTGACGATGCGTTCGGTGGGCGCGTACTCCGACAGCGCCGGCAGCGCGTACACCGCCTCGCGCGAGACGGCACCCGGCGCCGGCTGCCCGAGCGCCTGGGCCACGGCGTCGCGGAACGCGGCCGCGCTGGCGTGCCGATCGCGCGGATCCTTGGCCAGCGCGGTGGCGACCACGGCATCGAAGCGCCCGCCACCCAGGGCCCCCTCGAGCGTGGACGGCGCCACCGGCACCTCGTTGACGACCTTGTACATCAGCGCCTCGTGCGGGCCGATGAAGGGCGCGCGCCCGGCGATCAGCTGGTACAGCACGACGCCGGCGCCGTAGACATCGACCCGGTGGTCGATGGGCCGGCCCATGAACTGCTCGGGCGCCATGTACATGGGCGTACCGAGCACGCTGTTGGCCATGGTGAGCGCCGAGGTGTCGGTGCGCGCGATGCCGAAGTCGGCGATCTTGATGCGCCCGGCCTTGGTCATGATGACGTTGCTGGGCTTGATGTCGCGGTGCCAGACGCCGTTGTCGTGGGCATGCGCCAGCGCGTCGAGCAGCTGCGTGGCCAGGCTGGCGACATCGGCCTCGCTGAAGCGCACCTTCTGCTGCAGGTACTGGCTCAGCGTGTGGCCCTCGACGAACTCCATCGCGATGTAGGCCACGCGGCCGGCGCGGGTGTCGGTTTCGCCGAAGTCGTAGACGCCCACGATGCCCGGGTGCAGCAGCCGCCCGGCGGCCTGCGCCTCGTTGCGGAAGCGGGCCGCGGTCTGGGCGGCATCGGCGCCTTCGCCGAGCTGCTGGCGGATCGTCTTGAGCGCGACGATGCGGCGGATGTCCGGATCGAACCCCCGATAGACCACGCCCATCGCGCCCTCGCCGAGCACGCCGGTGATCTGGTACTTGCCGAGTCGCTCGGGGTGGAGGGCGCTCACGGGGGTCGGGAGTTCAGGGTTTGCTGCGGCGCATCAATTGTCGAGCATCTTCATCGCCTGCACGACGCTCGCCCTCATGCGCGAGAAGGAATCCGCCAGCACCGCGATCTCGTCCTTGCCCTTGGACGGGAACTCGGGTGCGTTCAGGTCGCCCTGGCTCACGCGGTCGGCCAGCTCCGACAGCTGGGTGACGGGGCGCACGACCACGAGCCAGATCATGATGTTCAGCACGATGCCGACGACGACGAACACGCCGATCAGCGCGCTGATGAAGAGCTTGAAGTTGTCGTTGGCGCGCTTGAGCGGCAGCTCCATCGGCACGCTCACGACCTGGGCACCGACCACCTCGTTGAGCTGCCAGCCGAAGCCGTTGGCGGTGCCGTACTTCTCGATCATGGTCTTGGGCGCGGCCTCGACGCTGCTGTGGCACTGCAGGCAGGCCGGGTTGGTGATGCGCAGCGGGCGCGCCACGTACAGGCTGGCGCCGGTGGGCGTGCTGCGCGTGCCGACCAGTTCCTTCAGCTCGGCGTTGCTGCGGAAGCTGTTGACGATGTCGACCTCCCAGTCGACCGCACGGTCGCGCGGGTTCGTCGGGTTCAGCGTCGCTTCCTTGTAGCCGAACTGCGGGTAGCTCTTCTGCAGCGTGGCCAGCACCTCGGTGGCCGAGAAGCTGGGCACGCTCTGCGGCAGGAACTCGTACTGCATCTGCGTCTGCAGCAGCTTGGCGATGTGGTTGGTGGTGTACGAGCGCACCGCAAGCGCCTTTTCCATCATCAGGCGGCCGGTGCCGATGACCTCTTCGCGCGCCTGCGCCTGCAGCAGGCCGTGGCTGATCCAGCCACTGACGGCCACGCCGACGGCCATCACGAGCACGAAGATCAGGTTGAACTTGGCTAGGAGCGTGGGCGGCAGAACTTCGCCGAGCACATCAAGTTAGCCAAGATCGGCACCGACGCGGCTACTCGGCCGGTTTTGAGCACAGGGGCCTCGTTTGACGCCCTGCTGGACGCTGTAGAGCGTGGGTGAGGCAA
>JADCGQ010000073.1 GCA_020248945.1 Rubrivivax sp.
AACCAGGTCAGCAACTTCATGATGGGACTCGTCGGAAACAACATGGAAGAACTCCGGGGTTGCACGCACCACGGGCGCCAGGCCCGAGGGCGTTGCGATGCATGGACGAAACGGCCGCACTCGGCCGGGTCTCGTCTGACAAGAGCGACCAAGACCCGATGCCTTGTCTGCATGGTCTGCCATATGTACTTACTGGTATCTTTCTGAACCGGTCGGTCTTGTCGTCTGGGCGTCGAAGACGAATCTCGCCGACGGCCACCGCTGGCGGGCGCGCGGCCGGCGCCCCTCCCGGCGCAGCGGGTCGTTTGGCGGGACGCGGGCCGGCGCAAGCGCCACCCGATGGGCGCCCGGCGACCTGGCGACCCTGGTGCTCGGACGAGCCTCTCGGGGTCGATGTGGCCGCAGGCCGCGCGGTCGCGACGGGCTCGTCGCGCTGGCCGCGGAGCGCGCCCCATCGAACGCGCCGAAGGCGGCGCGCGGCCTGCGTCGACGCCGCCGGGCGCCTGCGGCACTGAGCCGCCGGGCGCCTACGGCACTACGCCGTCAGGCGCCTATTGCACCAAGCCATCAGGCGCCCGTTGCACCAAGCCGTCAGGCGCCTATGCACTACGCCGCCTGCCCGCGCCGGTAGTCGCTCGGGGCCACGCCGAGGTGGGCGCGGAAGACGCGGCTGAAGTGGGCCATGTTCTGGAACCCGTGGCCGAGGGCGATGTCCGTGATCGAGCGCTGCGGCGCGTGCCGGTTCGCCAGCGCCTGGCGGCACGCCTCGAGGCGGCGCGCCAGGATGTACCCGGCCACGCCGTCGGCCTCCTCGGCGAAGGCGTTGTAGAGCTGGCGCCGGCTGACGTTGAGCGCGCGGGCGATGGCGTCCACCGTCAGGCCCGGGTCGGCCAGGTGCTGCGCCACGTGCTGCTTGATCCGCTCTCGCAGGGCTTCCCGCTGCGACTGGGCGCTGGCCTGCCCGGCGAGGTCGAGCAGCGACAGGTGCACGAGCTGCGTGATCGCCTCGCCGACGCCGCGCGCCGCCGTCTCGGGCATGTTCGGCAGTTCCCGGAAGGCGTTGCGCATCGTGTCCAGGGCCAGCCGCGAGATGCCTCCGCTGCCGCCGAGCCGGCGCGCCATGAGCGGGTCGAGCGCGAGGCCGCGGCTGGCGAACTGCGCCTTGGGCAGCATGACGATCAGGTGCTCGACGCTCTCGGGGTTGGCCACCGCGTAGCTGTCGGTGGTGTCGTAGATGCTCCACTGCCCCGGCGTCACCCAGGTCTCGCGGCCCTTCTGCTCGACGCCGGCGCAGCCGACCCAGGGCGCCACGATCTTCAGGTACGGCACCTCGGTGGCACGCGCGATGGCACTCGACCGCATCACGCGGTGGCGCGTGGCCTCGAGGTGGGTCAGCACGACGTCGCCGGCGCGCAGCGTGCTGGCGCGGCCGCTGAAGTCAGCGTCCCCGTACTGGTCGCTCTTCAGGCCCTGGAACAGCCGGGCGATCCGGTCACACCAGAACGCGGCGCGCTCGCCGGGGTCGACCTCGGCGGTGTCCATCACTTCGGGTCGGATGCCCATGCGTCGTCTCCTCGCACCGTCTTCCAAGCTTACGCACCCGGCCCGCCCTTCCTGCGGCCGCCGGGGCTGGCGGAAGGGGCAAGGCAGGGAAAGTCCCAGGGTCGCGTGCACGGGTCGGCAAGGCTTCGTGCACGGCCGGCAAAGCCCTGGAGGCGTCGTCTCCGAACAATCGGCTCGCCCCACGAGGAGACCACCGATGACCGATTCCGCCGCCCGCGGCCTGAAGCGCCGCACCGTCGTCCAGGCCCTGGCTGCAGGAGCCGCCGCCAGCACCGGCGCGCCGCTGCTGGCGCAGCCTGCGCCCGTGCGCATCGGCTACGCGATGGCCCGCACCGGGCCGTGGAGCGTCGGCGCGCAGACCAGCCAGGAGCCGAACTACCTGCTTTGGGCCGAGCAGCAGAACGCCGCCGGCGGCCTCAACGTCAAGGGCACCCGGCGTCCGATCGAGCTGATCAGCAGTGACGACCGCAGCGAGATGGAGACCTGCGTGCGCACCTACGAGAAGCTGATGGGCAGCGACAAGGTCGACCTGATCCTGCCGCCGTGGGGCAGCAATGCCAACTTCGCGGTGGCACCGCTGGCCAATCGGTTCCAGTACCCCTTCCTTGCGCCGACGGCCCTGTCGCGCCGCCTCGTCGAGATGAAGCTGCCGTACTTCTTCCTGCTGCTGCAGCAGCCCAAGCCGATGATGGACGCCCTGGTCGACATGCTCAAGGCCAACGGCGCGCGGTCGGTGGCCGTCATCTACGTCGACGACCTGTTCGGCCTGGAGAACTACGCCGCGCTGAAGGTGGCGCTGCAGGGCAGCGGCATGAATCTCGTCGAGGACAAGAGCTATCCGCTGGGCGTGAAGGACCTGTCGCCGGTGCTGCGCAGCATGAAGGACAAGAACCCCGACGCCTTCATCGGTCTGACCTACCCGCCCGACACCATCCTCGCCAGCCGGCAGAGCAAGGAGATCGGCTTCAACCCGAAGTTCTTCTACGCCAGCGTCGGCACCGCCTTCCAGCTCTACCGCAACGTGATGCAGGCCGGCGCCGAGGGCGTGCTCGGGATGGGCTCGTGGAACCAGAAGACCAGCCCCGGCGCCAAGGCGTACTTCGACGCGCACGTCAAGCGCTTCGGCGCGGCGAAGGAGCCCGACCGCTGGGCCAGCGGCCACTGCTGGGCCGGGCTCGAGATCCTGACGGCAGCGGTGGCGCGCGTCGGCCTCGACCGCAAGGCGATCCGCGACTACGTGGCCGGCACGACGCACGACACCATCGTCGGCAAGATCCGCTTCGCCGGCAGCGAGAACGTGGGCACCCCCGGCACCGTCAGCCAGTGGCAGAGGGGCGAGTTCGAGGTCGTCTGGCCGAAGGCCAGCGCCACCGCGCCGCTGAACCCGGCCAAGCCGGCCTGGGTGTGAGCTGCTGCGCCGGCGCCGCAGGCGGGCCGCACCGGCCGTGAGCGGCAGCGCCTGGTTCGAGCTCGTCGTCTCCGGTCTGATCACCGGGGGCGTGTACGCCCTGGTCGCGCTCGGGCTGAACCTGCAGTACGGGCTGATGCGCATCCTGAACATCGCCCACGGCGAGTTCCTGATGGTCGGCGCCTTCCTGACCTGGGCGGCGCACTCCGCCCTCGGCCTCAGCCCGCTGCTGATGGTGCCGGTGTCCTTCGCGGTGCTGATGGCGACGGGCATCGCGGTGCACCGCCTGACCTTCCGCCGCCTCGCCGCCACCAGCCCGAACGTCGACGTGTTCGAGGCGCGGGGCCTGATGGTGGCCTTCGGACTGATGTTCCTGGTGCAGAACTTCGCGCAGCTGGTCTGGGGTGCCGACCTGCGCGGCTACGACTACCTGACCGACCCGGTGCAGGTCGCCGGTTCGCAGTTCGCGGCCAACAAGCTGCTGCTGCTCGGGCTGTCGCTGGCCTTCAGCGTCGTGCTGATCGTGTCGCTGCGCATGACGCTGCTCGGCAAGGGGGTGCGCGCCCTGATGCAGTCGCCCACCGGCGCGCAGCTGGTGGGCATCGACACCCGGCGGCTGCACCCGCTGATGTTCGGCGTCGGGCTCGGCCTGTCGGGTGTCGCGGGTTGCCTGCTGTCGATGACCTACACGATCACGCCATCGATGGGCGAGCCCTACACCGTCACCGCGCTGATCGTCATCACGCTCGGCGGCTTCGGCAGCATGGGCGGCGCGCTGGCTGGCGGCCTGGCGCTCGGTGTGATCGAGGCCGTCGGCATGCACTTCACGAACCCGTCGCTGAAGAGCCTGCTGAGCTACGCGGTCTTCATCGGCGTGCTGCTCTGGAAGCCCAACGGGCTGTTCGCCAGGCGATGAACCCCTGGCGCGAATCCCGGGTCCGCCGGCTGGGCCAGCGCCTCGCGCAGGGGCTGCTCGACCGCACCCACCTGGGCCGCGACCTGCTCGTGCTGTTCGCGCTCACGGGCTGGGCGCTGGCGGTGCCGCACTACGGCAGCGACTTCGTCGTCTCGATGGCGTTGACCTGCCTGATGTACGTGGCGCTGGCCACGAGCTGGGCGCTGTTCTGCGGCACGACGCGCTACCTGTCGCTGGCCACCGCGGCGTTCTTCGGCATCGGCGCCTACACCAGCGCGCTGTTCATCGACAGCCTGGGCTGGTGGCCGGTGATCGCCGCCGGTGCCGGCGTCGCCGCGCTCGTCGCCGTCGTGATGGGCAGCGCGGTGCTGCACCTGCGCGGCACCTACTTCGCCGTGCTGACCTTCGGCATGACCGAGCTGATCCGTCACGCCGTCACCTACTGGGAGAAGCAGGTCACCGGCACGGTCGGCCGCGTGCTGACGGTGGTGCCCGAGCGCGACACGATCTACCTCACCGTGCTGGCGCTGGCGGTGCTGGCGGTGGCGGTGAGCATCGTCGTGCGGCGCACGCGCTTCGGGCTCGGGCTGATGGGCATCGGCGCCGACGAGCAACGCGCGCAGACGCTCGGCGTGAACACCCGGCTGGCCAAGATCGGTGGCTTCGCGCTGACGGCCGCCTTCGCCGGCGCCGTCGGCGCGGCGATGAGCGTGCGTTGGACCTACATCGACCCGGCCACCGTCTTCAGCCCCTTCATCGGCTTCCAGACGGTGCTGATCGCGCTGATCGGCGGCATCGCCACGCTGTGGGGCCCGCTGATCGCCGCCGTGGTGTTCAGCCTGCTGGCCGAGACGCTGCGCCTGCAGGCACCCCAGGCCTACCTGATGACGCTCGGCCTGCTGCTGATCCTGTGCGTGCTGTACCTGCCGGGCGGCCTGGCCTCGCTGCGCTGGAGCACGTTCGGGCAGTGGCGCGAGGACACCCGGGCCTGGTGGCGCGAGCTGCGTCGCGACAAGCGCCGCGACGAGGCACGGGAGAACGCGACGTGAACGGCCACCCGCAGCTGGAAGCGCGCGGCGTCACCGTGCGCTTCGGCGGCCTGACGGCCGTCGACGGCGTCAGCGCCGCGTTCGCGGCCGGCGAGCTGGTCGGCATCATCGGGCCCAACGGCGCCGGCAAGACCACGTTCTTCAACGCACTGTCGGGCGTCGTCGCGCCGACGGCCGGGGACCTGTACGCCCACGGCAGGCGCCTGACCGGCGCAGGGCCGCACCGGTACGCCGCCCAGGGCATCGCGCGCACCTTCCAGACACCGCGCGTGTTCGGCGAGCTCAGCGTGGCGGCCAACATCGACTTCGGGCTGCAGTTCGCCGGCCGTCACCGCAAGAGCTCGTGGCTGCTGAAGGACGAGGACAGCATCCTGCACCTGATCGGGCTGTCGGCGCAGGCGCGGCTTCCGGCGGCGGCCGTGACGCCGAGCCAGCAGCGGCTGCTGGAGATCGGCATGGCGCTGGCCACGCGCCCCCGGCTGCTGCTGCTCGACGAAGTGGCCGCGGGCCTCACCGAGGCCGAGGTCGACTCGATGGCCCAGCTGATCCGCCGCCTGCGCGACGAACTGGACCTGACGGTGATCTGGATCGAGCACGCGGTGACCACGCTGCTGCGCTACGTCGAGCGCGTGATCGTGCTGCACCAGGGCCGCAAGATCGCCGACGGCACGCCGGCCGAGGTGGTGCGCAACGCCGAGGTGGTCGAGGCCTACCTCGGCGACGAGGTGGCGGCATGAGTTCCCCCCCGAAGCCCCCTAAGCCCCGTAAGCCCCGTAAGCCCCGCAAGCCCCGTAAGCCCCGTAAGCCCCGGAAGCCCCGTAAGCCC
>JADCGQ010000074.1 GCA_020248945.1 Rubrivivax sp.
AAGCTTGACCGCTGGCGCACGCTTCTGGCCTACATCTGCCAGCGCATCGTCGGTCAGATCGGCCTGCCAACCCCGCCGCCGAGGCTCTCGGCACCTGGGTAACTGCAGCATTTAGGTTAAGTTCTACGACTTGGCGCGCACTACACTAGACGATCTGCGCGCCGAAGCAGCCCGGCTGGGAATCGCCGCTGTGCTGGGCGCGCCCACCTACGCCGATGACGGCAGGCGCTTCAACAGCCACTTGTTCATCGATCGCCTAGGGGCTCTCGTCGGCTGCATCAGCAAGAGCGGCCTGACGGCGCCGGAGGCCACGTTCTTTGCCCCCGGCATCGCCCGCCCCGCACTGCAACTGGCCGGCCTGAGGTGCAGCGCCGTGATCTGCCGCGAGATTGAGGATGCCGCCGTGGTCGTGCCGCAACTGCGAGATGGCGGCGTGGATCTGATCTTCTGGCCGGGACAGATGCGGCCCGACCCCGACAAGCCCGTTCAGGATCCGCCCGAGCACGTGGTTCAGGCCCAGGCCCTGGCCCGCGAACTCTCGGCCCATGTCGTGCAGACCAACTGGCCGAACGCGCTGAACCGGCCCGAAGAGAGCGCGCGCACCGGCCACAGCGCCTGCATCGCGCCCGATGGCGAGCTGCTGTTCCGGCTGCCGATGCAAGGCTATGGCGTCGGCGTGTTCACGCTGGGTGATCGCCACTATCGCTGGCATCCGGTGCCGGGCTGAGCGCCTGCGCCAGCCCGCTGTAGCGCCGCGTGCGCCGCTGCAGGGCCGCGGCCAGCAGAGCCGGCTTCGGCGCCACCAGCGTGAGCCGCTGGCGCGCGCGCGTGATGCCGGTGTAGACCAATTCGCGCGTCAGCACCGGCACGTCGTCGGCCGGCAGCACCAGCGCCACATGGGCGAACTCCGAGCCCTGGCTCTTGTGCACCGTCAGCGCATAGGCGGTCTCCACCGCCGACAAGCGCGCCGCCGCCACCGAGCGCAGCGTGGCGCCGTCGAAGAACCACACGCGCAGCGCCTGGCCGCCCGATGAAGCCGGAGGCGGCGTGATCGCCACGCCGACATCGCCGTTGAAGACGTCCAGGCTCGGCTCGTTACGAGTCACCATCACCGGGCGGCCTTCGTACCAGCCGTCGGCGCCCGGCCGGTGGCCCAGGGCCTCGGTCAGGCGGGCATTGAGGGCGACGCTGCCGAAGGGGCCCTCGCGCACCGCCGTGAGCAGCCGAAAGCCGTCAAAGGCCTGCAGCAGCGCGCGCAGCCAGGTTTCGAAGGCCGCGGCGTCGTCGCTGCGCTGGCGCAGCAGGGCCGCGAACGCGCCAAAGCCACTGGCGCCCGCGGCCAGGCGCCACAGCGGCTCGGGGCTCCGCGTGTCGACCAGGGCCAGCTCGGCGCCGCCCGCGCCCAGCAGGGCTTGGGCGCGCGGCGCGTCGCCCTCGTTGACGGCCGTGGCCAGCTCGGCAATCGGGCCGGCAAAACGATGGCCGGCTTGCAAGGTAACGGTCTGCGGCGCCAGCAAGGAGTCCGGCGCGCACAACTCGGCCATCACCGCACCGGCTTCCACCGAAGCGAGCTGGTCGCGGTCGCCCAGCAGCACGAGCCGCGCCGGGGCCGGCAAGGCCTGCAGCAGTGCCGCGAGCATCTCGCCGTGCACCATCGAGGCCTCGTCGACCAGCAGCAGGTCTACCGGCAGCAAGTGCAAGCTGTCGTGCACGAAGCGGCGCGTGCCCGGCCGGCGGCCCAGCGTGGCGTGCAGCGTGCGGGCCGGCTGCCGGGCCAGGGCGCTGGCGACGGCGGCCCGCGCGGCCACGAGCCGGGGCTCGGTCTCGCCCTGCAGCTGCTGCAGCGCCGTGTCGATAGACTGGCGCAGCCGTGCCGCCGCCTTGCCGGTGGGGGCTGCCAGCGCCATGCGCAGCGGCGCCGGGCCGCCGTGCAGGGCTTGCAGCAGGACAAGCACGCGCGCCGCCGTCCAAGTCTTGCCGGTGCCGGGGCCGCCCGTGATCAGCGTGATGCGGCCTTGCAGCGCGCGCTGCGCGGCCCGGCGCTGCAGGTCGGGTCCGGGCACCTCGGGCCGGGGTGGGAACAAGGCGTCGAGCAGGGGGTCGAGCAGCGCTGCGGGCACCACCGGCTGCGGCGGCGCCGCGTGCACACGCTCGCGCAGCTGGACAGCGGCCACGCGCTCGTCGCGCCAGTGGCGGCGCAGCGCGAGGCCCTCGCCCTGCAGCACCAGGGGCGAGTGGCCGGACTCGTCTGCCGGGTCGATGTCCACCAGCGCGCAACCCGCCCACTCGCGGCGCGCGGCGGCGGCGTCAAGCGGCAGCGGGGTCTGGCCTGCGGCGGCCGTCCAGCCCAGCTCGGCCCACGCGGCACGGCCGCCGTCGTGCAAGGGCAGCAGCGTATGACCGCGCGACTCCAGGGCCACCAGCAAGCGCGTGGCCTGCAGCAGGCTGGCGGGCGCATCGGGCGCCACGCGCTGCAGCAAGGCCGCCAGCGCGTGGGCCAGGGGCGGCACGGCACCGATCGGGGGCGCGCTCATGCCGACACCTTCGGCGAGGGCGGGGCGAACAGCTGGTCGAGCCCCTCGATCAGCGCCGGCACCGGCGCCAGCCGCCAGCCCCCCGCGCCCGGCGCCGCCACGCCGCGCAGGAACAGGAACACCGCGCCGTGCAGCTGCTCGGCCGGCACGTAGCGCGTGCCCAGGCGGTGGCGCAGCAGGCGGTGCAGGGCCACCAGGTAGAGGGCGCCCTGCACGTCGTAGCGGTGCGACAGCACGGCAGCAGCGAGCGCGTCGTCGGTGTAGGCCGCGTCGTCGTCGCCGAGGGCGTTGCTCTTGTGGTCGAGCACGCCGTAGCGGCCGTCGACGCCCTGGAACACCAGGTCGGCAAAGCCCATCAGCAGCCCGCGCAGGCGGCGCGGGGGCAAGGGCGGACGCTCCTGGCCGGGCAGCACGTGGGCGCGGCACAGCGCGTCGACACGCGCGGCGTCGAGCTGCTCGGTCGGCAGCCAGAACTCCAGCTCGGGCCACACGCGCGGCAAGCCGGCGAGCCGCGCGCCCAGCGCCGGCACCGGCGTGTCGCAGACCTGCGCGAGCCAGGTGATCACCTCGTCGGCATCCACCTCGGGCGCCTGCCGCTGCAGCCGCGTGCGCAGCTCCGTGGCCAGCGTCGGGTTGTGCGCCAGTGCGAAGCCGGCGTCGGCCAGCCACTCGAGCTGTGTGTGCAGCAACTGGCCCGGCCCTGCGCCACGCGGGAAGCGGTGCCTGGGAGCGGCACGCTGCAGCGGCTGGGTGGGCGCGCCGACGTCCTCGTCGGCCTGGCCGTTGCGCGCCTCGTCGTCACGCCAGCCGCGTGCGGGCGGGCTCTCCAGGCCACGCACGAAGCCCGAGTAGCTGCCCACGGCCCACGGGCTGGGCGTCTGCGCCGCCAGCGGCCGAGGCGGGCGCAAGGGGCGCAGCGGCTTCGGGTCGGCCCAGGCACGGCCGGGCGCTGCGGCCTGCTCGTCAGCGCCGGGCCACAGCGGCTGCAGCTGCGTGTGCGGCAACGCTTGCGCCCAGGCTTCGATGCGCGCAAACACGGCCGGGTCGTCGAGCACCTCGTCACCGCTCACCAGCCAGCCCAACGCGCTGCGGTGCCAGGCGTGGGCCTTGGCGTTGCCGATGCTGGCGGCGGCCACGCCCAGCCACAGCGCGTGCTCGGCACGCGTGAGCGCCACGTACAGCAGGCGCAGCGACTCGCGCGCCTCTTCGGCCTGCTCGGCGGCGCGGGCGGCAGCGTCAGGCGCGAACAGCAGCTCGCGGCGGCCGTCGCCCGGTTCCTCGTCGCTGATGCGGGCCGGCCGGATGACGAAATCGGGCTTGCTGCGCGCGCCGGGTGCGAGCGAGGCAAACGGCACGCACACCAGCCGGTACTGCAGGCCCTTGCTCTTGTGCACGGTGACGATGGGCACGAGGTCGCCGTCGCTCTCCAGCCGCAGCAGCTGGTCTTCGGGGGCCATGTTTCCTTCGGCAGCCTCGTCGATGGCACCCGCCAGCCAGCGCAGCAAGGCGGCCTCGCCTTCCAGCGGCTCGGCAGCGGCCTGCAGCAGCTCGGCCAGATGCAAGGTGTTGGTGAGCGCGCGCTCGGCGCCGTCCGCCTGCCAGCGCTGCGGCGGCACCAGGGTTTGCAGCGCCTGGCGCAGCACGGCCAGCACGCCCTGCTGTCGCCACACCTGGCGCAGCGCGAGCAGCTGCTCCACGGCGGCTTCGAAGCGCGTGTCGTCGTCGGCCAGCGCGAGCAAGTCTTCCAGCGGCTGGCCCACCCAGGCGGTGGCCAGCGCGGCGCGCACGGCGCGGCCATCGGCGGGCTCGGCCACGGCACGCAGCAGCCGCAGCAGATCGGCGGCCTCGGGCTCGGCGAACACCGAGTCCTTGTCCGAGAGGTAGACCGATCGCACCCGGCGCGCCACCAGCGCCGCGCGCACGGCATCGGCCTCGCGCTTGCTGCGCACGAGCACGGCGATGTCGCTCGGGCGCAAGCGGCGCGGCGGCGCCTGGTCACCCGCTGCGGGCAGCCAACGGGCCTGCGCATCGGACAGCCACGCCACGATCTGCTCGGCGCAGGCGTCGGCCAGGCGCTCGCGTGCCTCGGCAGCGCCGTGCACCATGCGGTCGAGCGCCAGCGTGAGGGCCGGCACGGGGCCCACGCCCTCGGCCCTGCTCACCACGATGCGGTCGGCGCGGCCCCGTGCCACCACGCGCTCAAACGGCAGCAGCGGCACGCCGCCTTCCTTGCCGAAGCGGAAGGCGCCCTCGCCGCCACGGCTCTCGGCGCTCTCGAAGATGGCGCTGACCGCGTCCACCAGTTCGGGCGTGGAGCGGAAGTTGGTGTCCAGGCTGTGCACGCGCGGGCCGGCGGCACGGCGGGCGCGCAGGAAGCCCTGCAGATCGGCCCCGCGGAAGCGGTAGATCGACTGCTTGGGGTCGCCGATGAGCAGCAGCGTGCGCCCTGGCTCGTCGTGCCCCAGCCCCCAGACGCGCTCGAACAGCAGCATCTGCACGGGCGAGCTGTCCTGGCACTCGTCGACCAGCGCCACCGGGTAGCGCGCTTGCAGCTGCGCACGCAGGCGCCGGGCGGCGTCGCCCCGCAGGCCCTCGTCGAGCGCGTCGGCCAGGCGGCGCTGCAGGTCGGCGAAGCCGGCGCTGGCGGCGCGCTGCTTCAGCGTGGCCAGGCGTTCGTGGACGGTGGCATGGGCGTGGCGCAGCAGCGTGGCGCGCAAGGGCTCCATGACTTGAAGTTGCGCCATCAACAACTCGAAGTCATCCAGTTCAGGCGGCAGCTCTCGCTCCTGGCCGGGCTTGAAGCTGGCGCGCACCTCCTGCGGCAACAGGCGCTCGCTGCCTTTGCCGATGTCGAGCTTCTCGGCGGTCGGGTGAACGGCCCACTCGCGGATCTTGCCGAGCCATCCGTCCAGCCAGTCGATGCGGATGCGCGTGCCCTCGAAGGCGGATCGGCCCTTCTGCGTCAGCGGCGCGAACCAGGCCTGCAGCCGATCGCAGCGCTCGGGCCAGCCCGCCTTCAAGGCCCGCCACTGCGCCGCGCTGGCGCTGGCCGCGGCGGCCAGCGAATCGCCGCCAGCCGGCAAGGCCGCATCACCGATCCTCAGCAAGGGCCCGAGCGACTTCTCGGCTGCCGCCACGTCCTTCCACACCGACAGCACCTGTGCCAGCGGGCCGGCCTGGAGCGGGTAGACCTCGGCCCGCCACCAGTCGAGCACGGCCTGGCGGCGCAGCTCGGATTCGTCGGCCAGCATCTCTTCAGAGAGTCGGCTGCCGCTGTCGAAGGCGTGTTCGCGCAGCACGCGCTGGCACCAGGCATCGATGGTGTGCACTGCGGCTTCGTCCATGGCGTCGGCGGCGCGGCGCAGGCGCTGCGCGGCCTCCAGGCGCTCGCGCGGGCTGGGCCGGGCCTGGAGCAGCGCAGCGACGAACTCCTCACGGGCCTCGGTCGAATCGGGTTGCTGAAAAGCGCGGGCCGCCATCGCGAGCCGCTCGCGAATGCGCTCGACCAACTCGCGCGTCGCGGCCCTGGTGAAGCTCATCACCAGGATCTCGCGCGGATGCAGCGGCCGCTCGATGCCGTCGCCCAGCACCAGGCGCAGCACCAGGGCGGCCAGCGTCCAGGTCTTGCCGGTGCCGGCACTGGCTTCGATGACACGGCTGCCGCGCAGCGGCAGCGTGGCGGCATTGAGCCGCTCAGTCATCGCTGCTCCCTTCCCCGTCATCACCGTCATCCTCGGCCGGGGCGGCATGGGCCAGCGGCTCGATGTGCAGCGTGGCGAGCCACTGCTGCAGTGGGGTGTAGAGCAGCCGGCTCGCAGGCTCGAAGTGCGGCGCCTGCGTCAGCGCGCCCAGGCTGGGGTACAGGCGCAAGAGATGCACGTCCTGGTCGTCGCCGCGGCGGTTCGGGCTGCTGTTGAACACCTTGCCCAGATCGGCCTCGGCCAGGAAGGCCAGGCCGGTGTTGAGCACGGTCGGCCAGGGCCCATCACCATGACCGCCATCGACGCCATCGACGCCATCGACACCATCGCGCCAGGCCTGCACCAGCACGGCCAGTTGCTCCAGCGCCGTCACAGCGTCGATCGGCTGCGCCAGCACCACGGCATCGGCGCCGATGGCGCACAGGCGCGCTGGCCGGCCGGCTGCGGCCAGCACCAGCTGCTGCAGCCAAGCGGCCACCAGCTTGTCGGCACGCGGCTTCTTCTTCGTGGCGTTGACTTTGCCCACCGTGAGCCGGCTCGCGCCGATGTCCAGCAGTTCGGCCTGGCCGTCGGCGCCGATGCGCCAGGCCAGAACACCAGGCTCGAGCCGCAGGCCGTGTATCAACGGCAGGTCCAGCCGCTTGTCATCGGGCGCGTGGCCCGCTGCCCAGCGGCGGCCCCACTCCTGCAGGCCGGGCACCAGTGCGGCCACCAAGCCATCGGCTGCGGCTTCGCCAGGCCCGCCCCAGGGCAGGCGGCCTTCGCGCTGCAAGCGCGCCACCACGCGCCGGGCACGTGCCGTCTGCTCGGCTGCCGGGGCCAGGGCGCCCTCGTTCTGCATCCACGGCTGCAAGCCGCGCAGCAACTCGTCGCGCCATTGCCAGCCCTCCAGGCCCTGGTCGGTGAAGGGCTCGTCGTCATCGGCCTCGTCGTCGTGCAAGCGCAGATCGGTGCGCAGCCGTTCGCGGAAGTACGCCGCCACGGGGCTGCGCACGAAGTCGGCCAGCTGGCGCAGCGTGAGCACGCTGCGCGCTGGCACCGGTGGCGCAAGGCTCGCGGCCGACGGCAGCGCCGCCACGGGTTCGTGCAGCGCACGCCACTCGCTGGCGTACGTGAAGAGGCGCGCATCACCGCCTTCTTCCACATAGGCCCGGCTGAAGGGCTGCAGCGGGTGCGCCAGCGTCAACGCCTTCAACGCATCCTCGCCCCACAGCGCCCGCACGTGGTCGCGCAGCTGCGCCACCAGCACCGAGGGCGGCTGCGGCTGATTGTCGCGCGCGGCGTGGGCGCTCCAGCTCACATGCAGCCGGTCGCGCGCGGCCAGCAGCGCGTCGAGCATCAGCTGGCGATCATCGTCGCGGCGCGAGCGGTCGCCGGGGCGCGCCAGCGCGGGATCGGCCATCAGATCGAAGTCACTGCGCGAGGCCGGCCGCGGGTACTCGCCGTCGTTCATGCCCAGCAGGCAGACCCAGCGGAACGGAATGGCGCGCAGCGGCAGCAGCGTGCAGAAGGTGACGCCACCGGCACGGAAGCGGCCACCGCCGGCCTCGTCGACGCCGTCGAGCCAGGCCTCGCGCACCAGCTCCAGCGACACCGGCTCGGCGAAGCCCGCCGCGTCGCAGGCGGCCACCCAGGCCTGCAGCGACTCGTCGAGCACGGCCAGCAGCGTGCGCTCACGGTCGTCGGTGGCGCTGAACATCACCGTCAGCAAGCTGCGCAGCCGCGGCAGCCAGACCTGCGGCGAGCGCGGCTCGGCAGCCTCGGCCCACCAGGCGTCGAGGGCCTGCAGCCACTGCGCCAGCACGCCGACCAGTGCGGACTCGAGCCCGGCCACCTCGGGCCAGGGGTCGATGCCGCCGGGCGGCTCGGCCTCGGCCGGCAGCACGCCGGTGGCGTAGCCCATCAGCAGCCGGTCGAGCGCGAAGCGCCCGGTGCCCACGCCACCCGCCGCCTGCAGGCCCAGCGCCGCACGCTGCGCCTCGTGCAGGCCCCAGCGCAGGCCGGCGCCGGCCAGCCACTCGGCGAGTTGCTCGACGCCGCCTTCGTCCAGGCCCAGGCGCGCGGCCACGGCAGAGGTGCCGAGCAGATCGCGCAGTTCGCTGCCGGCCCAGCGCCGCTCGCGCACCTGCAGCAAGGCTTCCAGCGCGCGCAGCAGCGCGTGGCGGCCACGCTCGCGGCGGTCGGCCAGGCCCCAGGGCACGTGGCGCGGGTGGCCCGGCGCGAAGCGGCCGAACACGGCGGCGATGGCGGGCGCGAAACGTTCGATGTCCGGCACCATCACCACCGCCTCGCGCGGCTCCAGGCGGCTGGTGGCGAAGGCCTCGAGCAGCTGGTCGTGCAGCAGCTCCACCTCGCGCAGCGGGCCGTGGGCGGTGTGGAACTGCAGGCTGCGGTCGCCCGCCTGCCACGGGATGGCCGCCTCGGCAGCCGGGGTGCGGTCGCGGATGCGGGCCTGCAGCTGCTGCAGCAGGGTCTCGCCGGTGCCGCTGTCGAACAGCGCCGTGCGGACGAAGCCGATTTGCTCGGCGCGCGCCTGGCCGTCGTCGTGTGCATTCAGCTGGCGCACGAAGTCGCGGCACTGGCGGCCCCAGGCCTGCAGCAGTGCCGGCGTGGTCTCGGCGTCTTCAGGCTCGTCGACCCAGGCGTGCGCGCAGGGGTCGGGCACGGCCAGCAACACCGGGATGTGGCGGGCCAGCGCAGCCAGCGCCTCCAGCGTGGTGTGCGGCAGGTGCGTGGTGCCGAAGAGCAGCAGGCGCGGCGGCAGGCCGGGCGGCGGCGAGCCCTCGGGTCGCCCGTTCAAGGCGGCGATGAAACGCACGTGCAGCGCCGGGCGCGACGAGAGCGCATCGGCCTCGGTGCCCAGCTCGGCCAGCAGCGCGCGCCACAACGCCGCCTGCCAGCGCTGGCCCGGCGGCAGCGGCACGGCCGTGGCAGCGGGTGCGCCCGGCGCACGCGCCAGGCGATCGTGCCCGGCGGCCCAGTCGGCCAGCCAGTCGGGCCGGTAGACCTGGTACTGGTCGTAGAGGTCGGCCAGGCGCTGCGCCAGCTCCAGCCGCCGCATCACCGAGCCATCCGTGGCCAGAAACCCCGCCAGCGGCGCGAACACCGGCCGCGTGGCCAGCTCGGGCAGCAGGCGCATCAGCCACCAGGTCAGCGGCGCCTTGTCCAGTGGCGAGGCCACCGGCACCGCCGCCTCCCCCAGCACGGCCCGCCAGGCGCGCCACACGAAGCGCGCCGGCAGCTCCATCCTGAAGCCTGCCGCCACGCCCTGGCGCACGGCCATCGCGCCCTTGAGCCACTCGCCCATGCCGCTGCTGGGCACGAGCAGCGTCTCCTCGTCGAGCGGGCCGAGCGGGTGGCGCGCCAGCCAGTCAAGCGCGACCTCGGCCAGGTCTTCGAGGCGGTTGCCGTGCAGGACGACGAAGCCGGGGCGGAATGCGTTCGTGTCCCTCATGCGACGCCCGCCGACCGCGTTGGAGCGGCTCTCAGTCAACGATCAGCTTCGACGCACCGGCCTCGATGCGCCCGACCACCGCCGCGGCACCAAAGCCGTGCTGGCGGAAGCAGCCGAGCACGGCATCCACGGCCTCGGGCGCGCAGGCCACGAGCAGGCCGCCGCTGGTCTGCGGGTCGGTGAGCAGCGCGCGGTCTTCGGCGGCCAGGCCTGCGGGCAGCACCACGTCGTGCCCGTAACCGGCGAAGTTGCGGCCCGAGGCGCCGGTGACGAAGCCTTGCGCCGCCAGCGCACGCACGCCGGGCAGCAACGGCACCGAGGCCCAGTCGAGCCGCACGCTGCAACGCGCGCCGCGGGCCATCTCGAGCGCGTGGCCGGCGAGGCCGAAGCCGGTCACGTCGGTCAGCGCGTGAACGCCGTCGATGGCGGCCAGATCGGGCCCCGGCGTGTTGAGCTTCGTCGTCGTGGCGATCATCTGCGCGTAGCCGGCATCACCGAGCTCGCCCTTCTTCAGCGCCGCGCTCATCACGCCCACACCCAGCGGCTTGCCGAGCACCAGCACGTCGCCGGGCCGCGCGTCGGCGTTGCGCTTCACGCGCTTCGGGTGCACCAGGCCCAGGGCGACGAGGCCGTAGATGGCTTCGACCGAGTCGATGGTGTGACCGCCGGCAATCGGGATGCCGGCCGTGCGGCACATGCTGGCCCCGCCTTCGAGCACGCGCCCGATGGTGGCGGTGCTCAGCACGTTGATCGGCATGCCCACCAGCGCCAGCGCCAGGATGGGCCGGCCGCCCATGGCATAGACGTCGCTGATGGCGTTGGTGGCGGCGATACGGCCGAAGTCGAACGGGTCGTCGACGATGGGCATGAAGAAGTCGGTCGTCGCGATCAGCGCCTGCTCGTCATTCAGCTGGTAGACGGCGGCGTCGTCGGCGGTCTCGATGCCCACGAGCAGCTCTTTCGGGATCGGCATCGCGGCCGTGCCCTTGAGGATCTCGGACAGCACACCGGGCGCGATCTTGCAGCCGCAGCCGCCGCCGTGCGACAGCGAGGTGAGGCGGGGCTCGGCGGGCGGCATCGCAAGGCCGGGGGCGGGGGCGTTCATCGGGGGTCTCCGGATTCGGCTTGGGGTGTGCCGGCGAGCAGCTCGCCGAGCAAGGCATGCAGGGCCGCGGCCTCGGCCTGCGGGGTGAACAAGGGCGCGCGGCAGTCGCCCGCGGCGCGCAAGGCGGGCAGCATAGTCGGGTCGTCACGGCAGCGTTCCAGCAGGGCTGCCAGTGCCGCATCGTCACCGGGTGCGAACAGGCCGGGGTGCGCGTCGCCCAGCAAGCCCGTGTTGCCGTCGATGGCCGAGGCCAGCACCGCGGTGCCGCTGCGCAGGGCCTCGATCACGGCGTGCGCGCCGCCCTCCATGCGGCTGGGGTGCACCAGCACATGCGAGTGCTGGATGCGGCGGCGCGTGGCGTCGTGGCCGAGCCCGCCGAGCCAGCGAAAGCGTGGGTGGCGGGCGGCCAGGGCCTGCGCATCGGAGCCCAGTTCGGGCGTGAGCGCGGCGCCGATGTGGTCGAAGTGCAGGTCGTGCCGGCCGCGCAGTCGCTCGGCGGCGCGCCAGTAGCAGCGCGGGTCTTTCTCGTCGCGCAAGTGGCCCACCATCAGGGCGCGCAGCCGCTGCGAGGGCTTGGCCACCGGCTGGCGCGCGCTGCAGCTCTGCAGCACCACGCGGGTCCGGGGCTGCAGCGCCGCCGGCAAGGCGCGCGCGCCGTGGGCATTGAGCACCACCAGCCGGTCGGCCCAGGCCAGCGAGCGCTGCGCATCGGCGTCGAAGCCGATGTCGCGGTACAGATCGGTGCCGGTCAGCACCACGACCAGCGGGCGCTGCGGCTGCTGTTCGCGCCAGGTGCGAATCGACTCCGCCGAGCGGCGTGCATGCAGCGCCACCAGGGCGTCGGCCCGGGCGCACATGGCGGCATCGGCGCGGTCGGTCAGCGTCACGCGATAAGCTGGCGCCAGCAGGCGAGCCCAGCGTTGCGCCGTCTGCCAGTTGCCGTTGTTGGCCGAAGCCAAGGCCGGCGTGACGAGGACGACTTCCCGGCGATGCATGCAATGACGCTACCAGACGAAGCCCGGCTCGCCCGCGAAGGTGGCCCCGATGCCCTGGCGGCCCAGTTGCGCGCCAGCCGCGCCGATACCCTGGCCACCTTCGCACGCTTCGAGCAGGCCCGGCCTGGGCTGCGCGTGCCCCAGCGCAGCGAGCTCAACCTGCCGCTGTGGGAACTGGGCCATATCGGCTGGTTCCAGGGCTGGTGGACGACGCGCTTCCCCGGCTGGGCACAAGGCCACCGGGCCGATCCTGCCGTGGCGCGCGGCCCCGCGCTGCGCGCCGACGCCGATGCGCTGTACGACTCCAGCGCCGTGCCGCACGCCGCCCGCTGGGCGCTGCCGCTGCCCGACGCCGCCACCACGCGCGCCGAACTCGCACAGCAGCTCGAGGCCACGCTCGCCCTGCTGGCCGGCGTGACGCAGGCCGACGACGACACGCTGTACGCCTTCCGGCTGGCCCTGCTGCACGAAGACATGCACCACGAGGCCGCGCTGTACACAGCTCACGGCCTGGGCCTGGCCATCGACGACGCACGCTGGCAGCCGCGCCCGCTGCCGGCACCACCGGCCTCGCTGCACATCGCCGGCGGCAACGTGGTGCTCGGCCGCGCGGCCAGCGCCCCGGGTTTTGCCTTCGACAACGAGTGCGGGCACGAGGTGGCCCTGGTGGCCGACTTCGAGATCGACGCCCAGGCCCTGCGCTGGGACGAGTTCCTGCCCTTCCTGAACCATGGCCACGCCCACCGCGCGCACTGGTCCGACGCCGGCTGGCACTGGCACCAGCAGCAGGGCCCGGCGCGTGTGGCCCAGCTGCAGCGCCTGGCCCGCCCGGGCTTCGCGGCGTGCTGGCTCAGCGCCCACGAGGCCGAAGCCTGGTGCCACTGGGCCGGCCGCCGCCTGCCCACCGAGGCCGAGTGGGTGAAGGCCCAGCGCAGCGCGGGCGCGGCCTTCCGCTGGGGCGATGTCTGGGAGTGGACGGCCAGCGCCTTTGCGCCCTTCGCGGGCTTCGAGCCGCACCCCTACCGCGACTACAGCGCACCGTGGTTCGACGGCCGCCCGGTGCTGAAGGGCGCCTCGCACCTGACGCAGCCGCGGCTGGCGCATCCGGACTACCGCAACTACTTCCCGGCCGCGCGCTGCGATCTGCCGGCGGGCTTGCGCAGCGTGGCGGCGGGCGGGCGCTGAGGCGCCGCGACGAAGCCCGCGCCTCAGCAGGCCACGAACACGGCAAAGTCGCCGGCGGGGTCGGTCCAGTGGCACTGGGTGCCGAAGCCCGCTTCGGCCAGCAGCGCGGCAAAGCCGGCGGTCGTCCACTTGTACGAGTTCTCGGTGTGGATGCGCTCGCCGGCCTCGAAGCGGCGTTCGCCGCCGGCCCAGCGCACCTGCAGCGCCACGCGCGCCTGCAGGTGCATCTCGATGCGCGACTGCGCGGCGTCGAACAGCGCCACGTGCTGCCACTGCCTCGGCTCGAAGTCGGCACCGAGCAGCGTGTTCAGCCGCCGCAGCAGGTTCAGGTTGAAGGCGGCCGTCACGCCGAGCGCGTCGTCGTAGGCGGCTTCGAGCCTTGAAGAGGCCTTGACGAGGTCCACGCCCAGCAGCACCGCCCCGCCGCAGCTGGTGCGGCGCATGTCGGCGATGAGCTGGCGGGCCGCGGCCGGCGCGAAGTTGCCGATGCTGCTGCCGGGGTAGAACACCAGCGCAGGCTCGTCGGCCACGCCGCCGGGCAAGGCCAGGCCGGCCGAGAAGTCCAGGCCCAGGCCCAGCATCTCGATGCCGGGGTGCTCGCGGCCCAGGCGGGCCAGCGCGCCGCGCAGGTAGTCGACCGAGATGTCCACCGCCACGTAGCGGCGCGGCTGCAGCCGTGCAAAGAGCCGGGCCGCCTTGGTGCCGTCGCCCGCGCCCACGTCCACGAGGATGGGCGCCGGCCCGGTGGCCGCCTGCACCGCCGCGGCGATGGCCTCGCCGTGCGCGGCAAAGATGCCGGCTTCGGTGCGCGTGGGGTAGTACTCGTCGAGCTCGGTGATGGCATCGAACAGGCGCGAGCCGAGGGCGTCGTACAGGAACTTCGGCGACACCGCCGCCGCGGGCTGCAGCAGGCCGGCGGCGGCCTCAGCGGCCAGGGCCGCGTCATCGGGCCGGTGCAGTTGCAGGAATCGCGGTGCGTTCATGGGGTCGTGGGTGCTGATCGACTCTAGCAGCGGGCATTCGCTAGAGTCGCCGCTTTCGTTACCCGAACCGGCTGCAAAGCAAGGAGTCCCGATGTCCCTTCCGACCCCCGGCCGCCGCGCGGCCCTAGTCACCGCCCTCCACCTGGCCCTCGCGGGCGTCGGCGTGCTGGCCCTGCCGGTCAAGGCCCAGCAGGTGTTCCGCGTCACCACCATCCCCGAAGAGGCCGCCACCGAGCAGGTGCGCAAGTTCACGCCGCTGGCCCAGTACCTGGAGCGCACGCTCGGCATGAAGGTCGAGTTCACGCCCGTCTCCGACTACCCGGCCGCCGTGGAGGCCCTCGTCAACAAGAAGGTCGACCTGGTCTGGTTCGGCGGCTTCACGCACGTGCAGGCGCAGCTGCGCTCGGGCGGCAAGATCGTGCCGATCGCGCAGCGCGAAGAAGACACGCAGTTCCGCAGCGTCTTCATCGCCAAGACGGACAGCGGCATCAAGACCCTGGCCGACATGAAGGGCAAGCAGGTCAGCTTCGGCTCGCCCAGCAGCACCTCGGGCCACCTGATGCCGCGCAGCAACCTGCTCGACGCCGGCATCAACCCCGAGAAGGACTTCCGCCGCATCGCCTACAGCGGCGCGCACGACGCCACCATCGCCAGCGTCGTCAGCGGCAAGGTCGACGCCGCGGCGCTCGACATCACCGTGTGGCGCAAGTTCGTCGCCGAGAACAAGGTCGACACCAAGGCCGTGGACGTGTTCTTCACGACGCCGCCCTTCTTCAACTACAACTGGTCGGTGCACGCCGACATGCCGGCGGCGATGCGCGAGCGCGTCACCAAGGCCCTGCTCGACCTGAGCACGGCCACGCCCGAAGGCGCCGAGATCCTGCGCCTGAACCGCGCCACGCGCTACATCCCGACCAAGGCCGACAACTACAAGGGCCTGGAAGCCGCCGGCCGCAGCGCCGGGCTCATCTGAGCCTGTGCTTGTGACGACGGGCCTCGCCCTCGACCTGCAGGCCCTGTCGGCGCGCCACCCGGCGGCGCGGTCGGGCGCCGCACCGGCGCTGAAGGCCACCACGCTGCACATCGGCGCAGGCGAGGTGCTGGCCGTCATCGGCCCCTCGGGTGCCGGCAAGACCACGCTGCTGCAGGCCCTGGCCTGCGCACTGCCACCGAGCGCGGGGCAGCTGTTGGTGGACGGCCGCAACCCCTGGGCGCTGCCGCGGCGCGAGCTGCAGGCGCTGCGTGGGCGCCTCTTCCTGGCGCCGCAGGTGCCGCCGCTGCCGCCACGGCAGCGCGTCGTCACCTCGGTGCTGGCGGGGCGGCTGCCGGCGATGGGGCTGCTGGCCAGCGTGCGCTCGCTGTTCTACCCAGCCGACATCCCGGCCGCACACGCCGCGCTGGCGCGCTTCGACCTGGCCGACAAGCTCTTCGAGCGCGTCGACCGCCTCTCCGGCGGCGAGCGCCAGCGCGTGGGCCTGGCGCGCGCGCTGCTGTCACCGGCGCGGCTGTGGCTGGTCGACGAGCCGCTGTCGGCGCTCGACCCCGCACGCGCCCGCCAGGCCATCGAGACCCTGGTGAACGAGGCGCGCGCGCGCGGCGTCACGCTGGTGGCCACGCTGCACCAGGTGGACATGGCGCTGGCGCACTTCCCGCGCATCCTGGCGCTGCACGAAGGCACGGTGGCCTTCGACCTGCCGGCCGCGGCGGTGTCGCGCGAGCGCTTGCAGGCGCTGTACGCGAAGCACGAGCACGAGCTGCGTGGCGAGGTGCCTGCATCCGCTGCAGCCGCGCTGGATGCGACCCTGCCCGCACCGGCGGTGGTGGCGCACTGCCGCTGAACGATGCCGGCCGCCCTGCCCTCCGCCCAACCAAGCCCGGCACCCACGCGCGACCCCGCCTGGCTGGGCCGCGTCTTCTGGCTCGGCGCCGCTGCCGTGCTGCTGTGGCCGCTGCTGGTGGCCACCGAGTTCAAGCCCTGGATCCTGGTCGAGCGCGACAACCTCAAGGTCACGGGGCAGTTCCTGGCGAGCTTTTTGCCGCCGGCACACAGCGCAGAGTTCCTGGCGATGGTGGCGCGCGAGGCCTGGCGAACGGTTGCGATTGCCACGGCCGGGCTGACGCTGGCCTTCATCGTGGCCGTGCCGCTGACGCTGGCCTGCACCCGCGTGCTGTCGGTCTCGGCCCTGTCGGGCCGCATGGCGCGCGGGCCGGCGCTGCTGCGGCAGGTGGTGCGCCTCTTGCTGATCGTGCTGCGCAGCGTGCCCGAGCTGGTGTGGGCGCTGGTGTTCGTGCGCGTGGTCGGCCTCGGGCCCACGGCCGGGGTGCTGGCCATTGCGCTCACTTACGGCGGCATGCTGGGCAAGGTGTACGCCGAGATCCTGGAAAGCGGCGAGCCGCATGCCACCCACACGCTGCTGCGCAACGGCAGCTCGCGCCTGCAGGCCTTCTTCTACGGCCTCCTGCCGCAGAACGCCGCCGAGCTGACGAGCTACACCGTCTACCGCTGGGAGTGCGCCATCCGCAGCTCGGTGGTGCTGGGCTTCGTCGGCGCCGGCGGGCTGGGCCAGCAGCTCGACAACTCGATGAAGATGTTCAACGGCGGCGAGGTGTTCACCATGCTGGCCGTGTTCGTGTTGCTGGTGGCGCTGGCCGACCGCGTGAGCGCGGGGCTGCGCCGGGCCTTGGGTTGAGAGCTGGTGAAGCCCACCGCCCTCGTCCACCCCACGCCGCCGCGCAATGGCCGCGCCTGGGCCTTTGCCAGCGCGCTGGCGCTGCTCATCGGCGCCAGCTTCTGGAGCCTCGATCTGCAATGGGCGCAGTTCTTCAGCCTGGAGGCCGCGCGCAGCATGGGCCGCTTCCTGGGCGAGTTCTTCCCGCCCGACACCAGCCCCGAGTTCCTGCGCCGGGTGCTGCAGGGCACCTGGGAGACGCTGGCGATGTCGGCGCTGGGCACCTTGCTCGCCGCCGCGGCCGGGCTGGCCCTGGCGCTGCCGGCCAGCCGCCTGCACGCGGGCGATGCCGCACACGGCCGCGGCCCGGTGCGGCTGCTGCTCAACGCGCTGCGCTCGGTGCCCGAGCTGGTGTGGGCCGCGCTGCTGCTCATCGCCGCCGGGCTGGGGCCGTTTGCCGGCACGCTGGCGCTGGCCATCCACACCGCGGGCGTGCTCGGGCGGCTGTTCGCCGAGGCCATCGAAAACGCCCCGCCCGGGCCTGGCGACGCGCTGCGCGCGCAGGGCGTGGGCCGCTTGCGCGTGTTCCTGTACGCCACGCTGCCGCAGGTGCTGCCGCAACTGCTGAGCTACACGCTCTACCGCTGGGAGAACAACATCCGCGCCGCCGCCGTGCTGGGCGTGGTGGGCGCGGGCGGGCTGGGCCAGCTGCTGCAGTTCCACATGGGCCTGTTCCATATGGGCAAGACCGCCACCATCCTGGCCGCGATGCTGCTGCTGGTACTGTGCGTCGATGCCCTCAGCTTGGCCGCACGACGGCTGTTGACGCGATGAACACCGCTGCACCCCTGCTTCTGGAACGCTATGCCTCGGTGCGCGCCCACACCGAGGCGCTGGTGCAGGGCCTTTCGGAGGCCGACTGCCAGGCCCAGTCGATGCCCGACACCAGCCCCGTGAAGTGGCACCTCGCGCACGTGAGCTGGTTCTTCGAGACCTTCGTGCTCGAGGCGCACGAGCGCGGCTTCGTGCCCTTCGACCCCGCCTTCCGCGTGCTCTTCAACAGCTACTACAACGCCGTCGGCGACAAGCACCCGCGGCCGCAGCGCGGCCTCGTCACGCGGCCGGGGCTGGTCGAGGTGATGGCCTACCGCCGGGCGGTCGATGCGCGCCTGGCGGCCTTGTTGCAGCGCGCGGCGGGCGATGGCGCGCTGGCGGCCCTGGTGGCGCCGCTGGTGAGCCTGGGCCTGCAGCACGAGCAGCAGCACCAGGAGCTCATCGCCACGGACTTCTTGCACCTCTTGTCGCTGAACCCGCAGCAGCCGGCCTGGCACAGCGGCGCACGCCCGGCGGCGGCGGCCGAGTTGCCGCTGCAGTGGCGGGCCTTCGAGGGCGGGCTGGTGGAGGTGGGCCATGACGGCGCCGGCGGTGGCGATGGATTCGCCTTCGACAACGAGACGCCGCGCCACCGCGTGTGGCTGCAGCCCTACCGGCTGGCCTCGCGCCTGGTGACGCAGGGCGAATGGGCCGGCTTCATCGAGGCCGGCGGCTACCGCGACCCGAGCCTGTGGCTGGCCGCCGGCTGGGACTGGCGCCAGGCCCACGGCATCGAGGCCCCGCTGTACTGGCGGCCCGAGGGCGGCGGCTGGAGCGTCTTCACCGGGCACGGCCGCGTGCCCATCGACCCGCACGCGCCGGTGCTGCACCTGAGCCTGTACGAAGCCGATGCCTACGCGCGCCACCAGGCCGCGCGGCTGCCCACCGAGGCCGAGTGGGAACACGCCGTGACGCAGCAGCCCGGCGCACTGGCCCAGGCCCACGGCGCGGCCTGGCAATGGACGGCCAGCGCCTACGCGCCCTACCCCGGCTTCCGCCCGTGGGCGGGCGCGGTGGGCGAATACAACGGCAAGTTCATGGTCGACCAGACGGTGCTGCGTGGCAGCTCACCCGCCACGCCGGCCGGGCACGCGCGCGACAGTTACCGCAACTTCTTCCCGGCCGGTGCGCGCTGGCAGTTCACGGGGCTGCGGCTGGCACGCGACGGCGCGGACTGAGGCCGATGTTCCCCTACCACCGTTCGCCCTGAGCCTGTCGAAGGGCTGGTGCTGGACCAGGGGCTTCGACAGGCTCAGCCCGAACGGGTGAACTTCTCCCGCCCCGTTTCAACGCGCAGCCAGCGCCTCCCAGCGCTCCAGCGCCTGCATCAGCTCGGCTTCGATGGCCTCGTGGCGGGCTTGCAGCGCCGGCACGGCTTGCGGCTCGCGGGTGTAGAGATCGTTGCTGGCCAGGCGCTCCTGCAGCGCCTTCTGCTCGGCCTCGAGCGCCTCGATGCGGCCGGGCAGGCCGTCGAGTTCGCGTTGCTCCTTGAAGCTGAGCTTGCTGCGTGGGGCAGCCGGCGCAGGAGCGGGTGCTGGCGCGGCGGATGCCACTGGCGCCGCCGCCGCTGCAATCGCCCGCGCCCGCCCGCGCTGGCGCTTCCAGTCTTCATAACCGCCTTCGTACTCACGCCACAACCCTGGCCGGCCGCCGTAGGCCGGATCGCCCTCCCAGGCGATGGTGCTGGTGACCACGTTGTCGAGGAAGCGCCGGTCGTGGCTGACCAGGAACACCGTGCCGTCATAGGCCTGCAGCAGCTCTTCGAGCAGCTCCAGCGTGTCGATGTCGAGGTCGTTGGTGGGCTCATCGAGCACCAGCACGTTGGCCGACAGCGCGAACAGGCGCGCCAGCAAGAGCCGGTTGCGCTCGCCGCCGGAGAGCGTGCGCACCGGCGAGTTCGCGCGCTCGGGTGAGAACAGGAAATCGGTGAGATAGCTCATCACGTGCTTGCGTGTCACCTTCGGCGGCTGGCCGAACTCGATCCACTCGCTGCCGGGGCTGATGGTGTCGGCCAGCGTGGCATCGAGGTCGAGGCCGGCGCGCATCTGGTCGAAGTAGGCCACCGTCAGCCGCGTGCCCTGGCGCACGCGGCCGCTGGTGGGCTGCAGCTCGCCGAGGATCAGCTTCAGCAGCGTCGTCTTGCCGCAGCCGTTGGGGCCGATCAGGCCGACCTTGTCGCCACGCAGCAGCGTCGCCGTGAATCGATCGACCAGCTGGGTTCCGCCACCGAAGCCCATGCTCACATCGGTGAGCTCGGCGACGATCTTGCCCGGCGGCAGGCCAGCATCGAGCTCCAGCCGCACGCGCCCCAGCGCATCGCGCCGCTCGGCCCGCGCGCGGCGCAGGCCTTCCAGCCGCCCGATACGGCCCACGCTGCGCGTGCGGCGCGCCTCCACGCCCTTGCGCACCCACACCTCTTCCTGCGCCAGCAGCTTGTCGGCGCGGGCGTTGGCCAGGGCCTCGTCTTCGAGCTCGCGCGCCTTCGTCGCTTCGTAGGTGCTGAAGCGCCCGGGGTAGCTGCGCAGGATGCCGCGGTCGAGCTCGACGATGCGCGTGGCGACCGCGTCGATGAACGCCCGGTCGTGCGAGACGACGATGAGCGCGCCGCGCCAGGCCACGAGCAGCTCCTGCAGCCACTCGATGGCCTCGACGTCGAGGTGGTTGGTGGGTTCGTCGAGCAGCAGCAGCTGCGGCCGCGCCACCAGCGCGCGCGCCAGCGCCACGCGCTTCTTGGTGCCGCCCGACAGGGCCTCGACACGCGCATCGGCATCGAGGCGCAGGCGCTCCAGCGCTTCGGTGACGCGCTGCTCCCAGGTCCAGCCATCCAGCGCCTCGATGCGCGTCTGCACGGCATCGAGGTCGTCGCCCTCGGCGTGGGTTTCGTAGCGCTCGCGCAGCGCCCGCGCCTCGGCCACGCCTTCGGCGACCGCATCGAACACGCTCGCGCCGGGCTCGAACTGCGGTTCCTGCGGCACGTAGACGCGGGTGAGGCCTTGCTGCAGCGACATGCGCCCGTCGTCGGGCTTCTCGAGCCCGGCGAGGATCTTCAGCAAGGACGACTTGCCGGTGCCGTTGCGGCCGATCAGCGCCAGGCGCTCACCGGCTTCGAGGGAGATCGCCGCGCCATCGAGCAGCGGCACGTGGCCGAACGCGAGGTGTGCGTCGGCAAGGGAGAGAAGGGCCATGCCCCGATTGTCGACGCAGGGCCCCGCCGGCCACCGGCCAGGCCCGCGAAGGCCCTGGGGCAGGCGGTCAGCAGCGGGCGATCACGCCTGCGGTCGAGGGCCGGGCCGCATCACGCCGCCAGCGCCCGCGCCGCCGCCGCCGCCCAGGGCCCGGCGGGATCGCGCGCCTGCCACTGCACGGCTGCGTCGACGAGCTTGATCACATGCTCGTCGGCATGGCCGATGGCCGCGGCGCGCAGCGCCGGCCAGGGCCGCGCCGCCACCGGCGGCAACACCTCGATGCCGGCCGATGCCACCGTGGCCATGAAGGCGCGCCAGTAGGCCGCCCGCGCCGCGGCCAGCGCGGCCTCGTCGTCGGGGTCGATGAAGGGCAGCAGTTCCTGCATCGCCAGCGCGCTGGTGAGCAGGTGCAGCACGCTGAAATTGCCACTGGCGGCATAGGCCTTGGCGGCCAGGCGTGCCAGCGCCGGCACGGTGCCCGCGTCGGTGGCCAGCGACGCCGCCAGGGCATCGAAGCCGGGCACGGTCGCCGCGGCGCGCAGGCCCGGCATCAGGAACGGGCTGTCCACCTGCACCCGCGCCAGCTGGCGCAGCACCGCCTCGGGGTCGCGCGTGCTCGGCGGGGTGTCGGGGCTGTCGGCGCCCAGCGGCGTCCAGCGCGTGGCCCAGTAGGCCAGCGCGTCGGCCAGCTCGCCGCGGTGCGCGGCCGCAACGGCGTGCGCCGTGCGGATCACGCCATGGAACGCCGCGCCCGCCACGCCTTGCATCAGCCGCGGCAGCACCTGCTGCAGCACGTCGCCAGCGGCTTCGTTGTCGAGCCACTGGGCGAACAGGTCGCGGTACAGCGGCCAGGCGTCGCGCTGCCCGAGCGCGGCGAACCAGGCATCGCCGGCCGGCCAGGGCTGGTGCGCGGGCGCGGGGCGCAGCTGGCGCTCGTAGGCCGCAGCCCAGGCTTGCAGGCGGGCCGCATCGGCCCCCAGCCGGGCCAGCGCCTGCAGCGTCATGGGGCGGTGGTTCGAGAGGCCGCCGCCGTACTCGATGTCGAAGCCGGCTTCGGCGTCGAGCAGGGCCTTCAACGCCATCGTGATGGCGGGCGGCGCGAGTGTGGCGGGCTTGGACTTCGATGCGCGCTTCATGGCCTGGCACCCAGCGCCGCTTCGAGCGCATCGACGAACATCGCCGCGACATCGAAGCCGGTCTGCGCGGTGATCTCGGCAAAGCCCGTCGGGCTGGTGACGTTGATCTCGGTGAGCCGGTCGCCGATGACATCGAGCCCCACCAGCAGCAGCCCGCGCTCCGCCAGCACCGGGCCCAACGCCTCGGCGATGCTGCGGTCGGCCTCCGACAGCGGCTGCGCCACGCCCTTGCCGCCGGCGGCCAAGTTGCCGCGAATCTCGGTGCCCTGCGGAATGCGCGCCAGCGCAAACGGCACCGGCTTGCCGCCGATGACAAGCACGCGCTTGTCGCCCTTCACGATCTCGGGCAGGTACTTCTGCACCATCAGCGTCTGCGCGCCGTCGCGGTTGAGGGTTTCGGTGATGCTGCCCAGGTTCAGGCCGTCGGGCCCGACGCGGAAGATGCCCATGCCGCCCATGCCGTCGAGCGGCTTGCAGATGATGTCGTGGTGCTCGGCGTGGAAGCGCTTCACGTCGGCCGCGTCACGCGTCACCAGCGTGGGGCCGATGAACTGCGGAAACTCGAGGATGGCGAGCTTTTCGGGGTGGTCGCGCAGCGCCGCGGGCTTGTTGAAGACACGCGCGCCTTCGCGCTCGGCCTGGCCCAGCAGGTGGGTGGCGTAGAAGTACTCGCTGTCGAAGGGCGGGTCCTTGCGCATGATCACGGCGTCGACGGCGTGCAGCGGCTGCGGGCGCTCGTCAGGCGCCTGCTGGGCGGCCTCGAACCAGTCTTTCACGCCGTAGCCGCTGCGGCCGGTGAGGGTGATGTCGCGCACGAAGCCCATCACGGGCTCGCCGCGCTGCCAGCGCAGGTCCTTCGGCTCGCAGGCCATCAGCGTGTGGCCGCGGCGTGCGGCCTCGCGCATCATCGCGAAGGTCGAGTCCTTGTGGGTCTTGAACGACTCCAGCGGATCGGCAACGAACAGCAGTTTCAAGGGCACTCCTCCAGTTCAGCGGCCGGACTTTCGCACACCGCTTTCAGCGCCGCAGCGCAGCACGCACGATCACCCCGGCGACAACTCCCCAGAAGGCGCTGGCGATGCCCAGCCACACCAGCCCGCTGGCGGTGACGACGAAGGTGACCAGCGCTGCCTCGCGCTCGGCCTCGTCCTTCATGGCCGTGGCCAGGCCGGAGCCGATGGTCGACAGCAACGCCAGACCGGCCACCGCCAGCACCAGCTCTTTCGGGAAGGCGGCGATCAGCGCCACCACGGCGCCACCGAGCAGGCCCACCACGATGTAGAAGACGCCGGCTGCGGCACTGGCCCACCAGCGCCGGGCGGGGTCGGCCGCGGCCTCGCGGCCCATGCAGATGGCCGCGGTGATGGCCGCCAGGTTCAGCGCGTAGGCGCCGAAGGGCGCCAGCAGCACCGTGGCCACGCCGGTGGTGGTGAGGGCCGGCGACACCGGCACGTCGAAGCCCGCCGCGCGCTGCGCCGCCACGCCGGGCAGGTTCTGCGAGACCATCGTCACCACGAAAAGCGGCAGCGCCACGCCCACCAGCGCCGCCAGGCTGAAGGCCGGCATCGTGAACACCGGCGTGGCCAGCGCCCAGTCGATGCCGCCGAACTGCAGCCGGCCCTGCGCCGCCGCCACCGCCATGCCCACCGCCAGCACCCCCGGCACGGCGTAACGCGGCCACCAGCGCCGGCCGGCCACGAAGGCCACGCACATGGCGCCCACGATGGCCGGCTCCACCGGCAGCGCCGCGAAGGCATCGAAGGCAAAACGCGCCAGCACGCCGGCCAGCAGCGCCGCGGCCAGCGCCTGCGGAATGCGGTTCATCACGCGCGCAAACCAGCCGGTGGCGCCGGCCAGCGTGATGAGCAGGCCGCAGACGATGAAGGCGCCCACGGCCTCGGCCATCGACAGGCCCGCGCCGGCGCTGGCCAGCAGCGCCGCGCCGGGCGTGCTCCAGGCCGTGAGCACCGGCATGCGGTACCACAGGCTCAGGCCCAGGCTCGTGAGCCCCATGCCCAGGCCCAGCGCCCAGATCCACGAGGCCGTTTGCGCCGGCGTGGCGCCCAGCGCGGCAGCGGCCTGGAAGACGATGACGACCGAACTCGTGAAGCCCACGAGCACGGCCACGAAGCCGGCCACGAGGGCAGACAAAGGCGGGGCGTTCATCCAAACGGGGCCGGCCGCGACGCCATCAAGGCACGTCGTGGCCCATGCTGGCACGCCACACGGCCGTCCACTCGGCGCGAGAGAGTTCGATGCGCGTGGCCGCCATCGCCTCGGCCAGCGCCTCGATGCGGCCGCTGCCGGTGATGGGCACCGGCCGGCTCGGGTGCCGCATCACCCAGGCCAGCGCCAGCGTGGCCCTGCTGCAGCTGTGCTGCGTGGCCAGATCGCCCAGCACGCTGCGCACGCGCCGCGCCTGTTCGTCCTCGGCCGTGAACAGGCGGCCGCGGGCGAGCGGGCTCCAGATCATCGGCGGCAGGCCCAGATCGGCCGCCTGATCCAGCGTGCCGTCGGCCAGCGCCTTCATCTGCAGTGGCGAACACTCGATCTGGTTGGTGACCAGCGCCACGCGCCGGTGCAGCGCCGCGAACTGCGCCGCCGAGTGGTTGCTCACACCGAAGTGCAGCACCTCGCCGGCCTGGCGCAGCCGCGTGAAGGCCTCGGCCACCTCGTCGGGGTGGGTCAGCGGGTCAGGGCGGTGGATGAGGAGCAGGTCGATGCGGTCGGTGCGCAGCGCACGCAGCGAGCGCTGCACGCTGGCGCGGATGTGAGGCGCGCTGCTGTCGTAGTGGTTCAGCGCCACGCCCGGCTGCGAGGGGTGCACGAGCCGGATGCCGCACTTGGTGACGATCTGCATGCGCTGGCGCAGGCCCGGTGCCGCGGCCAAGGCCTCGCCGAACAGGGCCTCGACGCCGTAGCCGCCGTAGATGTCGGCGTGGTCGAAGCTGGTGATGCCGAGTTCCAGCACCTGCTCGATCCAGCGCACGCGGGCGGCCACATCGTGGCCCCAGGTGTGCATCTGCCACAGGCCCGCCACGACGGGGGACAGCATCGGCAACATCGCGCTCATCGCGGCGCAGGCGTTCAGCGCAGGCCGAGCAGGCGCAGCGCCAGCTCGTGCAGCCGGCTGGCCGGATCGGCCAAGGGGCTGAGCACGGTGAAGTGGTTCGTGCCGGGCAGGGTTTCGCACACCGGCACGGCCGTGGGGCCCCAGACGTCGCGGATCAGCGCGTTCTGGCGCAGGAACTCGTCGCTCTCCTCCAAGCCCACGACCGCGAACAGCTTGCCGCCCTTGGGCCGCGGAAAGAACGCCGGCGACAGCCGCGACACCGAGGTGGGCGTGAGCCGCAGGTCGTTCATCACGCAGGGCGCGTGGCGCAGCGGCTCCAGGTCGTACAGACCCGAGATGGCCAGCGCACCGGCCAGCGGCTGGGCCGGCAGATCGGCATCGAGATCCTTCCAGCGGCAGGTGAGCAGCATCGCCGCCAGGTGGGCGCCGGCCGAGTGGCCGACCAGCGCGATGCGGCTCGGGTCGCCGCCGTGCTCGGCCGCATGGTCCACGGCCCAGGCCACGGCCTGCGCCATCTGCAGCGCGATGTGCTCGATGGTGACGGCCGGGCACAGCGCGTAGTTCGGCACCAGCACCAGCGCGCCAGCGACGTTGAACGCAGGCGCGATGAACGAGAAGTCGCTCTTGTCGAGCGAGCGCCAGTAGCCGCCGTGGATGAACACCAGCACCGGTGCACCGGCGGCCGGCGTGGGCACGGTGGCGGGGAAGACGTCGAGCGTCTCTCCCTCGCCCTGGCCATAGCGCAGGCCCAGGCGGGCGGCAGGGGTCTGCGCCCGCACATGAGCCGAGGCCGCGGCCCAGTTGCCCAGCACGCGGGCGTGGTCGGCCACGCGGGCGCGGTTGTCGTACTGCTGGTCGAGCCAGGCGGCGTCGTCGAGACGGGGTCGCATCGGGGCATGCTCCGAAGTCGGCACGGGGCCGGACGCGGCGATGGTAGCGGCGGCCCGGCAGAGCAGGCCGCCAGGGGTTGCAGCCCGGGCGGCGGTGATAACATCGCGGCCTCGCGTGGGGGGGTAGCTCAGCTGGGAGAGCGTCGCGTTCGCAATGCGAAGGTCGGGAGTTCGATCCTCCTCCTCTCCACCACCGAAAGTCTCAGCGGAATCAAGGGCTTGGCAGGCGCCAGGCCCTTTTTCCTTTTGCGGCCCTGGACACGGACATGGCACGGGCGCTGGGCGTTCTGAGCAGTCCGACGGCAGCTCTGCCCTCACGGCGAGGGCGTCGTCATACGTTGGATTGAGCCCAGGCGGAATCCGCTTCAGACTGGGCACTGCCGTTCGCCAGTAGTCCAGCGACCGGCGGCTGACGACCCCTAAGCATAGGACTCAACTATGCGCAGGTCCGCGGCACTGAGTAAAGCCGCCAGCAATGCAGGCAACTGTTCCCAGCCACCGCGGTCCTTTGCATAGTCACAGGCTGCGCAGGAACTTCATCAGGTCGTCGTCGGCCCGGAAGCGCTGGAGCTTGAGGTCCGGCGCCTCCAGGCGGCCAGTGCCTTCTCTTTCATCTCCAGGTTGGCCTCGACGTAGCGGTGCGTCGTGTTCGTGCTCTCATGGCCGAGCCACAGGGCGATGATGTTGAAGGGCACGCCGCTTTGCAGCAGATGCATGGCGGTCGTGTGTCTAAGGCTGTGCGGCGAGATGCGCTTGGTCTTGAGGCTCGGCTGCCCGGCCGAAGCACGGTCGACAGCGAGGGCCAGTCGCTGCGCCACGTTGCAGCGTGTCATCGGGTGGCCAGATCGGTTGCCCGCGACGACGATGACGTGCAAGCCGCGTGCTGCCTGCTCAGCGAGTGCTCGCAAGCGCGGACCTACGCATAGTGGAGTCCTGTGCATAGGGGTCGCTGCACTAAACCGCTGGCGCGGTAGGTGGCCCGCGGAGCCCAAGGCGCGTAGCCGGGAGGTTTCCTTGGCGCTCGGGTTGGAGAAGGATGCAAGTGCTGCTGTCAGCAGCATCCATCGACCATCCAACCAGGAGCTTTGTCA
>JADCGQ010000075.1 GCA_020248945.1 Rubrivivax sp.
ATGACGATCTCTACACCGGCAAGGACGAGAAGATCGACGTCAGCGGCGTGGACGTGTCGATGAACGGCATCGAGCTGCAGGACCGCGAGTTCATCGCCGCCATCCGCGAGGGCCGCGAGCCCAACGCCAGCGTGGCGCAGGTACTGCCCTGCTACGAGGTGCTGCACCAGCTCGATCGGCAGCTGGCGGCGGGCTGAGCGCTCAGAACCCGTCGCCGTCGAACCGGTCGAACAGCGTTCATCCCGGCCGCCTTCAGGCAAGGCGCGGCACCCTGGAGCGTGGCTGCCTGTCGGTGACCAGGCGCCTGGCCGCCTCAAACGTCGATCAACCGCCCGCCCTCGCGGAAGCGATAAGGCCCGGCGTACTCGCCCACCACCGCGGTGTGCGTGACGAGCCGGCGGCCGTCCCAGTGGTGCAGCTGGTAGCCGGGCGGCTCCATGACGAAGCAGTCCGGCGCCTGCGGGTGCAGGTCCAGCGCAACCTGGTGCGCCGGGCTCGGGCAGGTGCCGGCCAGCGTGCCGCCCACCCGGGCCTGGATGGCGCGGTGCAGGTGCCCGCACAGGATGCGCTCGATCTGCCGGTGCGGCGCGATCACGGCCTCGAACTCGGCCGCGCCCTGCAGGCCGATGAGGTCCATGTGCCCGATGCCGGTGTCGAAGGGCGGGTGGTGCATCAGGATCACGGTGGGCTCGGTACTCTGCGCCAGGCGCGTGGCCAGCCAGGCCAGCCGCTCCTCGCACAGCGCGCCGCCGCCCTCGCCAGGCACGACGGTGTCCAGCGCCAGCAGCCGCAGCGGCCCCACGTGCACCTCGTACTGCACGAAGCGGCCGCCCTGGCGCAGGTGGGCGTGCTCCGGAAAGGCCTCACGCAGGGCTTCGCGCTCGTCGTGATTGCCCGGCAGCAGGTACACCGGTGTGCGCGCCTGCCGCGCCAGCAGCGGCGCCAGCAGCTCGCGCAGCAGCGCGTAGTCCTGCAGCGTGCCGTGGTCGACGAGATCGCCGGTGATGACCACCGCGTCGGCATCCGGATGCTGGCGCGCCACCTGCTCGACGCAGGCCTCCAGCATGGCGGCGGTGTCGACCAGGCCGTAGGCGGGCCGTCTACCGGCCTTGATGTGAAGATCGCTCAGTTGCACCAGCAGAGTCATGGAAGATCCTTCGAGAGATCGCGCAGCGCGCCGGCGGCGACCACGAGCCGCACCGCATCGCCGACGCGTGGAGCCAGGCGCGGCGCGACACGCGCCGTGACACGCTGCACCGCCTGCCCGGCGGCATCGTGCCCGAGGCCCGGCGCCCGCAGCCCCGGTGTGGTCGGCGGCGGCAACTCCACCACGACGCGGGCATGGTCGCCGAGGAAGAAGCTGGCACTCACGCGGCCCAGCGGGCCCACCGCCCGCTCGGGGGCGGCCGCCGTCGCATCCTGGGCGGGCACCAGGCTCACGTCCTCGGGCCGGAACGCCACCGTGCGCCCCGCGCCGAAGGCGTCGGCCACCACGTTGAGGGTCCCGATGAAGCTGGCGACGAAGTCGTTCGCCGGCTCGAAATAGATCGCCTGCGGTGTGCCGATCTGGGCCATCCGCCCCTGGTCCATCACGGCGATGCGATCGCCCAGCGCCATGGCCTCGGCCTGGTCGTGGGTGACGTAGACGGCGGTCACGCCCAGGCGCCGCAGCAGGCGGTCGATCTCGGTGCGCAGGTTCTCGCGCAGGCGGGCGTCGAGCGCCGTCAGTGGCTCGTCGAGCAGCAGCACGCGGGGCTGTGGCGCGATGGCGCGCGCCAGCGCCACCCGCTGGCGCTGGCCGCCGGAGAGCTGGTCGATCGACCGATGCTGCAGCTCGGTGATCTCGGTCATCTCGAGCATGGCATCGACCCGGCGGCGGCGCTCGGCGGCGTCGACACGGCGCACGCGCAAGCCGTACTCGACGTTTTCGCGCACGCTCATGTTGGGGAACAGCGCGTAGCTCTGGAACACCATGCCGACATGGCGTCGTTCGATGGGCAGGCGCGTCACGTCGTCTTCGCCGAACCAGACCTGGCCGCCGGCATCGGGGGCCTCGAGCCCGGCGACGATGCGCAACGTGGTCGTCTTGCCGCAGCCCGAGGGGCCCAGCAGCACCAGCGTCTCGCCGGGCTCGATCTGCAGGTCCAGCGGCTCGAGCACCCGGGTGTCCTGGAAGGTCTTGGCGCAGCGGACGAGCCGGATGCCCACGCCTGAAGATGCGGTCGCGCCCATGGTCAACGGCCCTGCGGTACCCGACCGACCCACTGCAGCGCGATCAGCAGCGGCACGATCATGATGAAGAAGATCACCGTGTAGGCGCTGCCCACCTCGATGCGCAACGACGCATAGGCGTCGGCCAGGCCCACCGGCAGGGTCTGGGTGAAGGGGGTGTGCAGCAGCAGCGTCATGTTGAACTCGCCGATCGACAGTGTCAGCACCATCAGCGAGCCGGCCAGGATGCCCGAGCGGCAGTTGGGCAGCACCACGCCGAAGAAGCGTTGCGCGAAGCTCGCGCCGAGGCTGCGTGCGCCTTCTTCGAGCGTGCGCATGTCGATGGCGTTCATGACCGCCAGCACCGCGCGCACCATGAAGGGCAGCGTGAACAGCACATGGCCGACCAGGATGAAGCTCCAGTGGCTGCGAAAGCCCCCCACGGCACCGTAAGCCACGATCAAGGCCAGCGCGGTGGCCAGGCCCGGCAGGGCCACCGGCAGCATCAGCATCTCCTCGAGCGTGCGCGCCACCGGGCCCTGCTTGCGCGCCAGCACGTAGGCCAGGGGCACGCCCAGAACCAGGGTCAGCGCCAGGCAGCCCAGCGCGATGCCCAGCGACAACCAGATCGGGCCCTGGTAGTCGGTCCAGACCTTGACCACCCATTGCAGCGTCAGCCCGCTACTCAGGCCGATGAAGTAGTTGGTGTTCAGCCCCGCCAGCACCGACATGGCCACCGGCACGATGAGGAAAGCGGCCACCAGCACCGTGAAGGCCAGCAGCGGCCAGAAGAACGGCGAACGCTTCATGGGGCGTGTCCGATCGCGCTCATGCCGCCGCCACCACCGTGCCGCCCGCCAGCGTGCGGGCCAGCGCCAGCGCGGCCCAGGTGATCAGGCCCAGCACGAAGGACAGCGCTGCGGCCATGGCGATGTTGGCCTGCAGAGTGAACTCGGTGTAGATGACCATCGGCAGCACGTTGATCTTGGTGGCCAGCGTGAAGGCGGTGCCGAAGGCGCCCATCGCGGTGGCGAAGCAGATCGCACCGGCGGCGAACAGCGCCGGCCGCAGCGCCGGGACGATCACGTCGCGCACCACGCGCAGCGGGCTGGCACCGAGCGAACGCGCCGCCTCCTCCAGGCGGGGGTCGAGCTTCTCGGCGGCCGCCATGATGGTGAGGATGGTGCGCGGAATCGAGAAGTACACGTAACCGACGAACAGGCCGACCATCGAGTAGGCAAACACCGCCCGTCCCAGGCCGAGGGCGTCGCTCAGCTCCGGGATCAGCCCCTGGCGCCCGCCCAGCATGATGATCATGAAGCCGATGACCACGCCCGGAAAGGCCAGGGGCAAGGTCAGCATCGCCGTCAGGACCTCACGGCCGGCGAAGCGGTTGCGCGCCAGGAACACGCCGGCGAGGCCGGAGATGACCAGCGTCGTCACCGTCGTCACGAGCGCCAGCGTGACGGTGCTGAGCAGGCTGCGCCAGTAGCGCGGCTCGAACAGCGCATGCTGGTACACCGCCCAGCCCAGTTCGCCCTGCCCCGACACCAGAAACAGCCGGCCCAGCGGCAGCAGGAAGAAGGTGACAAAGAAGATGCCCGCTGGCGCCATCAGGGCCAGCAGCAGCCAACGGTCCTTCAGCATCGGCCGGGCCCGCGTCTCAGACGTTTCAGCCGACGTCCTTCTGGTAGCGCTCGCCGATGGCGCGCGCCGCCGCGGCCAGCCGCGTGACATCGAGCGCGCGGGCGCGGGCGTACTCGGTGTCGGGCAGGAAGCGGGCACGCACCTCGGCCGACATGGCCTGCGGGAAGACCGGCCGCAGGAAGGCATTGGCCCAGTGGCGCTGCCCTTCCTCGGAGAGCACGAAGTCCAGCATCTGCTGGCCACGTTGCGGGTTCGGGCCGTCCTTGACCAGGCCCATCACATAGGGCAGTTGCTGCGTGCCCTCCGACGGGATGACGAACTGCACCGGCGCCTTGTCGTTGTACTGGGCCCGGTAGGCGTTGAAGTCGTAGTCGAAGAGGATCGGAATCTCGCCGGACAGCACCCGTGCGTAGGCGGTCTGGGTCGGCACGATGGGCTGGTTGGCCTGCAGCTTCTTGAAGAAATCGATGCCTGGATCGAGGTTGTCGTAGCTGCCGCCGAGCGCCAGGTTCACGGCCATCACGCCGACCTGCCCCACCGCGGCACTGGCCGGGTTGAGGTAGCCGATGAGCCCGCGGTAGGTGGGGTTCTGAAGGTCGGCCCAGGAGCGCGGCACCGGCTTGCCGCGCAGCGCGGCGGTGTTGACGAACAGACCCAGCGTGCCGGAGTGGATGGTGAACCAATGGCCGTCGGCTTCTTTCAGGGAGGCCGGCACCTGCTCGAAGCGCTGCGGCTTGTAGGGCGTCAACACACCGGCGGCCTGCGCCTGCGGGCCCACCTGGCCACCCAGGTACACCACGTCGGCCACCGGCCGGGCGCGCTCGGCGATCAGTGCCGCCAGCGCCTGGCCGGAGTTCTTGTTGTCGGGCGGCACCTGGATGTTCAGCCGCTGGCCAATGAGACGCAGCATGCCGCCCCAGTCGGCCCACTCGGGCGGGCAGTTGTAGCAAACGGCACGGGCCGACTGGGCCCAGGCGGGCGTGGTGGCGGCGGCGCCGACGGCAGAGGCGCCGGCCAGTTGCAGGAGGTCTCGACGGTTCATGGGTTGCCTTTCGTACGGGCGTGGGTGGCAGGATGCGCCGCGACGGGCGCCGAAGGTGCCTCGAAGGCGCCTGGAGAGCCAGCCGTGCCGGCGTGGCGGGTGCCCGGCAAGCCGGTAGCGACGGCAGCGGTGTGCTGAACGGCCACCGTGCCGCCTTCGCGCAGCGTGTGGTGCAGCAGCGCGGGGCCGAGATAGCGCTCGCCGACGATCAGGCTTTGCAGCAGATCGAAGGCCGAGGCCGCGATGTCGGCGGTGGGCTGCACGACGGTGGTGAGCACCGGCGTGATCAGCTCGCCTACCGGCACGCCGTCGAAGCCGGCCACGGAGATGTCTTGCGGCACGCGCAGGCCCAGGCGGCGCAGATCGCGCATCACCATCAGGGCCAGCTGGTCACTCGAGCAGAACAGCGCGGTGGGGGCGTCGCGCTGGCTCAGCAGGTCTTGCAGCCGGGCTCTCAGGTCGGCGGTCATGAAGGCCGTCTCGAGCGGCTCCAGCGGCGCGAGACCGTGCTGCGTCATAGCGTCGACATAACCCTTGAAGCGCAGCCGCGCGCGGTCGGACTGACGAAAGCTGCCGGCCACCATGCAGATGCGGCGATGGCCGGCCTGCAGCAGATGCGACACCATCTGGCGCGCGGCGAGGCGGTTGTCCACCGACACGCTGGGCCGCTGCGAAGCGCGCCCGCGCGCGCCGGGCTGGTTGTACAGCAGCACATAAGGCTTGCCCTCGTGGTCGAGCTTGTCGAGCACGCGGCTGCGCGCGGCGTCGGCCACGGTGAGCAACAGGCCGTCGACGCGCTGCTGCAGCAGCAGTTCGCTGGCCTGCTCCTCGTTGCCGGCGTCGTAGCCGGTGGCAGCAAAGCTCACCGACAGCTGCGCCGCACGCGCCGCGGACTCGATGGCGTCCAGACAGTGCGCGAACACCGGGTGCACCAGCGTGGGCAGCATCACGCCGATGGCGCGGGTGCGCCCGGCGCGCAGCGCACGCCCCATCGGGTTGAGGCGGAACCCGAGGGCGTCGGCCGCCTCGCGCACCTGTTGCGCGGTCTGCGCGCTCACCACCGTGGCGTGGTTGAACACCCGCGACACGGTGGCCACCGACACGCCCGCACGCTGCGCCACGTCATGCAGCGTGACGGCGGCCCTGGGTGACGTGCGACTTGCGCTCATGACGGTGGCTCCGTGAAGTGCCCCGACTGCCGGGGCACACGACCACGAACAAATGAAAACGCTTACATTGAATCGCGCCAACGTTACATCGTGATGACTGTCGCTTGCTCAGGCAGAACCCGGAGCGTGCCGACCGCCGCCGGTTGCTACAGCTTCCGAGTCCAGGCCCAGGCGTCGAAGTGCTGCCATGCGCCGGCGCTGTCAGTGCTGGTGGCCCCTGAAGACGCCTCCGCCGCGGGCTGGCGTCCGCAGCAAACACGCCTGGTGGCCATGGTCGGCCACACGCGCCGCTTCAACCCCAGCCACCAGTGGGTGCGCCAGTGCATCAAGGCGGGTGAGTCGGCGCCGGGCATCGCCATGGACATGAGCAACCAGCTGAAGGCCGCCAACGGCGCCATCTGCACGCTCAGCTTGAGCTTCGACACCGAAGGGCCCATGTCTGGTCAAGGCACCTTATTCCGCGACATCGGCACCACCGGCGCCTAGCTCGCGCGGCATGACGATCTCTACACCGGCAAGGACGAGAAGATCGACGTCAGCGGCGTGGACGTGTCGATGAACGGCATCGAGCTGCAGGACCGCGAGTTCATCGCCGCCATCCGCGAGGGCCGCGAGCCCAACGCCAGCGTGGCGCAGG
>JADCGQ010000076.1 GCA_020248945.1 Rubrivivax sp.
CGCCGGTGCGGCGGTTTAGCGCAACGGGATCTTTTGGCTACCGGCCGCGGGACGGCATCGCCTCGCTGGCCGACATTGGCACGCCGCGCCCGCCAGCCAAAAGACTCTCTGCATTATGGAAAGCTTTTCATAACGGCCAAGAACGGCTGTTGGTGAAGGGCAGCGTTTTTGGCAGCGTAACTGCCGCAGGTTCAACGGACAGTTCGTTTGACGACGTGCAGATCAGCGCGGTCGTCCCGCGCAAAGCGTCAGAGCCTCACCGCAGCTTTGATCTAATCGATTGTTGCCCGATTGAACACCAGAAGGGCTTTGCCGGCAGAGACCATCAGCCTGTCGCGCCGATCACCTTGGCCATGCTGCCGGGCGTCACACCAAATGCGCGCCGGAACACCGCAATGAAGCTGCTGGTGTCCTGATAGCCAACGGCCAAGGCTACTTGCGTGACGCTCTCGCCCTGGATGAGCGCCTCCAGGGCCGACAGCAGCCGGCGCTGCGTGCGCCAGTCTCCCGGCGTCAAACCGGTCTCCATCAGGAACATGCGCGAAGCACTGCGCATGGACAGCCCAGCCGCTGCGGCCAGCTCTGCGAGCCCCGTCGGACAGGCCGGGTCGGCCAGCACCGGCGCCATCATGCGCCGCAGCCGCGCGTCGCGCGGCTCGGGCAGGTGCAGCGATGGGATTTCGTGGGTGAGAAGCTCGGTGGGCAACTGGTCCAGCAGCACCCGCATCAGTCGCGCAGCTGGGCCCTGTCGAGGGTATTTGCCACCCGCAAGCGCAGCCGCCTTCAGCAGCTCATCCAGCAGGGCACTCACGGCCACCACCGCCGGCCTGGTCGGCAAGCCCGCGCTACGGCCGATATAGACCGTAGTCAGCTGGTACCCCCGGCGCGACGACACACAGTGGCGCTCGCCCGGTGGCATCCAGACCGCCCGCTGCGGTGGCACCACCCAGTGGCCGGATTTCGTCTGCACGGTCACGACGCCTTCGCTGGCGTGAATCAGCTGCGCGCGGCGGTGCGCATGCCAGTCGCCGATGCCCGGCTTGTACGGCACCGAGAGCACCATCGTCTGACGCGGTGCCGTGTCGGGATCGAAGTCGGCGGCGTGTGGCATCGAGTTTCTCTCGCGCAGATTACGGGCGGCTCGCAGGTTTCTCGGCCCTCTGGCACGCGGCCTGCCGCCCGATGGCAGGTCTGGGGTGCCCAGGCGCCCCTTGGCGACAAAGACGCCTGTCACCCACGCCCATGCTTTCCTCCAGCTTGGCCATTTTGGCTCATAAGCTGTCTGGACTCGCCGAGTCAGGTCGCCCGCGCCGCAGCACAGTTTGGGTTCTGCACTCTCCGTCACAAAAGGAACCATCATGCTCAACCAGTTCACCGCCCTGGCCACTGCCGCCGTGCTTACAAGCGCCGTGACCGGCACAGCGTCAGCAGCGCCCGGCACACAGGTCCAGGTGCACACGTCCGTACCTGCCGGCTTCAACACCAACAGCGTCTGGATCGATGACGGCCAGGAAGTGACGGTGGTCGACAGCCAATTCACCTCCGACCTGGCGCGCGCCGTGGTGGCCGACATCGGCCGCCAGACCCGCTCACCGATCAGGCGCGTGATCGTTACCCACCCCAACCCGGACAAGTTCAACGGCCTGTCGGTGTTCCACGGGGCCGGCGCCGTCAGCATCTCTACAGCCGCCACGGCGGCACAGATGCCCGGCGTGCATGCCTACAAGCAGTACTACTGGGTCAACATGGCCAAGGCCTTCAGCGCAGACACCTACCCGCGCCTTGAATTGCCAAAGCAAACCTTTACCGGCAAGCTGGTGGTGGAGCTGAAGAACGGCGACACGCTCAGCCTCATCGAACTGGCACAAGGCGGCGTGAGCGGCACGCAAACCGTGGTTCGCGTCGACTCGACCGGCGACCTGATCGTGGGCGACCTCGTGGCCAACCGCACCCATGCCTGGCTTGAAGGCGGCGTGGACACCGGCAAGCCCGTGTTCAACCTCGCTGCCTGGCGCGCCAGCCTGCAGCAGTTGCCCGGGCTGGCCCAGGGCCACGCACAGGCCCGGCTATTCGCTGGCCGGGGGCCAGTGCTGCCGGTAGCCCAGGCCGTGCAGGCCCAGCTCGACTATCTGAAGCGGGCCGAGTCAGCCGTGACCGCCGAGGAAGCCGCGCTGGGCGCCCGGCGCACGGACCTGTACGGCGCGGCCAGGCAAGCTCCTTCGATCGCCCGCATCCAGGCCGCGCTTGCCCAGGACTTCCCCGACTACGCCATGCCCGATTTGGTGGGCTACAGCCTGTACGGCTGGCTGGCCACGCGCGGCCGGTGAGTGCCATGCGGCTGCTCGTCACGGGACTCAGCGGCACGTTGGCGCCCTTGTTGGCAGAGGCCGCGCTCGCCCAAGGCCATGACGCACTGGCCTGGGACCATCGCGCCGCTGGACCAGCCGAAGGTCCGGGTTTCACCAACAGCTTTGCCCAATGGGCCCCTGAGGCGGTGGCACATCTGGGCCTTGCGGATACGGCGAGTACGGCGGCGCTGGCAACGTGCGCGGTACGTCTTGGCATTCCTTTTCTGTTCTGCAGCACCGCGATGGTGTTCAATCACAAGCCCGACGGCCCACATGGGCTGGACGACACGCCTAACGCCGTCGACGACTATGCCCGCGCCAAGATCGCCGCCGAAGATGCGGTGCAGTGCGCACATCCGAGTGCCAGCATCGTGCGCATCGGGTGGCAGATTCCCCGAGAGGAGGCCGGCGGGTTCCAGCCTGGCCAGCGCCCACCGAACCACATGCTCGCAACCCTGGACCGCTGGCAGGCCGAAGAGGGCCGGATTGCCGCCAGCCGACGCTGGATTCCGGCATGCTCATTCATGGACGACACCGCGCAGGCGATGCTGGACTTGCTGACCCAGCCTGGGATCCACCATCTCGACAGCAACATCCACACGGCGTGGACCTTCGACACCTTGGCCCGCGCCATGCAGCGGTACTTCAGGCGCCCCCACTGGAACATCGAGGTTGTGGACGGCTACGCGCACGACCAGAGGCTGCTGCCCGGGCCTGGGCAGAGTCTTCGATTGCCTGGACTGTCGGTTCGCCTGAGTTAGTGCATCAGACGCTTTGGTTGGACGGCCAGTGACTCAACGACATGTCGACGGGCCGCTTCGGGGCATCGAGTTCTGAGGACGCTTCGTCAGCTCAGGGCCGGCTGCCGCCGTCTGCGCCTAAAGGCCCTGCCCGCTTTGCTGCAGGCGCCACATCTCGGCGTAGCGCCCACCGCGCGCCAGCAAATCGGCATGCGGGCCGCGCTCCACCACGCGGCCGGCTTCGAGCACGACGATCTCGTGCGCGTCGACCACCGTGCTCAGCCGGTGCGCGATGACGAGCGCCGTCTTGCCCTGGGCTGCGGCGCGCAACTCGGCCTGGATCGCACGTTCGTTGGCGCTGTCCAGCGCCGAGGTGGCCTCGTCGAAGATGAGGATCGGCGGGTTCTTCAGCAGCGTGCGCGCAATCGCCACGCGCTGCTTTTCGCCGCCGCTGAGCTTGAGGCCGCGCTCGCCCACCATGGTGTCGTAGCCCTTGGGCGTGGCGGCGATGAAGTCGTGGATGTGCGCCGACTTCGCCGCCGCCTCGACCTCGTCGCGCGTGGACCCGGTGCGACCGTAGGCGATGTTGTATTGCACGGTGTCATTGAATAGCACGGTGTCCTGCGGCACGATGCCGATGACGCCCCGCACGCTGGCCTGCGTGACGGTGCGGATGTCCTGGCCGTCGATGGTGATGCGGCCCGAGTTCACGTCGTAGAAGCGGAACAAGAGGCGCGCCAGCGTGCTCTTGCCCGCGCCGCTCGGGCCCACCACGGCCACCGTCTTGCCGGCCGGGATCTCGAAGCTCAGGTCGTGCAGGATGGGGCGCGCGGGGTCGTAGGCAAAGCCCACGTGCTCGAAGCGCACCGCACCCTCGCTCACCCGCAGCGGCGGCGCACCGGGCGCGTCGTCGATCTCGCGGTGCTTCTCCATCAACGAGAACATCTTGTCCAGGTCGGTGAGGCCCTGCTTGATCTCGCGGTACATCACGCCCAGAAAGTTCAGCGGGATGTAGAGCTGGATCATGAAGGCGTTGATCATCACCAGGTCGCCCAGCGTGAGGCGCCCGTCGACCACACCCTGCGTGGCGCGCCACAGCATCGCGATCAGCGCCGTGGCAATGATGAGCTGCTGCCCGGTGTTGAGCAGGGACAGCGTGGTCTGGCTCTTCAGTGAAGCCCGGCGCAGGCGCTCGAGGTTCTCGTCGTAGCGGCGCGTCTCGAAGTCTTCGTTGCCGAAGTACTTCACCGTCTCGTAGTTCAGCAGCGAGTCGATGGCACGCGTGTGCGCGGTGCTGTCGAGCTCGTTCATCTCGCGGCGGAACTTGGTGCGCCACTCGGTCACCGTGACCGTGAACACGATGTAGGCCACGAGCGCGCCGCCGGTGATCCAGGCGAACGCGGCGTCGAACTTCCAGGCCAGCAGCGTGAGCACCATCACCACCTCGACGAGGGTCGGGAAGATGCTGTAGAGCGAGTAGCTGATGAGCGAATGCACGGCGCGCGTGCCGCGCTCGATGTCGCGCGTCATGCCGCCGGTCTGGCGCTCGAGGTGGAAGCGCAGGCTCATGGCGTGCAGGTGGCGGAACACCTGCAGGCTGATGCTGCGCGCCGTGCCTTCGGTGGCCTTGGCGAAGATCAGCTCGCGCAGCTCGGTGAACAGGCTCGTGCTCAGCCGCAGCAGGCCGTAGCCCACCAGCAGGCCCACCGGCACCACCAGCAGCGCGGCCGCCTCGCCAGGCTTGATGGAGAGCGAATCGACCAGGTACTTCAGCAGCACCGGCACGCTGACGTTGGCCGCCTTGGCCGCCAGCAGGAAGGCCAGCGCCGCGCCCACGCGCCAGCGGTAGCGCCACAGGTAGGGCAGCAGCAACCCGAGCGTGGCCCAGTCGGAACGGCGGGCCTGCGGCGCGGCCGGGGTCGGCGGCGCGGGGGTCGGGTGGGCGTGTGATCGCATCAGGGGGTGAGGTCGCTTCTGGAGGTGGAGTGCGTGCAGGGCCCGTGCCGCCGGGGGCGGCAGCCAGGCTCAGCGCGGCACGTCGAGCCGGAGCTCGCGATAGCCGATGAGCCCCATCGCCACCGCCGTGCGCATCAGGTAGCCCGACAGGGTGTTGCGCCCCCGCAGCGCGCTGCGCCGCGCCAGCGCACGGCGGCCGAGCCAGGGCCAGCGGATGATGGCACCGGTGACGCTTTCCAGCCGGCGCAGGCTGGGCATGACCTCGGTGTCCAATGCCACCGGCTCGGCGGGCACGAAGCCGGCGTTGCGGGCGGCCGCCAGCAGATCGCCCTGCACCTGCAGCGTGTCCATCGCCATGCCACGCGCCACCAGCTCGCACGCCAGCGCGCCGTCGGCGTCCATCTGCGCCAGCGGCCGCGTGTAGTAGCCGTCGAAGAGCGTGAAGCGCCCGCCCGGCCGCAGCACACGCCGCACCTCGGCCAGCGCGCGTGGCAGATCGGTGGCGTAGCAGAAGGCCTCGATGCAGAACACCACGTCCACCGAGGCGTCGTCGTAGGGCAGGTGGTGGAAATCACCGCCGTACAGGCGCACGTGGCCCAGGCCCGCGCGGGCCATGCGCTCGGCGGCGATGCGCTGGTGCGCCGGCGTGAGGTCGATGCCCAGGAACTGCGTGCCGGCGTGGCGCTTGGCCAGGTACTCGAGGTTGAAACCCTGGCCGAAGGCGAGCTCCAGCACGGCGGCCGGTGGCGCGCTCCAGGCCTGCTCCAGGCGGCGCAGCTGGCCGAAGAAGCCGTCGGGATCGAAGCGGTCGCCGTCGTTCAGCGCCATGTGCACCGCGCCTTCGCGGCTGTGGTACTTGCGGTAGGCGTCGTGGCAGTCCTCGTAGTAGCTCACCACCTGCTCGGCGGCCAGCGCTGCACGGCGCACCTCGTCGAGGTCGAACACCCGGCGCAGCTTGTCCAGCCGGCGCGACAGGTCTCGTTGCAGCTCGGGGGTGGGGCCGATCGCGCTGCCCGCTACAGTGGGGGACGGGGTCATGGGGCGCGCATTGTCGCCTTGGCCGCCCCCAGGGAGCCTTTCTCGATGACCGAAGCCGACGACGCGCCGATGCTGGCGCCCCCGCAGCTGGACGACGGCAGCCAGCTCGTGCTGCGCGTCATTCCGCTGCCGGCCGACGTCAACGCCAACGGCGACATCTTCGGCGGCTGGATCATGGCCCAGGTCGACCTCGCCGGCTCGGTGCTGCCGGCGCGCGTGGCGCGCGGACGCATCGCCACCGTGGCCGTCAACCAGTTCGTGTTCAAGCAGCCGGTGAGCCTGGGCGACCTGCTCAGCTTCTACGCCCGCATCACGCGCATCGGCAACACCAGCATCTCGGTGCACGTGACCGTGATCGCCGAGCGCAACCCGAGCCAGCTGCAGGTGGTGAAGGTGACCGAGGCCGACCTCACCTACGTCGCCATCGACGCCCAGGGCCAGCCGCGGAGCGTGTCGCGATGACGGGTGCTTCGGCCGAGGGCCGGCGCTGATGGAGGCCTGGCTGCACTCGCTGATGGCCACGATGGCGCTGCCGCAATACGGCCTGGCGTCGGTGTTCATCGTGTCGCTCGTGTCGGCCACGCTGCTGCCGATGGCCAGCGTGCCGGTGGTCTTCGGCCTCGTGAAGGTGAACCCCGATCTGTTCTGGCCGGCCCTCGTGGTGGCCACCGCCGGCAACACCCTGGGCGGCTGCATCAGCTACTGGATGGGCTACGGCGCCGAGCTCGCCTACGAGCAGATCGCCAAGCCCAAGCCCAGCACCGAGCGGGCGTTGGCCTGGGCGCGCAAGTGGGGCCCGCCGTCGTGCCTGCTGAGCTGGCTGCCGGTGGTCGGCGACCCGCTGTGCGCCGTGGCCGGCTGGCTGAAGCTGCCGTTCTGGCCCTGCGCCTTCTACATGGCCGTGGGCAAGTTTCTGCGCTACCTGTTCTACGTGGGGGGTGCGATCTGGTTCTTCCCGGGAGCGCTGGAACTCTGAAGCCCGGACAATGGCGGCTTTGCTTTCCTGAGCCCCCCGCGATGAGCACCGCCACCCCCTCCTACGACGACCTCACCGGCACCTGGACCCGCCTGCACCGCCTCGGCCACCTGCAAAGCATCGCCGGCTGGGACCAGGCCTCGAACATGCCGCCCAAGGGCAACGAGGCCCGCGCCGCCGCGATGGCCGAAATGGCCGCGCTGCTGCACCGCATGCGCACCGACCCGAAGCTGCCGGACCAGATGGCCCGCGCCGAGCAGGAGCCGCTGAGCGAGCTGCAGCGCGCCAACCTGCGTGAGATGCACCGCCAGTGGCGTGCCAGCAATGCGCTGCCCGAGGCGCTGGTGCAGGCCCAGCAGATGGCCACCTCGCGCTGCGAGCACGCCTGGCGCACGCAGCGCCCGGCCAACGACTGGGCCGGCTTCGTCGAGAACCTGCGCCCGGTGCTGGCCAACGCCCGCCAGGAGGCCGAGCTGCTGAGCCAGCTCACCGGGGTGCGCAAGTACGACGCGATGATGGACCGCTTCGAGCCCGGCATGCGCTGCGAGCAGGTCGACCAGGTGTTCGGCGAGGTGCGGCAGTGGCTGCCGGGGCTCATCCGCCAGGTCACCGAGCGCCAGGCGCACGAAGAAGTGCTGCAGCCGCAAGGCCCCTTCCCCGTGGCCCAGCAGCGCGCGCTGTGCGAGGCCGTGATGAAGCTGGTGGGCTTCGATTTCGCCGGCGGCCGGCTGGATGTGTCGACCCACCCCTTCTGCGGCGGCGTGCCCGAAGACGTGCGCATGACGACGCGCTTCCGCGAAGACGAGTTCCTCGGCAGCCTGATGGGCACCGTGCACGAAACCGGCCACGGCCGCTACGAGCAGAACCTGCCGCGCGAGCTGCTCGGCCAGCCCGTGGCCGAGGCGCGCAGCATGGCGCTGCACGAGAGCCAGAGCCTGGGCTTCGAGATGCAGCTGGGCAGCCACCCGGGCTTCATCCAGCACCTGGCGCCGCTGGTGGTGCAGGCCTTCGGCGAGCAGCCGGCGTTCGCACCCGCCAACCTGGCCAAGCTGCTGACGCGTGTGAAGCCGGGCTTCATCCGCGTCGATGCGGACGAGGTCACCTACCCCGCGCACATCATCCTGCGCTACGAGATCGAGAAGCTGCTGATCGAAGGCGAGATCGAGATCGAGGACGTGCCCGCGCTCTGGGACGCCAGGATGCACGAGCTGCTGGGGCTGGACACGCGCGGCAACTTCAAGGACGGCCCGATGCAGGACGTGCACTGGCCCGAGGCGCTGTTCGGCTACTTCCCCTGCTATTCACTCGGCGCGATGTATGCCGCGCAGTGGTTTGCCGCCATGCGCCGAGCCATGCCCGACCTGGACGCGCGCATCGTCCGCGGCGAACTGGGCGCGGTCTTCGACTGGCTGCGCGAGAACATCTGGAGCCAGGCCAGCCGCTGGACGACCGACGAGCTCGCGCGCCGCGCCAGCGGCGAGCCGCTGAACCCGGCGCACTTCAAGGCGCACCTGGAGCGGCGCTACCTGGGCTGATCGGCTCCGAGTTCGCGCAGCGGCAACTGCATCGTGGTGGCCTGGGCGTCGGCCTCGGCCATGAACTCGCTGTGGCTGATCTCGCGGATCACGACCGTGCGTTCGGGGTCGAAGCTGCCATGAAGGCTGGGCTCCTGCCACTCGATGGTGCCGTCGTCCAGCCGGCCCGACAACCGCTTGAGCAGATCGTGCAACGGCGCTTCCTCTGGCGGCAGCGGCAGGCTGGCCAGCTGCGAGGCAATGCGGCCGAGCCATTGCTTGGGGATGCGGTCGATGGCCGCGGAGCCGTTGCTGATCAGGCCGCGCTCCAGCGCCGCCAGGTGCGGCAGGACTTCACGGGAACCGCGGGCGCGGTCGAGCAGACGGCCCAGTGCATGCGCCATCTGGCGCCCAGGCAGGTCGGCAGCGGCAGCGGCTGCGGCAGCGGTGGCGGCGGAGGGGCGGGTCGCGCGCGGCGGGCTCATGGCCGGGGATATCGGCCGCCACCGCCGCGGGTTGAGCCCGGGCGCGGTTCAGGCTGCGGGCAAGGCACGCGCCAGATCGTCGAGCACCTCGTCCAGGCGCTGCAGCGTGCGGGTGGCCTCGCTGCCCAGCGCGGCCGGGCGCAGGCGCCGCCGGCGCAGCAGGCGGCGGAAGGGGTCGTCCAACGCGGCGTCGTCCAGCGCCAGGCCGTGGCGCGCCAGCAGCGGGCGAAGGCTGCTGCGGCGCTTGCGCAGGTTGGCCCGCGTGGCCTGGTAGGCGTGCTCGGCCAGCGCGCGCCGCTGTCCATAGGCAAAGATATTGGCCATGAACAGCGCCGGATCGCGGTGGTCGGGCTCGAACAGCAGCAGATCGGCACGCGGGTGGCTCGCGCCATAGCCCTTGAGCCCGAGTTCCAGCCGCGAGTGGATGAGGCTGCGGAAGGTCTGACTCAGCACCACCGGCAGCCCGCCGTCGACGATGCGCGGGATCGGCGCCTCGCCAGCCGCCAGCACGCGGTGGCGCTGCGAATGGGTGGCGTCGAAGGGCACCAGCGGGTTCAGGCACAGCACCAGGTCGGCGCCGTCGTCCAGCAGCACGCTGGCGTGCAGCGTCTTCTTCAGCGCGCCGTCCACGCACCAGCGGCCGTCCACCGCCACCGGTGGAAACAGGCCCGGCAGCGCGGCGCTCGCGGCCACGGCGCGCGAGATCGGCACGTGGTCGAAACCCGGCTGACCGAAGGGCACGGCCTCGCCGCTGTCCAGATCGGTGGCGACGATGACGAGCCGGCGGCCACGAACGGCTGCCAGCGTGCGGAAGTCATCGCTGCGGCCCGGTGCCGACAGCAACGAGGCCAGCCGGGCCTCGATGGGCGCGTGGCTGAACAGGCCCGTGGGCAGCGCGCGGCCCAGGCTTTCGAGGGCCGTCAGCCAGGGCCGGCCGCGCAGGGCCTGCCAGCCGGCCTGCCCGGCCAGCCGCGGCAGCGCGACCAGGCGGGACGCGATCTCGCCGAAAGCCGGCCGCGTGAACATCGCCGCCGGTACGTGATCAGGGTGACGCGAATCGCCGTCGATGAAGGCCGTGCAGAGCTCGCGCGCCGTCATGCCGTTGGCCAGGCCGGCGGCCAGAAAGCTGCCGGCCGACACGCCGACGTAGCCGTCCATCGCGTTGAGGTCAAGCCCGCTGACGGACTCTTGCAACGCACACAGGGCGCCGATCTCGTAGACCGCGCCCAGCGGGCCGCCACCGGCCAGGGCCAGGCCGATGCGGCTCATCGTTCAGCTCTCTGGATCAGGCCGCAGCCGCCTTGCGGCGGGTGCGCTTCACCGGCACGGCCGGCACCGGCGCGGGCTTGGCAGCGGGCTTGGCAGCGGCCTTGGCGGCGCGCTTGGCCGGCGCCTTGGCGGCCGGCTCGGCCTTGGCCGTGCCCTTGGACAGCTTGGCCACGGCGGCGGCCAGCTCGTCGACGCGCTGCGTCAGCGCGTGCACGTCCTTGGCCGTGGGCACGCCCAGCTTGTTCATGGCCTTGGCGGTGCGCGCCTCGAAGATGGCCTCGAGCTTGTCCCAGTTCTGGCCAGCCTTGGCCTGCACGGTGTCGGCCATCGACGTCATCTTGCCGGTGACCTCGGAAATCTTGTCCTCGGCCATGCCCTGCGTCTTCTTCTGCAACGTGATGCCTTCCTTGACCAGGGCTTCGAAGACCTTGGTGCCTTCTTCCTGGGCCTTGCTGAAGGCGCCCATGCCGGCAAGCCAGATCTGCTGGGCCGAATCCTTCACGGCGCCGGCGAGCTGGCTGTCCATCAGGCCGGCAGCGCCCTTGCTGCTGCTCTTGTCGGCGCCGCTCTCACTGCTCTTCATCTTCTTGACCATGGTGCTTCCTCGTGAGGAGTGGTGCGCCACACGACATGGCGGCGCTGCGATGGGAATATAGGGTTCCCCCCTGGAGCCGGCACCCTAGATTGCTAGTGAGATCGCTCTATCCTGCGAGCCGAACGAACCCCCGAACGAGGAGATCCCGGCATGCACTACTTCGTCACCGGCGCCACCGGCTTCATCGGCAAGCGCCTCGTCAAGACCCTGCTCGGCCGGCGCGGCAGCAGCGTCAGCTTCCTGGTGCGCGCCGGCAGCGAAGGCAAGCTCGAGGCGCTGTACGAGTACTGGGGCCTCTCCGGCGCCGCCAAGAAACGCGCGCAGCCGGTCACGGGCGACCTCACGGCCAAGAAGCTCGGCGTCGCATCGGACGCCATGAAGGCCCTGAAGGGTACGGTCGACGCCGTCTACCACCTGGCCGCCGTCTACGACCTGGGCGCCGACGCCGACAGCCAGATCGCCGTCAACGTCGAGGGCACGCGCAACGTCTGCGAGTTCGCCAAGGCGGTGGATGCGAAGCACTTCCACCTCGTCAGCAGCATTGCCGCCGCGGGCCTGTACGAGGGCGTGTTCCGCGAAGACATGTTCGACGAGGCCGAGGGCCTGGACCACCCGTACTTCATGACCAAGCACGAGAGCGAGAAGATCGTGCGCCAGGAGTGCAAGGTGCCGTGGACGGTGTACCGCCCGGCGGTCGTGGTGGGCGACAGCGCCACCGGCGAGATGGACAAGATCGACGGCCCCTACTACTTCTTCAAGCTGATCCAGCGCATGCGGCAGATCCTGCCGCCGTGGTTTCCGAGCGTGGGCCTGGAGGGCGGGCGCATCAACATCGTGCCGGTCGACTTCGTCGTGGCCTGCCTGGACCACATCAGCCACTCCAAGCACGCGCTGGCCGGCAAGTGCTTCCACATCGTCGACCCGCAGGGTTACCGCGTCGGCGACGTGCTCGATATCTTCAGCAAGGCCGCGCACGCGCCGAAGATGAACCTGTTCGTCAACGCCGCGCTGCTGGGCTTCATCCCGAAGAGCGTGAAGAAGGGCCTGATGGCGCTGGCGCCGGTGCGCCGCATCCGCAACGCGGTGATGAAGGACCTGGGGCTGCCGGAAGACATCTTCCAGCTCGTCAACTACCCCACGCGCTTCGACCGCCGCGAGCTCGACGCCGCGCTCAAGGGCAGCGGCATCGAGTGCCCCAACCTGCACGACTACGCCTGGCGCCTGTGGGACTACTGGGAGCGCCACCTCGACCCCGATCTCTTCATCGACCGCAGCCTGAAGGGCACGGTGGGCGGCAAGGTGGTGCTCGTCACCGGCGGCAGCTCGGGCATCGGCCTGGCGGCGGCGTGCAAGTTCGCCGAGGCCGGCGCCATCACCGTGATCTGCGCGCGTGATGCCGACAAGCTGGCCGAAGCCGTGAAGGAAATCGTGGCCTACGCCAAGGGCAAGGGCACGGCCGACCCGAAGGTGTTCAGCTACAGCGTCGACATTGCCGACGCCGAAGGCTGCGCCGCCTTCGTCAAGGCGCTGGAAGAAGAGCACGGCGGCGTCGACTTCCTCATCAACAACGCCGGCCGCAGCATCCGCCGCGCCATCGAAAACAGCTACGACCGCTTCCACGACTTCGAGCGCACGATGCAGCTCAACTACTTCGGCTGCCTGCGTGTGACGATGGGCCTGTTGCCGGGCATGGTGAAGAAGCGCAAGGGCCACGTCGTCAACATCAGCTCCATCGGCGTGCTGACCAACGCGCCGCGCTTCAGCGCGTATGTGGCCAGCAAGGCGGCGCTGGACGCCTGGACCCGCTGCGCCAGCAGCGAGTACGCCGACCAGGGCATCACCTTCACCACCATCAACATGCCGCTGGTGCGCACGCCGATGATCGCGCCGACCAAGATCTACAACAACGTGCCGACGCTGGCGCCCGAAGAAGCCGCCGACATGATCGCGCAGGCCTGCATCGCCAAGCCGGTGCGCATCGCCACGCGCCTGGGCGTGACTGGCGAAGTGCTGCACGCAGTGTCGCCGCGCATCGCGCAGATCGTCATGAACACGTCGTTCCGCATGTTCCCCGACAGCGACGCGGCCAAGGGCGACAAGAGCGGCCGCTCACAGCTGAGCCCCGAGGCGATGGCGATGCAGCAGATGATGCGCGGCATTCACTTCTGAGAGTCGCTGAAGAGCAAGGCGGCGGGCAACTGCCGCCCAGTGGCGGCCGCTCGTCCCTCCCCTCCGGTCGGGCTGAGCCTGTCGAAGCCCTTTCCTCCGTTCGGGCTGAGCTTGTCGAAGCCTCGTGGAGCACCGCCGCAGCCCCCGCCCGCACAGCCCTTTGCATCCACCGGGGTTGGCTCTCGGACCGAACACCTGGGTGGTGGATGAGCGGCAGGCGGTGCACGGTGCGGGCGCTATGTGGGGCGCCGAGCAGCGCAGACTTGAGGGGGGCGCGCGCAGCGCGCTTCGTGAACTGACTCACCGCAACTGTTTGAGCGGGGTTCGCGCAGCGAACGCAGCGAGTTTTGCGGTGCCCCCTCCAGTCGAGCAGCGCAGGGGAGTCGGTGCGC